>JACMQL010000050.1 GCA_014377015.1 Actinomycetota bacterium
ACCAATCCGATCCGGGTGTACTTCATGATTGCCAACATCATTAAAAGCAATAGCAACGAAACTCCGATGTACAGAAAACGATCAACGGGAATACGTGCTTCTCCGATTACGACTGTATTGATGAACCACGCCGGCGTTGGCATTAGGCGAAGATCATTGGTAAACCAACCAGCCAATATCGCTCCGACGACGAGAGAGACGCCAACTGTTACGAGTGCCTGGTCGATGTGACGTTCATAGAGCTTTGTGATGACGAGTTGCTCCATTGCTAGAGCGAAAATTCCTGCCGCAATTCCTCCTGCGATAATCGCGACCAAAAATGTCCAAGTGTTCGAGACATCGAAGACCTGAGTCGATACCCACAGCCCGACAAAGGCACCGACCGTAAGAAAGGTGCCGTGCGCGAAGTTGAGGACACCCATCAAGCCGTAAATGAGCGATAAACCCGATGCCACAAGGAAATAGAGGGCTCCGAGCCCGATTCCGGTGATTGTGATGAGGAGAAAAGTATCCATTTAGTTGTGACTTCCTCTCACGCCGAGCATCGAATGGACAAATTCATCGTCATTGAGACTCTCTGGTCCGCCTTGAAAAATAACTTTTCCTTGTGCCATGACGATGATGTTTTGAGCTACTCGTTTTACCAACGCGAGATTTTGTTCAACGAGCAGCATTGTTGTCTCTATGGCCACTTTGGAAAGGGCATCGGCAACTTCTGCTACTAACTTTGGAGCAAGTCCCTTGGTTGGTTCGTCAATAAGAAGAATTTTATTTTTGTTTAGAAGGGCGCGCGCAATTGCAACCATCTGCTGTTGCCCACCCGATAAGGTCCCCGCGCGTTGAGTTGCCCGAGAAACGAGTTCCGGAAAAAGTGAGTAGACGAGGTCGTAATTGGCATCCTCACTTCGCGCCGCTAGTGCCAGATTCTCTTTGACCGTGAGGCTGGAAAAGATTTCCCGATCCTCTGGAACGTATCCGATACCGTTCTTCGCGATTTGATATGTCTCTTGGCCGATGAGTTGCGCACCGTCTAAAGTGATGGAGCCTGAGCCGTGATGAATACCCATGATGGCCTTTAATGTGGTAGTTTTTCCCACACCATTTCGCCCGAGGAGTGCCGTTACTTTATTGGAAGGTACCTCGAAATGAACTCCTTGCAGAATATGCGATCCATTTATGGTTACGTGCACATTGTTGAGTTCGAGTGTGTTCATAGGCTCGAACCGAGATAAGCACTTTGCACAATCGGATTGGCAATAACCTTGTCTGGAGTGTCACAGATAAGAAGTTCACCATAGTTAAGAACGGCAAGGCGATCAGCTAGTCCGAGAATAACTTCCATGTGGTGTTCGACGATAAGTACGGTCTTCTTATGGACAACGGCTAGCGAGCGAATAATTTCAACCAGTGCGGGAACATTCTCCACACTCATACCAGCCATAGGCTCATCCAGCAGAATCACCTTTGCTTGAGAAGCAAGCACAATTGCGATCTCGAGTCGTCGCTTATCTCCATGTGAAAGAGATTTGGCAATTTGCAGAGCGCGTGCGCCAAGTCCGACTTGAGAAAGGCAATCATTGGCAAGCGCAACCGCTTCGCGATATTTATAAGCGTTTCTGGTCGTATTCATTGAATGTCCAAGGGCCGCTTGGGCGGCGATGCGAACGTTCTCTAGAAGTGTGAGGTTTACAAAAATGCTTGAAGTCTGAAACGTGCGTGCGATGCCGAGACTGGCGCGCTTATGTGGGGGATATGAGGTGATGTCAACCTCGCCCAAATGTATTTTTCCACGTGATGGCTTACGAAGTCCCGAGAGTAAATTAAAAAATGAAGTCTTCCCAGCTCCGTTTGGACCGATGATTCCAAGAGTCTCATTTTCATGCACGGAGAGACTAATTCCGTCGAGAATCATTGCACCACCGATGGTCAGACTGAGATCGTCAGTTGATAGGGCCAACTTTGGTGAATTCATTGCATCCTCTCCGAATTGTCGCGTAAGTATATAAAGAAGCCTGGCGCGAGATGCACGCCAGGCTTCTTTAATTTTAACTTGGAGTTATCAGGTCTCTACGTTGTAAATCGTCTTGATCAAACGTGGTTTGTAATGTGAGCCAACCTTGTCCAAAGTAGTGATGAACATTGGCTGAACTAGCACGTGATCGGAAGCACGAACCCTCATGAGGCCCTTGATTCCACCGAAGGACCATCCCTCAAGATTTGAGATCGCCGTGGCGACGTCAACTGAGGGGTTCTTAGATAGGGCTCGCAAGATCATCTGAGCGGCATTTACGCCATCAGCTGTGAAGAGATCCTGTGATTGGCCCTTTGCGTCGTAATCAGCAGCCAACGCGACTCCCGACTTGGTTGGAGCAACGCCAGGGAAGTAACTATTGGTCAAAATGGCATTGGTGCCATCAAAGATGGTTCCGTAGATGTCATATGAAGCAACGCCAGCAAGACCGGTGACAGGACGAGCCTTGGCAAAAACACCTTGCTGCTTGAGGGCTGTAAACATGCCACCAGCAGTTAGAGCGTTGGACCAGGCAACGAAAATGTAATCAGCCTTCGCATCAGCTGCACGCTTTGCGTACGGGGTGAAGTCGGTGGCAGTCGTTGAAACCTTAATCTCCTCAAACACTGCTCCTTGTGGAGTTAAGAATTTGCGAGCTGCGCCGATATTTCCCAAACCAAAAGCATTTTCTTCGACGAACAAGATCATCTTCTTGCCCCTGATTGGTTTAATGCCAGCCAATGGAGCGAAGTCCTGAAGTGATGTGTTGCCAGAACGGAAGACGTACCTATTTGTGGTGCTAGTGACACCATCATTTTTGGCGGGGCCGGAGATGTAGAGAATCTTGTTCTGAGCCGCTAGAGGTCCCAAGGTAAGGGCAACTCCTGAAGATGCAGTACCAACAATGATCTTGGTGCCGTTGCCGACCATTTCCTTAAAGGAAGCAGTTGCAGAGGCGGGATCTGCGCCATCGTCCTTCTTCGTGAGGACAATCTTTGCTCCACCAACTTTCATTGTTCCCTTGGTGTAGTAGTTAAGTCCCCACTCGAGGCCGGCAGTGTATGCCTCACCATAAGACTTCAGTCCGCCTGAAGTAGTTGTAATTACGCCGATCTTGATATCGGCTGCTGCTTGAGCAGGTACTGAAATAGCCGCTGGAATAGCGATCGCAAGAGCCAAAGCTGCAATCCCTACTCGCGCGGACGAGGTGTGCTTACGCATTCACTCATCTCCTAAATACGATAAAGGCCAATCGATTGGCGATCAGCTCGCTTGAGTGTAACTGCGCGCACTGCAAGTCAATAGCATTTATAAATCACGATTTCGTTATCCAAGTCGTATTTTTCATTCGAATTATTAGTAATCCATGGTGGCATTCGTTCGCCAGGCTTGAGATAGTGGACTAGTGACGATTCCAGTATTTATACCTGAGGCCAAGTTTGAAGTTCCTGTGAAAGGGGGCAATCTCGCCCTTTTCCGATATGGACCAACTGGCGGAAAGCCAGTGCTTTTGTTGCATGGAATTACCTCTTCCAATCGAGCTTGGCCGTTTTTTGCAAAAGAACTTATCTCCCGCGGTTTCACGCCGTATGCGCCAGATCTTCGGGGTAGAGGAGAATCAAACAATATCGAAGGACCCTTCGGAATGGCTGCGCACGCGCAAGATATGAGCGCCATAATTGATTTTCTCGGTTTTGAAAAAATGGAAGTAATTGGTCACTCAATGGGGGCCTTTGTCGGAGTCGCGCTGATTGGAATCTACCCAGAAAAAGTTTCCAGGTTGGTCTTTATCGATGGCGGGGTTCTATTCCCATTACCCGCTGGTTTCACAGTGGAGAAGATTACGCCCATTATTTTAGGGCCCGCTCTGGCACGACTATCAATGAAATTTGAATCAAGTGAGGCTTATCGAGATTTTTGGAAAACTAATCCAGCTTTGGGAACAATTTGGAGTCCAGAACTTGATGAATATTCCGATTACGACTTGCAAGGATCTCCGCCCAATCTTCGACCGCGGACCAGTGTTAAAGCGCTAGAAGAAGATGTTCGTGATGAATTTGAGGGAGATTTAATTCCAAAATCGTGTGCCGGGTTAAGAGAAGAAGTTCTTTTGCTGCGCACGACCAGAGGTTTGCAAAATGAAGAAACTCCGCTCTACCCGCTCGAGGCGCTGAATGCGCTCTTAGAGCAGTTTCCGAAAATTACTGTTCGGACTCTGGACAACTTAAATCATTACAGTGTCATTATGAGTGAAGAAGGCGCAAGACGTAGCGCAAACGCTATTTATGGAGAGGCTGTGGTGCTTTAATGAGTCAAAAATTAACTGGAAAACGCGCACTTATTACTGGTTCGTTTCAGGGAATCGGTTTAGGAATAGCAACGGCGTTCGCAAGTGAAGGTGTTGAAATTGTGCTGCATGGCCTTGCAACTCCTGCAGTAATTGCCGCCGCAGAGGCAACCGTTTTGGCAGCTGGCGCATCTAAAGTGGAAAGTCACGTAACCGATTTGCGAGATAGTTCAGAGACGGAAGAATTAATTACCGCACTGCTCAAAGATGGCCCCATCGATATTTTGGTAAATAACGCCGGAATTCAGCACACCGCTCCCATTGAGGAAATGTCGCGCGAAAAGTGGAACGATGTTATTGCGATAAACCTTTCTTCGTATTTCGACACTATGCGATTACTGCTACCCCAAATGCGAGAACGAGGTTTTGGAAGAGTTATCAATGTTGCCTCAGTACATGGGCTGGTAGCTTCTGTTTCGAAATCACCTTATGTGGCTGCAAAGCACGCAGTTGTTGGCCTTACGAAAGTAGCCGCATTGGAGTATGCCGATGCGGGCAGCGCAGAAAGCGGTGGCGTTACGGTAAATGCGATCTGCCCGGGTTGGGTTGAGACTGCCCTTATTGAGCCGCAAATTCAATTGCGAGTGGAGAAATTCGGCGGAGACCGAGTTGCGGGCGTGGCTGATCTTTTGAGTGAAAAACAGCCGAGTAGACGCCTTTCCACCACGGGCGATATCGGAGAACTGGCATTGTGGTTGTGCAATCGCGCGGCTCACAACATAACCGGAACTGCGATTCCTATCGACGGTGGATGGACGGCTCAATAAGAATCCGAGCAGTTTCAAAGTTGGAATGAACATGAAAAAACGTGCGACTTGGCTGGTTGTTGCCTCGGTTCTGACGAGTGTCTGTCCCTGCGCCGTTGGAGTCAATTAAAAATAAAGCATTATTGGACATGTACTTTATCCGAAGGATCCAAGTCCACCGACGATCGGATAGCCAACCCCTAGACTTCCCGACATGGCTTCTACCGATCCATCAATAATGGAATTAGATAATCCAGTCTGGTCAGCCCTTAATGGACCACACTCTCGACTCGCAGAAGTTAATGGAAGGGCTCGGCGATACCCAGTTGAGGTCTCACTTTTCGCGGGTATAGACGATCTTGATGACGAGCAATCGTGGCATGACTTGTCGCAGATGGTCGGGCCCGACGATACGCCGGTCTTTATTCGGCGCGAGTTTCGGGTGGCACCTGGATGGGAAGTCATCCTCTCCGGCGTCGGGGTTCAAATGCTGGGCGACAAAGTCGAAGGATTTCGCGATCCAGATGTTGTGGACTTGAATGACGATGATGTGCCGCAGATGTTGGATTTGGTTGCGCGCACTGAACCTGGACCATTCGCGCTGAGGACGATAGAACTCGGCGGTTACATCGGGTTTAAGGAAGAAGGAAAATTGATTGCGATGGCCGGGCGTCGGATGAATCCGCTGGGCTGGTGCGAGATTAGCGCCGTATGTACTGATCCGGACTTTCGTGGGCGAGGGATGGCCGGGCGTTTGGCCCGCACTTTGGTAGCAAATATAAATGCCGACGGCAACAAGCCATTCCTTCATGCCGCAGCAAGCAATGAGAATGCCATTCGACTTTACGAGGCGATGGGTTTTGAGCTTCGCACAGAAATGAATTTTGGTGTTTTCAAACTCTTGTAATTGACGGGCGTTATAGTCACAATTTTGCTTAAACAAGTTTGCTTCCCCGCTTTGGAGAGAGGGGGTGGACATTATGGAAATTCGAGTATTTCGGCGACATCGCTGGCTCCCAATTTTAGGGGCTTTGATCATCGGACTACTTGTCGGTGTAATTGCCCGACTTTGGATGAGATGGATTTCGACCGACCCTGAATTTTCTTGGGGTGGCACGATGGGAATTATTCTGGGGTTTGGAATATTTGCCTTGGCCCAAGCCCTCGTTTATCTTTTCATTAATCCGAGTCGACAGCGCTGGTCGGTTGCTCTTGTGCGGGTTTTTGGAGCGTTGTTTAGTCTTCAACTTTTCGCGGCCGCCGGCGCAATTATGTTTCCTATGGTGTTGACGGGAACACTCGCATTGTGGAGACAGAGATGGTTCACGTGGCTGAGGGTTGTATTTGCCGCGATTTGTATTGGATGGACCTTATTTGTCGCCAAGTCGGAGATCCTAGACAAGTTTGGATGGAGTCTGGTGACTATCGGCAGGGTCACGTTAATGCTTAGCCTCTACGCGTTCATCATCCGCGCTTTGAAATCGACGGTTGGTACTCGCTCCTGAAAAAGTGGTTCCCCTAGAGCCACCGAGATTTCTTGAATTTACGAACGAGAAACGCGGTTAGCGTAATCATAATCCCAATAACAATTGGATAACCGTATTGTGTCTCTAGCTCTGGCATGTGCTGGAAGTTCATTCCGTAGATTCCGGCAATCATCGTTGGACCCGCGGCTAGAGCAACGTATGCCGAGATTTTTCTAACATCAATGTTCTGTTGCACTTGCACATGAGCTAGATCGGCCTGCAAGACCGCCGAAAGTAGTGAGTCAAGACCAGAGGCGTTATCGCAGGCTTTCTGTAGGTGATCTAAGGTATCTCGAAAAAAAGGTTTCAGCTCAGACGGCACTGGTGAAAATGTTTCACTCGCAATCCGCTGAACTGGGAAAAGTAGCGGTTCGATTGCATGTCTAAATTCTACAAATTCTCGTTTCAAAAAGTAAATATCCTGCGAGAAAGTCTGGCGCGTACCGCTAAAAACATTTCCCTCAAGGCCGGCAACTTCCCTTTCGAGCGCCGCAGCAATGGCGGTATAGCCGTCGATTACTCGGTCAACCACAGCATGCAGTACTGCGTACGGTCCGTGCTTTAGCAAGTTCGGCTTGTCCTCAAGATCCGCTCTGACGGAGGTAAGTGGGGAACCTTCGCCGTGACGGACGGTCACTATGAAGTGATCAGTTATAAAACAGAGAACTTCTCCGGTCGTGATTTCGCTCTCGGTCGCGTCAAAGAAAACGGTTTTAATAACAAAAAATGTTAATCCATCGTAGTCCTCAAGTTTTGGTCTTTGCATTGCTGTCACGGCATCTTCAACGGCTAGCGGGTGAAAATTGAGTTCACCTACGACCATCTCGAATTCTTCTTGACTGGGAGCGGATAGCCCGAGCCAGACAAAACCACCTTCATTTTTAGCTTTATCAACGAGGTCGGATATGTCTTCCGGTCCCTGCACTCGAAGGCCATTTTGGTAGAGTGCGGAATCAACAATCATGGCTAAAAGGTATCTTGTTTTTCAGTTCCTTTGAGCATCAATTCTGTTCTCAAAAGAACTCTTTCCCTGTACCTTGATTAGCATGAGTACGAATGCTGCTGGAGAGCCGTTACGACGAGGGAAATTCACGCCAAACGTAATTTTGTTGATCTTCATAAGTTTCGTTATCACCTTTACGGGGATCGTAGTCTTCACATCATCCAATAAAGAGGTGATTAAGTGGGATCTGACTACCCCGCAGGGAGTAGTGCAAACTTACCTAACCTCGATAATGAATGGTGATCTTGACAAAGCAGCGACACTTTTGGCAAGGGACAGTGAGTGCTCAGTTCAAGATCTTGATCGAGCTTTTGTGCAATCTGAGATGGGCGTCTACCTTTCTTCCACCGCAATAAGTGTTGGAAAAGCTTCAGTCATCGTGAAAGTAGACATTCCGACAGGTGGTCTCTTCGCGGAATACTCAACCGAAACTCATACATTGCGACTTGAGCGACGCGATGAAAGGTGGCAACTCGTTGGAATTCCTTGGCCACTCTACGACTGCGGGGTGAATGAGAAATGATTTTTGGTTTCCTGTTTCCGATTGTTTTTATTGGTCTAATAGTTTTGGGAGTTCGCCGGCTGCGCGCCGGTCCTTCGCAGGACGGCATTCAGAGTGCCTCTATCAGGAGGTTTTTTCAGTACTCGCTCCTTTATGGATTGATCGTGGTGGTCGGAAACGGGCTGTCGGGTTTATTGGGCTTATGGATTGCCAACTCTGATGTCCTTGTTTCGAATCAAACGGAACTGGCGAGAAATGTTTCCTTCGTCGTGGTTGGAATCCCGATGTATCTCGCAATTGCGTTGTGGGCTCGCCGGCAATACGTAGCTGATCCGGCAGAAGCGAAATCGTTCGGGTGGAGTTTGTATTTCACTCTGGCCACATTGACATTCCTCATCGGAGCATCACTCGGACTACGTGAGGTTCTCTCGTGGGCGAGCGGCATAGCAAGTTATCAAGATCATCAAATGGCGCAATTCATTATTTGGGGTGGGCTATGGGGTGGGCATTGGTGGACGAATCGTCGCTTGGCGCCTCCCGACAACTCACGGGCGCACAATATTCTCGGCTCACTTTATGGGCTCGGTTTTCTCGCGACGGGATTGATCGAACTACTGAGCGGAGCCGTTGCAAGAGCATTGAATTTCGGCCGTAGTTCACTTTTTATCGCTCAGGAAAATTCACTTGTAAGTGGCGCGGTAACGGCTCTGGTGGGTTTGCTGATTTGGCTCTTGTATTGGCTTCGGACAACGTTGAAGGCAACGCGAGATGTCATGTGGCTTGCGTACGTGATGTTGGTCGGCGCAGGTGGTGGGCTAGTTATGGCGATAATTTCGCTAAGTGTCGTCCTCTACAGCTGGTTGGTTTGGCTTTTCGGCACTCCAACTTCAAGTGTGGCACCTATACATTTCAATAGTTTCCCTGTTGCGGCTTCGGCTGCGGTCGTCGGAGGCGTTCTCTGGTGGTATCACCGCACGGTTCTTCACGAAGATGGAAAGACTATTCGCACTGAAGTTAGAAGAGTCTACGAATACTTGATGTCTGCCATTGGCTTGCTAGCTAGCGCCATCGGCGTCGCCATTGTCCTTGTTGCGCTAGTGGATGCTTTCACCGAATCTAACCGAATCGCTGGGGCGGGTTCTCGAAACACTCTTCTCGCGGCTTTAACGCTCCTCGTTGTAGGAAGTCCTATCTGGGGGATTTACTGGAACCGCATTCAAAAATTCGTTCAAAATGATCCTGATGTAGAGCACGCATCTCCGTCGCGTCGCGTCTATTTATTCGTGCTTTTTGGAATCGGTGGGTTGATTGCCGCCGTGACACTGTTGATCGGTGTGTTCTTACTGTTTGATGACATCTTTAAAGGAAACTTTGGAGCAGAAACGATTCGTAGAATTCGCGTGCCACTGGCGATGCTTCTCTCTACAGGTGGGGTAGCCGGATATCATTGGTTGGTATACCGAACAGAACGCGAAAGTTATGCGTTAGTGGCCACACGCAGGTGCCTTGTGGTTTTGGTCGGTCCTCATGATAGTGAAATGCTCCGTGTCATCGGCGAAAAAGGTGGAGTGAAAGTACAAGCTTGGTCGCGGTCGGACAGTTTGAATACAAATTGGACTGTTGAATCCATCCTGCAGGCGATTCATGAGAATGAAGGTAATGATCTGTTGATTCTGAGCACCGCGAAAGGGCTAGAAGTCATTTGGCTCGAAACATAATCACTTGGAAGGAATCCGATATTCAAACATGGTTCCAGATGAATACACCCCGAATTCATAATTGACCCCTGGTTCGATTAGTTCAAAACCTCGACTCTCCGCGAAAAGTCGTGCATTTACGGGAGAAGCACAAATGAACATTCGCGTTGGAGAACCATTGCTAAGTTCCGAATTTGTGGCCCAGGCCCAATTGACGTACTTTCCATCAATGGATAAATATTTGCCATTCCAAGCCGCAAACAATCCGTCAGGGCAATCAATGATCGCGGATTCTTGTTGCACATTACCTAATAATGAATCAACTGCTGCGTATGAAGGCAAATACCTGTATTGGACTTCCATTCCGTTAAACGTATTTGATTGGATAGACACCGCGGTCCGCGGAATAGCCTTGAAATCTAAAAATGAATTTGTCGAAACTAGGATTATGGGAATAAGTAGCGGAGACATTAAAAGTTTCAAATTTCCTCGACCTATTAGGTCAGAAAGTAGCACCACTAGTAGCACTGAGAAGAATGGAGAGATCCACCAGAGGTGAATTTGATCTGCCATCGGATAAAGCTGAGCGATAAATGGAATCAGACAAATAGCCATTAAAAAGTAAAATTGAATTCTAGCCCTTGATATAACGTGCACTCTGGTTTTTCTAAGTCTCGCCACAACTTTATTTACTCCTGGCGGTGATATAGCAAAATAAGAAGGAAGTTTCCTAGTAGCTCCGCGAATTATCATATAACCGGCCAGAAATGCCGCCGTTACTAAGAAGACGAATGCCGTGACAGCAGATGCATAAAGATATGTGACGGGCAATTGATGGAATGTAAAAGAAATCTTCGTAGTGCTCCATGTGAAGGCGTATGAAGCCACGTTGCTGGAATAGAGCCCACCAAATAGCAGGGCACCTACAGATAACTGCGCGAGCACTCGTTGATATCCTTGCAAATATTTTCGAGCCAAGAGCGACAGGCCCAGTAAAGAAAGAAAGGGCAGGCTACCCAATAGGTAGTAATCCCTATAAAAATTCCAAGCAAAGGGATTTCCGTAATTTGATAGAGACCCGAATATTACTTGCCCGAAGAATGCGGACAGCGATCCTTGAAGCACAAGCAAAATTACGAAGAAGGCAGTAAGTGCTCCAAACGAGGCGGCGAATTTCAGAAGCGGCTGATAGCGTCCCCTTGCCCGAAGGCGATGGAAATCCATGTGGACCAATAACGCGCTCGTGAGTGTGGCGAGGATCCCCACTTGGATTCGGGTAAAAAGTAGGACTGAACATAGGATTCCAACCAGATAGACCTCCCAATTTTGGACTTGCCGTAGTTGCAAGTTGGCTCGAATTAAAATCAACGAGATTATGAGGAGTAGAAGTGTGGAAATGGTGCTTGGCCAAGGCCAAAATGCATAGCCGTAAGAAATTCTTGGGATGGAGGTGACCGGACACGACAAAATCAATGCAGCGCAAATGAGGGTAGACACAAAATTTGGAATTCGAAGGACAAGAAGGAGTTTTAGGGTGAGCAAGCTAATTAAAGTTAAGAGGACCGCGTTTTCAATTCGTAGAGTGAGCAAGTTCGATCCAAAGACATTTAGGGTTAGAGCTTGAAACCAAGCAGTGATTGGTCCGTATTGTTCAAAAACTTGCGAATGGATGTTAAGGCCTTCGGATACCCCCACGGCGGCGGCGTATTGAACGCCGTCATGATGCATATCAGGATCAAGCGGCGCAATACCTAAAAAATAGACCGCGGAAATCAGGCAGACCGCTCCGTACGAATCTCCATTTCTCGAAAATCCAGGCAAGGAATAGATTATTTTGGTAAGAGATGCATTCATCTTAAAATCCATTCTTTCCAGGGACGTATTCGATCGTAGCTTGTCGGTAATCTATCTACCTGCCAGAATACCGACTGAATTTCACACTGGCTATGACTGGTCACCCATTTTAAAATTTGAATTTCGTGACTCGTCAGTATCCGCAATTCCATATTCGAGTTTGTTCCTCGTCAAATGGTGGATTGCGCGTTACAGTTGAAAAGCGGAAATCTATCTATTGGTAGCTGGTGCCCAGAACTAGGCAGACACATTACTTTTTGTCGCGATCTAGTTCGCCCAAAGAGGGGTGCCGCAGTATAAAATTTATGCAACTAATTAGTTGATTTTTTTCAAGATTAAGTATTAGCAAGGAAGGGATTCGGATGTCCAGAAATATGTCAGGCTCATCAAACCTCTTGGACTGGTTGTACCGTGATGAGGCGGCTGAGGACATCTTCTCGATGACTTGTACTTTCCGCGCATGGACGAGAGTTGAAATTGCACTTTCTCAGGCGCATTTTGAGAGCGGGATTATTTCCGAAGCGGAGATTTCATCTATTAAAAAACTCGAACTTCTTGTAACGCCAGATTTGTCGGAGTTACAAGCAGGAATACGAAACGTGGGCTATCCGATTATCGAACTTCTTAGCTACCTGAACAAGAAGTTACCAGAGGCTCATCGCGGCATCCTCCATTTAGGCGCGACAACACAGGACATCATGGATACAGCCCTAAGTCTCCAAATCGTTGCCGCGGGAAAACTTGCCCTTGACCAACTTGCCATGCTGGGGGACGCCGTAGAGAATTTAGTTGAAAAACATGCCAGTACGTTGATGCCCGGGCGCACACACGCTCAGCAAGCTGTGCCTACAACGTTCGGATTAAAATGTGGAGTTTATCTTTCGGAATTGACCCGACATCGTGATCGACTAGAGAGAGCAGTGCAGGAAGCTGGATGCGTTTCGCTTTTTGGTGCAGCAGGAACGTCAGCCGCAATGGGGAAGCTCGAGAGTGAAGTTCGTGCCGTAGTGGCTCGTGAACTTTCGTTAAATAATGTCACCATCCCATGGCATGCAAGTAGAGATCGCTTTATAGAACTCACCAACCAATGCGCGAATTTATCTGTGACCCTGGTGCGCCTGGCCCGTGAAATTATCGATCTTTCTCGCACGGAAATTAACGAGGTATTCGAACCTGGAGGAGCATACAAAGGCGCTTCATCAACTATGCCGCAGAAGCGAAATCCGGTGATGTCGGAAGCCATTGTTGGCATAGGACTGGAAGTAATTGCTCAGGCGCATGCAATGCATCGAGCCGGTGAAGTGGGACACGAACGTGCAGCGGGAGAGTGGCAGTTAGAGTGGAAGGCGCTTCCTGAGGTATTGATCGACACGGTATCGGCACTGAAGCTTGCCGCTGAGATGATGCAGGGGTTGGGTGTCAATGTTGAGGTAATGGAATCCAATGTTGACCTGCAAAACGGTGCAATTATGGCGGAGGCGTACATGATCGAATTAGCAAAGAAGACCGGTAGGGAAGTTGCTCACTCTTTAGTGCATGAGGCGAGTCGATTGTCCGCCGAGAAGAATGTCGCGCTGACTTCTGCCCTTTTGGAACTTCGCCCGCAAATCAAAGACGAACTGTCTCCATGGCCAATTTCTGCCAGCGATTATGTTGGAAATGCAAAACGAGTATGCGCTGTAGCGATTGCGGATTGGCATACGAGGTAAGAGTTGCAATTGCATTGAATCGTTCAATTGTTTTGGGCGGAGAGTTGAAATGCAGATAAATTCCTTTGCTCAGTTAGTATTTCTTCTGGATCACTATTAAAGGAGCGTTCATGGGAGCAAGGAAAATGCGCGTTGCGGTCGGACAGCATCCCGAGACCGATAAGGAATATCTAGACTTCGCGCTGCAGCTCGGAACCTCTGGAGCTTCCTTTCAAACGCCATCCATCAAGGGTGACGTTAAATGGGATGAGGCAGATATTCGTGACTACTTAGCGCCCGTGCGCGCCGCAGGAGTGAGCGTTGAGTCCTTTGAAAATGTTCCAAATCATTTTTATGACAAGTTGATGCTCGGACTTCCCGGACGAGAAAAGCAATTGGAAAATATGAAGAGCACGATTAGAGCCATGGGTGCGGCGGGAGTTCCCGTTTTAGGAATGCACTGGATGCCCCAGATAGTCTGGCGTACCGATATGGGAAATTATGGACGTGGTGGTGCCTACGTCTCTGTTTATGATCACTCTGTAATTCTTGATCGCGCGCGAGATGGCGAGATTTGGGTAGCTCGTCGGGATGAGCGCGATGTAAACAGCAAAGACACCTTTACGCAAGGTTCATTTGTTCCGCTTGGGATTGACTCTTTGAGTGTGGATCAGATGTGGTCTAATTTTGAATACTTCGTCAAGGGAGTTATCAGTACCTGTGAAGAGGCAGGCGTCGTGCTCTGCTTTCATCCTGACGACCCTCCTGCTCAAGAACTTCATGGAATATCCCGCATTTTGACCAGCGTGGATAATCTGGATCGTGCAGTGCATATCGTGGACAGTCCGAATCTGAAGTTGGAATTATGCCTAGGTACTGTCTCTGAAATGGACGGTGCTAATTCCGTGATGGATGCAGTAAACCGCTTCGCGCCCATCGACAAGATTGCTTACATTCACCTGCGCGATGTGCAGGGCAAGTTTCCGGTTTTCCAGGAGTGTTTCTTGGGCGAAGGGAACTACTCGCCATATGAGGTGATCAAGGCTCTTCATAAGCATGGTTTTACAGGGGTTATTTTGGATGACCACACTCCT
This sequence comes from Actinomycetota bacterium, assembly GCA_014377015.1. GTDB lineage: Bacteria > Actinomycetota > Actinomycetes > Nanopelagicales > Nanopelagicaceae > QYPT01. The sequence continues at coordinate 14,469 of JACMQL010000050.1, forward strand.
TCACTAACCGGTGATAGCGCTTATGGTCATAGAGGACGTGCGCACGCAATCGGCTACATACAGGCGTTAATTGAAGTAGTAACCGCTCAGAAGAAACTGTCGACAACTTAACGGGGGAAGGTTAGTCTCTCTCGATGAAACGACTTCTCCCCGTAGTACTTGTCCTAGTATCTCTTCTTCCATTTTCTGCGGTTGCAGACGATCAAGGATCATCCTCTGCCCCTTCTCCAGTAGTTACTTTGCCTGCCACGAATCCGAAAGCTAATCCATCATCATCGGTGAGCAAGTCAATTTCTTCTTCCACAAATACTTCACCTACATTAGCAACCACTTTGGCAAGCATTCGCAAACTTGTGGAATCCAAGAGCTATGCAGTGGCTTTGGTTGCATTAAAAAAAGCGAATAAGGATTTCCCAAATAACACTGACATCAATAATCTGCTCGGGTTTGCGAGTCGGAATCTCAAACAATATTCCGCATCAGATAGATATTATGCAAAGGCCCTCCAGCTAAATCCGAATCATCTGGGAGCCTTGGAATATCAAGGAGAGCTTTTTCTAAAGTTGAAAAAGTTAGATTTTGCGAAAGCTAATCTCGCCAAATTAAAAAAGCTTTGCGGAACTTCTTGTGAGGAGTTCCAAGATTTGCAGAAGGCGATTCTGTCTTACACCTGAGCAATGAGATGCTTAACTCCATGTCGCTTCGATCTTTGATAGAAAGTGCGAAGAGAACAGACTTCGTAGTACGACTTGATTAGTCGGTTGGAAAAGGCAAACACCCCCATTGGATAAAAGAAATCCCTCGGGCTCTTGCGAGCCAGAGGGATTTCTTAACGCATTTTGCGCGTCTATATTATTTTCGTTGTGGCTTTACAGGAGCAACTGGCTTTACAGGAGCAACTGGCTCGACAGGAGCAACTGGCTTTACCAACGCCGCTGGCTTGATTGGCTTTACTGGTGCGGTTCCAAGAGCAGTAACTGCAGCCTTGTATGCGGTGCGTGCAGCAGACATTGCAACGGTATGGGCAGCAATCGCGGCTTTGTGTTGATCCTGGGTGGTGGCGCTGGCCTTAGCGGCTAAGTAGTCGCTATCAGCCTTAGCGATCGCAACCTTAAAGGCGGCAGTCAGTGGGGCAATCTTTGCGGCCCACGCAGTGCGAGCTTGGTGCCACTTATCCATCTCAAGCTGCCAAGCACCGACGTTCTTTTGAACGGCAGCTGCCCAGTCAGTTCGGTACTTTTCCATGACAGCGCGGTAAGTAATCTGCTGTGTCACCACGGCGATTCTATATTGCGTTAATGCAACTTTGTATGCGGCCAGATCAGCCGTATAGGTGGACGTGGTTGTTGATGTCGTCGTGGCGGTTTCAGCTGCCGTCGCTCCGGTCACGGAACTAAGAAGTAGACCGGTACTCAAAACTGTCGCTGTAGCTAATGTCTTTAACTTCATTTCTATCTCCTAGCACTTGGAGGGCTCAGTTGCCCTACATGCAGATCATTGGGGTGGTTCTGGTGAGTTTTCTGCGAAAATTCTTCGCGCTGTGTGTGGGCCTACTGGGTGTTGCTCCTGATACGTAATGATCCATTCGCATCTGCCGCGCTTGAGTTAGCCAAGGACCGTTCCGTACATGCGGCTGAGTGCAAACTCTTGATGCCCGCCTCTTTCGGCTCTAGTTAGTTTACCGTTGGCGACTTCGCAGATTTCGTCGAAAATTCTAGCGCCAGTTTCCTCCAGAGTCTCAAGTCCTTCGGCAATTGTTCCTGCATCTAGGTCGATCAAGTCAGTGAGTGATTCGAACATAGGAGTATTTGTACTTACCTTGATGACGGGCATGATGGGGGAACCAGTCGGAGTGCCACGTCCGGATGTGAAGACGACGATATTTATGTGACCCGCTGCGAATCCCGCAAGTTGCTCAATGTCGTGTCCGGGCGTATCCATGAAATACAAGCCAGGGATCTGCGGAATTTCCGCGAATTCAAGGACGCCAGTAAAAGGCGCATTACCGGCTTTCTTTGCTGCACCTAAGGATTTCTCCTCCAAAGTTGAAAGTCCACCCTCGATATTTCCGCGCGAAGGTTGAGCGCCTCGTAAGTCAATTCCTTCATAGTTAATGGATGACTCATACCTGGCAACCGTTGCGACAATTCGCTTGCCGACTTCAGGATCAATTGCGCGCGCCGCGAGCAAGTGCTCTGCTCCGAGGATCTCTGTGGTTTCTCCGAGCACCGATGTTGCACCCAAACCTACTAAGCGATCTGATGCAATACCTAGCGCTGGGTTGGCGGTGATTCCCGAAAGTGCATCCGAGCCTCCACATTCAAGACCGAGCAGGATTGCTGACCATGGGGCTTCAACTCGATGTTCAAGACTTGCCTGTACTACAAGATTTGCGGTGATTTCTTTGGCTGATACCGTGAGAGCTGCGATCGATCCCATTTGCGGCAGCGAAACTTCAAGCAGACTCTGTGCAGACATCGAACTTGCCCGAAAAACTATCTCTTTCTCAAAAGGGGTTTCTAGGGTAAGAAAGACCACGGAATGATTATTCGGATTAGCCGCGCATCCAGACAAAGTAGAGATGACTCGCTCAAGATCATTGTCATCCTCGCCTGACCAATCGTGACCGAGAGCGACTGCACCCGGTATTGCATCTGCAATTTCTCGTGCGGTTGATGAGAGAGCAGAATGAAGAGGTAGAACTAGCACGTGATTTCGAAGCCCCCATCGGTTATCGGCACGCGCAAAAGCCATGAGCGGAGCCATCAGACGCTCCTCACCCTTCGAGGGGCTCTGATTTCGCCCATTTTGTTCATCTCCGCCTTCGTGAGAGTTCCTTCAATAGTGCTGATCAGCGTTTGCAAAATGATTGGAATATCCGCGTCGTGCCCCAAATCGAAATCTTGAGTTGTCGCTCGGTGCAATCCGCTGCCACTTGAGATATTTATGACGGGTATGAGCGGAAAGCCGGATGCAGGTTGATTTCCCGAAGGTCGAGAAACAATCACGTGGGTTCCGACTCGCATGAAATCGGAAAAATTGTCGATCGATGCCGCGGAATGCGTGGCCACGATTACGTCTAATCCCAAGCCACTTATTGAGGACGCAAGTTCCTTTGAGAAAGCGTCTTCCTGTGGCAAATCCAAACCGACTTTGAATTTCGCGGAACCAGTTTCGATCTTTGGAAATTGCAGATCCAAATTGCGAGCAGCTTCAACGCCGGCGATTACGGTAGCTTCGACTCCACCAGACTCTTGAATGATCTGGAATTTCGTGGACGGATTGACCGCGAACAACTTTGTGGCAAGTTCTTGAGCTTGGATCGTCTCGCAACCGAGACCGACAATAAGTACCGAACTCACATTTGGATGACCCGCCAGATCAGCGAAGAAATCGTCGATTCCCGCAACATCTTCGCCGATGATTCCACAGCCATGCTGGTGAGCGAACGTCAGAGCACCTACTTGATTTGCGATGCGCCTCGCTACATGAGTAGAACACACCACTGAAGGGAGGATGAGTTGATGATGGCGGATACCCACCCCGCGACTGTCGTGAAGGAACCCGTTTCTCAAAGCTGCTCCGAGGAAAGACGATCTCCTAAGACATTGTGCGTGTGTACGTGTTCACCAATCTTGATATCGACCGTGGCGTGACCCATGCGCTCGCCGTACTTGATGACTCCAGCACCCTTGTTAATCTCTTGAGTGGCGATCTTGTGGCCGCGCGAAATCGGGTTCAGTACCGTGATAGTTATTTCCTCTTGCTCGATAATTTGTCCAACTTCTAAATCGGCAAGTGAGACCGCGATATTGTCTTTGGGATCCAAGAAAAGAAGGGTTCGCATAGCGGCAACAAGATACCGCAAGAGGCAGATTTCACCACCGGCTAGAGATTGCCGGACTTACGAGCAGTGGCAATGAAGGTCCAATTTTCTCAATCGATAAGATAACTATACCGCACAATTTGACAGGTAATATAATACAGGTATTATTTTGCTTATGTTATTTTATCGTTTCAACCAAATTCTCTCTTTTGTGGTGACTATGAGTGCCATAGTCACGCTATTCACAACCAGCCATGACCCGCTCGCACGTTTTCGTTTCGCTTTGCTGCTCTATACCTCAATTCTCATTTTGACAGTCTCATATTTTGCGCAAAGGAATCTCGTCGGGCAAGAGAGGTACCGTCGCTTTGGGGTCCTACTTCTCTTCACCTCTATTGGCATATATCTCACCTTCTTGACAACTAACTTGCTTCTCATCGGGCTTGGGTGGAGCGCGAGTGGGCTAGGCGCGATGTTATTGGTTAACCATGCAAACAATGCGGGATCTCGGCGTGCATCCAGGCTCGTTGCGAAATGGTTTTTCGTTTCGGATGCAACCTTCTGGCTGGCGCTCGCGCTCGCGCATTTTCAACAAGTAGATATTTTCGCGCCAATTACTACTCACCAACAAGATGGCTCCACTCTTCGCAATGCAATTGCTTTGTTGCTTGTCATTTCGGGAGTCATTCGAAGTGGCCTCTTTCCCGCCATGCGCTGGCTGATCCTGACAATAGAAGCGCCAACTCCTCTCTCGGCTTTCTTGCACGCGGGGATCGTGAATGGATTTGGCTATCTTCTAGTGGCTTTCCCCATAATCTATTTGATGCGCAATTTAGTCCTATTCATCGGGCTTATCACGATAACGCTCGCACTTTCTATTATGCGCCATCGACATGATGAGAAAGGAAAGCTCGCCAACGGAACAAGTATGCAGATGGCATTCATGGCCCTTGAAGGCGTATTGGGAATGCCCGGAATTGTGCTTCTTCACATAGTCGGACACGGCAGTTATAAGAGTTGGAGTTTTCTTAGGGCAGGTGGCGCGCCGCTCAGAAAGAAGAACGCAATACCAATTTCCTTACTGAAGAAGCGGAATCACGTAACGCTGGCCACCTCAATTACCTTATATATACTAACGCTTATCTTTTCATATCTTTGGTTAGGAGTTGATTTTCTTCTAAATCTAACCGTGGGCGCCATCGCGCTTGCAAGTTCACTCCTCTTCGCTTACAAATTACGGGCGAAACTCTTTCTGCAGAGCGCATTAATCAGTTTCTTTCTTTTCCTTTTTTACTTGGTGGAAATTAAGTTTGCTGCAAGTCTCTTCCCACCATTATGGGATGCAAATATCAATACTGGAATTGTCGCTTCCTTGGTAATATTGTTGGTTACATCTGGGCTTCGGGTTGTTCCTCGGCACTGGACTTTACGAGTCGCATCTCGTCTCAATCGTTACTCGTTACCTCCGAGTGCCTTAAGAAGGTTAACTGCCAATAGAGCCACTTCAGACTCAACTCGAATTGATAGGAAGTCTCTTGCTAAGACTATTGAAACAGCGGCATCTCCCTTTGTCGACGGATTGGGTTTATCACAAATTGTCGCTCAAGATTCACTTGCTGGACTCCATCACCTTGATTTTGCAAATGCGGCAGAGGAAGTGCGGAGTTACGGAATATCTCTTTATTCATCAGCCGACCAATACTTATCATGGCTCGACCAAGGGATAATTGATCAAGACGTTCTGGCGCGATCGGTCGGCGACTTCTCTCCAACATTGAGAATTGAAGATGTCATATCAAAAACTCGTTCGCGTCAACAAAATGAATCTAGTGGTTCAATATCTCAACACCATGCACTCGTTGAGGGTAATCACGAGGTAATCTCAACTGCCAGCTGGTGGTGCGCGCAGGCGTGGTTTGATGGAGCTAACTCTCGCGGTGTTGGCGCTTATGAATTGTGGCATTCGAGTCTGAACAGTGAAACTCGGCACCTCCTTGCCAAGGATCCGCTGGATGCCCTTACCCAACTTTTACCTGAACTTGTTCGGATGACATCTCCTGATTCCGAAAACGACAATTCACACATAATTCGGGAAATCCAAAGATTGATATCGATGGACATTTCCTGGTTTTTGTATGCCAAGGGAGTGAGCAGGGATGCACTCATTTCACTTTTAGCCCTTCGTGCGACGATTGTGATTGCTAGAGGTAACAACCCTTCGATCGTTGCCCCAGCGCAGGCTCCTCACGCCCAGATTTGGCAGAGCGCGTTAGAACGGAGTTATTCAGAAAGCCTAAAGTCCATGATTATTGATTCTGTTGTAGAAGTCGAGAGCCAGGCCGTAAAAGAGATTGCCCTCGTAACCTGCATTGATGTGAGAAGTGACGTATTGCGCGAAGCGGTCGAGAAGAATGCCAAAGTTCGTACCTTAGGAATGGCTGGCTTCTTCGGGGTAGATCTTTGTGTAGCCAAATTTCGTAAAAATGGACTCCAAAATGAGAATTTCGCCCCAATTATTTTGGTGCCCAACATAGAGATTTCGGACAGTCGACCGCAGACCCTCTCTTGGCTATTGCCGTCACTATTCAAGCATGCAGCCAGCGGCAGTGGAGCTCTGGCGGTTGCGGAGGGCTTCGGGTTCCTGCACGGCATAGCCAGCATATTGAATACATTCTTTTCAAAAACTTCGTACCGATTAAATCAAAGTTTTGACTCTCCACGCTGGCTCGGTACAACTGGTTCGGATACTTCTTATTTATCGGAAGCAAAAAAACTCGAATATGCTTCGGGGATTCTTTCCGTAATTTCACTTGACGGACTTAAAGAGTTGGTATTTGTTGGACATGGTTCGGATGCATCAAACACTCCTTTTAGAAGTATGTATGAGTGTGGGGCATGTGGTGGAAATAATGGGCTCCTTAATGCACGATTTGCTGCCAGCCTCATGAATGACAAGGCGGTTCAGAGTTTCATTCGTGAAAAATATGGGTTTGCAGGCGTTAAATTTTATGCGGCTCAACACAATACGACTCTCGCATCCCTGGAGTTAGATCCGCTCTTGAAAAACGAATTTGCGGAAAATGCGTCATTTACTTTGAAATCCTTGGTAGAGCAACTCTCCTATCTGCCTAAAAGAAACTTTCCCACTTCGGAGAATCTTATAGATGTTCCCAAATCGGTTCCTAAGTTCTCACAGTCAGCTAGCGCCTGGTGGCAAGTATTTCCGGAGTGGGGATTGAGTGGAAATGCGGCATGCGTGATTGGTCCGCGGATTTTGACTCAAAACATAAACCTTCGTTCCCGAGTATTTCTTCATGATTATTCCTGGGACAGTGATGAAGACAGTCAAACTCTCATTTCCATATTGTCCGGGCCTGGAATGGTTATGCAGATGATAAATGCCGCTTACAACATTACGATAACTAATCCTCAAAATTTTAGTAGCAGTGATAAAACACGCCACAATGTACTTGGAGAGGCTGGCGTATTGCTTGGATCAGAAGGTGGCCTGTACAGGGGTCTGCCATGGCAATCGATAGCTCCGGATGCGACTCAAGGCCAGAATAATGGAACGGGCCATGTCCCCATTCGTCTGCAAATTTTCATAGCTGCTCCGTTGGAAAAAATTCATCAAGCGGTAGAACAATCAGCCTTAGCACCGGCGGTAGCTGGAGGATGGATTACTCTCCACTCTCTCGACGATTCGGAATTCCTAACAGATGACTAAGGGATGATCAAGGTGTCAAAGTCGACGCAAGCGGTGGTGCACCCCTATCAGGGTCAGGATGCGGTGTTAACGACTAAGCACCGCAAGTTAAGGCTCATAAGTCCATTTTTTGAAAAGAAAATAGGTCTTAAAATTTTCGAAGCTGATCTTGATACAGACTTGTTGGGGACATTTGCAGGCGAAGTTCCTCGAAAGTATCCACCGATTGAGACCGCCATATTGAAGGCAAAGCTAGGAATGGAGGCGACCGGATTATCGATCGGTATCGCGTCCGAAGGTTCTATCGGTTCGGATCAATTTATCCCATTTATAATTTCCGATGTCGAACATATTGTGCTCGTGGATGCAGAACGAGAAATTGTCATTAGAGAATCTTTTAGATCCTTTGATATCACCGCATTAACAATTACTGTCACTCCTGGACAGGATTTAAGTGATTTCGTTGTGAAGGCTGACTTCCCCAATCATAAATTGATTGCACGCCCTAATTTCCGCGGTGCTTTTCTTCCCATTAAGGGTATTTCTTCTTTATATGACTTGTTAAGGGCCGTCGAGTTGTGCGGAAAAGAATCCCCAGACGGTTCTGTAATTGTCGAGTCTGATTTGAGAGCTCATAACTCTCCATCACGTCAAAAAAATATTGAAGCCGTAGCCTCTTTGCTGGCGAGTCGGGTAAGTGAGTTGTGCGTTGTATGCCACACACCTGGCTGGGGAAGAATTGGATATTTAAAGGGACTTAGATGCACTCTTTGCACGAACGAAATACCCGAAGCGATTCGCCAGGAAATCATGGGTTGCTCAAAATGTAGTTATTCAGAGTCGGGAAAGGTAGTGGCCGAAATTGGGAATCCCGCTACTTGTCCGCATTGCAATCCGTAGCAATTTCGTTCAGCCTACAAGTCTTTGAAAAATTGGTGCATTTAACCATTGCTTTTGTCGCATTTTTGCTTTGATTAAGAAGTCACATCTTTCTTAGCAAATTTGACCATTGCCAACGAAATAAGAATGAAGAACAAGATTAGTGAGTAACTAGCCCCGCGAATCATGGCGGTCCAATCTATGCTGGGGGCCATTGCATCGAACCAAGAAAAGGAATAGTGAGTGGGAAGCCAATTTCGAATTGCACCCAAACCTGTTATTGCATCAAGAATATTGGAAAGAATCATTATTCCGATTGCCCCACCAACGGCGCCAAGGGGCACATCGGTGGCGACACTTAAGTAAAAAGCCAACCCTGCTACGGCTAGTAATGAAATGGATAAATAGATAGCAACTATAAATAGACGCGAGATTGCAACGCCGTTGTGAAAAGTGGCGCCCAAAGGTGTTTGCAAAGGCGCTAATCCGAAGGTGATGGTTCCAACTGCCCAAGAGGTAGCCGAGAGCAAGATGATTCCGATTCCTGACAGAGTTAAACTGACCTTCAACTTCTGAACGAGCAGGCGAATACGTGGGACCGGCGCTGCCAGCAAGTAGCGAAGTGTGGACCACGATGCCTCAGAAGCGACGGTATCTCCATTAAAAATTGAGATGACCGCCACGAGTAAGAATGGTGTTGCAAAGTAGAACATGGTTGCAGTGAAGTTTGCCGCTCCGTTGGTGGCTAATCCGATGAGGTCAGCTGTTCCTGACCCAAATCGCGTGGGACCTGTAGATTTTCCAGAGGTGCCAAATTTTACAGCTAGGGCAACTATCACTGGCAGTGAAATAACAAAGAGGTAGGAGAACAAAGTTCGTTTACGTTTAATTTGACGGTACATCTCTACTCGATATGGCAACGTTTTACTTGCTTGATACATCATCCAACCTCCTTGCCAATGGTGAGGTCATTTCCGATCAATGAAATGAATATCTCCTCGAGATTTGCTGCTGGTTTTCCTTTGCCAGCCAATATCTGCTTCATGGGGCCAAAGGCCACCAACTTCCCGCGATGCATTAAGACTACGTGAGTGCAAGTTTGTTCAACTTCGGACAATAGGTGCGAGGAGACGATGACCGTACGTCCAGTTTTGGCATAATTCTTGAGTACCTCACGCATAGCCTTAATTTGCTGAGGATCCAACCCATTAGTTGGTTCATCGAGCACGAGTAAATCGGGCAAACCCAGCATCGCTTGCGCGATAGCCAATCGCTGACGCATACCTTGAGAGTAAGAACGCACCTTCTTATCCAGAGCCGTTCCCAAATCCGTAATCGCTACAGCTTCATCGAAGAACGGCTCGTCGGTACGACCAATTGATTTCCAATACAGATGTAAATTTTCACGCCCCGAGAGGTGTGGTAGAAATCCTGCCCCTTCAACGAAACTTCCAAGATTGGCGAGCGTGGGGGAGCCTGGGTATATGGGCTTTCCGTCAATGCTGATTTCACCGTTAGTTGGAAAGATGAGCCCCATGATCATTCGCAAAATGGTTGTCTTTCCTGCACCGTTGGGGCCGAGTAAACCCAGGACTTGGCCACGTTCTACATGGAAAGATATGTCGGATACCGCCTGATATCCATCCTTATAAACCTTGCTCAGATTAGTAACCGCAACTAATGCATCAGATTGGTCGCGGGGTGCATTGCTGTGGCGAGGACGTCGTATGTATGCAAAGAGAATGGAGAAAATCAAGACTATTCCCGCAGAAATCGGCCAAACAAAAAAAGTTGATCGCTTTATCTGTGACTTGAATTTCAGAACGGGCACCGTGAGTGGCGAGATGACGGAGACGGTGTACATCCGTCCATCTTGGGGCATGGAAAATCCTTGATCTGTACTGGAGACTGCCACGGCCAACTTGTCACCGACTTGTGCATCGACCACAACACTTGGCAAAGTAATTGTAAATTCACTTCCGGCTGATTTTAGATTAGTTAAATGTGTTGGTGAAACAATTCCGTTTGGTTGTTTTGTCTGTCCCGAGGCGGTGCGGACAACTAAAGAGAAGAAGAGAGTTGCATCGCTTGAGTTAGATGTGACTTTTACACGAACGCGAGAGCCACCCACTATCGATATTGGCTTGGTCAGAGGTCCTGATTCGAGGAATCCACTTTGACCGGGTAGAAATGCTGCTGCTCCGCCAGCCAGGGATATAGCTGATCCGAGCCCAGGAAGTGATGAAATTGCTCCTGGTATTCCACCGATCGGGGCAACCACGGCAATGAACGGTGTAGTAAGGGGAATTGAAAGTGAACTCGATTGAAATGGAAGCTGATCACTCACCATAAATTTGGGAATAACTGATGAATCTGTGAGTGAAATCGATCCGTTGGTATTTGTTATTTGAAACTTTGGAAAGACTTTATTTTCCTTTTTCAAATAGATATCAAACCAATCACGGGTTGCAGCCCAGAGCCGTTGGCTCTCATCTAGTCCACCATCATGTCCGCCGCCATGCCAGATAAGAGATATTGGAGTTTGCGGATGAGCGCGAACAATAGCTTGTGCAGTCGCGGTGGACTCAGCCAGGGTAAATAGTGAATCCGCCTCGCCCTGCATGAGAAGGGTGGGAGCACTTATCTTGTCAGCAACGGATGAGGGTGAGGATAGGTTCATTAACTCGATCTCACTTGGAGTGGGAGTGCCGGTGGCGACCGCGCGTTTAAAGGCTGCACACCATTGCTTTGTGAAAGTTCCGCAGTCGCCCAAGAGGGCGTTTTGCAGCGTGGCGATTGCGAAGAAAGTTCCAGCCCAAATCCTCTTATAAGGACCTGTCTGGCTCTGATCGTCAGAGTTTTGCGGGAAGAAAGCGCGCACCAAGTTATTCCACGTGATATCCGCGGCTACCGCATCAATTCGTGGGTCATAACCTGCCGTTAGCAAAGAGATGGCGCCTCCGTAGGAGTCACCTGTAATGCCGATAAGCGGATCTCCCTTTTTTTGCTGCTCTACCTCAGCTCGGGTTGAGAGGTAATCAATGAGTTTTCTTGTGTCAGCAACTTCACCAGTTGGTGAGTTCATAGAAATCTCACCTGAGGATTTGCCGAAGCCGCGAGCGGTCCAGGCGAGAACGACATAGCCTGCCTTTTGTAACTCAACTGCTTGGGGCTTGACCGAACTCTTATCTCCGCCAAAGCCATGCGCCAAAAGAATTGCCGGCGCTGGAACTTTTGCAGGGATGTAAAGAGTCGCATCGATTTCTATTTGGTTTGCGCCGCTTAATCTCAAGTCAATTATGCGACTTGAATCTGCATTCGCTGAGAATGTGGAAAATGAAGCAACGAGCGCAATAAGGACTATTACCGACGCTCGAGATTTCATCGCCACAATCTACCGCCCTCATGAGTGAAAGGCGATTTGAACTTCAAGGGTATTCTTGCTGGCATGAAGCCAAGACGAACTCCGGCGTTGCTAATTTTTGTGACGATGACGTTTCTACCTGTGATGAATGCCACTAACTCATTTTCCGCTGATCCAGTTAGAACGTATACCGCCACCATGACTAAACCTCACTTACCAACTGCACCCAACGGCGGAACCGATGACTATCGTTGTTTTTTAATTGATCCACAGGTGCAAACTGATTCATTGATCACCACTGTGGAATTTTTACCACAACAGCGAAAATTGATGCATCACGCAATATTGTTTCAAGTCGGCAAACAGGATTTGGCGTCGGCAATCACACTTGATAACCAAGGAGATGGATGGCCATGCTTTGGCGGAACCGGGGTTGGTTCAGGATTTTCCTCTTTTCTCACAACTCCATGGTTGAGTTCATGGGCTCCCGGTCGCGATAGAGATGTGATGCCGAAGGGCTATGCAACTCCAATTGCAAAAGGCGATCGGATAGTTATTCAGATTCATTACAACCTGTTGGCGGCGGTGGACGGCAAGATTAAGTCAGATCAATCATCTGTTCGAATAACCGCTCTTCCCGCTAAAGGCTCTACTTTGCGAACCCTTTACGCAGAACTAGTTGCAGCTCCTGTCGAACTTGCTTGCCCCGTGGGGGTAACTGGCACGTTATGCAATCGTGGCAAGTCGCTAGCTGATCTAGCAATTCGCACGAGTAGCGCCAGCGCATTTGAATCAGCTGGTCTGAATCTTCTCTGCGGGCAAAGTGTCTTTAATCCAACCCCAAGCACTACTTCGGTTTGTGACAAAAAAATCACAGCCAACCTCACGGTCCTTAAGGCTGCCCCACACATGCATTTGCTGGGCACATCTCTAAAACTTATTCTAAATCCTGGGACGCCTCGGGAGAAGATTATTTTGGATCGGGCCAAATATAACTTTGACGATCAATCTGCCACAGTTTTAAAGACACCCATAAAGTTAAAAGTGGGCGACACTGTTCGAGTTATCTGCACATTCGACCCAAAATTGAGAAGCAAGATTCCGGAGCTGAAGAAACTTGCTCCGCGCTATGTCACCTGGGGCGAAGGATCAAGTGACGAAATGTGCCTCGGCGTAATGGGGGTAAGTCGCGGTTAAAGTTATGCGTTAAAAATGGCGCCAAGGGCAAGCACGGTGATCACGTCAACAGGTAGAAATTGCAGGCAGGACGCATAAAGCGTGGGTGGTTATTTCCGAATTGCTTGAAAGTCGAAAGACGAGGTTGTCAGCATATGAGGAACCGTCAGACCCCAAATTATGACAAGCGTTGACCAGAGGAACCCAGAAGAGGAGATTTCTTTGGTAACTAGCGTCAATCCAGACGCAAGCAGCGCGGTTCCGGCCACCGCATATAAGCCAGGTGTGATTGCTCCTCTTAGCGCTTTAAGCCCATCTCCGTTCAAGGCGAGCGCACGTGCTTTCTCCAGTTTTGGAATTAGTCTGACCGTGTGCCGCGCGGCGTGCCAAAACCCAAAGTAGATGGCAAAGGAAACAAGTGGTGGAGCAATAAGGGTGAGCAATCCAAGCAAGCCTAAATCCAAGGCGAAACTGAAACTCTTCGCTATAAGCAAGACTACGAGTGCGCAGATAAACATAACCAAAGTTATGCCACGAAATAGGTGCACATTGGCTCCAGCCCAATCTTTAAGCCCAGGATGAATTCGATTCAGGGCACTCAACGAACGAGGGTCGGTTAAAGGCAGCACAACTGGCATGAAGCCGGCTGGCAGGGCGTAGGCAGTCTCGATAAACCATGGATACTTTCGGCTATTAGTGGCTGACTTCCATTCGTTGCGATATGCCGCATCACCAAAACCGAAGTGCAGTGCGCTCATGATCACCACGACTCTAAATCCGAACATATTCCAGGTTGAGATTGCCCATCCAGCCATAAGTGCAATTGCAATATAGGCGACTATGTAGGTGTAGAACCGAACGCGCGGTTGCGAAGGGATTGAAACAAGGTGGTCAATTGCTCCGTGTGGGATACCAATTATTAGCCCAACCAGGGCCATGATAATTTGAACAGATAAACTCAGTTCAATATGAATTATTCGCAGAAAAATGATGAGAATGACCGTCGTCAAAATGGCTGCACGTGACCACCATTCGACCCATGAAAAGATCTTGGGCAGCGCATCTTCCATGTGCAAAGCCTATTTCAATACCCTTGCGCAGGGGAGGTGATGAGGATTGGGCCATTTAGGATATTTTGCCGTGATCGCATTTATTGCCATTTGCGCGATGGGAGTGAATTTCGGGTTTAGGTTACATATTTTAAAAAGCTGGAGGGTTCTTATCCTTACCCAAGTTTCAATATTGGCTATCTTCCTCAGTTGGGATTATTGGGCAATCTCAAGTAAACATTGGTATTTTGACGCAAAGCAGATACTGAACTTTTATGTATTCCCAAGTGTCCCGATAGAGGAAGTCCTTTTCTTCATGGTGGTACCTCTCGTTACGATCTTAAGTTATCTATCTCTTCTTAAGTTGACAGGCTGGAATAGAAAAGGAGAGGATTTTTGAGTTACTCAGATATTGCCCTTAATGCCGTTGTATTTGCCGTGATAATGGATCTATTTATTCTTCGTACCCGGATGATGACCCAAGGAATTTATTGGTTAACATATGCCCTGATTTTCCCGTTTCAGGTGCTTACCAATTGGTGGCTCACCTCCAGGAATATTGTTATTTATTCCCCAACGGAAATTATCGGAAGACGCTTAGCGGGCGCCCCAGTGGAGGACTTACTTTTTGGATTTTCAATGATTCTTTTGACTCTGGCTCTTTGGAATTTCTTTTCTCGCAGACCACTTTTGAAACAAGAAGACTAATGTCTTACAAAGTACTTTGCGAAGAATTCAAAAATTACTCATCGCTTTATTAGACGCATCTTTGCTTTTTCATCTTCCTTATATCCCATGGTCACAATAATCTTCCCTCACCTACTGCGGTGATTACGGCACCAACGGCTCGAAAATTACGATTAAATTGAATGAGCGAACAAGGTTTTATGAGCCGTATGGCAAAACAAATTATTTGTACTTAGCTCGCTATGAGGTCATGGCGCAGGCTGGAGTTTTAATTATGTGATTACCCCTAAGACAAAATCATCGATCACCATTGCCGTGTGTGAGAAGGAGATCAGGGGAGAGGTTGTTCGCGGCGCTGCTCCGACTCCGACTATTTTGGGTTTCACAATGGATGAGGTGAAGGCAAATAACACCGCGGCTAGTTGCTGGAGTGCTATCGATGGCTTTGCCTATAACCTGACAAATTGGATCTCCTTCCAGCTAGATAAGTTTTCAATTAACAGTGTGATAGCAACCGTTCGACACAAATGAACTGTGGGTGCATAACTAACTTTGAAATCAGGAAAGAGTAATTGGGGTTTTAATGTTGCCGCCTGGGAATTCCCTAACTACCGATGGTTGCCCAAATCACTGCAGCCATCATGAGTACTCCCGAGCCAGTGATTGCGATAGACGAGAACGAGAGCAGTCCTCGCGAATCAGCAATTTTTTGTGCAAGCGCAGATGGCTTTTCAATCTTGCGCAGATCAAGCAAAAGAGCCTCACCCTCGCGCACAGCCGCGTACTGACTTATCGTGGCAAGGATTCCAGTCACTGCTGCCACCACAAGGGCTAGGTATTTTGCTGCAGTTGATGCATCATGAAACTTTCCAAACGCCGCTAGAACAAAAACCCCTATGAGTACTAATGCTGGTGCGATCTGAGAGTTGATAATTTGTGAACGCATGGTGTTCCACTGCTTAATGAGTTCTTTCTCTTCCATGGCTAATGCCTTTCACTAAATTAATTCACCATTTGGCATTCCAAAGCATAGGCGTTCCCTCGCGAAAGCGCGCTTCGAAAATGCGGTTTGAAGTTCAAAGGTAGGACGACTCGGGAGGGGATTTGGCAAGCGTCCTTAATTGCCACGGGGGCAATACAGCAAAGACTAAGGATGTTTGGCGCTCGATTAAATCTCACCCTTGTCCAAACCCTTTAAAACATAGCGAGCCCGCTCTTTCAATTCGGGCAGGTCAGATAACCTCTTGAGGCCGAAAATCTGCTGGCCCATGCGGTGATTCGAGGAAAAGGTTTCACTGTGTCGATCAAGGAAATCCCAATATAAAGTAGTGAATGGGCAGGCGGTTTCACCGGTCCGAAGTTTAGGGTTGTATTTGCAGCCTTTACAGTAGTTGCTCATGCGCGAAATGTAGGCGCCGCCTGCGGCGTAGGGCTTGGTCATCATCTCTCCACCGTCGGCGTGGACTCCCATGCCGATGACGTTGGGGACCATAACCCATTCAGCAGCATCAATGAAGACTTCGCGCATCCAATTCAAGAACTCTTGCGGGTTTACGCCCGTGATGAGGGCCAGGTTACTTAAGAGCATTAGCCGTGGGATGTGATGTACCCATGCCCGATTTTGAATGTCGGTGATTGTTTGTCTCATGCAATTCATTGATGTTTTATTGGGATCGGTAAACAAAGGTAAGAGATTGCGGTTTGCTGCAAGTTGATTATTTGTTCGGTAGTCCTGGCCTAAAAACCAGTACATACCATTTACATATTCGCGCCAACCAATGATTTGTCGGATGAAACCTTCGCAGGATTCGAGTGGGATACCGCCAGCCTCGAAGGCTTCGAGTGCTGCTTCGATAACTTCTTCTGGATGAAGTAGGCCGTTGTTTAGATAAGGGGATAACAACGAATGGTGCAGCGCCCAGTTGTCGGTGGTCATGGCATCTTCGTAGGGACCAAATTCTGCAAAGTGATTGGTAATGAAGTTCTGTAGTTGGGCGAGAGCGCCAAGGCGGGTAGTGGCCCATGTGGATGTTGGAGAATAGTTAAGTTCCTTACCAACTTGAATATCGATCTCATCATGAGAATGTTCAAGATAGGTGGGCCAAACGTGGCTCTTCGGCGGCGGAAGGCGATTCTCCTTGTCAAAGTTCCAAGCCCCGCCAACTGGTTTGTCATTTTCGACAAGTATATTTAGGCGCAATCGTTGTGCGCGATAAAAGTTCTCCATGAGGAAGTTCTTCTGATTCTCAGCCCATTGTTTGAAAAGTGGGCGCGGAGTCAAAAAGAAATCATTGGCAACAAAAGTGACACCGAAATCTTGAAGCGCCTGGTATTGGGTGAAGGAGGATGGCTCGGCACAAACAATGGGCAAGTTCCCGTGCTTCTTTTGAATATCTGTTAGTCCATCGATGGTGGTCGGGGCTTTGAAATATTCAACGATGAAGCCTTCGCCTTTAAGGCTCTCGCCGAAGTGGCGAGCGGATGAAATAAGGAAGTGCAACCTGGCCGGGTGCCAGGCGCGGCCGGTGGTCATACGGGCACTTTCCACAATCGCGATGATGTCATTTTTGGGATCAGAATCTTTCAATGCACCATAATTGCGATTTAAATGATCAAAGGGAATGTAGATAATCCGCTTCATGCGTCATCTCGGCACTTGGCGCTGCAGTACTTTACGTCGTTCCAATTCTTTGCCCATTTTTTACGCCATTCATATTTCAGTCCGCAGCGAATGCAGACTTTGGGTTCAAACCCATTCTTGGTTTTGGCCACACGCGTCATCGGTTGATTGTAATTGGCGGTAGTGGAATCGCGCGAAGAACCGGTTTTGAGATCAGCGCCCTGGGGCCAATCTCGCGCCGCTCAATGCTTACTCAAGGGCATCAACCGAACATGCCGTCAAGCATCAACCGAAGTAATACACACAAAAAAGTGGGTTGTGAGGGACTCGAACCCCCGACCCGGTGATTAAGAGTCACCTGCTCTACCAACTGAGCTAACAACCCGAACTAGGACTTCTCCTTGAACGAAGCCCTGACCCTATCAATTCGCGCCTATTTGAGGAAATTCTTGCCAAGTCGCGAATCAGTTTGGGGCCTTGTCGCAAGTATGGTTTCGTCATGCCCGAGTTGCCAGAAGTGGAGACTGTTCGACGCGGTCTTGCGAGTCTTGTCGTCGGCTATCGAATTGCTGGGGTCGAGGAATTGCATCCGCGGGTACGAAAGCCTTCTTCCATTGCCCCGCTAACGGCTATAACTGGGGCTACCGTGGTTGAAATTAATCGTCGGGGCAAATTCCTTTGGTTCGTATTAGATGGCCCCCAGGTGCTGGTTGCGCACTTAGGAATGAGCGGACAATTTCTGCTGACGTTAGACGATCGTCCAGCGCCCAGACATCCGCGAGCTGCATTCCAGATGCGGAAGGGCCGCAAACGGGAAGAGTTGATCTTCAATGACCAGCGGACATTTGGGTGGCTATCAGTCGAGTCCACTGTTGACGGAATCCCCACGTCTGCATTGCATATCGCGAAGGATCCATTCGACTCTGGGTTTGTGCAATCCGATGCCGTTAACGAATATGCAAGACGCAACATGAAAATAAAGTCCGCGCTACTCAACCAGGAGATTATGAGTGGGGTGGGCAATATCTATGCAGATGAAACTCTTTGGCGGGCACGAGTTCACCCGGAGACAATCACGCGTGATTTGAGTAAAAGAAAGATCAATTTAATTATCGAGAGTGCAATTGAAGTGATGAGTGAAGCCGTTGGAAAAGGTGGCACATCCTTTGATGACCTATATGTGAATATAAATGGCGAAAGTGGATTTTTCGAACAATCACTTTCCGCTTATGCGCGAACCGATCAGCCGTGCGAACGATGTGGAACGCCAATCAAACGCATTCTTGTGGGGCAGAGATCTTCACATTTTTGTCCAAGGTGTCAGCGCAAGCCCTAGGCGAACTTTTTGCCGGTAGACCCGATGTGAGACTGCCCAATTGGTCGTGTCGAGTTGTCATCGGAGCAAATGCGGACGACGCTTAGGCAATGTTTTCGAAGCCGAGCGCGCGAAGGATTGCCCAACTGACGCAATTCACGCTCATACTGGGAGTCCTCACTCTTATTTCGCCCACATCTTGGGCGGATTCTCAGGCACCAAGTATCAATGAAGTGCTATTGGGCATTTCAGTTAAAGGGCGAGCGCCAAAGACTGGTTACGCGCGCTCGCAGTTTGGACAAACCTGGGCTGATGTTGATCGCAATGGGTGCGACACGCGCAACGATATTTTGACGAGAGATCTGACATCGATTGTGTATCGCGAACGCACTCACGAATGCGTTGTGCTGTCTGGAATATTGCGTGATCCGTATTCAGGATCTTTGATCAACTTCGTTAGAGGCAACATCACAAGTATGGAAGTCCAGATAGATCATGTAGTCGCTCTTTCAAATGCATGGCAGACAGGTGCTTTTAAATTGACTCTGGCGCAAAGAACAGCCTTTGCAAATGATCCCCTTAACCTTTTGGCGGTGCAGGGGCGTCTCAATTCGCAGAAAGGCGACGGCGATGCGGCCACCTGGTTGCCTCCATTGAAAAGCTTTCGATGCGCTTACGTTGCCCGCCAAGTTGTGGTGAAATCGAAATACAGTCTTTGGATGACGAAAGCCGAAAAAGAGACGATAACAAGGATTTTATCGGCGTGCCCGAACCAACCTTGGCCGAGCAGTTGAAAGGGCGACCTTAGTTAGTGCTCAGCCGCGTCGAATCGCACGTAGGAGTTGCGAATTTCCTGCTCTGCCTCATCGCGCCCGACCCACATCGCACCCTCGACGCTTTTGCCTGGCTCTAAGTCTTTATAAACTTCGAAGAAGTGCTTAATTTCAAGACGATCAAATTCTGGGACGTCCGTAATTTCCATGAGGTGAGCTTTGCGAACATCTCCCGCAGGCACACAAAGTAATTTGTCATCTCCGCCGGCCTCATCGCGCATACGAAACATTCCGATGACGCGGCACTTAACTACGCAACCAGGGAATGTTGGCTCGTCCAGCATCACGAGAGCATCGATCGGGTCGCCATCGAGACCGAGGGTGTCATCTACGAATCCGTAATCCCATGGGTAACGTGTGGAGGTGAAGAGCATGCGGTCGAGACGAATTTTGCCGGTCGCATGATCTACTTCGTATTTATTACGGCTCCCGGCTGGAATCTCGACGATGACGTCGAAAGTCATATTTGGCACTTCGGCTCCTTAGGGGTGCACCGTGTGACTCACGGTTAATTCTTGGGGTGAACGACGGGGCTCGAACCCGCGACATCTCGGACCACAACCGAGTGCTCTACCAGCTGAGCTACGCCCACCATGAGTGCCCAATGCTACCCGTGGTTTAAGTGTTCTTTACTCAAGAGTTGCGGCAGATGTCCCAGGGGCACTCGCCGAATATTTCTGGGCCATTGCCTTCAGCGACTCCCCATTTGGTCCCGGCGATGGCTGAAAAATTGCCTCGCGGTAATATCGCAGTTCATTTATCGAGTCTTGGATATCTCCCAAAGCTCGGTGGTTGCCAGTTTTAGCCGGAGCAGAGAAGTAGACCCGTGGATGCCATCGCCGGGCCAGTTCCTTTATGGAGGAGACATCAATGGTCCGATAATGCAAAAACTCATTTAGGCGCGGCATATCTCGTGCAATAAATGAGCGATCCACTCCAACGGAATTCCCTGCCAGGGGAGATTTACCCAATTGGGCGCCGGATGTTGCTAGGTAAGCCAAAATCGCATCCTCTGCTGCCGAGATACTAATTCCATTGGGAATTTCGGTTATTAGCCCAGAGGTCGTGTGCATGGCCGTTACAAAATCATTCATGCCCGCCAATTTGTCGGCTTCAACCTTGATGACGACATCTATGCCATCGCCCACGACTGCGAGTTCGGAATCAGTTACAAGGACGGCAATTTCAACGAGAACGTCAGACGCAAGATTTAGCCCCGTCATCTCGCAATCGATCCATATCAGAGGGGGATTTTCAGATGCCACGCCGTTACTTTAGGGGTTGAAGCGCGAGAAGCCCGCATTTCCCTGAAGGCCGAATTTCACCACCCGTTCACCTTCTCGTAACCTTCAATCTATCCATCCTCGCTGGCTGAGGAACAAGATTGGCGCGTGAGCAACGACGTCATCGCACCGAAATCCATCCCAGCCAAACGGGAACTGACGACGGTCCCACGTTTTTCAGATCGAGTTTTCCGCGGAATCGTAACGGGTGGAGGCTTCTCCTCTCTTCTCATTCTCGGTCTGATATTTGCTTTTCTGGCATACCAAGGATTTTCTGTTCTGCGCTCGCAAGGAATTCATTTCATCACGGGAAGTGCGTGGGAAGTTGTCACGGATGATTCAGGCAACATCATTGCATCCGATACAAAATTCGGATTAGCAGCCATGCTTATTGGCACGATGCTATGCGCCATCATCGCGGTAGTCATCGCTGTCCCAATTTCGGTCTTAACGTCCCTCTATCTAACTTTTTACGCACCTCCATTTATCAAGAAGATCATGATTGCAGTAATTGATTTAATGGCGGCGTTTCCATCAATCCTCTTCGGATTATGGGGATTCTTTATTTTGATGCCAAGTGTTGAATACTGGGCGAAACTCCTCCATAAGTATTTTGGATTTATTCCATTTTTTAAGATGGAAGTCCCGATTTATACGCGGTCACCATTTGTTGCCGGCGTCGTTTTGGCCGTGATGATTATTCCGATTATTACTTCGGTATCTCGTGAAATATTTTCACAAACTCCACTTGACCGAATTCAAGCTGCTTACGCATTGGGTGCGACGCGTTGGTCGATGGTCAAAGCAGTTGCGCTGCCATACGCGCGTAGCGGCGTCGTTGGTGGCGCGATGCTCGGGCTTGGGCGAGCAATGGGTGAAACTGTCGCTGTGTATACAGTGCTCAACGTCGTGTATCAGGTAAATTGGCACGTCCTGCTTGGGGCGGGCGGCAACGTTGCATCAATGATTCTATTAAAGTTTGGTGAAGCCGGACCGCAAGAAATCAAGGCGCTGATGGCAGCGGGTCTGGTGCTATTTCTTCTCACCTTGCTCGTTAACTCACTCGCTAACCTGATTGTGAAAAGCTCGGGTGGTAAGGGACGATGACAACTATTAGCGCTGTAGTGCCGCAAAAACCGTGGGCGAAATCTTCACAAGAGAAGTTGATCGCAGCTGGCATCGTCGTGCTTTCGATTATTGCGACCTATGCCTTTGTCGAAGTGACCCCCCTGAAAGGCAAATTGGCTTACTTCGTCTCCTACTTCTTTATCTACGTAATTTTAGACTCGCTGTATAGCCTGACCACGCACGGAGTTTCAGCCGCAAAGGATTCAATTGCGAAGGGCTTTATCACGGCTGGAGTTTTTGTAGCCGTCATGCCAATGATCAGTATTTTGTTGACCGTATTTATGCGTGGACGTCGCGGACTTAACTGGAATCTCTTCGCAAATGACATGAGCGTCAACAGCGTGAATGATCCGATTGGTCAGGGGGGGTTACTGCATGCGCTCCTTGGTACCGCAATCTTGGTAGCCATTGCGCTCATCATTAGTTTGCCTATCGGAATTCTCACAGCTCTTTATCTGACGGAGGTGAAAGGAAGATTTGCCAGTCCGATTAGATTCCTTGTGCAGGCCATGAGTGGTGTGCCGTCAATCGTCGCCGGACTTTTCATTCTCTCGGCAATCGTTTATCCGATCACCAAGTCCTATTCGGGCATAATGGGATCCCTCGCGCTTTCAATTCTGATGATTCCTACAATTGCACGCACCTCGGAAGAAGTTTTGTTACTTATTCCCAATGATCTTCGCGAAGCAGGAGTCGCATTGGGCGGAACCCAGTGGAGAACCGTTGCGATGGTCGTAGTGCCGGCGGCAAAGAGCGGATTAATAACCGCGGTCATTCTTGGGATTGCTCGAGTAGCCGGGGAGACTGCGCCAATCGTTTTACTAACCGGTGGTGGTGAGAGAGTAAATGCCAACCCATTTAGCGGACCCATGGGCTCGCTTCCGTTTTATATTTGGAAGGCATTTGCCGTAGGAACAGAAGAATCAATCACCCGGGCGTGGGCAGGAATTTTCGTATTGCTTGCAATCGTGATGGTGCTTTTTGTTGCGGCACGTTTTCTAGGCGAAAGAAGGACCAGCAAATGAGCGAGATCGATAAGGATGGAAACGAGAACATGGACGTTAAACCGATGACATCGTCACTTGCTTCAGTCGCCGCTGACGCGGCACTTGGAAAACGAATCCCTGGCGGTCAGCCGATGGGAGTCGGACTTGAGGCCCGTGGAATACATGCGTGGTTTGGAGAAAAACATGTGCTCGAAGATATCTCTCTAGATTTTTGGTCCGGCACTGTGACTGCCCTTATTGGACCTTCTGGCTGCGGCAAGTCAACCTTCATTCGCACCCTTAATCGAATGCATGAATTTATTCCCGGAGCAGCGATGGCCGGAGAAGTCTTGCTTGATGGACAAGACATTTATGCATCTGGTACTGACGTGACGAAAATTCGCCTGAAAGTCGGCATGGTTTTCCAAAAGCCCAATCCATTTCCTTCGATGACAATCGCCGAAAACGTTCTGTCTGGTTTGAAATTGGCTCAGCTCAAAGTTCCAAATAGAGATGACTTGTTAGAGGAATGTCTGGAGCGTGCTGGTCTTTGGGCCGAAGTTAAGGATCGTCTCAGCGCTTACGGCGGCTCTCTCTCGGGTGGTCAACAACAGCGTCTATGTATTGCTCGAGCACTGGCCGTGCGTCCAGCGGTATTACTGATGGACGAACCTTGTTCGTCTCTGGATCCAGGTTCCACTTTAAAAATTGAAGAGACTATTTCGCATTTATCTTCATCAATGACCATCATTATTGTGACGCACAATATGCAACAGGCCGCACGTGTCTCTGATTACACCGCGTTCTTTCTTTCCGACGGGGGACCAGGAAAAATGGTTGAGGTAGGACCAACTGGGGAAATTTTCTCGCGCCCGAAAGATAAGCGCACAGAGAATTACGTCACCGGCCGATTCGGCTAGCCAAATCCAAATGTTCACCTTCGATTTGGGTGACGTTTCCCCTAGTTACCTAATCGATTCACTCGGCTTATTTACTTTTAGCCTGTAAAGAAAGAATCAAACCTACGAGGGGAAGTACATGAAAAACTCCAAGACCTTGAAGATCGTGGTTGCTGCACTTGCGGCTGCATTCTTTATGGCGCAACCCGCATCCGCTGGCGTCAACCTAACTGGCGCAGGAGCAACCTTTCCAATCCCATTGCTCGATGCATGCAAAGCCGGCTTCGCGGCCGCAACTGGCAATAGCTACACCTACACAGGTGGCGGCTCAGGCGCTGGCCGTTCTGCATCAGACAAGGGCATTGGCGACTTCAATTTTTCAGATACACCGCACTCCGCTTCTACTCGCGTCGCAACAGTGATTCATATTCCTGTGATTGCAGCGCCAATTGCAGTTATGTACAACATGGGATCCATAAAGAGGCTAAATCTTTCACCAGAAACTGTCGCTGGCATTTTCGGTGGAACAATCACAGAGTGGAACGACCCAGCAATTTTTGCTGACAACAATCGTTCTTATGAGACCGTGATTTACAAGAAGGATAAGAATGGCGTCGTCGTTAAGGACAAGTCTGGTTCGCCGGTTGTGCTAACAACGCGCAAGATCAACACGCACGTCACTTTGCCAGCAAAGAAAATTCAAGTCATCTACCGTTCTGATTCATCAGGCACTTCGGGTAACTTCACCAATTTCCTTCGCGGCATGGCCCCAAAGGTTTGGACCAAAGCTGGTAACAACGCATTCCAGACCAGCTTCCCTGGACAGATCAACAGCATGTCAAACCTCGGACGAATAGTCGGAGCTTCAGGATCTGCAGCAGTTGCTGCGCTCGCGAAGAAGACTCCATATTCAGTTACTTACGCAGAAAAGAACTACGCCGCAGCCAATAATTTGAAGGTTGCAAATATCAAAAATGCTGCAGGTAACTTCCAGGCTCCCGACGCCGGTGGAACCTCGACATTCTTAGGTGCTGCAAAGGTTGATTCGAATGGCATCTTGACCTTTGATTACGACACCAAAGAGGAAGGTGCTTACCCGTTGGGTATCGTTTCTTATGCACTTGTAGATACAAAGACTAAGAATGCAACTGAGATAAAGGGTCTTCTTAACTACATCCTTTCTCCAAAGTGCCCAACCGCGGATCCGTCACTGGAATACACAACAATCACGGGCTCATTGCTTGCCGTGGATGTTGCTCAAATTGCTAAGATTGGCTAAGCAAAAAGCTTAATTCAGTCATTCTCAGCGAGAGAAAAAGCGGTCGACTTGGGTCGGCCGCTTTTTTCTTGCCCTCGAAATTATCGGAAGTAACGGTGGAGATTGCGAAAAGGTGTTAGCGCGCCCGAAAGGATGGAACTGGGTAATGGAAATCCAATCTTTCACTGAATTAGCGGATCTTTTTCAAATCGGGAATTGCCCTACAGAAATGAGAAAGGAGTCCTAGGTTTTCACCCGAGACCCCTGCTCAACTTCCCTCACCCTTTGATCGATGCCAATAGATCAGTCACTAGAACTTGAGGCTGTGACGTGAACGGCGAGGGTCGAACCCGAACCATCGATGAAAGGGGGGCATATTAACGATTTGCTTGGTTACAAGTATTTAGATGGTTCGCCAAGAAAAGTTTTCTTACACTCCGAACTACAGAAGTAGTACATCTTACCGTCGTGCTCGGTTTTGTCCGGCGTATCTGAAATTTTTACTTGCATATTGCAGACTGGATCTTGAGCGAATTCATTTTCCATTTCGAATTAGCCTTTCGTTTGTAGGGCATTAAGCACTCCCCAGAACAGCCAGAGCGGTTGCTTTCAAAAATCGTAACGGCGTTTCTCCCAATGTCAACTCTATTTGTTGCGTCCATACGATGGTTGGGAAAATGAAGTCTTAATTGATAGATATGGTTCAAATAAGTGCACCCGAAAGGATGGAACTGGGCAATGGGAATCCTTAATAGCGGTCCCGAAGTTGTAGAACAATGATGGTGTTACCGTGCACTTGGTAAACCATCCGGTCTCTGTGATTGATGCGTCTAGACCATGCCCCTGCAAGTTCGTACTTTAGGTTCTCGAGCTTTCCAATTCCACGTTCTGGATCGATCAGAATTGACTCAAGAATGGCATTTACCCTTTGGACGGTCTTTGGATTGTTCATTTGCCAATACGCAAGATCTTCAATAGCTGTCGCCGTCATTCTTATCTTTTTGGGCGATACCCGCTTGGTCATCTCGCTGATGTTTTCTTCCGGTCTCCCTTAAGACCGTGGCGGCAACTTTTCTCTTCGCCGGTGAAGCGCTCGTGGCCTGCACAACCTTTTTGACATGGGTTGAAACCTTTGTTCTTTGCGAGGTCTTGGACATGGGAAGCACGTACTCGTAAAGGTCGCCCGTTTGAGCCTCTTCTAGACTTCTACCCAGCCGTTCACTATTCGTTTTCGTTCTGAGCAGGTACATGGTCTCCACCATTGATTCCCACTCAGTCTCAGAGACCAAGACCGCGTTACCCTTTTTGGAAGTTATGACAACCGGCGAACTGTCGTTATTGACCTGCTCAATCAACGGCAAGAGTTGAGCCCGCACTTCTGAAGCGGTGATGACCATGGACAATCCACTAGTTGGTGTGCCGAGAAAATCAAAGAGAATTGCTTTGGATTCAGTCATAACAGATTAAAGAGAAGGTGCGCCTGGCAGGAATCGAACCTGCGACAACCCGCTTAGAAGGCGGGTGCTCTATCCGACTGAGCTACAGGCGCCGAAATGGCGCATATCTGGCGGGGGTAGTCTACTGAACTTAAACGGTAAGGTTCCTTCTTATGGCTGAGTTCATATATACAATGAAAAAGACCCGTAAAGCACACGGGGACAAGGTAATTCTCGATGATGTAACCCTCGCGTTTTATCCAGGGGCAAAGATCGGGGTCGTTGGGCCAAACGGGGCGGGAAAGTCCACGGTCTTGCAGATCATGGCCGGGCTGCAGCAACCTTCAAATGGTGAGGCTTTCCTTACGCCTGGGTACTCAGTCGGAATTCTCTTGCAGGAGCCGCCGCTAAATGATGAGAAGAATGTGCTTGAAAATGTGCAAGAGGGTGTTGCAGAGACCATGGCGTTAATGGCCCGCTTCAATGCAGTCAGCGAAGAGATGGCAGATCCGGATGCAGACTACGACAAACTTTTAACTGAGATGGGAAACCTTCAGGAGCAACTTGATCATCGCAATGCGTGGGATCTTGATTCCCAATTAGAGCAGGCGATGGATGCGCTTCGTTGTCCACCACCAGATGCCGACGTGAAAGTTCTTTCGGGAGGAGAGCGTCGTCGCGTGGCCCTGTGCAAATTACTTTTACAGCAACCAGATCTTCTGCTGCTCGATGAACCAACTAACCAGTTGGACGCTGAGTCAGTGCAATGGCTCGAGCAGCATCTGAGTAAGTACCCCGGCACAGTCGTTGCTATTACCCACGATAGGTACTTCCTCGACAACGTGGCGCAGTGGATTCTCGAGCTCGACCGTGGCCGCGCTTATCCATACGAAGGCAACTACTCCACATACCTAGAAACTAAATCTACGCGTTTGAAAATCGAAGGACAGAAGGATGCCAAGAGAGTAAAGCGCCTGACTGAGGAATTAGAGTGGGTACGCCAGAATTCAAAAGGTCGCCAGGCAAAGTCAAAAGCTCGACTAGCACGTTATGAGGAAATGGCAGCTGAGGCTGACAAGATGCGAAAGCTCGATTTTGAAGAAATTCAGATTCCGCCAGGACCACGCCTTGGAAACATCGTTGTCGAAGTTGATCACTTATCCAAAGGATTCGGCGATCGCCTGCTCGTCGATGACCTTTCCTTTACTTTGCCTCGTAACGGAATCGTCGGCGTGATCGGTCCGAACGGCGCAGGAAAGACCACCTTATTTAAAATGCTCATGGGAGTTGAGGAACCGGATTCCGGCTCGATGAAAGTGGGCGAGACGGTAAAGATTTCCTACGTCGATCAATCTCGATCTGGCATCGATCCTAAGAAAACTTTGTGGGAAGTTGTCTCTGACGGACTGGATTACATCAAAGTGGGGCAAGTCGAAATGCCTAGCCGAGCATATGTTTCGGCCTTCGGTTTCAAAGGTCCAGACCAGCAGAAGCAAGCAGGTGTGCTTTCTGGAGGAGAGCGCAACCGACTCAATCTCGCGTTGACACTCAAAATGGGTGGCAACTTATTGCTCCTAGATGAGCCAACAAACGACCTTGATGTGGAAACGCTGGGCTCTCTTGAAAATGCGCTGCTGGAATTTCCTGGGTGCGCAGTTGTTATTTCGCACGACCGGTGGTTCCTTGACCGAGTTGCAACACACATTCTGGCGTATGAAGGTGATTCAAGTTGGTTCTGGTTCGAAGGAAACTTCGAGTCATATGAGAAGAATAAGATAGAAAGACTTGGTGCGGATGCGGCACGACCTCACCGCGTCACGTACAGAAAGTTGACACGATAATGAAACATCATCGAATTCTGCAGGTACGTTGGGATGATCTAGATGCGTTCAATCACGTCAATAACGCGGCTTATCTGACTTTTATTCAGGAAGCTCGCTCAGATTTTTTATGGTTCTCTCGCAAACGCGCGGGACTTAAGCCGATTCTTGAGGACATGGTTGTAGCTCGCGCCGAGGTCGATTTCATTGCGCCTATATATAACGGTGGCACTGAAGTTGAAGTTGAAATCTCGGTTGCTCGACTTGGCACAGCTTCTTTCGATTTGGATTATGCAATTTCTGGAGATGGAGTTCTCTATGCCACCGGCCGCACTGTGCAGGTCGCAGTTTCAATGGACACCAAGCGTTCTCGTCCGCTAAGTGATGAAGAGCGCACCTTTTTAACACAATATCTAAACGAATTAGACAATCGATAATAAGAATAAAAGGGAACAACAATGACAATTTTAACTTCCTCGCAGCCTCCAGCATCTCGTGCCGAACGACTTTGGTGGCGCGACGCGGTTACGTATCAGATTTACATTCGTTCTTTCGCGGACGCAAATGGTGACGGCAAAGGTGATGTTGAAGGTATTCGATCCCGACTGCCATATTTAAAGAAATTGGGAATAGATGCAATTTGGATCACTCCGTGGTACCCATCTCCGCAAATTGATCACGGGTATGACGTTGCTGATTATCTGAATATCGAACCGGATTACGGCACTCTCGCGCAAGCAGAGCACTTGATAAACGAATCCCACGAGAACGGAATCCGCGTACTTGTTGACATCGTTCCGAATCACTCTAGTGATTTGCATACCTGGTTTCAGGATGCGCTCAAAGCCGCTCCCGAATCTCCAGAGCGAGACCGCTACATTTTCCGCGACGGGAAAGGCCCGAATGGGGATTTACCACCTAACAACTGGCAGGCAGTTTTCGGTGGACCGGCATGGGAACGTGTGGTTGAAGCCGATGGCAAGCGGGGTCAGTGGTACCTTCACTTGTTCGCAGTTGAGCAACCCGACTTCAACTGGGAGAACCAAGAAGTTCGCGAACACTTCGCAGACATTCTTAGATTTTGGTTGGATCGCGGAGTCGATGGATTTCGTATTGATGTTGCACATGGAATGGTCAAAGCTGCGGGATTGCCAGATGTGATTGCACCAGATCCCAAAGCAGAAATGTTGGCACCGGAGAATCGCCCATTTTGGGATCAGGATGGGGTTCACGAGATTTACCGTGAGTGGCGCAAGATTCTTAATTCTTATCCAGGCGATCGCATGGCAGTTGCCGAAGCTTGGGTCAGCCCAGCATCGCGCATCGCCCGTTATCTGCGCCCTGATGAATTAGCAAACTCGTTCAATTTCGATTTCCTAAGTTGCCCATGGGAGCCCGCGCCATTCAAGAAAATGATTGAGCGATCTCTTGAAGCACTCGCCGAAATCGGTGCGCCGTCTTCATGGGTCCTTAACAATCATGACGTGGTGCGCTCGGTAGATCGATTTGATTTAGGTTTGATTGCCGGGCGGGCAAATACGACGCTTGAACGTCACGGCGATCCAAAGGAATTCAATCTCGAGCGGGGAACAAAGCGGGCGCGGGCAGGCGCGCTTTTGATGCTGGCCTTACCTGGCGGTGCCTACATTTACCAAGGTGAGGAACTTGCCCTACCTGAAGCGCGCGATATTCCCGAAGAGCGTTTAACTGATCCGCGCTGGGCCCTTAGCGAGCACACCGATCGTGGTCGTGACGGGTGCCGAGTGCCGCTGCCCTGGAAGGCAGATTCGGCAGGTGCTTTTGGGTTCTCGGAAAAAGATGGGCTGAAACCAGAAGAAGCTTGGTTGCCACAGAGCGCCGATTGGGGGATTTTCTCAGTTGAGAATCAAGAAGATGATCCTGATTCAACTCTAAATATGTATAGGTCGGCACTGAAGATTCGCCGCGCGGAAGAAGGCTTGGGGGATGGACCCATGACGTGGATTGAAACTGATGAATCTGTTTTGGCTTTTGCCCGTGCGGGGAATTTTGCATGTTATGTGAATTTCGGCGCGCCAATGGACCTACCAGCAAATCATCAAGTGTTGATTTCAAGTGGTCCGTTGGATGGCAAAGTGCTACCGACAGACACAGCAGTTTGGATCAGAACGAGTTCTGAGTAGTACTCGGCAGCATCGGCTATGAAAGCGAAAAGGTGAAGTGACGACATTTTACGAACGTGTAGGAGGTAGCGATACTTTTGCTGATTTAGTTTCTCAGTTCTATGCACGCGTTTCCATGGATCCCATTTTGAATCCGATGTATCCCGACCCCGATATGAAAGCAGCCGCGCAAAGGTTGCAAATGTTTCTCGAGCAATATTGGGGTGGACCTTCAACTTATTCCGAGCAACGGGGTCACCCGCGTTTACGTGCCCGGCACGGTATTTTTCATATTGCTTCGCCGCAAAGAGATGCATGGCTTTCATGTATGAAAGCGGCAATTGAAGGGTTAACGATCGAGCAAGAATTAAAAGACGAGCTCTGGGATTACATGCAGATGGCCGCGCACTCACTCGTTAATCAGCCAGACTGATCAACGATTCTGCGAGCGATTGCCGACTTTTAGAATTTCGCCGTTTCTCAAATACCAAAGCGTTCCTGCTTCGTCTCTGACTTTGGTGATGCGAAGTCCGACGCGTTCAACGGTTCCAGAAATTTCCAAAACATCGATCTGATCTCCAACTCCGTATTGGTCTTCGATCAGCATGAAAAGGCCGGCGATCACATCGCGCACGATTGATTGAGCACCTAGTCCGATGGCCAGCCCAATGACTCCTGCGGAGGCGATCAGGGGGCCGAGATTCAGACCGAATTCCTCCAAGATCATTCCAAGGGCAATTACCCAAATGACCGCGTTCAGCGTGCTCGTCAGGACCGTTCCGCCCGTTTTAGCCCGCTCCACCTGTCGGGCCGCGATTTGAATGCGACTCGTCCCTAATTCGACGGTGGCCAGCCGATTCATGATGCGAATGATGGCGCGACTGCCAAGCTTCTGGCTCACTAAAGCCACCACGAAGATCAGAATTACGTGAAGTGGTGGTCCGTTTAGCCAATCCCAGATATCTCGCCAGTGCCATGAATCAAGGGCAGCTTGACGAGGGGAAAAGGATGAAAATTTCGCGTTCATTATGGGGCGACTCTAACCCACGGAGCCCGAAATACAGCCTCTTTTGACCATTTTGAGGCAAGATGTGCGAATCGGCGCGAGCCACGCGCCTGATCGGAGCAGTCATGTCGCGGAGCCTGGTTCTAAATGCCACCTACGAACCGTTGGGTGTTATTGCCGAGCGCCGCGCACTAATTCTGGTTTTAAATTCACGAGCAACCATGCTTGAAGATTCCGGAAGCGTTCTGCGATATACCGGCGGGGAAATTTCCTTGCCCGCCGTAATCAAACTCAACAAATTTATACGCGTTCCTTATCGACACAACGTTCCACTTTCGCGACGTGCGATATTCGCTCGTGATGGCGGCCGATGCGTCTACTGCAAGGCACCTGCCACATCAATCGATCATGTAGTCCCACGCAGTCGGGGAGGTACGCATGTTTGGGAAAACGTTGTCTCATGTTGTCATCGTTGCAATCACGTCAAGGCTGACAAACACCTAAAAGAATTGGGGTGGAGGTTGCGAGCAGCGCCGCGCGAACCTTCTGGTGCGGCGTGGAGAGTGTTGGGCACAGGGAAGGCTGAAGTTAGATGGTTGCCTTATCTAGAACCTTTTGGAGCAACGGAGGCAACCGCCTAGATCAACAACGCTACCGATTGTTAATACACTTCATGGAGCGGGTTCTTATCTTTGGAACCTCCCCTTGTTTTGGCTTTCAATTACCTAGTTTTATCGTCTAAAAACGCGTTAACGATTCGCTTAAACCTTGCCGGTTCTTCAATGTGCGGCATGTGTGACGATTCTGGAAAGAGTTCCCAAACTGAATCTGGAATCCTAGAATGAATCTGCGAAACAATTTCCGGTGTGGCCTCATCGTAAGCACCACTTATAAGAAGCGTTGGGACATTTATCTTGTGAAGGTCATCGTGGATATCCCAATCGATTAACGATCCCAGTACATGAAACTCAGATGGGCCATTCATCGTGTGATACACGGTCGGATCTGTTTTCATTTGGGTAAAGGAATCTAAAACACATGTTGGCATTGGAATTCGACAGAGATGACGCGAATAAAAGACATCAACAGCCGCGAGGTATTCGGGGTCATCAGTGGTTTCCATAAGTTCGTGTCGTTTCAAGGTTTCTTCAACTTCGATCGGCAGTTGCGCGCGAAGCTTGTTTGCTTCACTAACCCAAAGCCTCATGCTCGCGGGAGAGTCAGCGACTACTAGCGCTTCTAAGCCTTTTGGGCGACCGGATGCAAATTGCATGCCGAGCATTCCACCCCAGGACTGACCAATAATGCTGAATGATTCAGAAATGCCCAGGTGTTGAATTAAGAGAGCCAACTCCTCCATAAATAATTCTGGCGTCCAAAACTCCTTAGGAGACGATGGAAGATGTGTTGAATTTCCGCAACCGATTTGGTCATACAGGATCGCTGGACGCCCGAAAGAGGAAACCAATTCAGCAATCGGGATGGTGTAGTTGTGTCCCATACCGGGTCCGCCGTGCAGAACTATGACGGGAGTCTTCTCTGAAGCCAAATCTCCAACAATCCGGTACCAGGTCTCACCGTGTTTCCATTTCATTGTTGATGCAGTCATCAGGATTCCTTTCCAAGGAAAGTCAATAGTCAACCACACACGTCGAGCGACATGGGAAAGTCATTGCGTCAAAGTATTGCCTCAGCCATGGCCTATCGAAAAGTCCCAGGTTGTACGAGAATAGGAAGATCAACTAAGGGAGACCCCATGCAAGGTTTTATTCAGAACATAGAGAAACTTGCGATAGAGAATCAAGACTTTAGACAAGTGCTTTACACCGCCAAGAATTGTCAACTGGTTGTCATGTCTTTAAAACCTAACGAGGAGATTGGGATGGAAGTACACCAACTCGATCAGTTTTTCCGTGTGGAGGAAGGCAATGGGGAAGCCATCCTGGATGGCGTTCATACGGCGATCAAAGCAGGATTCGCAATTCTTGTTCCTGCGGGGACCAACCACAACATTATTAATGTCGGTGAAAGTCCCCTAAAGTTGTACACGATTTACGCCCCTCCTAATCACAGAGACGGTGTCGTGCATCGTACTCGTGAGGATGCGATGGCAGATGAAGAGAAGTTTGACGGTCAAACAACGGAGACGATCTAGCCAAGTTCGGGAGGCGCCGTCTGCGAGCACACAAGGCCATAAGGTCACGCCTCAACTAAAAAGCCCACCAATCGTTAATTCAACTCCTCAATTTCGAGGCTTTCGTCACTTCGATTGACTTAAATTTCTGACATATTTCTGCCAACTTCTGAATGGCGAGAAAATGACCCGAGATATTTCGGGTCATTTTTCTTTTCCGCTGCCTTGGCTCTTACATACAAAAGAACAAGATCTCGCTTTAAGATCTAAGGACCGGATACTGCGCCAACAATCTTGTAACTGCTTCCGATTTTGACGATCTGCAATAAGAGAGAGTTCCCAAATCCATTCATCTTGTGCATGGTATTGACCAACCAGCCCTCACTTGCGTTGAGCGGTATGAACCCGTTCCACGCTCCTGGAGATACATTTACTCCATTGGAACAGACGTGGATTCCGACAGTTCGGTACTTTCTCACTGCTTTGTTCACTTGCAAGATCTTGATGGGCAGTAGATTCCGCTTATCGAAATAGGTCGTGGCAAGTCGAGTGAAGATTTTAAGATGGTCTGCGCTGACTTTGAGCGGAGGAGAATATGTCGATAAATTGCATGACGAAAGAATGCTATCGAGGTACTTATCTGCGGTTACGTAACGTAGATCGCGCCAATGCAGGCCAGACTTGTCTTTCGTACAAATCAATATTCCGCCATTGGTGGGACTGCCTGGGAGGACTTGTATTTCCCGTGAACAGGTCGAGCCAATTTTAGGTGAGTAGTCACTGGTTGCAGCCTCCGCCACGGGCAAGAGAGTGATAACCAAAACTAAGGAAAGGACCAAGCACCACCTCATATTAAATGGATCTATTTTCGCCAGATTCGTCATGATGTCTTCAGAGTAGATGGCATAATTGTTATTCGCTCGGAAATTCCGGTAATCGATCCAGGATGTGGCCAACCACACTAATCGTGAATACGCCCCTTTCGGTGCGTCATTCACTTCAGCCATAGTTAATCAACAGGTCATAGACTGGATCCGTGATTCGGGCGGTGGGATTCGATTTGGACGGAACGCTTTTTGATCATTGCGCAGCCGCGTCATCAGGACTGGCAAACTTGCTACGAGAGCGTGGATGGGTTTACGAAGGTTCGGCCAATCTTGGTCAAGAGTGGATACGTATCGAGCGAGGGTACTTTGCTCAGTACGTCGCTGGAAATCTGACAATTGTCGAACAGCGCCAAATGCGGATGCGTGATTTCCTCGCGTTGGCGAATGTAGAAGTAGGAGAGAGCGAACTTGATGAACTCGTTAGAAGCTATTTGTCGCACTATGAAAATTCTTGGATTGCATACCCAGATGTTCTCGCAACTCTAAACGATCTGCGTGAGCTAGGAATGCGTTTGGCGATTCTCACGAACGGTCAACAAGTGCAACAGGAAACTAAACTTGTCAAGATGGGCATTCGAGATATGTTCGAATCGGTCCTTGCTATCGGCAGCCTCTCAGTTCCTAAACCGGACGCGACAGCCTTCATGGAACTCGCCATGACAATTGGGTGCGAGCCGCAAGAAGTTGTCTATGTTGGAGATGACCCACATAGCGATGCGATTGCGGCGACCAACGCTGGACTGCACGGAGTCTGGTTGAATCGAGGGGGCCAAGAAATACCGGTGGGAGTCAAGACTGAAATTTATAGTCTGTCCTCGCTGATCACTTCAATTCGATAATAGCCATCGGCGTAATTCACCCGCCAACCCCACTAATCGTTAATACACCCTCATTTGAGGTGTCCCGGAAGCCGGCACGGTGTATCAATATCGGGAAGAACCTCACTACTCATTAATGCGACCCCCAGGGACCGGATTCCTTACACTGGGATTTCCTTTGGCTAGGGTTCATTTGAACTGATGAATCCAACTCAGTTTTGAGAATTGACATATTAGTTGGAGGTTTGCATTTTGTCGGACGCCCAGTGGCCTTCAAGCTTCAAGTGGATTTTCGTATTGCAGTCGCTCTAGACAGCAGTCGCGTCACCCAGATAACGTTTCGCGCATGGAGATAATTCGACGCGTCATTGTGTTCGACTCGGCCGACCTTGAAACTGAAAGTGCATTCTGGGCGGGGATCCTGGGTGGCAAGGTTGTCCGGGATGACGATTGGCACAGCGTTCTTGACGCATCTGGAGAGTGGTGCATAGGTGTCCAATTGTCTCCAAATCACGTTGCACCAGAGTGGCCCGACGGGGATCAACAACAGCAGATACATATTGATCTCCATGTAGATGACCAGCGGAGCGCCCACGATGAAGCGATTCAACTCGGTGCTCGGCTGCTTCGATCCGCACCCAACCTCAATGTTGAGCGCGGACATCAGGTGTATGCCGACCCGGCTGGACACCCATTCTGCATCGGCTGGGGACAGCCTTCGAAAGCTGCCCTTGCGGCGATTGTCGCCCGGCGCCTTGGGTAGACCCACCTTTACAGCCAACCCGACCAATCGTTAATACAACCGTTAATGTAAGAAAACCTTTCAACAACGATCAGGTGACGTGGAGTGATCCATCATCGTTGAAATCAAATGCCCCCCAGGCAACTTCCCATAAATATCCGTCTGGGTCGGTGAAGTACCCCGAGTATCCGCCCCAGAAGGTGTCAGCAGCAGGTTTAACAATGTGAGCGCCCGCCGCTTCTGCAATTGCCAACACTTCGTCCACCTCGTTCCGTTCTCTCACGTTGTGCGCCAAAGTGATCCCAGAAAACTTAGAGCGTGGCTCATTCCAGTCAGGGCCGATGTCATTAGCGAGATCTTGGTAGGGGTAGAGCGCGAGAGTTACGCCGCTTGTTTGGAAAAAGACGATGCCGCTTTCTGGTAACCGAGTGGTCGGTAATCCAAGTCCATCCTTATAAAAGTGGTACGAACGCTCAATATCTGCCACACCTAAAGTGATTATCGAAACACGAGAGTCCATCGTTGGAGATTAGCATTCGTAAAGCGCTACCCATCATTCGGAAGTCGAGAGTCTCCGAGACGGAGCCGTACCACTCCTGGCAGTCCCACCAATCGTTAATGCAACCTCTTAGATTTAGGACATTGGCCACTCTGCGTAACCGATATTTCTGTCATACTTAAACCACTCTAGATTGGCAACGATCAAGGGTCGAGTGATTTTGAGCAAGGGCTCCGAGCAATCGGAGCCCTTTTTACTGTGCATAGAACTCCGCCGTTAACTCGAGTTATTTGTGACCCCGTGCAGCAAGTTCACAAAACGGGTTTACGAATATAAAATAGGAATCATCCCGATGAAAATGTAAATAGGGCTCGAAGGCTGTGTGCTCCCGTAATCCCAAGGTTTGAAGCATCGGGAGGTGCAGTTTGAGGTTCAACACAAATTCCTTCTTTATCTTCGGAATAAACAACCCACCAAGGTGCCGATGATTTAATCTGTACCAGTGCCGCTCCCTCCCAATGTATTGAAGGATCGCTGGTGACCCCAGTAAATGCGTCATCCCATGGTTGCTGTTTTGGAGAGACTAGTTCTCCAGTAGGAATGTAATCGGTTCCTCGAACCAACATTTTATTTGCAGAAAAATTTAAATCAGCCTCACGACCAATTTCCAATTTTCTTTTGAACCAGGGATGAAATCCAAGCCACGCGGGAAGATCGCATCCGTTAGCTTCATAGTTCAATTCCCAAGTAAAGGAATTGTCTTGCAAAGAAAACGCTTGACGCGCCACTGCTCCTGCATAGGGTTCTGGCAGAAGAAGTTCACAACTATGGTCCCCTGTCTGATTCCAAGCAGAAGAAAACCCAAATCCGTGTTCTGCGTGGGGAGGATCCCAATCTGTTGGAAGTTGGTGTATTACGCCAGCGCTACTAGAAATCACGCCGTCTCGAATTCGTCCTGCCCACGGCACCATCGCATACCAGCCCCAATCCATCAGGCTTGGTCGAGGTGGCACCACAAATTCCAATCCGTTCCACTTGAGTGAAGAAATCCGCGCGCCCTTTTCAAGGTCAATTTCAACTGCCAAGTCTTCGTTGTGCAGGCGAAGCATGCTATTTGCTCATTCCTGCAGTGAGTCCATTTACAAGTTGACGCTGGAAGATCAGATACACAGTAACGGCAGGTATTGCGCTGATCAGGGAGCCAGCCATAAGAACTGGGATGCTGGTTGTTCGTCCAGCAGATAACGCTCCAAGACCTACGGTGATCGTTCGATAATTCGGATCTTGAATGAAGAGAAGCCCCACGAGAAGATCATCCCAAATCTGAATGAATTGCAAAACAACTACAGTCACGATCGCCGGAATTCCAAGTGGAAGTGCAATTTTTGTAAATACTTTTCGATAACTTAAGCCATCGCAAATCGCCGCTTCAATCAATTCATCAGGAAGCCCGCGGAAATAGGAGGTCATTAGGAACGTCGCAAAAGGTGTACCAAGAGCCGCGTAAATAAAGATTGCGCCCCAATAACCCGTGAGAAGATTGAGTTTGCTGGCATTTATATAAGCGGGGATGATGATCGATTGCAATGGAATCAACATTGCGCCAACTATTCCGAGAAAGAAAAGTACGGAGAATTTCGATCTCAACTTCGAGAGTGCAAAACCAGCCATGGTACTTACGCAGAGAATAATAAGAATTGCGCCAATGCAGACAAGGGTGGAATTTAGTAGTTGACGTCCTACCGGCAGCGCCGTGAAGAGCTTCTTCCATGAAGCTATCGAGTGTCCAGGGGCACCCAAGTACTGCTCATTCGATTTAAATGCGGTATTTATCATGAAGATGAATGGGTAGAGCATCACAACAGCCAGAAGCGTCATCGTGAAGAAAATGGAAATCTCGCGTCTTTTCATCTAATCATCCTTACTTCGCATAATGGCCAATTGCCCGATGCCAAGGATGGCCATTATGAAGAAGAGGATCACTCCGAGCATGGCGCCCGTCCCAAAATCGCCCCTAGAGAAAGCGCTTTGAAAAATGAAGAACTCCAAGGTGGTTGTTCCAAATCCTGGTCCGCCACCAGTCATAACAAATATCAAACTAAAGAGAGCGGTAAATGCGCTAATAACTGTGATGATGAATGAGAATTGAATGAATCGCTTGAGTTGAGGCAAGGTGATACTTCGGAAGATTCGGAAATTGCTCGCACCATCCATTCGAGCCGCCTCATTGAGAGATATGTCGAGGGTTGCCATGCCGGCGAGGAAAATAATTGTGTTTGTGCCGACCATTGACCAAATAAACGTTAGTGCGACGGCAAAGAGTGCGCCTTTTTCAGATGAGAGAAGATCAGTCTTTATGAATCCGAATCCGAAGCCTTTGAGCAGTCCATTGAGGGCTCCTTCTTGAGCGAAGAATCGAAGGGAAACCATTCCGATAACTACCCAAGAGACTGCTGTCGGAAGAAAGAAGATCGTGCGAAATGTTTTCCAACCTCGCACTTTTTCATTGAGAAGGAAGGCGATTCCCATCGGAAAAAGCATGGCAACCGGAATTCCGATAAAGAGCAATCCGTTATTTTCCAAAACCCGCCAAAAAATCGGATTATGAAGTACGTGCGAATAGGTGCTGAAACCCTTCCACACCGCTGTCAGCCCGTCCCATTGCGTGAACGAGAAGTAGCCCGCCTGAATAATCGGAATCCCGAGAAACGCACTAACCAGAGCGAGAGCGGGGAGCGCAAAGAGAAAGCTAACGCGTTTTCTTTGACTGCTTAGGGAATGACTACTCACGTGGAGTTCCTTTACTCAAGAGTTATCGAGGGGGTGAAGTTTCCTCCACCCCCTCACTTTCAACTACTTACAGGTGCTTTGCCCTACTTGGCGATCTCGCCACGCTTCTCTACGGCAAGATTGGCCCAAACCTGAGCCATCTGTTTTAAACCGCCAGCGACAGAAGTCTTACCGCCAAGAATAGAAGGCAAGATTTTGTTACCAGCATCTACAACATCGCCTTGAAGAACGTTATCGAGCATTGGGAAGCGAGTGAACCCACCCTTGGCTGCGAAGTCCAACATTTGTTGGTTAACCGCATTGGATGTCTTTGACCCCTTTACGTTGGAGATGAGACCAGCTGCATCCACGATTTTGGCGGCATCCATCGTTGTCATGAATTCGAGGAATGCTGCTGCTGCCTTTTTATTCTTGGAGTAATTGGTCATGCTCAAACCTTGACCAGCAAATTCAACAACGCCCTTGATGGGCTTGTCAGAAAATGGTGGCACGAATGCAGCAACGTTGGTTCCCATTGCGTCAGTGAATTTCTTGGTATCCCACGTTCCGTCAATGATCATTGCGGCTTTTCCACCAATGAAATCATCTAGGTTGTTGGTCTTCGTCAAGACGTCAGAGTTCGTGCATCCTTTGCTCTTGAGCGCTGCATACTTTTTATATGAAGCAATGTTGGCAGCTGAGTTCCACTGATTCTTGCCGTTGTAAAGGTTCTTAAGACCTGAAACTCCGCCTTGACCAATCGCAATATAACTCGCGTCATACCAAGGATAGTAAAGCGCTCCGAGACTCTGTCCGCCATTACCGTAAACCAACGGCGTAAAGCCAGCGGCCTTCAATTTTCCGCATGCGGCATAAAGTTCCGTCCAAGTTCTAGGTACGGTGGCAACGCCTGCTTTTTTCAGAGCAGCTTTGTTATAGAAACCAATGTAGAACTGACGATCAAATGGCATTACATATGGACCATTTGCGAGATTAAAAGCAGGTGAACTCCAATTGAGCGAACCCTCTTTTGCGAGAGCGGCCGCAGAGACGGTGCCCTTCAGATTCTGCAGGTAGCTCTTATATTGAAGAGCGAATAGGCCAGTCCACATAAGAACTAGATCTGGCCCCTTTTTTGAAACAGCTGCAGCTTGCAAAAGCGCGAAATAATTATCTGCAGGTTGGCTAACTAATTTGAAGGTCACGCCTGGGTGCGCTTTGGCATAAGCATCAGAAAGAGCCTTTACTGCGGTTGCATTCTGAGTGTCACCTAAGTTGTGCCAAATAGTAATTGTGGATGTTGCCGCATTTGCGGATGTTGCATTTAAGCCAAATCCGGTAAGCGCAAGGGCAAATGTCAAAGCGCCGACCAGTATTCCTTTTTTACGCATTATTCCTCCTGTAGTAGCAGTAGTTGAACTTTGGTTCCTAACGCTGGCTTCCGGCATCCTCACGACCTTCCGACAACGGACGGAACAAACCTACGATCCTCTTGCGAGGTTGTTCGTAGGAAATCTAGATCGCATCCTCCGAAATGCGTTGATGAGTTCGCGAGGTTTGGTCATACCTGAGGAACACCAATTCCCTTCGCTCCAGGCAAAGATTGCATGAACGCACGTCCATCACGTTTAAGCCATTCGAGAGAAGTTTTTGCACGGCGTACTTTTTCGCGTCCAATCAGAATGGCATCATTTTCTAGGTGCGCACCTGAGGGATAAATACCACGAGAGTTACGAAGTCCAAATTTCACATATAGAGGTGATGAAACTGCCACAAGATCGGCGATCTCATTTCCCCGCACGACCCCACCGAGACCATCCGGAGCTTCAACGTAAAGATCGAGCGGTAAAGCGGTCACTGATCGCATTTCGTAGAGCTCGTTAAGAGTGAGATCGGTCGGTAAATTTACTGTGTCGGCGCCGATGCTTTCTAATAATTTTAGCGTCGCTGGATTCGATGGAGCTTTCATCACAGATAATTTGAAAACAACATCACTTGGAATTTGCTTCGCCTTCTTTGCATCGGAAAGCACCTGAAGAAGACCAAGATCGGCAATGAGGAGCCCACGAATTCCACACTCAATTGCGCGAAGTGAATCTTCAACGGCGTAACGAAGTTGGCGCATTCCACGTACAGATCCGCCAAGAGCTGCCGCTTCGGGTCCACGAGACATGGCGCCAACGCCCCACTCTTCGCGAGGTCCAATGAAGAGCGAAATTTCTAGTCCTGCATCAGAGGCAATGGAAGACATCTCACGCATCTCCGCCTCGGATAAGAGCATCGCTCCGCTTCCTTGCGAAACTCGATTGACGGTTACTCCAGACTTTTTTGCTTCATCCAGAACTGCGGCGAGAACACGCGGGCCTTCTACCGAGGGAATTTCAATTCGAAAATCCGCACCGTCAGGAAATGACATTGCGCTACGGGCCGGAACAAGTTCAGATGGAAAAGAACCCAACAAGGAATCCGCCAACATTATTTATCCATTCGGTATTGCCGAACACCGTTCGGCTCTCTAGTATTGCTCAGAGAAATAAAAAGTCAACCATTTGTTAAGAAGGGCGCGATGCTCAAAGCCGACCCATCTGCGACCCAGGTCGTTAGCGTCGCTCGCGCGCTCGAACTAGTGGAACTCGTTGTACATGGCCCTGATGAAGGGCTTTCTTTAGCCGAAATTGCTCGAACAACAAACCGATCCAAGAGCGCCATCTTGGCCACTCTTCGAACCCTCGTTGATTTTGGATACGTCAGATCCATCGAACCGGGACCTAAATATCTGCCGGGAATGACTCTTATTCGCTTTGGCGATCTGACCGCAGTGAAAGATCCGCTGGGAGCAATAGCTAGACCGATTCTCACGGAATTGAGTGGGGAGTCGGGCTTAACGATTCGAGTCGCCAGAAATGTCGGTGGATTCCCTGTCTTCATCGAGCGTGTCGATGGCCCCGGTGTCGTTCGCTTCCACACTCCTTTGGGCGCGCGCGAATTACCCCACGTAAGTTCGGCGGGCAAGGCAATCCTCGCTGAATTAAGTGATAGCGAGATTCGCGAAGTTGCAAGAGAATGTGGCCTCGTCTCGCGAACAAAGAAATCGATTACCACGGTGTCAGAACTTATGGCCGAGATCGAAAAGGTACGTCACGACGGCTTTGCCATTGATGATGAAGAAGATGTTCAGGGTATTTACTGTATTGGCGCCGCTATCTTTGACCATTTTGGAAAATGTATCGGCGCAATAAGCGCCACTGGTGTCCGTCGAGATCTCACGCCTGCTCAGGTGAATAGATTGGGTAAACTAGTTATGAAATACGCCGATCAAGTTACTGATCAACTACATGGTCGCAAGAGCGTCCGAGGAGGAAAATGAAAACGTTAATTACCTCTGGAAAAAATGA
Organism: Actinomycetota bacterium; assembly: GCA_014377015.1. Taxonomy (GTDB): domain Bacteria; phylum Actinomycetota; class Actinomycetes; order Nanopelagicales; family Nanopelagicaceae; genus QYPT01. The sequence goes on from JACMQL010000050.1 coordinate 57,125, forward strand.
TCTCTTTCTACATGAGGTTGCGGATCTCACGCCTGGCGCGGGTCAGGTTGTGGCTGTTCCAATTTTGGTGGGGGTGTGCGGAACAGATTTGGAAATCATTAACGGTAAAATAAATCCAGATTACGTTCGATACCCAGCCACGATTGGTCATGAATGGGTCGGCCGAATTACCCAGGTGGGAGACCAAGTTGATTCAGATCTCCTAGGCAAACGCATTGTTGTCGAAGGAATTATTCCATGTATGGAGTGCTTCGAATGTGTCGCTGGAAGTACTAATCGCTGCATTACCTATAGTGAAATTGGATTCACCCTTCCCGGTGCCGGGGCAGAACAGGTTCTTGTGCCCCTTTCTCAACTTCACGTCGTAAACGATGAAGTGAGTAACGAATCGGCTGTACTTGTGGAACCCACATCGGTTGTAACGCAAGGCTTTCTTAAAGTAAATCCGAAACAGAATTCGAAGGTTCTCATTATCGGAGATGGAACCATTGCCTTGATCGCGGCAAGACTTATTCGGACATGGAACCCTTCACTCGTGCATATGCTGGGACTCAAGAGCGAGCAAGGAGATTTGGCCCGTCATGCAGGTGCCGATGAATTTCTCACTGAACCTGTTGAAATGACTTACGACCTAATAGTTGATGCATCCGGGGCTCCATCGCGAATTTCGGATGCAATCAATCAACTTGTCCGCGGTGGCTCACTACTTCTCATTGGCTTTACTGGGTTCAAAGTGCCAACCACAATGTATGTAGATGACATAGTCAATGGAGATGTTAATATTTTCGGATCCTTTAGTTATTCACGCAAGGCATGGAAGCAAACGGTAGAACTACTTAATTCCGGAAAGCTTGATCTGTCTTTTCTCATCACTCACCGTTTCGCATTCACAGATTTTGCAACTGCGGTGGAAGCGCTGAGAAGCGCTCCGGCCCCCCGAGGAAAGATCGTCATGGAAATAGGGTTATAAATCTTTGATACGCCTTCTTCACATAAGCTGACTCAATTGTTCTGGTTACCTCTAATGAGCAAAGTTAGTGATCGTTCTCTCGCTACACTAAAGTCGCGCAATCTTGAAGGTTTGGTTGCGTGTTACGATCCGATGACCACGAGTTAAGATCGCAATGACAAAGTTCTTACACTAAAGTTAAGTATCTAAAGTGGTCAGAGAGGACCCAGTGAAGTATTCGAAAATTGCCGTTTTCCTAGTCCTTTGCTTATCGTTTGCGATGATTACTCCAATTTCTTATGCGGTATTTAATCCTGCGGATTATCCCAAGGTGACACCTGTCGCACCGTTTAAGGAATCCGAGTTTCCATTTGTTGCCGCTCTCGCTCGAGCGTCTATTCTTGCCGATGCGCCAGTAACCGCCAACTCTCTGAAGATTGTTTATTTGTTTGAAGATGGTGTCGCTCCCGAGAGTCGAGCGATGATAAAGGAAGGAGTTGATAATTTCGTCAGCCACTTCGGAACGATTATGGATTACACGTCTGGGCCAATTGGTGTGATGGCTTACAGCACTTTGGAAGGTGGCTTAGCGCTGGCAAAGTCATTTGACCCGAAGGACAAAGTTTTTGTGGCAGATATGGAGAGAACGTTTTCTACAATGCCAGATCCTAAAGTGATGGGTTGTCGAGCAACCCTGGCGTTCTCAGTGGGATACAAGAGATTCTTAGTAATTGGCGCACCTTGCTTTACGGATCCATTCACAGGACCTAAAAATGCCCCTGTAGCTTCGACACACGAACTCACCCATGAATTACAGGCATCAATTAATCATGGAATAAATATGCGAAATCCAGTGTGGAAAACTGAGGGCGAAGCAAGCCTAATAGGCGGAGTGATGTCCGTATATCAAGGCAAAGATTATTGGCCCGTTGGTGGCAGAGAATTTTGGACTGTTAGAAACCCTGGGGTTCGCACGGTCGCTGATTTAGTGGCTATAGAAGGTGAAACTGCTGGTTTAACGAAATTACAAGCTGGTTCTGAGTATTCAACTGGTGCAGCGCTTTCAGAATACCTTATTGCAAAGGGTGGCTTTCTGAACGCCTTATTGGTTAGCCAGATTTCCTACAAAACCGGTTACGCAAAGCAAATGGCAGGGTTTCGTGAAGCCTTTCAAATTGTGTATGGCCAATCTCTAGATGATTTCTACATCGAAGCGCTTCCTTATGTAAATTATGTTTCGGCAAATCCGGGCACATCTTTGCCAACTTCGACTGAAGCGGTTGCGTTCATCGCTGAAAGACTGGGATCGATCAAGTCTAAACGCGATGCAGTAGATAAGGCCGCTGCAGATAAAGTTGCGGCGGATAAGGCCGCTGGCGATAAGGCCGCTGCCGCGCAGAGAAAGATTTCAATCATTTGTGTTAAAGGAAAGCAGACTAAGAAAGTGACTGCCGCAAAAGCAACGTGTCCGACAGGTTATAAGAAAAAGTAACGCACAACGCAAAGGCAGTTCACTGGCGATAGTGGTATTCAGAGCAATTCCACTAATCGTTATGCCGCCCTTAGACCGGCCGTGCAAGAAAAATCGGGCAGAATTGCCAGCATGGTGAGCAGAATAGTCGGAACCCGTCCATTGCGATTGCCTGGCGATCGCAAGGCCGAGATCGCGGTTGCAAATCCAAAGACCACGGCAACAAAACTTATCGCGTAAAGAGTCGGGTGAAGCGTCATGTAGATATGCGAAGAAAGATTGGTTCGTATCGACTTGTAATTGAGCCGCCAGACGATCACACCCCAGATGGCAGTAACAAAAAGAACTACCGCGGTGCCGAGGCGTGTCATGGCCCCCATCTTCGCCACGCTAGCAATGCGATCAAGCACGTATGTTAGGTTCGGATTCGGAACTTTCTTTATTTGCATTGATACCTAATTCATCAACCACACTAGACGTAAGTAC
>JACMQL010000005.1 GCA_014377015.1 Actinomycetota bacterium
CGGGATAGGTCACACCGCAGCACATCTAATGCAGTAAATATGGCTCGCGAGGAATTGCTTCACATAGTCGCGCGAGTTCGCTCCTTATCTCCGCAATCCACGTTGGATCGCGGATATGCAGTTGTTCAGAGAGCCGATGGCTCGGTTGCGCGCGGTCCCGAAGAACTTCGGATCGGCGAAAAACTGCGCCTTCGCCTGGCCCTTGGCGATGCTCACGCGACTGTGAGCGAATCTGGGGAGTAGATTTATCTCCATGTCATCCAAAAATGGGCAGGAAAATCTCTCGTACGAAGAAGCACGCGATGAGCTAATGGCCGTCGTTGCTAACCTCGAAGCAGGCGGAACAAGTCTGGAAGAATCACTCTCATTGTGGCAACGCGGCGAAGAGCTCGCGAAAATTTGCCAGCAGTGGCTCGACGGAGCGCGCGATAGGCTCGCCGCAATTAAGCCACAGTCATGACTCCTACATTTTCCTACTCGGAAATTCTTCCGCTCGGCGAAGATGAAACTTCATACCGATACCTAGGAAAGGTCGGCGTTTCTACGCTCCAACTAGGCGATCGAGAATTCCTTACGGTAACGCCAGAAGCGATTACGAATTTGAGCGAAATCGCGATTCACGACATCCAGCACTACCTACGTCGCGAACACCTGGCGCAATTATCAAACATCCTGGATGACCCAGAGAGTTCACCGAATGACCGCTTCGTCGCGCTAGACCTGCTCAAGAACGCCAATATTGCGGCGGGCGGAGTTCTGCCCATGTGCCAAGACACCGGCACCGCGATCGTTATGGGCAAAAAGGGCCAGCATGTCCTAACCCAAGGCAAAGACGAGCAAGCCGTGAGCGAAGGCATCTACAACGCTTTCACCAGACTTAATCTGCGCTATTCGCAGATGGCTCCGATAAATATGTGGGAAGAAAAAAACACCGGAAACAACTTGCCCGCGCAAGTTGAGATCTACGCAGATGGTGATCATCCTGATTCTTATTCATTTCTTTACATCGCCAAAGGTGGCGGCAGCGCTAACAAGTCATTCCTATACCAAGAGAGTCGCGCCCTGCTCAATCCAGCAAGTTTCTATCCGTGGCTTGACGAGAAACTTCGTTCATTAGGTACCTCAGCTTGTCCTCCGTATCACTTGGCAATCGTGATCGGTGGAACCAGTGCTGAGATGACCATGAAGACTGCCAAGTTGGCCAGCACTAAATATCTGGACTCACTGCCAACTTCGGGAGATGCCGCCACGGGCCATGGTTTCCGCGATCTAGAAATGGAAGAAGAAGTCCTGAAACTCACACGGACTCTGGGAATCGGCGCGCAGTTCGGCGGAAAATATTTCTGCCACGATGTTCGCGTTGTGCGACTCCCGCGTCACGGCGCTTCCTTGCCGATAGCAATTGCGGTTTCATGTTCAGCCGATCGCCAAGCCAAGGCGAAGATCACCAAGGACGGAATCTTCCTCGAAGACCTCGACCGCGAGCCCGCGCACTTCCTGCCCGAACCGGCAGAAGCGCTGGAGATTGAAACTGGCGGAGAAGTTGTTCACGTCGATCTCAATCAAGGCATGGATGCCGTTCGCGCCGAGTTGAGCAAGCACCCAGTGAAGACCCGACTCTCTCTGCACGGCACTCTCATCGTGGCCCGCGATTTAGCTCACGCAAAGATCAAAGCCGCCATGGAAGCTGGCGAACCAATGCCTGACTACTTACGCGATTACCCCGTCTACTATGCCGGGCCGGCCAAGACTCCCGAGGGATATGCCTCAGGTTCGTTCGGGCCGACAACGGCAGGACGCATGGATTCCTACGTCGAATATTTCCAATCGCACGGCGGCTCGCTCATCATGTTAGCCAAGGGCAATCGTTCCGCTGCGGTATCCCAAGCATGCAATAAATACGGCGGTTTTTATCTGGGATCGATCGGTGGACCAGCGGCACGCCTGGCCCAAGATTGCATCAAGAAAGTAGAAGTACTGGACTATGCCGAATTAGGAATGGAAGCAGTGTGGAAGATTGAAATTGAAGATTTCCCTGCCTTCATCATTATTGATGACAAGGGCAACGATTTCTACGCCCAAACCTCTAAGCCATTATCGATTGGCAAACGCCCTGACTAGCGTTCGGAGAGCTAAACGATTTCTGGGATTGAGCCGAGCAGTGTGCCTTAGATTCGGAGAGTCTGACTCGCTTCACCGTGGGCGAAGTGCTCAATTAGGTTTTCGATTTTTGATCGTCTCCGTCGAGGCAGGGGCATGAGAGTTAAGAAGTTGGAGTAGTCAAGTCCGGAGTCTTCTGACACTTTGTACCCCGCCCATCCGTCTTTCACAATGTACTTAAGAACACTTTTGCCCATGGGCACAAGCAGACTGCCTTGACTCAACAATTCTTTTGCCTGTAACTCGTACCTAATGCGATTTGTGCGGGAGTGTTGTGACATCAAATCCAAGAAGGTTTGTGCTTCGTCTGGCTCAAGGTGGATCTCACCCGAACCATCGTAGATTTCCATCCCGCAAGTTTAGGTTATGTGCCACAAAATCGGCGCACAATTTTTTATCGCAACTTTTAAACCTGAAGATTTTGGGAGAAATTCTTCGGTTTGAAATTGTTTGATTAGTTCCGTGCCGAATAATTTGGTTTTGTGAATCTCAAGGGTCAAAGTGACTCGAACTTGAGGAATGTTACATATGGACCAGGCGTTTACCTTGACGTACCGACGTTGCCGTTTCTCACGCAAAGTAGTTGAGATGTGGGCGTTGTCGAGTTCTATTCGACAGGCAGGCTTAGGAGCCTTTGGCTTCAAAGTTGCGGCGTCGGCAGAAGCAATGAACAGCATGGACGCAGTGGTTGAGGTCAAAAGAGTGATCAGAATCAGATTTCGAATCGAATTTTTTTACATCGGTCAGGTTCGCAAGATTTGAATGACCGCGAAAAAGTTATGCGCACAGCAAGAAAATTGGACCTAAAGGGGTGTATTGCCTTCTAGTAAGAACGGTTGCGTTGAAAACGCATCCATGCATTGCACGGCGTTGAGTAACGCGCGTCGATGTAATGCAATCCCCAACGAATCTGGGTAACTGGATTCGTCTTCCAGTCTGTCGAGATCATGCTCATCTTCCCAGCTGGCAGAGCCTGCGCGATTCCGTGTGCGCCTGATCGGCGATTATGCGCTTTGTAATTCCAATGACTCTCACGAGACCACAGCGATCTTAGGCAAGAAAATTGCTTGCCTGTCCAGCCGTATTCCTTCGCCATGATGTTACGGGCCACAAACTGAGCGCCTTTTGCTTTTCTAGCAAGTTCGACATGGATGCTCGCAAGTGAAACCAGTGCCAACTCGTTGGCCGAAATAGTGACGGTGGTTTTAAATTGACTGAAGAGTGCGGCCGTGGTCGAAGGCTGCGCTACTAAATCAGCAGAGTCCGGCAGAGTCAGGCGAGTAGTCTTTGGGAAATCGAGGGCTTGCGCAGAGGGTTGGACTGAGGCCAAGAAAAGTAGAATTGCAACACTTGCCCAAACGGCGAGGGATCGATTAAAGAGTGAACGTGTTCGCGAAACGGCAGCGCGGGTCCAGTCTTTGCGCAATCTCATCAACCGCATGCTTGCCTCTATTCTCTCGACACCCGGTTCACCGGCTTACTTCCTGCTCACTTCTGTACTGCTATTCCTTAACCCCACAGGCGTCCCCAATATCAAGCCTTGGAAGGCTAAGGGGGTGGGGGGAGTGCGTAAAGACTGACAAAGCAGGCTCTTTTGAGCAAATTACGACGCGCTTGAGAGAAAAATTCTCTGAAATCTCATCCTCTGTGGAAAAGTAAAAGCGCAGGTCAGTAAGGGGAAAGTCCGAAATGTCGGAAATGTGAGTGTGATCTTTAACTTGAGACTTTTTGCCTCTTTTTGGCGCCGCGGCGCAACGGTCAGGTGGTGATCGGACCCTCCAGAAGTTCGGTCACTAGGGCGGCAATTGGTGAACGCTCACTTCTGGTCAACGTGATGTGCGCAAATAGCGGATGACCCTTGAGGGTTTCGACAACGGCGACAATGCCGTCGTGGCGACCAACCCGCAGGTTGTCGCGTTGGGCCACATCGTGGGTCAAAATGACCCGCGAGCCCTGCCCGATGCGCGAAAGAACGGTAAGCAGCACTCCTCTTTCCAGAGACTGTGCCTCATCCACAATCACAAATGAATCGTGAAGTGAACGGCCACGAATATGCGTGAGGGGAAGAACTTCGATCAGCCCTCGATCAAGAATTTCCTCGATCACCGGCTGGCTGACGATCGCGCCGAGCGTGTCAAAAACTGCTTGGGCCCAAGGCGACATCTTTTCGCCTTCGCTGCCCGGCAAATATCCGAGTTCCTGACCACCGACTGGATAGAGCGGACGAAACACGACCACCTTCTTATGCTGTCGTCGCTCCATCACTGATTCAAGTCCGGCGCATAATGCCAACGCACTCTTTCCTGTACCTGCCCGGCCGCCCATTGAGACGATTCCGATTTCAGGATCGAGCAGAAGATCTAGCGCAACGCGCTGTTCGGCGCTACGACCGTGCAAACCGAAGGCGGTTCGATCTCCACGTACTAATTGCAGTTGCTTGTCAGGTGAAACACGTGCCAACGCACTGCCTTTTTCAGAGTGAAGCACTATGCCGGTATGGCATGGAAAAGTTTTAGCTGACTCATGATCTGCGCGATCCGAAAGGAAGAGCTCGTCGATGACCGATGCGGGCACCGTAAGTTCGATCATGCCGGTCCAACCGCTGTTCGAAACCAACTCGGCGCGGTACTCCTCGGCTTCAACGCCTACCGCGGACGCCTTTACGCGCAACGGCAAGTCCTTGCTCACCAAGACGACGTCTCGCCCGTCAGCCATCAGATTGCGAGCAATTGCCAATATCCGCGAATCGTTGCTGCCATCGCGCAAGAATCCATTTGGCAAAGCGCTGAGATCTGAATGATTGAGTTCAACTGACAAAGTCCCGCCTTGCTCAGTAATAGTGAGGGGCTGATCTAGACGTCCATGCGAAATCCGCAAATCATCGAGGGCGCGCAAAGCGGCACGGGCAAAAAAGCCGAGTTCGGGGTGATCGCGTTTAGTCTCAAGTTCACCAATAACAACGATAGGAATGATGACATCGTGTTCTGCAAAGCGCGTCAAGGCACCGGGATCCGCCAGTAAGACACTGGTGTCCAAAACGTAAGTTTTCTTGCCAGTCTTAGCCGTCAAGTGCAGCTTTCGCAATCTGTGAAGTTGTCGTCGCCCATCACTAGAAAGGTTCTAGCGAGAAAAAGATAGAACTTCTCCCCTGCCAGTTAATAGCGACACGCGCGAAAGGAAAGTTAATTTCAGGTATCTATTTTCTTGGTAGCAGGCGACGAAGTGAGACCTTCTTGGAATATTCCATAGACCCCAACGCAAAGAGCCGAATTGCCATACGTAAAACCACATACCCAAAGATGAAGAGTTCGGAGATGACTATCCCAGCCTGCCAGGTGGGCAAGGAACCCAAGCCATTACGGACCATGGCAGTAACAGGGGCGGAGTAAGGGAAGTAAGTGAAGACCTGAACTATCAGTGCCTGCGGGTCCGAAGCCACGAGCGAGATCACCCAGAAAGGCACGAAGAGCAAAGTAACCACGACACCGTAGATCTGGCCGGCCTCCTTGGCGGTCGGCATGATCGCTCCAACCGCCACCAGAGTTCCGGTAAATAGAACAAATCCGGAAATCAGAATAAGTAACCCAATGACCATAGGTATCAATGAGAAATTCAGGGCGGCCAAATCGAAATTGGGGATGCGAAGTTCGTTTCTGAAGAAAATGTAAGAAACCAACGTTGGCAAAATGAAAATCGCCATTTGAACAATGCCGATGATAAAGAGCGCAATAATCTTTCCCACAACCAGGGTCGTGGGATTGAGAGTAGTCAAGATCATCTCAGTAACACGGTTTTCCTTCTCCTCCTGAGTACTCGTAAGCATCTGATTGCCCAACAGGAGAATCACCAAGTAGAAAATCAAGAGAAAAAGTAACGGCGGAATGGCATCCCCGATACTCCCTGACTCTCTTCCCGCACTAAAAGTTTGCGTATGAATTTTGAGATTGTTCGCCAAAATAGTTAGTAATTTCTTGTCAACAATTTTCGATTGTGCGCTCGTAGTTAGGAGAGCACCCGCCACAGCTGAATACTTTCCATTGTCAAAGACACCATTATCTTCGCCATAAACCAAAATCCGCTGCGTCTCAGGATTTGATGGAAAATAGAAGAATGCCGTGAGTTTGCCCGACTTAACGTCGGAAATAGCTTCCTCCGAATTTGTCACTGGAGTGCCACCAACGGCTCGGGCAACTTCATCTTCCACATAACCAGATCTATCGATGTAGGCAAAGTCAAACTTTTCGTTCTTCTGCGCCTCGGCTTTTTGCGTGGTTGAGGAATTGGAGACAATGTTCAGACCTAAAACTGCCCCAATCGCCACCGGCACCAAAAGCGTTCCGACCCAGAAGCGCCTTCGCTTTAAAGTGCGCGTCACTTCGAATTCCACAACTGTCCCAAGATTATGGCGTCGCGCCATTTATGCCACGCCCTCTCGAGCTTTCGCTCCATAAACCTCTAGGAAAATATCATCCAGAGATGGTTTTTTTGGCACATATGAAGTGATCGAGATTCCATTCTCTATTAACGCTTCAAGAATCTCAGTGCTGCTGACTCCTGGTCGCGCAACGAGTTCTGCCGCCCCTTTCACTTGACGCTTAATCTCATAAAGTGAAGAGAGAGGAATAATTTCAGGGCTCTGTACAAAAATGATTTCAGCGCCAAATTTACTCTGAACTTCCTCGATGGTTCCGTAAGCGTGCGCAACGCCATCCCGAAGCAGAATTACTCTGTCGCAAAGCCGTTCAACTTCCTCCATCTGATGCGTAACCATAAGCACTGTGGCACCAGCCATCCGCTGCTCGTCGATGATGTCCATCAATAATTTGCGATTTACAGGATCAAATCCTTTCGTGGGCTCATCCAAAATAAGGAGTACGGGATCATTCATCAGCGTTACGCCCAATTGAACTTTCTGTTGCTGCCCGCTGGATAATTTATCCAGCCTCACCTTGGCTTTATCGGCGAGTTGTACTCTCTCCAAATAATTCATGGACCAAGCGACAGCGGATTTCTTATTCAACCCTTTGAGGCGCCCGAAATATGCCATGACATCGATGACGCTTTCCTTCTTATAGAGGCCACGTTCTTCAGGTAGGTATCCCAATTTTCCACTTCGCTCTGGAGAAAATGGAGCACCGTTGACATGCAAAATTCCAGAGGTAGCTTGATAAATTCCGAGCAGTGCTCTGATCGTAGTTGTCTTTCCCGAGCCATTTGAACCAAGAAAGCCAAAAGTTTCGCCAGGATATACGTCGAAAGAGAGGTCCTTAATAACAGTTGTTCTTCCAAAATTCATCCTAAAATTCTGGATATGAACTACGGCTTCAGACATCTAATTTTTCATCCTTCTAAACACCAAATCGACGATGACGCAGCGAGTAAGCCCGAAGAGCGCGCAGAAAATCCACCCGTCGAAAATCGGGCCAGTAAGCCTCGCAAAAGTAGAACTCGGAATGTGCGCTTTGCCAGAGTAAGAATCCCCCAAGACGCTGCTCACCCGATGTCCGAATCAAAAGTTCTGGATCTGGTTGACCTGCTGTGTAAAGGAAATTGGCAATAGCATCGGCAGAAAGATTTTCAGCCGCCTGTTTGATTGAAAGACCATGCTTCTCTGCGTCATCGAGATAGCGCTTGACTGAGTCAACAATCTCGCGGCGACCGCCATATCCGATAGCCATGTTGACGACCATCGAATTCGGCTTGGCCATCGTTGGAACATCCAATTTTTCCCGCAACCATTCAGGGAGAAGTTCAAGGGATCCCACCACTTTGATCTTCCAGCGCCCCGTGGCCTTGAGCTCGTCAACTGATTCGCCGATGATAGCAAGCAAGGTTTTCAACTCTTCTTCCGACCGCTTGAAGTTCTCTGTTGAGAGAAACCAAATCGTGACGACCTGAACATGAACATCTTCGCACCAACCGAGAAATTCGATTATTTTCTGCGCCCCGGCGCGATGTCCGCGCGCCGCTGAGGTTCCGCCAAGTTCATCGGGATTTTCCTTCGCCCAACGGCGATTACCGTCAATGATGACCCCGACGTGCTGGGGGGTCTGCGAGAAATCCAACGATCGCACAAGTCTGCGCTCATAAAGCGGATAGAGAATCGACTTCACTGTCCGCCTTAACAATATCTCTGCTTTTTTCATCAAAAGCCAGCCTAAACCGCTACTTTTTCAAATTCTTCGCGGAAGACGTAGCAGGAAACATCGCTACGACTCTTCGCTCTGCCACTATCGAAGCAACGGGCAACGTTCCGGCCAAAATAAATCCCAGCATCTTGGGCATCGACCAACGCGCTTTGATCGAAAGTTGAATCGCGGTCAAAACGTAAATGGGATAGAGGTAGCCATGCACAATCGGAATCCATACCCACGAACTATGGATATCTGGATTCGAAGCAAATAATTTCACGGGCATGTATACGAACCACAAAAGCAAAGACATCACACCCGCAATTAAGGCCATAATCCGAAACCGCTTGACTGCGCCTTCCATACCCACCGCTTCCATTTACTGGCTCTCGACTTCCTGCGCCAAAATCTCGGTCTTCTCTGGCGCAACTCTACGTTGATAGAAAGGCAAATAAAGCACAATCGCAGCCATGAACCACCAGATGATTACGTAAGAAATATGTTGCCAATAGAAACCGGGGACGGCCGACCGCGGTTTTGGCGCCGCGATACGGTCATGCGACACGAGTACTCCGCCAGTTTTCTCGGAGGCTGAGACAATATAACCGTCGAATAATTCTGCATCAGTTTTATCAACAATGACGCTGCTATCTATGCGTTGCAAGGAATTTGCGCCGCTATCTGCGTAATTATCATTCTGATGCGGCAACAGTCTGCCTTTCACTTCGACCCTTCCCAAAGCCAGCGCCGGCGAGGACTGCCTATCCGACCAGAGTCCGCGCACTACCAAAATTGCACCGCCTCCCGAAGTTTGCAGGAGCGCTGCCTCCCAATCACCTCGCTGACCCTGGTTGTCCACTTGGTTAGGTGCTTTGAAAACCGCGATATATCTACCGTTCACCACGACGTTGCGTAACAACGAGTCAGAAGTAAGGGTTTCGCCGACTTTCGCAATTGCGTCAAGCCGAACGATGCTTTGATCCACTATTACGGGCTTTCGATTTTCCTGCGCACGATTCCACTGCCATAACCCAAGACCAATAAATATCGTCGCCACGAGGAGCATTCCCACAATAGTGAAAAGTTTATTGAGATTACTTCGACTCATCTTCCTTGCGCTTCTCCATGCGCGTGTAGCGCTTGTAAAAACTTCGCATCAAGACCACAACCACGAGAATAAGAATTGCCACAGTCAAAGAGCCAGCGGCCCCCATATCGACTTCCTTGGTCATCTTCGCCTTTCCTCATCGCGCGTGAGTGTCTGATATTTACCTTCTTCAGACACTTCCTGCCACAATCATCCCATGTTCGAACTCGACTTATCCGACCGATACGGCCAACGGCCAGTTCGCTGGAAACCTTTGGCCGTGGTGCTCTTAATTGTCGGAACCGCCTGGCTCACATGGTCAGGGTTGCACCACTCCAGACCCGAGATCCGCACGACTTTGATTTCCTTCGAGATTCCCTCCGAACGCTCCCTCGCGATGCGCTACTCCATCGACCGCCGGACCCCGTCATTAGAGGTCACCTGCACGCTGGTGGCCTACGACATCGACAAGAACATTGTCGGGGAAATCCAGGATCGAACCCCTGGCGGACGCGCTCGGGTAGAGAAAACCACCGTGATTCCAACCCGATCCTCAGCCGTCAGCGGCGCCGTCTCGCGTTGCCGAACGGGTTCGCAGTAATCTACGTCACCTTATGACTACACAAACATGGTTGACCCAAGAGGCTGCCGACCGACTCCAGGCTGAGTTAACCCGCCTCCAAGAGTTCGGTCGCGCCGAGATCATCAAGAAGATCGAAACGGCGCGTGCCGAAGGTGATCTCAAGGAGAACGGTGGCTATCACGCGGCGCGTGAAGAGCAGGGAAAGATGGAGGCGCGGATCCGCCAACTCAAGCACATGCTCGAGCATGCCCATATTGGAGCGCCGCCTGTCGGAGAAAGTGGATTCGTCGGCGCCGGAATGGTGATCACAGTTGATATCGGCGGTGAGGAAATGAAGTTTCTACTTGGATCACGTGAGATCGCCAGCGGAGATTTAGACGTTTACAGCGAGAAGTCACCTCTCGGTGCCGCCGTGCTCGGTAAAAAAATTGGCGAAACAGTCACGTACGCGGCACCCAGCGGCAAACTCATCAGCGTGGCAATTTTAGAAGCTGAGTTCTACGAGTAAAAAGTCTTAGCTCTTTCCAGCGCTAGTGTATTTTCGAACGCTCAGCGGAATGAAGATTGCCATGATCGCCACCATGTAAATCAATGACATCATCAACGGATGCTGACTTGGAAATGATCCAGCTGTTGCGCCGAATTGGTTAGTCAATCCGAATAGTTCGCGACAGGCCGCCACCACTGTTGAGACGGGATTCCATTCTGCAAAATATTGCAGCGGTCGTGGCATTCCAGTTGTGGGTGCAAACGCATTGGATAAAAAGGTCAACGGAAAAGTGGTGAGAAAACTGATGTTCTGCACTACTCGCGCATCTTTGGCAGAGAGACCGACAAAGATTCCGATCCATGACAACGAATATCCGAATGCCAGGAGAAATAGGAACGCGAATGTGATTTTCATAATTCCAGAATCTGGTCTCCAACCGACAATGAATCCCGCAAGTCCCATCGCGAAAAGCACAACAATATTGAGAGCCGAATCCCCCAGCGTCTTTCCAAAAACCAGTGCAGATCGCGCGATCGGCAATGACCTATATCGGTCGATCAAGCCTTTCGTCATATCCTCGGCCAGTCCTGATGCAGTTCCTGCCAGAGTAAATGCAACGGTCTGCACAAAAATCCCCGGCATGAGAAATTGCACATAGCCGCCGGGTTGGCCCGACGTGATCGAGCCGCCAAAGACGTAGCGGAATAGAAGGACGAACATAACTGGCTGAATAGTGGAGAAAATCAGCACTTCTGGCACTCGAAATAGTAAAAGCAGTTGGCGACGGGTGATAACCATTGCATCTGAAATCGCATTCTTCATGAGCGACCCCGCTTGCTCTTTTTTCCGCTCTCCGCGGCTACTGCTTCCTCGGCGCCATGTCCTGTCAGCGACATAAAGACGTCATCCAAGGACGGTCGCTTAAGTGCAATATCCAACGGATGAATTCCTTCTTCGTCGAGCGAGCGCAGTACTTCTATCAATGCGCTCGACCCCTGCGTGACAGGGGATGAGATTTGTCGCAGACCCTCATCCAACGTCGCCTTGGCACCACTGACGCGCGTCACGAGTTCCATAGTGCGCGCAATCTGGCTTTGCTCAACTACAACTTCGAGTCGCTCGCCGCCGATTTCCTTTTTAAGCGCATCCGATGTGCCACGTGCAATTACTCTGCCGTGATCGATTACAACAATGTCATCGGCTAATTGATCTGCTTCATCCAGATACTGTGTCGTTAAGAGAAGTGTCACTCCGCCTTTCACCAACTCTTCAATTACTTCCCACATTTCCTGACGACCCCGCGGATCTAAGCCGGTGGTGGGTTCGTCAAGAAATAAAACTTTTGGCTGGACGATCAATGATGCGGCAAGATCCAAACGTCGTCGCATTCCACCTGAATAAGTTTTGATCGGTCGACGCGCGCTCTCGGTGAGCGAAAACCTTTCGAGCAATTCCTCAGCACGTTTAATTGCAGCGCTTTTGCTCAAATGATACAAACGCCCGAACATCACCAGGTTGTCCCACCCAGTGAGAATTTCATCAACTGCGGCATATTGACCCGATAGACCGATTACTTCGCGGACTTTCTCAGGATGCTTTATGACGTCAATTCCTGCGACAGTGGCAGACCCTGAATCTGGAGAGAGAAGAGTGGCGAGAATGCGCACCACAGTCGTCTTTCCTGCTCCATTCGGACCCAAGACACTTAACACCGTTCCCTCCTCAACATCCAGGCTGAGTCCATCTAGGGCCTTGACATTGCCCTTTTTGTATATCTTGACCAACTGTTCTGCGCTGACTGATTTCACGGAGTAAAGTTACCCTTCAATTCGTTTATTTGCGCGTCAAAAGCTTTTTACATTTCGCGAAAGGTCTTTAATGTCCAATCCTGAACCGCAATCAGACGCTCCAGGACGAGCACACAGCCACCGCGAAATCATGATCATCCTCAGTGGATTGATGACCGGATTACTGCTTGCCGCCTTAGATCAAACGATTGTTTCAACGGCGCTGAAAACAATCGTCATTGATCTTCACGGACTCAAGGAATACACGTGGGTCGTGACCGCCTACCTACTCACCTCCACCGCTTCGACACCGCTCTACGGAAAGATCTCCGATCTCTACGGACGTCGCGTGGTCTTCCAATTTGCAATCGTCACCTTCTTGATCGGCTCGCTACTTGCCGGAGCTGCGCAGAATATGAGTCAGCTGATCGCAACTCGCGCACTTCAAGGTCTCGGAGCAGGCGGATTAATGGCCCTTACTTTCGTCATTATTGGAGACATCGTCCCTCCTCGCGAGCGCGGGCGCTATCAAGGATATTTCGGAGCCGTGTGGGGACTGTCCTCAGTTGCGGGTCCACTGCTGGGCGGTTTTTTCTCCGATCACAACACGATTCTCGGAATCACCGGATGGCGTTGGATTTTCTACATCAACCTTCCTTTCGGAATCCTCGCCCTCGTCATCACTTCAGCAGTTCTGCATATTCCGAAAATCAAGCGAGAACATTCGATCGATTACATCGGCGCCGTATTAATGGTTGCCGGAGTTACCTCGATTCTGCTCGCTGTCGCCGTCTACGGACCTGAATACGGTTGGGGCGATTTGCGCACTCTTACCTATCTAGTGGTCGGCCTCATCCTTTCGGCGCTCTTCGTTTATTGGGAAGGAAAGGCGAAAGAGCCAATCTTGCCGATGCGACTCTTTAAAAACCACACTTTCTCGCTCACCTCATTGCTCGGCGCTGTGATTGGTGCTGGCATGTTCGGCGCCATTGTCATGCTTCCGCTCTATCTACAAATCGTGAAGGGAAACTCCGCCACTGAAGCAGGTCTTAAGTTGATTCCACTCATGCTCGGTATCGTCTCTATGTCCATTTTCAGCGGAAAGCAGATAACCAAGCACGGTCACTACAAGCGATTCCCAGTGATGGGCACTGCAATTATGACTGTCGGACTTCTCATGATGGTGACCTTGACCCGCACCACGCCATTTTGGCAACTCGCGATTTTCTCAATTATCGTCGGAGCTGGTCTCGGTCTTAGCATGCAGACCATTGTTATCGCGCTGCAAAATTCCGTGGAGTTCAGAGATTTGGGAGTCGCCACAAGTTCCAACACTTTCTTCCGTTCACTCGGCAGCGTTTTTGGAACAGCGATTTTCGGGGCCGTATTAAACAACCGCCTCACCTATTACCTGCAGGGCGGGTTTGCTGACCTAGCAGCAAAAAATCCGTCCGCAATGTCCGGTCTTGACGCAACCCAAAAAGGTATTACTGACATTATTGCCAATCCGGAAAATTACGCGGAAGTCATCCACAACACCGCGCTGGATGCATACGTCAATGCATTCCATATCGTATTCATCACCGCCGCCCCCATTACAGCAATTGGTTTCTTGCTTGCCTTAATGCTGCGTGAAGTTCCGTTACGAACATCGCATGACTACGCGGCAGCGCGCGATGAAGCAGCTGGCGAGGCGATTGGTTGATCCAGAGAAAACTTTTTGGGGAGTTACCCCGCGAAGTTAAGGTGCTTACGACAGCGGGATTTTTCGTTGCCGTCGGATTCGGAATTGTGATTCCCGCAATTCCGCTTTTCGCCAAATCGTTCGGTGTAAATAACGCCTCCGTTGGGTTGCTTGTTTCTGCTTTCGCAATGGCACGGTTCTGTTCGGGACTCATATCAGGAAAACTTGTAGATTTATTTGGCGAACGAAATGTCTTCGCGATAGGAATCTTGATGGTTTCCTTCTTTTCTTTCCTTTGCGCTCTCGCGCAGACATATAGTCAGTTGCTTATCTTCCGCACCGCCGGGGGACTCGGTTCCTCGATGTTTTCAGTGGCCGCTGGTTCCATCATCATGCGCTCGGTTTCTGATGACCACCGCGGGCGTGCCCAATCTGTCTACAACGGCAGTTTCCTCGTCGGAGGAATCTCTGGACCTGCAATCGGCGGGGCACTCAGCGCCATCTCGTTGCGAGCGCCCTTCTTTGTTTACGCGACTGCCTTACTAGTGGCAGGCACATTTGGTTTCTTCTTTCTCAAAACGGGGAGATCCACCAACAAGGAATCTAAAAAAGATGACTCCAGCATGGGCATTGGTGAGGCGCTGCGTATTGCACCTTACAGGGCAGCGTTGATCATCTCTTTCGTCACGGCATGGGTGCTCTTTGGGCTTCGCGTATCCATTTTGCCAATCTTCGTGACTGAGCAATTGCATGCCTCCAGCACGATGGTTGGCGTTGGATTTGGCATAGCCGCTCTCATTCAGGGAATTGTGTTACTCCCAGCCGGAACTCTTTCTGACGAACGTGGCAGACGTACTGCGTTGCTGATCGGCACCACCATCGTTTTGCTGGGAGTTATTGCCTTAGTTTTTGCAATTCACCCGTGGATGTACTTATTCGCCATGGCAATCATGGGGCTGGGAGGAGCTTTTCTCTCGACCACTCCTGCCAACATTGTGGGAGATGTCATCCGCGGCAAGAGTGGCCAAGTAATTGCTTTGTGGCAGATGGCTGGGGACGCGGGAATGATTGTCGGACCACTTACGGTCGGATTTCTGTCCGACATTTTCACTTTCCGCACGGCATTTGCAGTAAGTGCGGTTGTGTTCTCAGTAGGTGTGATCCTGGCGTACCGCTTACCAGAAACGCGTAAATCACACCTACCTCAAACTACCGACTAACTAACTATTGCTCTTCTATATCTATTTATTAGTCACCACTGCGAAGTATTGAGATCAATCTCAACACCTCGAGGTACAACCAGACCAGAGTAACTATGAGACCAAATGCGGCTCTCCATGATTCTTGTTCAGGAAGTCCAGCAGCGATTCCCTTTTCAACTTGATCAAAATCAAGAATCAAGAACACGCTAGCAAGACCAACTCCGGCAACTGCGAGAAGGAGTCCGAGACCACTCACTCCATAGAATCCAAGACCTCCGCCAACGCCAGTCATGCCAGCGATCATCGAGACCACAGCCAGGATCAAATATCCAATCAGCGCGCCCATCAGCATTCTGGTGAATTTTGGAGTGACACGTACGCGCCCGCTGCGATATGCAACAAGTACACCTGCAAATGCTGCCAATGTTCCAATCAGCGCTTGGCTAACAATTCCTGGATACGCCACATTGTAATAATGGCTAATTGTTCCAAGTGCCAAACCCTGGAATCCAGCGTAAGCAAGGATCAGCGGTGGACGAACCTTCTTGCTAAATGAGTTGACCATGGCAAGAACGAATCCGCCAACGACTCCGAGGATAAGTGCGCCTGTTCCCAAATTCAATGTCCACGCGGCCGCACCAACAACAACAAGTGTCGTGAACAAAATGCCTGTGCGTGTGACAACGTCATCGATCGTCATCCGACCGGTGCGTAGGGAAGAAGCTGCTGGTGCGTTGTACAAAGTCTCAAGAGATTGAGCCGATTCTTGAGTTGTAGTGGTTGGGTCCATAGCTGCGAATCCTCGCTGGCTAAAGGCTCGTCCCAGAACAGGGTTTGAACTGCGCATATCTTCGTGTCTCCTTAAAAGACCGACAAAGTGCCGATGGAATTTCCACCTGCACAGGAGAACCATCGTAGAGATTGGAATCTTCCCCGCAAGATGCAAAGGCGCTGGGATGCTGTGAATTCGTCGTGAAATTCGTCGTGAAATTCGATGATGTGGAAAATGGCTTACTGGATCGAAAACTGGGGTGCCCTCGGTGGGGGTCGAACCCACACTTGGAGGATTTTAAGTCCTCTGCCTCTGCCATTGGGCTACGAGGGCGCTTGCATTGCAAAGTCGAATTACTTGATTGCGTGGGCAAATCTACCTGCTTTTTGAAAGGTAAATTCCAAGCGCTGCCTGTCAATACACCCCGTGCGCTTTGCATGTTGGCGGATGAAAGTGCTCCACTACACGCTCTTTATGAGTCATCATTTTGCATATTTCTTCGATTTTGTAAATTGCGCCCACTTTTCGAAGTTCTATCTGAACTGGACGATACATCCCATCTCTAAATGGTGAATTCTCGCGAATTGCCTCTGCCGCGGCAAAGCCTGCCACCTCCCCCAGCGCCATGAACTGCACCTCCATTCTCATGCTGCTGTAAGCAAGCGGGGATGCCGAAAGCGAGACTGAAGTGATGAGATTCCTAACTCCTTTCCTTGGCAGCATCGCTCCAAAAGGAATTTCATATACAGGAGCTTTAAAGAAAACCGCCCAATCTTGAAAAAGTTTTCCTTGGCTATAGACGAAAAGACCAGGCTTCATATCCAGTCGATAGGAACCAATGGCTACGGAATCTCCTTTAAGGCGATTATTGAAAATATCTCCGGCTGTTAAAGTTTTTTGTCCCACAACTCTTTGTCCAGCTCTCACATATGGACTGTAAGGCCAATTGTGATTATCAACGAATTCGTCGGCGCACAATCCAAATCCATGCAAGGCATGTTTTTCAGCGATGGGGACGTTCGGATCGTTTTGAACAAAGTGTAAGAAATCTTGCAAATACTCCGCGTACTCCACGTTTATTTTATTTCGATAAGAAGGTTGCGTGTAATAATCCATAGGTACGGGTACGTTGGTAAAAGAAGATCGTCCAGAGTTCAAGTCATATTTATTATTTGGTAATCGAGCAATCTGCCAAAGTGCCGTGAGAATCGTGCCGTTGGCGTTGACGGTCATAAACGCCGGGTTTTGCTTTCCAAAGTAAAATTTCATGAATAATTTCCACGACGGTGACCATACGGCGTAATGCGGACCCTTTGTAAATGCCACTCGGTTTGATTTCACTTTAGTGACGCACACTCGATATGTCATCGAGGGCATGCCATGCTTGTAAATGACTTCAGGATTTGGCAGTTGGGGGTAACTTCGAATGTAAGGGTTCTTAGCAAAGGCTCTACTTACATCGGCTCGGTTAGCTCTTTTAAAAGCAGCAACCAGGCTCATACTCGGATGCTTGGCGGCTGGCTCGTTGTAGCTCATCAAGTCAGAGTCGCTTACATGGGTTCTAATTCCCGACAGTGCCAATAGATCGCCTGTATATGTGGCATCCACGAAAGTTCGAGCACAGTATCGCTGACCATCTTTCGTAGTGAGCGATTTAATTTGGTTACTTTGAATTACCACCTTCTTGATTGAAACATTTCTCTTAACAGTTATCCCATGCCTCAATAGTTCGGCAGAGAACATCTTCTCGGCAACTTTTGGCTCCAAACGCCAACTCAATCGAGATTTGTAAAATTTACTCACCAACCCGAAGAAGTATCTTGGATATCCCGATACAGCGAGATCGTTTCCGATATCAGTTGCATCCAGTCCATTTGAAATTGCACCGCCCACAACTCGATCTTGGCTGAGAAGTATCACTTTCAGACCGGCGTCTTTTGCAGTAATTGCGGCAGCCACTCCAGAGGGTGTTCCGCCCAGAATGAGCACGTCAGACGAATGAGAATTTTTTGCCTTATCAAAATCAGGGGCGCAGGAATTCAGCGGTGGAGTTGCAATAGAGGTTTTTGCGACCGCCACGGACAAAGGCACTAGAGAGAGAACTGCTGATACCAGAAGGACAATCAATCTTCGCAATTCATAGCCTTTCTTTGTCAGTCCGGTCGAATCCTACGAGTAACGAAACGCATTTCGATTATTCGTCTGCGAGTGAAAACTCTGCACCTTTCCTGAGAACGGAATCAAGTTGATCGCGTGTTAGTTTGCCGGTAAAGGTATTCTGCTGGCTTGGGTGATAACTCCCAATCAGCAGATAATCCATTCCCGCGTTTGAATAGCGAACTTCGACGCCATGTCCAAACTTCGTTTTCGGTATTACGTGGCCGCAGGAAATGAGTGCGCGAATGGTGGCACTCCACGCAAATGCCCCGAGGGCGACGAAAGCTCGAACGGTTGGCAGAGCAAGTTGGACCTCACGCAAGAGCCATGGGGCACAGGTATCGCGTTCTTCAATAGTGGGCGCATTGCCTGGAGGAGCGCATCGCACTGCCGCTGTGATTCGAGTGTCGCGCAAAAACTGTCCGTCATTGGCAGAAGTGCTCGTAGGAATCTTCGCAATTCCGATTCGATGAAGTGATCCGTATAGCCAATCGCCAGAGGAATCACCAGTAAAGACTCGCCCAGTTCTATTTGCCCCGTGGGCACCTGGTGCCAATCCGATTATTAGTAAACGCGGTTTATTTGATCCAAAACCGCTAACTGGCTTGCCCCAATATTCTTGATCTTGATAAGACTTGCGTTTAGTGATGGCGACTTCTTCGCGCCAATGTACTAAACGTGGACAGGCATCGCAAGCATGTATTGCGGTATCAAGAGCAGTGAATGATTTTGCTAAAGCACTTTCGACAGCCACATTCGTCCGCTTAACTTTGGGCAAGAGACCAAGCCATTCCATCGAGGATGTCACTTTCTGATGCGACAAATTCTTTTGCACCCGTGGCCCGCATAACTTCCGAGAGCACCAATGATCCAGCTGTGATGACATCGACTCGACCTGGGTGCATGTAACCCAATGCAGATCTCTCGGCGCGATTCATCGTTAAGAACATCTTGGATACTTCATGGACTTTCTCGGCTTTGATTCGCGAAAGATGGATCGAATATCGGTCATACTCACGCAGACCTAGAGCCGCAGCCGCAACAGTCGTAGCGGTACCGGCAACTGCGATTAGCGTGTTGGCTTGAGTAATGGGCACAAGGGCAGCGGCTTGTGCAATGGCCGCAACGATGTCTTGGCGGGCGCTTTCGATTTCTTGTGTGGTTGGCGGATCAGATCGAAAATGCCTTTCCGACATGCGCACGCACCCGATGTTGACGCTCTTGGCTGACTCGACGCTCTCTCTGCCGAAGACAAATTCTGTTGACCCGCCGCCAATATCTACGACTAGAAAGGGACCTTGGTTCTGCGAAATCACCTGGGTAGCGCCCCTGAAGGAGAGCGCGGCCTCTTCGTCACCCGAAATCACTTCGGGGTAGATGCCTAATCTTTCGTGCACACCGTCAAGAAAGAGATCTCGATTTGTGGCGTCGCGCGAGGCGCTCGTGGCGCAAAAACGCAACTTCCCCACTCCGCGTCGTGCCAACTCTCGGTGAAAAGTATCGACCGCGGTCAAGGTGCGCTCGATCGCATCGGGGTGGAACTGTCCAGTCTCATCGACTCCTTGGCCCAGTCGCACGATTTCCATTCCGCGGTAAACCTCACGAAATGATGAATCCGAAATGTCGGCGATAAGAAGTCGAATTGAGTTCGTGCCGCAGTCAATCGCGCCGACTCTCATGATTCC
This sequence comes from Actinomycetota bacterium, assembly GCA_014377015.1. GTDB lineage: Bacteria > Actinomycetota > Actinomycetes > Nanopelagicales > Nanopelagicaceae > QYPT01. Next base: position 19,739 of record JACMQL010000005.1, read on the forward strand.
TTCTCTCCACACGTTGGTTGCCTCCACCACTGCGGCAATTTCTCTAGAGCTTCATCGCCAAGTGGATTTACTCCTGGGCCGGCAGCGAGTGAATGTGCCACAAGAGAATGAAGACATTTCACTCGATCAGGCATTCCTCCGGCAGATATGTTGGCGATCTCAGGCACGTCGATTCCTAGAACGGCACGCGCCGCCAAATAGTGATCGTGCGCAGCAACATAGCCGCCTGCCAATTCGGCATCCTCGCCCAATCGACGATTCATGTCGGCCATCAAACCTGTGGTTTCAAGTGTCGAGATAGCAGCCGTCAATTTGGTACAAGTCGCGTAATAAAAAGTTGGAAATGGCGTGCCATCTGCAAGGCGCGGGATTGTCTCTACTACGGCAGGTTGTCCACACGGACAGCGAAAAGCAATTGCGTGAACATCTCTAGGTTTTCGACCAAGTTGTGCTTCGATGCATTGAAGATCAGTTTCGGTCGGACGGCTCACTTTGATCCCGTCTCAGTGATCGATGCAATAAGTCGGTCGTACCAAGGCAGTCCTTGCGGAATATTTTTTGCGACCGCCGTCTTCGTGGGGACCTGCGTCGATTCGGTTGTGTCGGTCACGATGTATTGACGTTCGTCCGGAAAGACGAAGTGAAGCCTCTCGCGCGCTTGCGACTTGAGGTACTCAGGATCGCGCCATAGTTGAAGTTCGCGCGCGGCATCTTGAAGAGCGGACTCGTTAGCACTGACTTGCGCTTTAATCGCATTGATCTGCGCTTGTTGTGCGAAATATCTCTGCGCAGGAGGAGCAAGCGTCCAAGCCAAAACAAAGAGAACAATCGCGAAAGTCATTGCTCGCCCGGAGCTTTTCTTACTTGGTGTATTCGAGCGAGCTCGCGCCATGATTTATGCCTTAAAGCGTGGGAATGCGCTCGTTCCTGCGTAACTTGCGCTCTCACCTAATTCCTCTTCGATGCGGAGCAACTGGTTGTACTTCGCGACTCGCTCACTTCGAGCAGGAGCACCTGTCTTTATCTGGCCACAGTTCGTCGCTACTGCAAGGTCCGCAATGGTGGTGTCTTCCGTCTCGCCAGAGCGGTGCGACATCATTGAACGGTAATTCGCACGATGGGCCATCTCAACCGCGTCCAGAGTTTCGGTCAGGGTTCCAATTTGATTTACTTTCACGAGCAGCGCGTTGGCGGTGCCAGCAGCAATGCCTTTGGCAAGCCGCACGGGATTGGTGACGAATAGATCATCTCCGACAATCTGAACTTTCGACCCGAGGGATGTGGTCATTTTCGCCCAACCTGCCCAGTCTTCTTCATCAAGTGGATCTTCGATCGATACCAATGGATAAGCGCTCACCAAATCAGCGTAATAAGCAATCATTTCATCAGCGGTCCGCGTGGATCCTTCAAAGGCATAGCCGGCCTCTGAATGAAACTCGGTTGCGGCAACATCCATAGCAAGTGCAACTTCTTCGCCCGGCTTAAATCCGGCCAAAGCGATCGCTTCGAGAATCAAGTCGAGTGCTGCACGGTTGCTATCCAAGTTAGGAGCAAAGCCGCCTTCGTCGCCGACACTGGTGGCAAGTCCACGCTTTTTCAATACTGATTTGAGAGCGTGATAAATCTCCGCACCCCAGCGGATTGATTCTTTAAATGTGGGTGCACCAATTGGGGCCACCATAAATTCTTGAATATCAACATTTGTATCTGCATGCGCACCACCATTAAGAATGTTCATCATTGGCACAGGCAAGACATGCGCGTTGGGTCCACCGACATAACGAAAGAGTGAGAGATCAGCACTTTCTGCAGCCGCTTTTGCCACAGCAAGGGAAACCCCCAAGATTGAATTCGCGCCAAGACGTGCTTTGTTATGTGTTCCATCGAGGGAGATCATCACGTCATCGACCAGTCGTTGATCCTGTGCATCTAATCCAATTACCGAAGGTGCGATTTCATCAAGAATATATGCCACAGCTTTTTCAACGCCTTTGCCGGCGTAGCGCTTGCCGCCATCACGAAGTTCGGAAGCCTCAAAAGCTCCGGTGGAGGCACCGCTTGGCACCGCAGCGCGGGCTTGTGTCCCATCTTCAAGGGCGATTTCTACTTCTACAGTTGGATTTCCGCGTGAATCAAGAATTTCACGTGCCCCGAGAGCCTCAATAATCGCCACTTGTATTCTCCTTCTATCTCGTCAATAACGTTGTTGTCGTGTGAGTCAGCCACAAATATGCGCGAAATCAACGTTGATTCGCCTTATATTACCGTGCTTTCCAATTCAGCGATTTGTGCCGCTAGTTTGCGGGCAACATGTCGAAGTGCACCTTCAGGATCTACCTCGTGAGCAGTAGCCCACGCAATCGTTGCAAGAAGCACATCACCGACTGCCTCTGGCGTGGACGCCGTTGGTTCGGATATCTCAGTTGGAAGGTCTAACTGGAGTCGATTCTTCTCGGCTCGATAGAGCAATTTGGAGACGAGGGGTAAGGCGGGTTGTGCAAGCGGCACGCCATCAACTGCTGAAGTGCGACCTTTTTCTAAAGCTTTAAGCGCTTCCCAATTCTCCAAAACTTCATCACTTGAATTTACGATTACATCCCCAAAAACGTGCGGATGGCGACGGATTAGTTTTTCTGCGACGCCTTGCGCGACATCTTCTATCGAAAACGGTTCGGTCGGATGTTCTTCGGCCATGCGCGCATGAAAATAAACTTGCAATAAAACATCGCCGAGTTCTTCACGCATGGCTTCGCGGTCGTTAGTTTCAACCGCTTCGATATATTCGTATGACTCTTCAAGTAAATACTTGAGCAGGCTCTCATGAGTCTGCTCGGCATCCCAAATGCACCCACCTGGTGAGCGCAGACGGTCCATCACCGCAACCAGATGTTGCAAGTGAGAAGTCGTCATTTACTCTGTCGCTGTAGTTGCGGCAGGAGTCGCGGCGGGACTGGCTGCGTCCGTCGGGATGATGTCACCTGCGACAGCGTCCCACTTGCCATAACGTGGATTTACTGTCACCTTGACGGCCGCGGCTTTTGCAACGATCAACTTCTGGATTTCCGCGCTTGTTGCATCAGCGCTGACTCCGGATGCTTGAATCGCGGCACCAATTTTTTCAGAGTTCAAAATTAGTTCGATATATTCGAGGAAATCTCCGAGTGCGATTGATGCTCCAACAAGAGCGGAAGCCAACTTCTCTTCTCCGCCAATTTGCTGAACAATTTCAGCTCGGCGCGCATCGATTTCTGCCTTCGTTACGGTCAATTTTTGATCTACTGCGATGGCGTTGAGCAATTCGGCAATGACGTGGAAGCGCACCTGATTGCGATTGAAGGCCGCACCAGTCTCCAAGGACATTCCAGAGGTGTCGACCTTCGTGCGCTCCTTGAGCGCCTCATCGATGCTCTTTTGTACTTGAGTTTGCGTGATCTTGGTCGACCCGACGGTTGCAGCCACTCCCACTTGCGAGCATGCGCTCAGGAGGAGGGTGCTGGCAACTGCTACAAGGGCAATGAGTTTCTTCACGAAGTGCTCGCTTTCGTTGGTGCCTTGAGCACCACTAAATTATCGATGGCCTCGGTAACCCAAGCCAGAAGAGAAGTATCCACCATCTCAGCCCCTACCGATGACGGACCCCATGCCTGCGCGCTCGGAATTGCGACCAAAACCACTCCAATACTCGGCTTGTAGAGGGATTTGGGGTAGAGGCGATTAAGGCGAAGTTGGACCGACTCAGCCAGGTTTATCGGTCCCAGACGCAGGAATTTGCCCTGCAGGACAACCTCTGTGAGCTTTCTAGCCTTGGCCAGTGCTCGCAATTGCGCGACGCCGAGCAAGTGGATCGCCTCATCCGGAAGCGGTCCAAAACGATCCAGAAGTTCGCTGCGAATTTCTTCAACGACCTCAGCTGATGCGGCGTCCGCCAGTCGACGATAAAGATCCAACCGCAATCTCTCCCCTGTGACGTAATCATGCGGCAAGTGGGCATTGATCGGAAGTTCCACTTTGCACTCGTGGTTCTTTTCCTCGACATCCATGATTCCGGATTTGTAGTCCTGAACTGCCTCACCGACCATGCGCATATAGAGATCAAATCCCACATCGGCTATATGTCCCGATTGCTCGCCGCCCAACAAATTGCCTGCGCCACGAATCTCAAGATCCTTCATGGCGACGCGCATTCCAGATCCGAGATCGGTGTTTGCCGCGATCGTCTTGAGTCGATCGAATGCCAATTCAGAAAGTGGTTGATCCGTGCGATAAAGAAAATATGCGTACGCGCGCTCTCGACCACGACCCACTCGCCCGCGCAACTGGTGGAGTTGTGAAAGTCCGAACATCTCTGCGCGTTCGACGATTAAGGTGTTCGCGTTTGCGATATCTAATCCGCTTTCTACGATGGTTGTGCAGACCAGGACATCGAAATCGCGATTCCAGAATCCGAGAATTACATCTTCGAGCATGTGCTCACTCATCTGACCATGAGCGACGCGAATACGCGCTTCGGGAATCATCTCTTGTAAATGACTGGCCGCCCGATCGATAGATTCCACGCGATTGTGAATATAGAAAACCTGACCATCGCGAAGTAACTCACGTCGGATAGCCGCCGAAATCTGCCCCTCTTCATTGGGACCGACGTAGGTTAAAATCGGATGACGCTCTTCCGGGGGCGTCGTGATGGTCGACATCTCGCGAATCCCAGTAACTGCCATTTCGAGAGTTCGCGGAATCGGAGTCGCCGACATCGCCAATACATCGACAGAGGTACGCAATTTCTTGAGTGATTCTTTTTGCTCCACACCGAATCGCTGCTCTTCATCCACAATTACCAAGCCAAGATCTTTGAACTGCACATCACTTGAAAGCAACCGATGAGTGCCGATGATGACATCCACTGCACCGATTGAGAGATCGTGCAGAACATCCTTGCTCTCCTTGGCGGTGTTGAATCGAGATAACCCCGCTACTCGCACCGGGAAACCTGAGTAACGCTCCATAAATGTGGCAGAGTGCTGTTGAACCAGAAGAGTCGTCGGCACCAACACCGCCACCTGCTTGCCATCTTGGACTGCCTTGAACGCAGCCCGTATAGCGATCTCAGTTTTTCCATAACCAACGTCGCCGCAAATAATACGGTCCATCGGATAAGGCTTCTCCATGTCGCGCTTTACTTCTTCAATAGTGGAAAGTTGATCCGCAGTCTCTACGTAAGAAAAAGCATCTTCTAACTCGCGTTGCCAAGGAGTATCGGGAGAGAACGCGTAACCCGGTGAACTGGTTCGCGCTGCATATAAACGAATAAGCTCCCCTGCGATCTGACGCACCGCTTTGCGGGCGCGCCCTTTGGCTTTCTGCCAATCTCCACTACCGATGCGGTGTACCGCCGGGGACTCACCGCCGACATATTTACTTACTTGCTCAAGTGAATCCGTCGGTACAAAAATCCGATCGCCAGGCTGACCTCGTTTGGCTGCTGCATATTCGATGACGAGATATTCGCGGGTAATAGATCCCGTTGTGCGATGCACAAGTTCCATATACCTGCCAATTCCGTGTTGCTCATGAACAACAAAATCACCAGTACGGAGTTCGAGAGGATCCAGCGATGGCTTCCGTTTGGAAGGAAGAGCATCACCATCTTTTGTGCCACCCTTATTTCCCGATAGGTCGCGCTCAGTCATCAAGAGGAGCGACGCGGAGTGGGACAAAAAGCCGTGGCTAATGTGCGAACGCGTTACATAAACCGTGCCACGCAGCGGCTGACTTTGAATTTCCGTTACCACGCGTACAGGTAAATCTGCATTTCGGAAGATGTCGGCATAGCGCTCTGCCATGCCCGCCCCAACAGCAGAAAAAACCACAGCATGATTGTGCAGTAGGGAATCTCCAATGATTTCAATGGCCCGCTCGACATTTCCACGCATTGGCTCGATGGCACTCACATCAAGGAATTGAGTTTCTTCTGCTAAATCGGATCCGAACGGACTTACGTTTACAGAGGGCAAGTCCAATTCGCGCAATTCGTCTTCGATTTGCGACCACGAGAGGTAGGTGCCCTTCCCATCGTGCAATGGCGCCGCTCCGCCGAATGCAGCGTTCGACCATGACGCGGCAAAGAATTCATCATTAGTCGCGAGCAAATCAGCCGACCGCGAACTAATTCTCTCCTGCTCAATAAACACTACTTCAGTGTCGGGCAGGGCTCGTTTGAGAATACTTTCTTGGGCGTCGACCAGAAGAGGGATAAGTGACTCCATACCCTCGGTCACGATGCCCTCAGCAATGCGTTCGCAGATTTCTTTTGTCGCGGGATATTTTGTCGGAAGTTGCGCGGCTCGATCGCGAATTTCAGGAGAGAGAAGCAATTCACGACAAGGATAAATCGCAAGAGATCCTTGAACTGGCTGCATAGTCCGCTGATCAGCAACCTCGAAATAGTTCAACTCTTCGATTTCGTCGCCGAAAAAATCTATGCGAATCGGGTGGGCCGATAACGGCAAGAAAATATCCACGATGCCGCCGCGGACGGCGAAATCACCGCGGCGTTCGACAAGATCCGTGCGGTTGTAGGCGAGGGATGAAAGATGGTTGATGAGGTACTCCATCGACAACTCCTGGCCAAGCGAGACTTCCATTAACTCAGTCCGAGCGAGGTCGGAAATGAATTGATGTATCAGCCCGCGCGCTGGCGTTACGACGATCGGGTGGGCTGAACCTGACTTGGAACGTAATTGCTCCAACTGATGCAGGGTATAAATCCGCTTGGCTACCGTGTCGCTGCGTGGGCTTAATCGTTCGTACGGCAAAGTCTCCCAAGCCGGAAATTCAAAGACGTTGTCGTGCAACGTTCGCAACTCGTTTACAAGATCTTCCGCGCCGCGGCTCGAGGCAGTCACGACAATAAGAGGGCGCTGTTGGGCTCGAAGTGCAATCAGGAATGGATTTATCGCCCCCGGAGCGACGATAGTGGCGCTGCCCAATCCGATTGAAGTCGCCTCGGCAACCTCGGGTGATTGCGAAAGCGTCGCAAGTATTCCTCGCATGGCGCGTCCCCTTTCGCTGGATCATCGGCACGAAAATGCCAATAAGCCCCAACTCCCAAAATCACGGGAGGGGGCATGCGTCATTCTAGAGCAGAAACACTGAGATGATTGCGACATGTCTGTTAAAAATGACGCATCGAATGATGACGCCGAGCTTCGCAGCGATGTACGCAGATTGGGCGACCTGCTCGGGCAAACACTGGTTCGCCAAGAAGGAGCAGAGTTACTCGAGTTGGTAGAAAGAGTGCGCCTCGCGGTTCGCGAAGGTGGCGGCGAAGAGTTACTGGCCGGCGTTACAGTCGAGGAATCAGTACAACTGGTGCGCGCGTTCAGCACTTACTTTCACTTGGCCAACGTTGCAGAACAAGTACATCGATCGCGGATTCTCGAACAAGCTCGTAACGAAAAGGGTTCTTGGATTTCGCGTGCCGTCGACAAGATCATTGATGCGCAAGAACATCCCGTCACAGGACACGAAATTTCGCCAGACGAAATCCGTCTCTGGCTAAAAGACTTCATGGTGCGACCCGTATTTACTGCGCACCCCACGGAGGCGGCACGCAGATCGATTCTCGGGAAATTAGGACAGATTTCTAATTTACTTGATCAAACGGATTCAGATGTGCGTGAGCGTCGTCTCGGAGAGACGGTTGACTTGCTGTGGCAAACAGATGAACTTCGTCTTGGTCAACCCGAACCACTCGATGAGGCGATGAACGCCCTCTATTACTTGGATGATTTATTTCACCTGACTATCCCTGAAGTACTCGATGAGTTTGCGCGCGAATTAAAACGACTTGGCGTGGAATTGCCGCCCACTTCACGGCCACTCTCGTTCGGTACGTGGATCGGCGGAGACCGCGACGGCAATCCGAATGTCACTCCCGACGTCACTCGCGAAACCGTAATTCTGCAAGTGGGTCACTCGATTCGGGTCACCCAAGCCGCGATGAACGAAATCCGTCAGGTACTTTCTATTTCAACCAGAATCGCAGGCGCATCCAAGGAACTCGAAGATTCTGTGGCTCGCGATCTTGAGCATCTGCCAGAATTTGAAGGACGTTATCGGCGTCTCAATGCCGAGGAGCCATATCGCCTCAAGGCCACCGCGATTGTGCACCGCCTCAACCTGACGCGAATTCGACATGCCAAAGGCGCGGCGCACGTTCCACACCGCGATTACAAAGACACTTCGGAGTTACTTGCCGACCTCACTGTCATGCGTGATTCACTCTTTGAGTTCCGCGGCGAACTCATCGCAACTGGATTACTTGAACGCACGATCCGCACCGTTGCCGCTTTCGGTCTCACTCACGCCACGATGGATATCCGCGAGCATGCGCAAGCTCATCATCATGCACTCGCGCAATTGATCGATGACATCGACTATGGCGCACTGACTCCGCAAGCCCGCTTGACTCGACTTAACGCCGAACTTACGAAGGTAAATCACTTTGATCCGACAGATATAGACACCAACGGTAAGAAAACCTTTGATACGTTCACTGCGATCGGTGTCTTGATCGAGCGGTTTGGTCCCGAAGCAATAGAGACCTACATAGTTTCAATGACTAAAGGCGCCGATGACTTGCTCGCAGCCGTTGTGCTTGCGAAGGAGGCTGGGCTCGTCGATCTCGCATCAAAGAAAGCCCTTATCGGTTTCGTGCCACTGCTAGAAACTGTCGCGGAACTTCGAGCAGCCGACGTGATCCTGGAGAACTTGCTTAGCCAGCCCGCCTACCGCGAACTGGTGACACTTCGCGGGGATATTCAAGAAGTGATGCTGGGGTACTCGGATTCCAACAAAGATGCGGGGATTGCCACCAGCCAATGGGAGATTCACAGAGCACAGCGCAGACTGCGCGATGTCGCCATAAAGCGTGGCGTGAAGTTGCGCCTTTTCCATGGTCGGGGCGGATCGGTCGGTCGTGGCGGCGGACCTACCTACGAAGCGCTTATTGCTTTGCCCTGGGGATCGATTGACGGCCAAATCAAGATGACAGAACAAGGCGAAGTAATCAGCGACAAGTATGCGCTGCCCGCGTTAGCGCGAGAGAATGTCGAGCTCACACTTGCAGCCGCACTCGAAGCAACCGTCCTCAATCGCGGACCGCGCCAGTCGCTGCTTGATTTGGAAAAATGGAATTCCTGCATGGATCTGGTTAGCGACAATGCTTTCTCTCAATATAGATCCCTCGTTGATCATCCAGATTTGCCCGCGTATTTTTACGCATCTACCCCAGTCGAACAGCTCGGAAATCTCTATCTTGGGTCTCGCCCCTCGCGCCGCCCTGATGCCGGCATCGGTCTCGAGGGACTGCGTGCTATCCCTTGGGTTTTCGGCTGGACGCAGTCACGTCAGATTGTGCCCGGGTGGTTCGGTGTTGGCAGTGGCTTAAAAGCGGCACGCGAGGCAGGCAAGAGCGATGTTCTGCAGCAGATGCTGCAAGAGTGGCACTTCTTCCGCACCTTCATCAGCAATGTCGAGATGACTATGACGAAAACGGATCTAGATACTGCCAAACGATATGTCAAACGCCTAGTGCCGCCAGAACTTCACCACTTCTTGCAGACAATCACTGAGGAATTTGAATTAACAAAAAAAGAGATTTTGATTCTGACCGGTAAGCAAGAACTGCTCGGAGATCAGCCACTTTTGGCGCGCACGCTGCAGGTTCGCGATGCCTACTTAGCGCCCCTGCATCTGCTGCAGGTTAATTTGCTGGAGCGAGTTAGAAAATCAGAAGGAGAACCTGATCCACTCTTAATTCGCGCACTATTGCTCACCATCAATGGTGTTGCAGCGGGTCTTAGAAATACTGGCTGACCTACTTCTTCGTCGAAGTCGCCTTTGGTATTGCCTTAATCGTTGCCGTAGGGGAAGCGCTTGGAAGTGGCTTTAGTGCTAGACATCCGGAAACTACGCCAGTGAAAGACTTAGTAAAGGCGGCGGCCTCATCAGTGTGAAGCATGGTGTCGATTTGACTAGCAAAAGTTTTCCATTTCGAATTCAATTTCGCAGCAGCCTTAAATGATTTAAGCGCTTCGTTCATCGCCATTGTCTCTGCCGCAATTGCCTTGTTCTTACGAGCCTCTGTCTGTTGCGCTGTTGGCAACTTTAGAAATGCGTCGTTGATACGCAGCGACAAAGTCACATTCTCGCAACCCATAATGACCTGAGCATGACCAGCAACAACAGTTGCGGCGGAAGCAGCGGTAAATGGGAGGACGATCGTGGCAGAAAGAAGCAGAGACACGATGAGGGAGCTTTTCGTCTTGACGCGCATGGACGAACTTTAGCGTCAGATAACGGGTACGGACTCCATGGCAGTCTTGATAGATTCCTGAGAAAGTTCGTGGTCGACCATCTTGCCGCCCAAGAATGCATCGTAGGCAGCGAGATCAAAGTGTCCGTGCCCACATAAAGCAGTGAGTAGTACTCGTTCTTCGCCAGTTTCCTTGCATTCATTTGCTTGCCGGATGATTTCGGCCAAAGCATGTGTGGGTTCTGGTGCCGGCACGATTCCCTCGGTGCGGGCAAACTGCACGCCCGCTGCAAAGCAATCCAACTGTCCGACAGCAACTGCGTCCATCAATCCCAACTCGTACACGTGAGAGATCAACGGTGCCATACCGTGATAGCGAAGACCTCCCGCATGAATCGGATCTGGAATAAAATCATGACCAAGGGTGTGCATCTTCATTAGCGGAGTCATGCCTGCAGTGTCGCCAAAGTCGTAGCGATATTCGCCACGAGTGAGAGATGGACATGAAGCAGGCTCGGCGCCCCGAATCTTGGTAGTTCTTCCGTTCACCAAATTCTCGCGGATAAATGGAAATGCCAAACCTGCGAAGTTAGATCCACCGCCTGTACAACCCACTATTACATCCGGATAATCGTCGACCTTCTCAAATTGCTTGATTGCTTCTTGTCCGATGATGGTCTGATGTAAGAGCACGTGATTGAGCACACTGCCCAATGCGTAGTTGATAGCAGGATCCTGTGCCGCAATTTCGACCGCTTCACTAATCGCGATACCGAGTGATCCAGTGTGATTTGGATTCTTAGCGAGTTGATCGCGCCCTGCTTGAGTCAGATTAGAAGGTGAACGGTGCACAGTTGCGCCGAAAAGCTCCATCATCATGCGGCGATACGGCTTCTGGTCAAAGGAAGATCCGACTTGCCAGACTTCGCATTCAATGCCAAATAATGCGCAAGCAAATGCCAACGCCGTTCCCCACTGCCCTGCGCCAGTCTCTGTCGTCAATTTCTTCACGCCTGCTTGGGCGTTGTAATACGCCTGCGGCACAGCAGTATTCGGCTTATGCGATCCCGCAGGACTTACACCTTCGTATTTGTAATAGATGCGGGCTGGAGTACCAAGTGCCTTCTCCAAACGATGCGCACGGAAGAGCGGCGATGGTCGCCACAACTTGTAGATATCTTGCACTGCTTGCGGAATATCGATGTATCGCTCCGACGACACTTCCTGCATGATCAATTCCATCGGGAATAGCGGAGTCAGCGCCTCGGGGCCAATTGGCTCATGAGTTCCTGGATGCAACGGAGGTGGCGGCGGACTTGGCAGGTCTGCAATCAAGTTGTACCACTGCGTTGGCATTTCGGATTCTTCTAGAAGGATTTTGTGATCGGCGCGTGAAGTCATGCGGCAAGTTTATTGCTGGGTTTTCCAGCCGTCTAGAGTTTGCCCGACGAAAACTTCGCAAAGGCAGTAAGAGGTTTTGCCGCCAGTATTTTGTCTACCTCTTTATAACCCGGTAAAAATGCAAAGTTGTACCTAGCAGGTAGCGCAAAAACGTAACGGGCGTTATGTCCCAACAAGCTTGGCAGAATTGGAGCTGCACCAATATGGAAGTTTTCCGCCATCAGCGCATTCCACTGATGTGAGGTAAATATCATGATCGGAATATCTTGGCGGGGCTTACTTGCTGTCCATAAAGGACTTCGCAGCGATATTTGTGGTCCCGATGTCACTGCCTGAGCCGAAGTTGCGCCGTACCCAAGCCACTTTTGATTTACGACTGAGTA
>JACMQL010000006.1 GCA_014377015.1 Actinomycetota bacterium
GAATTGATTTCACAGCGGACGCCCACGAGTATCTTTACGAAATTACTGGAGCCCTACCAATTTAACCCAACCATGTAACTACAGCGGAGGCAACAATTTCGTTTCTCCAGGTTGCTCGTTAACTCACTTTAAGCGGGTGGACTTTGCTGTTGAGTCGTTGAGACATGCTTTCAGAAATCGTTTTGGCAGTGGTTTCTAAAATTCGAACGATGTTATCGTGCTCCACTTTATTCCAACTCTCGCGCGACATTGAAACGCTGATTGCATAAGTGGCCCTCTCGCCATCATTTGGAATCGGAACCGAGAGGCAGAACACGCCTTCTGTGTACTCTTCCATATCTTCCGCATATGAACTCGCGCGAGCTCCGCGCAGGTTTGATAGGAGTTCCTCAATGGACCCAATGGAATTGCGGGTGAAGTGGTGGAATTCTTTTCCAGAATAACGCTCGAGTACTTCCTCCTCGGGAAGGACGCTGAGCATCGCTTTACCAATAGCCGTTACGTGGGCCGGTAAACGCGAACCAACTCGGGATTCCAAGGCGATTCCTTCGTGAGGCTGCATTTTGCTTAGGTAGACAACTTCAGTCTTGTCCAGGACTCCAAATTGGGTAACCGCACTTAGCTTTTCACTTGTCGATTTGAGGTGCGGTCGCACAGCTTGCAGAAGATCCAGGTTGCGCGAAACCGTCTGGCCGATTTCAAAGACCTTGAAACCAACTCGGTAACGCTTGCAATCCCATTGCAGGTAATTTTTTTCCACCATTGCATGCAAGATTTCGTGTGCGCTGCTCTTGGGAAGAACAAGTGACTCGCTTATAGCTGAAAGGGTCATTCCACCGGGCAGTCCACTCAGTAAATTGAGAATGTCCATAACTCGGTTCGCAGATTTTGCCTCGGTCACAACTCACCTTCCATTGGCTCGGGTACTCACGGTGGCGTCTCTGCCAGATCTAGCGCCACCATAGTGTTCCAAGTAACAAGAAGATAGTGCTCTTCCTAGCGCGTGACGATGAGTAAATTCCCTTTTCTTGCGCTGCGGTTCGCATATGCGAACCGACCCCCTTAGGTTCCAAGTCTCACTTAGGGCCTAGCAGATCTGGGAATGGACCAATGTCCTTGAGTTCTCATCCCAAAGGGCAAATACAGACATGATCGGACCGCCTGCTATTGCTCCTAATTCGAATGTGCCACAGTGTGAGAAGATATCTCACCGATACCCTCGATTCCTGTGACAATAGTTTGACCAGCTCGCAAATATTTCGGTGGTTTGAAACCTAAGCCACAGCCAAATGGCGTACCAGTGTTAATTATATCGCCGGGGAATAACTCCATAAATTGACTGATGTACCAAATCAAGTGGTTGATGCCAAAAAGCAGATCACTCGTGCGGGAATCCTGACGCATTTCGCCATCGATACTGCACCAGAGGCGTAAGTCATGCGGATTGATTTCATCTCCAGTGACAACGCACGGTCCGATTGGATTAAAGGTCGGGAAAGATTTTCCTTTTACCCATTGGCCAGAGCGTTCGAGTTGCCAATGGCGCTCGCTGACATCTTGAGAAATCGAATAACCTAAAATGTGGTTAGGCGCCTCATCGGGGCTCTTGAGATAGAGCGCCGACTTACCGATTACCACGGCAAGCTCTACTTCATAATCTGTCGCCGTACTGTTAGGCGGAATAACTAAGTCATCATTAGGTCCCACGACAGTATCTGGCGCCTTCATAAAGATCACTGGCTCTTTTGGAGTCTCGGCATTTGATTCCTTAATGTGAAGCAGATAATTCAAACCAACGCAGATCACTTTGGTCGGATTCGCAATCGGGGCGCCAATGCGCACGGAAGAAAGAGAAGTCCGTGGAAATGAAGTGAGATCCGAACTCATTACTAGAGTTGCCGCGCCACCTCCAAGTGACTTGCGATTCCAATCGGGAATAAGCGAATCGACGAAGATTGCTTGCCCACCGTCGAAGACAACTGGTTTTTCGTGGCCCTTTTCTCCAACCCGTCCGATCCGCATTGTTTTCTCCTTAGAAGTTGATTCCTGCCAGAAAATAGTTTATCCCCTCCATACTCGGGGCTTGTAAGTTATGAGCCTTGAATAAGGCAAATAGTTTTCACTATTTCATAACCGCGAACTTTTACTTAACTCACCAAAGAAAGAGTCGGAAAATTAGTTTGGCGAATGAAATGAAACTCTCTGAGGTGAGATTCATTGTGCTGCTAGCTCTGACCTACGCTTTACTAATTTTACGAACTCTCTGCCCCCGGCTTGTTTAAGAGTCTCCTCTTCCGCGCAAATAATGAGGAGGTCACGGGCACGAGTTACTGCGCTGTATAGCATTTCTTTCTTTTGATCGGGGTGTTTCCATCCATTAATAGCCAAAACAATGGCCGACCTTTCGAGACCTTTAAAGCCGAGTGCATGTCCGTAAAAAACATCCTGCCCGGAAAAGAATGATTCCCGGTATCCGACAGATCCCTGCACGGTTTCGGTGGATTTCTTTTTTGGATGGCTATCCCCAGTCGTGAGCACACAAATATCTGCAGGAGACCAACCTTCTGAAATTAACGCCACTACTTGCTGATCCGCGAGCGCCGTAGCTGTTTCATCCGTCGCAGAAACAAGTCGTACCGGAGGTCCGTCTAGCCCAGCACTTTCTGGAGAATCCTGAATGCAAAGGGCTGCGAGTTCTGCAATTGGAAGTGAGTTGCGTATGTTTTTATCTAAAACGATTTCGCACAAGGAAAGTGGAATATCTGGATGGGAGTGGAATACCCCTTGCTCTAGGTCTCCGAACGCGTAAATTCTTCCCGCCTCAGAATCCTTGAGTGCACCCGTTACAACTTTCCACCAGTCAGGATGAAAGTCCTGAGCTTCGTCAATGATGATCGTGTCGTATTTCTCGTCTTCCTGAAGATTAGTCGCCAATTGCGCCAGCGCCGCCGGCACCACTTCATCCCAATATTCCCTCATGGAAGTTTGGTCTCCATCAATTTGATAACCCCATTTCGGTCCCAACGCGTGCAAAGTCTTTATCGCCTCAGGTCGCTCACTTTCAGGTAGTGCCTCGAATCTCTTATTGATGTAAGCAGCCAGTCCGCGGTTGTAGCAAAGAAAAAGAACTCGATCGCCGGCAAGGACTCGATGACGTGCCTGCTCAATGGCGACGAAGGTTTTGCCACAACCGGCGGCTCCTAAAATCGCGAACCGTTTAGATCGGCGCAACGTGGCAAGAATGGCCAACTGATCCTCGGTTAGTTGGACAAGGGCTTTCTCCCGATTTTTGCGAACATCCAACAGTGAAACTTGCGCAGCGGAATGTCCGGAAAACTTTTGAATCAAGATGTCAATATCTATTTGCTCGGGACGGTAATGATGATTCCTGAGCACCGTCTGGATTCGATCAGCAATCGAGACCAAATCAACCTTATCGACAACGATTTCCCGAGGAATATCAGGACGCGAATAACTCGAAGGTATTTCGGCGTGCGGAAATACTATGAGCGCCTTGCTCGAGAGTGCTCTACGGCTCCAGAGGCGGCTGATATATCCATTTAATCCATACATGTTTTTGCGAACTTGGGTCATTGGATCTATGTCATGCCAGCCTCTGGCATCCCCCTGTTTGAAAGTGGAATCCTCATTTGACCGAATTTGACCACCCTTGACTTCGAGTACAGCTACCCCTACTCCTGGCCAAGCCACAATGAAATCAATTTCGAGTTCTTGGCCGCTGTCTGACAACCTTTCATTGCAGAAAATGACGGCTTCGGATGGGAGCCGTTTTTTTAGTTCATCAAACACAATTCGCTCAGATACGTCCGCGAAAAGAAGTTCGGCGGGAAAATGGCGCGCAGTCACAGCGAAATTCTCTTAATCTTTCGGGACAATCACAAGGGTTGAATCGGTCGGAAAATATATGTATGTTCGAATGTCACCCCCGCCTGCTAACTTAGTGATTGCTCAAGAAGTAAGTCGCAAGCCCTTTGGCTGACTTACTACCAACCGCGTGATTCGCACACGGTGGTCCCAAAGGAAGAGCTGCTTGAACGTTACTCACGTTTGAGAAGAGCGAAAGGCAACTATATGAATCAGCCTGATCCTTCGAACAAAACCGACCGACTTACTTACGTGAAAGTCCCTAAGAAGATTTCCAAAATGACCGATCAAGAAATTGATGACTGGGCCAATCAAGTCTTCGAACACCTAATGTCAGGGCAAAGTGGTAACTTCTTTGATTACGCGAAATCCAAAGCCGAAAAGGTGAACATGGGAATGCCTGTCTACTCGAGCGATCCTGAGTTTTTTAGCTCTTGGTCCCTCGGCGCGGACCATCCGACACAGGGCCGGCGGTACTCAAACGTGAAGATTCAATTCGCGGAAATGGCGAAGTCCAATAATCTTGAAGTAGTCGAAATCGCTCCCCGAACGGCCACCCACGCCGAACTTCTGAGAGTTCACTCCGCCCGATTTGTAATTCAAGTGACCGAAAAGCACATTCGATTTCACTCATCTGATGAAGATGGCGCGCCCGCGGTTCTGGCATCGGCAATGGTGGGTGCCACTTTGCAGATGCTCGAAATTCTGCTTGCCGGCAAAACGCTCACCGCAATCAACTTCGCTGGTGCCAAACATCACGCTCAGTACGATTTTCCGTTCGGGTTCTGCGTTTTCAACGACATGGCCGTGGCAGCGACGATAGCGACTGCGGATCACGGACTGCGAGTTGCGATATTCGATATCGATGCCCACCATGGCGATGGGACTGAGAACCTGACACTCAAAAATCCTGACGTGCTGACATATTCAGTACACCAATTTGGAATTTTCCCTGGCACTGGTCGAGTGAGCGATCCCGCAAATCACGCTTATAACAAAGCACTTGTTGCCGGCGATGGTGACGAAAAGCTCGCCGAAGCGAGTCAGGAATTTCTTTCGCTTGTTGCAGAGTTTAAGCCGGATCTGGTCTTCATCGCGGCGGGCGCCGATGGCCATGTATCTGATCCACTTGCCGGCTTGGCATACACCGTCGAAGGTTACGTGGAATGCGCACGCGCTTTGCGAGAAGCACTTCCAACTATGCCGATGCTAATTGGCGGTGCCGGAGGCTACCAACCCGATGACTTCACCCCCGAAATATGGGCCAAATTCGCCCTGCAAATCGCACTTGACGCCCAAGCTTCTCGTACCTCTTCGGTCGGCAATTGAAACTATGAGATTTGAACCTGGTATATACCCGCGGTAAGCGCGATCCGCTAAGACTCCCAAATTCCAAAGTCAACAGCAACTCCCGATGCCACCATCACATTGCCCCACGAAAGGTAATCACCGGTGCGAATGAATCCAACCGCACCGAGTGCCAACTTTTTGAATTCGGCATGCGAAAGTGGAATAGACTCTGCGGTTGGCATAATCGCTAAGAGTTCTTTACTTCGAGCTTCCCAACTCGGTTGAATTTCGTTAGCAAACCAGAACTGCTCAATTGGCAATTCGAGCGTTAGCATCTTGAGCACCTCAGTCACCTTTGGAACATTTGGTCCGATGGAAAGATCAATACATGGCACTCCCGCCGGAATGGGAAGACCGGCATCGCAAACAACTATTCGATCAAAGTGACCCGTACGTGCGACCATCGCGGAGATGTCGCGATTGAGTATTCCGGTGTACTTCATGTTGCCCCCTGAACGGTATTTGAGATTTTCGTTCTGGGAATCATATTCTGCCAATCACATCAACGCCGCTAATTCGAGGATTTAAGAATGTAAGTGGGCAAAGGTAAAGGGAGCGGTCAGTATGTGAGTTTGGCAGTTGATAAAACGTCGTGCCAAGGCAGGTATCGCTCCCTTTACAAAAAAGAGATTACGCCCGGATCAAGGTTTTTTCAAGGACCTTACAGAACGGTTTGCTCACTATTTTAAGAGACCGAACTCCACAGCTTTTTCGCGCAATTCATCGCGTACGCTCGGGTGAGCAGCGTTATCAATTATGTTGCGCGCCTGCTCGTTTTGAGAATGTCCAAAACAATGAGCGATACCATTCTCGGTTGCAACATAACTATGCTGAAAACTCGTGACGTTTGAGGCAAGTCGTGGGACGATAGTAGATACGTTTGCCTTGGAATGCCAAGAGGGAAGCGCCATAAATGATTGGCCACCGCGTGAATGAAGTGCGCCAACAATAAAGTCTGTCGATCCTCCGAAGCCGGAATATATTTCTCCGCGCACATGGCTGGCATTTGCTTGATCGAATAAATCAATCTCTAGGGCTGCGTTAATACTTGTCATCTTGGCTTGACGTGCAATCTGGCTTGGATCATTGGTGCGCTCAGTGCGCATCATCCTTACTTTGCGATTGAGGTTGAGCCACTCATACAACTCTTGCGATCCGAAAACGAAAGATGCGGTGAGGAGAATTTCATCATCCAATGTGCCCGCTTTATGTAGGTCAAGGACTCCATCGCTAAACATTTCAGTCCAGATGCGGATTCCTTTACGCTCACCAAGACCGGCAAGGACAGAGTCCGGAACCGCGCCGATTCCCAACTGCAAGGTGGAATTATCCTCAATCAGCGCTGCAATCCGAGCACCGATTTCCATGGCCGTGTCATTGAGCACGGTCGGAGGCTTGATCGATAGCGGCTCATCTACTTCAACGAGGTAGTCGATTTCGTTCTCATAAATCTGAGCATCTCCATATGTATAAGGCATCTGTACGTTGGATTGCGCAATAACAATGCCGTCGCGAGCGCGTGCCGCTTCAATTGCGGCGGGGAGAATATTGACCTCGGTACCTAGGCTGACTGTGTCAAAGCGCGGCGTCGAAGCGTGCAACATGACAACGTCGGGGCGAAAGTGATCGCGATAAAGAATAGGCAGCAGGCTCAGGCGGGTGGGAATGTAGTTGAGGCGAGGATGGCGACGCATCGCACCACCTACAAAAGCAGTCTCGTAAGTCACTCCTTCACGATCAGGGATTCCTGGTTGGGCGTTAAGCATGTGAAGGCGGAATTCTGGAATACATTCATTGGCGAGTGCGAGCAGCGTCTTAGGCGTTGCGAAATTTCCAGAAGAGACGATTCGTGGATTTGCAGGAAGACTAGAAAGAATCGACTTGAGCTGTTCAGTTGTGATCACTCGCATGTCGCGAGAATATCACCGAGTATTGGTACAATTATTTGAAAAATCACCTAGGTGATGCAAGCAACAAGGATATTGCCAGAAAAAGAATTCCCGCCGCTGAAAATGCAGTCAGTGAACGCCTAACCTTTGGCTTAGCCAAGTACACCGAGGATCGATCCACTATTGCAATGAGGAATATGTACCAACAAGTGGATACCAGCGCTTGCACGCAAGCAAGAATGAATATGCCACCATCGAGCGAAAACTCCTTGGGTACGAATGCGGGGATGAACGCCACAGCGAATACGGCAGCTTTCACATTTGTGAGGTTGGTGAGCAATCCCAACCGAAATGCTGGCCCCTTCCCGGTGCGAGCCAAGCCGTTGTAATCGAACTCTCCATATTCATTGCGCAAGGTCCAAAGAGTCCGGACACTGAGGAAAATCAGGAAAACTACGCCGGCATATTTCAAGACGTTGTATGCGGTCTGCGAGCGCGCGAATACCTGGGACAGCCCGATCGCCGAAGCTGCGCCCCATATCACCAGGCCGGTGCTGTTGCCCGCCACTGACGTGAAAGCGGCGCGGGCTCCCCCGACAATTGATTGGCGAAGCACCATGGCCACGCCTTGGCCGGGAACGACCGCCAGGAGCAAAGAGGTGAGGGCAAATGCAGGGATGACCTTAAGAAGTTCTACCATCGAAGGGGTACCTGCCGCATTCAGGCACCGTATCACTCAAACTCTCAGTCTAATTTGAGCAAAATTGGACCAACTGCCCCATGTCGTAAGTAAGTATTTGCTCATGCTGCGCAAGGTCTGGATCATCACTGTCGTCCTCGCCCTCGGCGTCGGACTCGGGATTCAGAGTTACTCGGCGAGCGCAGCACCTCGCTTTAAGAGCATGTGCCCCACCTCTAATTTTCCAGATTTATCACAATCTGTCGGCGCCGGGACGGGGTACGACAAACCATACCTTTCTATTGCTTGCACAGCATCAGAAGTAATCATCACCTCAAATGGAATGACGAGTTTTCCTTTCGTAAAGATGACGCCAAACTCTTTGAAAGAACAAGAGTGGGTATGGCGAATTCCCCTTTCACCAAAGATCGCGGAGAAATCCAGGAGCATCAGGAATGTATTGGGCACGCTGGGCTTCACCGTAAGTGGCGTGCCGATTTACGGGCCAACCGAGGGGCCTTCCCCGGCCTCGGAGGCATACGGTGATCCGGTCTACAACAAAGTCCTGGATGCTTGTGGCGGACATACTGGTCCTGCGAGTGAATACCACCATCACGCGATTTCCCTGACTTTGGCGTGCAATCTCGCTCAGCAAGTGGTGCTCGGATATGCCCTAGATGGTTTCCCGATCTATAGCAACATCGGTTGCCTCGATAAGGCGTGCACGCAGACCGTGAAACTCACATCTGGCTATACCCAAATCGGTGATCCAAAGTCATATTCGTGGAACGCATATGTTTACGTGAATTCAAATAAGAATTCAGTGTTGGATGAATGCAACGGACGCATCCAGCCAAACGGGACCTACGGGTATCACGTCACTTCGACTTTCCCGTACATCATCGGGTGCTACAAAGGCACGCCAACAAAGCAGATAGGTCGCGCCGGAGCAGCAATGGCGCCCATGAATCCTCCCAAGCGAGTTGAAAGTACCGAAAAGCCTGAGACAAAAGATTCAAGTGATGATTCCAATGACAGCAAGAGCAGCCCTACCCCATCAAAGTCAGCTACTCCAAAACCACTTATCAAATTATTTCCGTCACCGAGCCCATCGACAAGTCCGAAGAGTTAGTTTCGTTTTAAAGTTCTACGACTTTCGTGGTGAGAGTTTCCCGATCCACAACGAGCATGTGATGGTTTGGTAAATCCTGCCAGCCGTATTGTGGCCAGCCCGTGGATGCAACCACGACTCCCTCGTCACTTACCCGATACTTGAGCTCATAATAATCGGGTCCGCCAAATGAAGGTCTGCGATCAGCATGGAATTCGGCGATCGCAATATAGGTCGTCTCATTCATGATCATGGCATTAATGCTCGAATAATCACCGTTCTCCTTGAGCATCTTTACCGCTGCAGTTACCCCTGCTTCGAATCCGTTGTAGTCATCAATCTGCGAGAGGATGAAGTAGAAGTAGCGCTCACTGTCCGTGTCGCCTTGGATCTGCGCCGTGTATTTAGGTGCGATGTATGGGTCAAGAAAAGTTGCCGGCTCGATGGAGCCATTATGGATGAAGGTGTAGCCCTGATAAACGAAAGGGTGGGCATTGTTTTCACTCACCGGCAGGCCAATTGTTGCCCAACGCAAATGAAGGAGTCCACCATCGGTATTTGCGTTTGCGATGGCTACATCAAATGCCTTACTCGACTGCGCGATCTCGGCAGCTCGGTCTAGGTGGGCAGTTGCTTCGTCATGCTCGATCGTTGAGACACCCCAACCATCGCAATGGATGGATGAAAGCGCGACAAAATCGACAAATCCCGCACCGGCCATCTGCGGAAATGTGGATTTTTCACGCGACACGAACCCCATCAACCTACACATTTGTGAGGAAACTCCTTCCCAAGAGAGCACACTGTGACGTGCAAAGGCTACCTCGGTGCCCCTCGCCGAACCACCATATACGTAAGACCTCTTCAGTCTTACGTAAAACGTATCGGAGGAAATCTTGTCCAACAGAACAGATGACGAGCGGCGCTTAGCAGAGCTCGGATACAAACAGGAACTTCACCGAAGTTGGAGCGGCTTTTCCAACTTCGCCATCTCCTTCTCCATAATCTCCATCCTTGCGGGTTGCTTTACAACTTTTGCGCAAGCGTGGAATAACGGCGGACCGGTTGCGATTTCGATCGGGTGGCCCTTAATTTCTGCCTTCATCCTCGTTATCGGTTTTTGTATGTCAGAACTCGCGTCTGCATATCCGACATCAGGTGGTATCTACTGGTGGGCTTCTAAATTAGGCGGAGCTAAAGCTGGGTTCTTTACCGGTTGGCTCAACCTCATTGGTTTGCTAGCAGTAACAGCTTCAGTTGGATACGGCGCGGCATCATTCCTAAATATTTTGCTTGGAACGATCTCACCATCGTATGCCACAGATTTCATGAGCGGTGATTACCTAAAGCAGCAATTTGCTCTCTTCGTACTGCTTATGATTTTCGTAACCATCATCAATATTTTCGGCGGACATTTGCTTGCCCTCATTAATAATGTCTCGGTGTGGTGGCACGTATTTGGCGCAGCTATCGTCGTTGGTATTTTGGTATTCGCAACCGACAACCATCAAAGTCTAAGTTGGATGTACACGACTCAAATTAACAACTCTGGTTTCTCACAAGGGTCCTACTGGTTCTATGTACTTCCCCTCGGCTTCCTGCTGACGCAGTACACGATCACGGGCTTTGACGCATCTGCCCACCTTTCCGAGGAAACGCATGGCGCACACATGTCAGCGGCTAAGGGAATCTGGCAGTCGATTTTCTATTCGGCAATTGGCGGATACATCTTGTTGATGGCATTCCTCTATGTCGCATCTAATACCGATTACATAAACTCATTTGATCCTAAGGTCAATCCATACGGTGGCGGATCCATTTTCGCCGTCTTGGTACAAGCCCTCGGAACCGGCACAAACTTTAAGTTGGTCATGATCATCACAACAGCTGGCCAGGTATTTTGCCTAGCTGCGTGCCTCACCTCATGTTCACGCATGATGTATGCGTTCTCGCGTGATGGAGCTGTACCCGGAGGCAACATCTGGAAGAAAGTTAATAAGCACCGCGTTCCACTCAACGCTGTTCTTGTTTCCTCAGTCATCGGCGTGATCATCACATTGCCAGCCCTTTACAAGAGTCCGTCCGGCGCACCTACCGCTTTTTATGCAGTGGTATCAGTGGCGGTTATCGGCCTTTACCTAGCGTTCATGATTCCAATTTACTTGCGTTGGAAGATGGGCGATAAGTTCCAAGGTGGCGAATGGACACTTGGCAAGAAGTACAAGTGGATGAGTCCACTGGCATTCATTGAGATTGCAATTATCTCAATTTACTTTATTGCACCATTCTCACCAGCTGGCATCCCAGGAAATAAGGACTTCACTTGGACTGCAGTGAACTACGCACCAATTCTGGCTGGCGGTTCGCTACTGGTCATTTGGATATGGTGGGAACTCTCCGTAAAGAAATGGTTTAAAGGACCGGTTCGCACTATCGATCAATAAGACGTTGAATAAAGAACCCCGTCGCGTAAATATGCGGCGGGGTACTTTATTTCTTGTATGTGCAACAGTGGCGGGTCTTTGCTAAATCAAGGGAAACTGGAATACTCGCCGACATGAGTTCATTATCAGTAGAAGATTTGCGTGACGACATAGCGTCAGGGAAAATCGACACCGTAATCGTCGCTATGACGGATATGCAGGGCCGCCTCGTCGGCAAGAGAATTCACGGTCAATACTTTCTCGATGACACACTGCATCACGGCACCGAAGGCTGTAATTATCTATTAGCTGTCGACATGGACATGAACACGGTGCCGGGCTATGAAATGTCTTCGTGGGAGCGCGGATATAGCGATTTCGTGATGGCCCCAGACATGAGCACATTGCGGCGCGTTCCTTGGCAAGAAGGGGCAGCGCTGGTGCTTGCCGATGTTGCGTGGCTTGATGGGAAAGATGTGGTCGCTTCACCTCGACAGATTTTACGCAAACAAGTTGCTGCTCTTGCAGATGCCGGAATGAAGGCCATGGTCGGCACCGAACTTGAATTCGTAGTCTTCGCCAACTCTTATGAAGATGCATGGAATCGTCATTACATAGACCTCACACCTGTGAATCAATACAACGTTGATTACTCGATACTCGGCGGATCGCGGATCGAGCCTTTGCTTCGATCAATCCGCCTTGGTATGTCAGGGGCCGGTATGGTTGTTGAATCCGTGAAAGGCGAGTGCAACTTTGGTCAGCATGAGATCGCTTTCCGCTTTTCCGATGCGCTGAGCAATTGCGACAACCATGTGATCTATAAGAACGGCGCCAAAGAAATTGCGGCGGCTGCCGGATACGCCCTCACCTTTATGGCGAAACCCAATGAGAAAGAAGGCAACTCCTCGCACATCCACTGTTCTTTCCGCGGTCTTGATGACTCAATGATCATGACGGATGAGGCTGATAAGGAGCATGGTCTTAGTGATGTCGGCCGCTCTTTCATCGCGGGCCAGATAGCTCACTTGCGCGAACTTTCCTTGCTGTTTGCACCGAATATCAACTCATACAAACGCTATGTACCAGGATCATTTGCTCCGACGGCAATCCGCTGGGGTCGTGACAACCGCACCTGCGCGCTGCGCCTGGTGGGTCGTGGAAGCGGATTGCGCCTTGAAAATCGCGTGCCAGGAGGTGACGTCAATCCCTACCTTGCGGTCGCCGGAATCATTGCTGCCGGACTCGATGGCATCAAAAATAAGATGGAACTTGAACCGGCTTTCGAAGGCAATGCTTATGCCTCCGATTCGCAACGCGTGACGCCACGCATGCTGGAAGCCCAGACTCTGTGGTCGCAAAGCACCTGGGTCAAGGAAACATTCGGGTCGGAAGTACAGGCGCACTATGCCAACATGGCCGAGATCGAACTTTCCGCATATGGGCGAGCAGTCACTAACTGGGAGCAATTCCGAAACTTCGAAAGGTCCTAATTCTGTGGCAATGCATGAGGTTATAAATCCAGCAACTGAAAAACTCGTCACAACTATTGAGCACCTTGACCTCGAAGGTGCCGATGCGGTGATTGCCAAAGCTGCTAAAGCCTTTGAAACATGGCGTCATGTTGCACCAGGTGACCGCGGGAAAATGCTGCGCAAATTTGCCGAAGTTGTAGCTGCGCATAAAGAAGAACTCGCCCAACTTGAGATCGCTAACTCCGGCCACACTCGCGGCAATGCACTCTGGGAAGTAGACAACGTAGTCAATGTTTTAACTTACTACTCGGCGGCGCCTGAGCGACTCTTTGGTCGCCAAATTCCAGTGCCAGGTGGCATAAATGTCACTTTCAAAGAACCACTTGGCGTAGTTGGCGTGATCGTTCCGTGGAACTTTCCGATGCCGATTGCTAGTTGGGGATTTGCCCCAGCCCTAGCTGCCGGCAACACCGTCGTTCTTAAACCTGCGGAATACACGCCACTAACAGCGATGAAACTTGGTGAGCTGGCACTCCTTGCCGGAATTCCGGAAGGCGTATTCAATGTCTTGCCCGGCAAAGGCAGCATCGTCGGAGCGCGTTTTGTCAGCCATCCTGCAGTACGCAAAATCGTCTTTACGGGCTCTACCGAGGTTGGTAAATCGATCATGGCCGGCTGCGCAGATCAAGTAAAACGCGTAACCCTTGAACTCGGTGGCAAAAGCTCCAACATCATCTTCGCCGATGCCGATGTAGCCAAAGCGGCGGCAAGTGCGCCGGGTTCAGTCTTTGATAATGCTGGACAAGATTGCTGCGCGCGCTCGCGAATACTCGTTGAGAGAAGCGCTTTCGATACGTTCATGGAGCACTTCGAGGTGGCGGTGAAGAAATTCCGCGTCGAGGATCCTGCGCTGGCGACAGCTGATATGGGACCGCTTATTTCTCGCAAGCAGTACGACGTGGTCCAGACTTTCTTGGACGAGCCAGTCGCATTTACCGGCAACGCCCCTAGCGGGGATGGATATTGGATGGCACCAACGGTGCTCTTGCCAAAGAACGCCCAAGCCCGCTCGTGGCGTGAAGAGATCTTCGGACCCGTGGTTTCAATTCTTACCTTTGAGGGTGAAGCAGATGCCATCGCGATGGCGAACGACAGCGAATACGGATTATCTGGATCCATCTGGACCCGCGACGTTGGCCGTGCCCTACGTGTGTCTCGCGGCGTGGAGACAGGAAATTTATCGGTCAACTCAAATTCATCAGTACGGTTCTGGACGCCCTTTGGCGGATTTAAACAATCTGGACTCGGCCGCGAACTTGGGCCAGATGCCTTGGATTCATTTACCGAAGTAAAGAACGTTTTCATTTCACACGACTAAGCGCTACGAAAGGTAAAACATGTCAGAGAGATTAGCGGGCCGCGTCGCCACCATCACGGGTGCCGCAAGCGGAATCGGTTATGCCACGGCCATTCGACTAGCCAGTGAAGGTGCGAAAGTTGTTGTCGTGGATATGAATTCGGAGTCGGGCGAGAAAGTTGCCGCGGAAGTTGGAGGCATCTTTGTCAAGGCTGACGTCACCAACACGGTCGATGTAGAGAATATGTACAAGGTAGCTTTTGATACCTACGGCCGCATTGATATCGCCTTTAACAACGCGGGAATATCACCACCTGATGATGACTCAATTCTCACCACTGGTCTTGAGGCATGGGATCGTGTTAATCGCGTCAATCTCACCAGCGTCTTTCTTTGCTGTAAGTATGTGATTCCTTATATGCAAAGGGCCGGCAAAGGTTCAATCATTAATACTGCATCCTTCGTCGCAACCATGGGCGCGGCTACATCACAGATTGCATACACCGCATCCAAAGGCGGCGTGCTTTCGATGACTCGCGAGCTCGGTGTGCAATTTGCGCGTGAGGGAATTCGAGTTAACGCGCTCTCCCCCGGACCTGTAAATACTCCGCTCTTGCAAGAGCTTTTTGCTAAGGACAAAGACCGCGCCGCACGTCGTTTAGTGCATATTCCGATGGGTCGATTTGCTGATGCATCCGAGATTGCCGCCGCAGTGGCTTTCCTTGCCAGCGATGATTCATCTTTCATCACCGCGTCAAACTTCTTAGTTGACGGCGGAATCTCGGGTGCCTATGTCACTCCGCTGGATAATTAAGGGTAATTCGCGCATCGCACGATCACTTTAACTCCAAATATCGTCCGCACGAATTGACGCATCGGCGCCTCCGTCGATGTAAATCGTCTGACCCGTTGTGTGAGTATTTTCATCGCTCGTGAGCCAAGCAAGAAGGTAACCGACTTGGCGTGCTTTGAGGTGGTAGTTCAGCGGCATAGGGATAAGGGAATCTAGGGCTACGAGTGATGCTGGATTTTCCACTAATCGCGCGACCATAGGAGTTTCTACGGTTCCGGGACCAACAGCATTGAGCGCAATTCCCGCTCCAGCCCACTCTGCCTTAACGCATTCACGACGCACCCAACGACTGATGGCGCGCTTAGTCGAGTTGTAAATTAAATCCGCCGTCTCGCGACCTTGTGTGACAAGTTTCTGCGCGGATACCAGCGCCGCCTCCTCGTTACCAGCCAACATTTCCGCAACCAATTCTGGCGAGATTGGCAAAAGTGAAGCCATCGAACTTGTGATCACGACACGCGGCGCAGAACTTTTCTCAAGTATTGGGCGCAAAAAATGAAGAAACTCGGTAGCCCCGAAGAAATTTACCGACACGGTTTGTGGCTTAGCCCGTAGGGATCCTGCGCAAGCAATTACTCCATCAATATTTCCTCCACTCAATTCAGTTGCTTCAGTGGCTGCGTTTTTGCGACCTAGTGGTGTACTTAAATCCGCAGAAATATCGACGTCGTGAATATCAACACCAATAACCTTGGCACCTCGCTCTTTAAGTAGATCCGAAGTGGCTCTTCCAATACCGGATGCGGCTCCGGTGATGACATATGTTCTCTCAAGCATCCAATTCCCCATCAAGAAAGTAAAGCTCGTTGTGCGAGTCCGCGCATGGTGGCGGCTACTTCATTGCGACGTTGAACCGATCGAATTCGCGGTGTCGAGTTCAGCAACCCAAAGACTGCATGGGCCATGGTGCGTGCACTCTCCGACGATTCATTGTGTCGAACCCGCTGAATTTGATCAACCCATTGTTCGACATATCGGCGTTGCAGACGACGAACCTGCCGCGCGTCATCCTCCGCAAGATTACTGAAATCTCTCTCATGAACTCGGATGAGATCGGGGTAGGTAATCGCGAACTCAATGTGCTGATTGATGAGGGCGATGAGGGTCTGCTCGGGATCAAGATTTTCCGCAATCACGTGGGTGGCACCCAGCAGAAGGGACTCGCTGACGTTGATGAGCATTGCCGCGAGCAAGGCACCTTTAGTTCGAAAGTGACGGTAAAGGGCTGGGCCGGTCAGGCCCACGGACTCCCCTAACTCCTCAACTCCTACGCCGTGAAACCCTTTTTCAGCAAAGAGGGCCGCGCCATTTTCAATGAGCAAGTCACGAGTTCCCATATTTCCTCCACTTCAAAAATACGCCCAGATCTCTTCCAATTGCTGTCCTCATCCGACTATCCTAACAATGTGAATGATCACTAACACTAGTGGAGAGCCATGAGTTTGCCGCGACTTCTGTCTAACGTTGATATTCGCGATGCATCATTTCGCGATAGAGATAACGCGTTTCGAGAAATTGTCGGAGATTTTGTTTTGCGAGTGCAGCGCGCTTCCCTGGGAGGACCAGAAGCCATCCGCACGCGGCATCAAGATCGTGGGAAATTATTGCCGCGCGATCGTGTGACTCAACTACTCGATCCAGGATCTCCATTTCTGGAACTCTCAGCGCTGGCAGCAACTGGAATGTATGAAGATGAAGCACCGGGAGCTGGGCTGATAACTGGAATTGGAATCATCAGTGGCAGAACCTCCATGATAATTGCAAATGATGCAACCGTTAAGGGTGGTACGTACTACCCCATGACCGTGAAGAAGCATTTACGCGCGCAAGAGATCGCGCTTGCGAATAGTCTTCCGTGTATTTACCTCGTTGATTCTGGTGGTGCCTTTCTCCCACTTCAACGTGAAGTCTTTCCGGATCGTGATCACTTTGGCCGAATCTTTTTTAACCAGGCCAAACTCAGTGCGGCGGGCATTGCGCAAATCTCGGCGGTGCTGGGCGCTTGCACGGCAGGTGGTGCGTACGTTCCAGCGATGAGTGATGAGAATGTCATTGTTGCGGGACAAGGGCACATTTTCTTAGGTGGGCCACCCCTGGTTAAAGCCGCAACTGGTGAGGACGTTACCGCTGAAGATTTGGGCGGCGGCGCAATGCATTCACGGATCTCAGGTGTCACAGACCATTTAGTCGCAGATGAGGGTCAAGCACTCACCATCGTTCGTGCCATCGTTTCAACACTTCCGCAAAGTACGAGTTGGCTGACGCCAAACACTGCAGTTGAGGAACCTTTTTATGAAACAGATGAATTGCTTGGAATAGTCCCTACTGACACTCGTACGACATACGATGTTCGCGAAGTAATAGCCAGAATTGTTGATGGAAGTCGATTCCTAGAGTTCAAGGCAGAGTTTGGTGAAACTCTCGTAACTGGCTTCGCACACATTGAGGGCTATCAAGTTGGAATCATTGCCAACAATGGAATTCTCTTCAGCGAATCTGCGCAAAAAGGCGCTCATTTCATTGAAATCTGCGATCAAAGAAAAATTCCACTGGTGTTTCTGCAAAATATTTCTGGATTTATGGTGGGGCGACAATACGAGATGGGTGGTATCGCCAAGCACGGTGCCAAAATGGTGACGGCTGTGGCGTGTGCCCGAGTGCCGAAGTTCACGATCGTTATCGGCGGTTCCTTTGGCGCAGGAAACTACTCGATGTGCGGCAGAGCTTTTGACCCGCGCTTCCTATGGATGTGGCCAAATGCGCGCATTTCCGTCATGGGGGGCGAACAAGCTGCTTCAGTTCTGGCCACCGTTAAGGCCGATCAACTTGCGGCTAAGGGCGAGAAGTGGGATTCGGATGAAATCGAAGCATTTAAGGCTCCTATTCGCCAAAGATATGAGGAAGAAGGCAACGCATACTTCTCGACGGCACGAATTTGGGACGATGGCATTATTGACCCTCGAGATACGCGACGAGTTTTATCTATTGCGCTAGCCATTTCAGGACTTTCGCCGTTACAGGTGAGTTCCTTCGGAATCTTTCGGATGTAATGATGTTTAAAAAGGTCCTAGTTGCCAATCGCGGAGAAGTCGCACTTCGTATCTATTCAACACTCCAGAAACTTGGGGTCAGTGCCGTGGGAATCCACACTTACCAGGACCGTGAAGCACTCCATGTTCGCAGGATCACCGAGAATTATCTGCTAACAGAATCCCCTCAGAGCGGTTATCTGGATAGCGAACAAATAATTTCGATCGCACTAAAAAGCAACTGCCAGGCGATTCATCCAGGGTATGGATTTCTCTCCGAAAGCGCAACGTTTGCTAGGCAGTGCCGGCGAGCCGGACTGATATTCATTGGACCTCCTGAAGAAGCTATGGCAGCCATGGGGGAGAAAATCTCAGCACGCGGTTATGCGCTACAGGCAGGCGTTCCCATCGTGCCTGGCACCGGTGGACTTCAGATGTCGAATGAGGAGTTGCTTGATGCTTGTAAAGATTTTGAATTTCCATTGTTGGTGAAGCCAAGTGCGGGCGGCGGAGGAAAAGGTCTCCATGTTGTCCAAAACTTGGATGAATTGCGCGAAGTTATGCCAATCGCGAGACGAGAGGCGAATTCCTCTTTTGGAGATGACACGCTTCTAGTGGAGAAATACTTACCACGAGCCAGGCATATCGAGTTTCAAATTGTCGCTGACAATTTCGGAGAGGTAATCCACCTTGGCGAGCGAGAGTGCTCTCTTCAGAGAAGACACCAGAAAATTGTTGAGGAGGCACCAGCACCTCATTTTTCAGATGCGAATCGAAGGATTATGGGCAGTGCCGCCGTCGAATTAGCCAAAGCAATTGGCTACAAAAACATTGGAACCATTGAGTTTCTCGTTGATGCTGATTCGCCGGAGATTTTCTATTTTATGGAAATGAACACGCGCCTTCAGGTAGAACATCGAGTCACTGAAATGATCACTGGGCTAGACCTTGTAGAGGTGCAGTTACGCATTGCGGCGGGAAGCGCGTTGCAGGACTTCCTGCCACCAACAAAATTCGAAGGTCACGCAATTGAAGCACGCATTTATGCTGAAGATGCATTCAATGGATTTCTTCCTACTGGCGGACTAGTTGGAAAATTTACTGCCAGCTCTTTCGCACATACCACAACTGATTCGGCGATCACAGATGATGTATTTGTTTCATCTTCATTTGATCCGATGCTTGCCAAGGTGGCAGCTTGGGCTCATGATCGAACGACCGCCATCGAGCGACTGCGCGAGACGCTCGCACATACGGTATGTCTCGGCATCACTACCAACATTGACTTTCTGATCCAACTTTTGAATATGAGCGAAATTCAGGAGTCACATTACGACACAAAATTTATTGAAACCCTAAACTTGGATCCCCCGCAGCCATCACGAGCAGTACTTGCCGCATACGCAAATTTGGTCTCTCCCCATTTCGAGCAAGGATCTTGGCGTACCGACGGATGGCGCCTGAACGGTGCACCATCGGCAACTCTGGCAGCATATGTCAACGGTCAGCGGTTTGAAGTTTCGCTGCAAGACACTTCCATTCTCGATTGTGATATCTACCGCAATGACAGCAACTTCTGGATCCATCACCCTTCGTTTGGCACTTGGGAAATAGCGAACACCAGTGATTCCGGAAAATCCTTGGCCGCCCTCAGTGGTGACATCGTGAGCCCAATGCCAGGTGTAGTCGTTGCCCTCCGCGTTGAAGTAGGTGATCAGGTGATGGTCGGTGATCCCCTTCTCGTTATCGAAGCGATGAAAATGGAGTACGTCGTCCGGGCTTCTCGCCAAGGTCGCGTAGCCGTATTCCATGTTCAACTGGGATCAAGTGTTCAAGTGGGGAAACTTCTAGTTGAGGTGGTGGAGGATGTTTGATCGCACCGGATTGCCAAAAGCCGTCACAGTTTATGAAGTAGGTCCAAGGGATGGATTGCAGAATGAAATCACAATTTTTTCAGCCCACGTGAAAGCACAATTGATACAACGTCTGCTTAAGGCGGGGCTGCCTGCAGTAGAGATAGCCAGTTTTGTGCGGCCAGATCTTGTCCCCGCAATGGCTGACGCAGAGGAAATCTTGGCAGAGATGGCTCCTTTTCTTGGCGCGCATCGGATGGTTGCCCTGGTCCCAAATCAAAGAGGGCTAGATCGCGCAATTAGTGCCGGCGTTCGCGAGATTGCGGTGTTCGCAAGTGCTACCGAATCTTTTGCGCAAGCAAATCTCAATAATTCAGTTGCTGGCTCTCTAGATCTTTTCGGTCCCGTCATAAGACAAGCCCGCGATGCTGGACTCCGAGTACGCGGTTACGTCTCCATGTGCTTTGGTGACCCGTGGGAGGGAAAGGTAGCTGCCGAGCAAGTGGTGCACGTTGCAGAAAGACTTTTTGAAGATGGAATTGATGAACTTTCATTAGGCGACACGATTGGCGTAGCGACACCGGGCGATGTAATCGACCTTCTTAGCGCTTGCGACGTTCGCGGAATCTCACGATCTCGTCTGGCGGTTCATTTTCACGATACCTATGGACAAGGGCTCTCCAACGCGCTGACAGCGCTGCAAGAAGGTATCACCACGATTGACTCATCCATCGCGGGTCTGGGCGGATGCCCCTTTGCCAAAAGCGCTACTGGAAATTTGGCCACGGAAGATCTCGTCTGGCAATTGCACGGACTCGGTATCTCAACTGGCGTTAACTTTGCGGAGCTTCTTGAAACAAGTCATTGGCTTAGCGAAACAACTGGATTAAAAAATCGATCTAAAGTTTCGATAGCTCTATCTAGAAACATGCACGATGAGACAGGAATGGTGGAATCACAATGAATTCAGCGTTGAGTCAAGTATCGAGAGAGCACCAATTACTAGCAGAGACCGTGCGGGAATTCGCCAACCAAGTTGTCGCACCGGTTGCGGCAAAACATGACAGGGAGCAATCCTTCCCATACGAAGTGATTAAGCAAATGGCCGAAATGGGGCTCTTTGGACTTCCCTTTCCCGAAGAGGTTGGTGGGATGGGCGGGGATTTCCTCTCATTCTGTCTTGCGATAGAAGAGTTAGCCCGAATCGATCAAAGCGTCGCAATCACACTTGATGCTTCAGTCGGATTAGGTTCGATGCCCATCTACAGATTTGGGAATCAAGAGCAAAAAGATGAATTTCTTCCCGCGCTCATAAGTGGCCAAGCGCTCGGGGCATTCGGGCTGACTGAACCAGATGGGGGAAGCGATGCGAGTCAGCTACGAACTACCGCGCGCCTAGACAATGATGAATGGGTAATCAACGGCAGCAAGAGTTTCATCACGAACTCTGGAACATCAATAACCTCATTAGTCATTGTTGCGTGCATAACCGGTAAGAAAGCGGACGGAACTAACGAGCTCAGCACAATTATTGTTCCCAATGGCACTCCTGGCTTCACCGTCGAGCCCTCCTATTACAAAGTTGGCTGGCATGCCTCCGATACGCATGGACTCTCGTTTAGCGATGTCCGCGTTCCCGCAAACAATCTCTTGGGTGAGCGTGGCCGAGGTTATGCGAATTTTCTCAACTCCTTGGATGAGGGCCGCGTTGCAATCGCTGCGTTAAGTGTGGGAGCGGCCCAAGGATGCATCGATGAAGCTTTGCGTTATGCCAAAGAACGAAAAGCATTCGGTAAATATATTGGCCAACATCAATCGATTGCTTTCAAGATCGCAGAAATGCAAGCCCGAACTCATATTGCACGATTGGCCTACTACCACGCAGCCCAATTACTAACTGCCGGAAAGGATTTCAAAATGGCAGCCTCCATTGCCAAACTGGTTGCAAGTGAGGCTGCAATGGATAATGCCCGCGCCGCAACACAAATTTTCGGCGGGTACGGTTTTATGGACGAGTACGTAGTCGCTCGACATTACCGCGACTCAAAGATTTTGGAAATTGGCGAAGGTACGTCCGAAGTACAAAAGATCCTGATTGCCCGTAGCCTGGGATTGAGTGAGAAATGAGCAACCACTCAGAGTTGCGCTACGAAGTTTCCGATGGCATCGCCACGATGACAATCAATAGACCAGAGGCACGCAATGCCTTGAATGCCAATGTCCGAACTGGAATTCGCGCATCCCTTGATCTTTTCGCGAAAGATGACCAAGCCAAGGTGCTCATCGTCACTGCCGTTGGAGATATTGCATTTAGTGCAGGCGCTGATCTTAAGGAAATGTCCGATGATCAACTGACAATTCCACCAGATGATTTTATCCCCGACTTATCTACTCCTAAACCCGTCATTGCTGCGGTCAACGGAGTCGCCCTTGGCGGAGGATTCTTTCTTGCCCAGCAAGCCGATCTTGTTATCGCCGCTGATCACGCGACCTTTGGAATAACTGAAGCACGCTTCGGTCGTGGCGCACCATGGGCAGCTTCACTTCCATTATTGATTCCACCGAGAGTCGCAATGGAACTATTGCTTACTGCCCAACCCATCACTGCATCCAGGGCAAAAGATGTGGGTCTGGTCAACTACACAGTTCCCCTAGACCAATTGCGCGAAGCAAGTCTGCGGATTGCCAAACAGATTGCCGACAATGCTCCGCTATCGGTTTCTGCCGGCAAAGCCATGGTCCATGATGTTCTCAACCACGTTCTTGGCGATGTCCGTCAGCAAGTGACATCGCTATGGGAGCCGGTGTATTTAAGTGAAGATGCCCAAGAAGGGCCGCGATCATTTAAGGAAAAACGCCTACCCCGCTGGCAGGGTCATTAATGCTTCTGGAGTGTGCAACATGCCGGCAACATCTGCCAAAAATCTCGAACCTTGCGCGCCGTCGACTAAGCGATGGTCGAAGGATAAAGCAAGCGTTGTAACTTGTCGTATCGCGATTTCTCCTTCGACTACCCAAGGTCGCTCAACTACGGCTCCTAAACTGACGATTGCGGATTCACCTGGTGGCAGTATCGGAGTTCCGCTCTCAATGCCAAATACCCCAATATTGGTGATGGACATCGTGCCACCGATCATTTGATGTGGTTGCGTTCGTCCGGCTCGTGCAACATCGACTAAGCCGCCAATCGCAATTGCCATTTCCTTTAAAGAAAGTTGATCTGCATCTTTAATATGTGGCACGAGTAATCCTCGATCTGTCGCGGTAGCAATTCCGAGGTTTACATAGTGCTTCAGCACAATTTCCTGCGGGGATGCATCCCAATAACTATTTATCTCCGGAGTTCGACTTGCGGCTAAGCACATAGCGCGCGCAAGAAGGGTGAGTATTGACAGACGTACACCGCTAAATTCTGGCCGTTGGCGAAGCGCCTCAAGTAAATGCATAGAAGGTGTCACATCCACGGTCACGAATTCCGTTACATGCGGAGCAGTGAAAGCACTTGCAACCATTGCCTCAGCTGTGGCGCGGCGCACGCCACGAATCGGCACCCTAGTTTCGCGCGAACTCTCAACTGAACTCTCAATTGACCTCTTGGTATTCGTACTTGGGTCGCTGACTTCTCCTGCGACTTGTCGCACATCATCGCGTGTCACCGATCCTTCGGGTCCACTTCCGTGGATAAGGGTGAGATCAATTCCAAGTTCACGAGCCATTTTTCGGACCAAAGGTTTCGCAAGCGGGCGCACGAGTTTCACCGCGGGCACAATATTAGGCGCCTCTTCGATACTTCCCCGAAAATTGCGCGGTGTGAGTCTGCGACGTCGACCGTCATCTGTACGCGGTCCCGATCCGACCAGAATCTCCGTACGTTCAACTTTCACATCTTTATCTTGTTTACTTTGAGTAGCCATTTTCTCGAGTTGGTGAAGTTGAATTCGAACAATGGGAGTACCCACTCGAATGACCTGACCCGCTGGCACGAGAATTTCCACGATCGTACCTGCAAAAGGACTTGGCAATTCAACAAGAGATTTTGCCGATTCGATTTCTACTATGACTTGATTGACCTCTATTTCTTGCCCGACTATGACCATCCAGCGAAGGATCTCTGCATCTTCTAAACCTTCACCAACATCAGGAAGGCGAAAGTCAAAGTTTGTTGGCGTCGCTTCAGTCATTGCAATCTTCTCTCACCGCTCAGTAGCTCATCGACTTTTCGACCGCATCTAATATGCGATCGACATCGGGCAAGTACACATCCTCAATGCGACTGGGCGGATAAGGAGTGTCGTACCCAGTCACGCGCAACACGGGAGCTTGCAGATAGTAGAAGCAGGACTCGGTAAGGCATTGACCGACCTCGCCGCCGATTCCCCCGCTGCTGGAAGCCTCATGGACCACAACCGCGCGACCGGTTTTTTTCACCGACTTCTCCATAGTCACAAGGTCGAGCGGGCTTAGCGTGCGCAGGTCAATTACCTCCAAGCTCACCCCGTCTTG
Source organism: Actinomycetota bacterium (assembly GCA_014377015.1). Classification (GTDB taxonomy): domain Bacteria; phylum Actinomycetota; class Actinomycetes; order Nanopelagicales; family Nanopelagicaceae; genus QYPT01. The sequence continues at coordinate 24,408 of JACMQL010000006.1, forward strand.
CGCCGCGAGCGCTGCCGCGTGCAAAGAGGTAGCAACAGTTGGACCGTAACAAATTATTGTGCAATCAGAACCTTCAACCAGGACTTTCGCTTGATACATAGACGGTACCGAGGTGAGAGTTTCAGAAAGGTCAACTTCACCTTTTTGCCAATAACGCCGCTTGGGTTCTAAAAAAATCACGGGGTCATCACTAGCGATAGCTTGTTGAATCATCCAGTACGCATCAACTGGATTAGCACATGTCACCACGCGCAGACCCGGCGTGGAGGCGAAGTAAGCCTCGGGAGATTCACCGTGGTGTTCAACTGATCCGATCCCTCCCCCAAAAGGCATTCTTATCGTGATGGGTAATTGGAGAACCCCGGCCGATCGATATCGCATACGTGCCAATTGGACGATGATCTGATCAAAAGCTGGATAAACGAAACCATCGAACTGGATTTCGATTACAGGTCTATATCCGTAGAGCGCCAGCCCAATGGCGGTACCAACGATTCCTGATTCCGCAAGCGGTGCGTCTATCACACGATCCTCACCAAAATCCTTTTGTAGCCCTTCCGTAACTCGGAATACACCACCAAGTTTTCCGATGTCCTCTCCCATCAGTAAAACTTTGGGATCTGATTCCATCGCGCATCGAAGTCCGCGGTTAAGAGCTTGCACGATGCTCAACTCCGTCATCTCAATTCACCTTAGTTTCTTGATCGGCAAGAATCGCTTCAACCTCGAGTCGTTGACGTTCCAGACGCGCATCGGGACCGGAATACACATGGTCGAACATGGTTAAAGGGTTCGGATCGGCCAATTCTCGGCAACTAACGCGCATTCGTTCGGCGAGGTATGCCGCCTCACTTGCTAATTCTGACTCGACTTTCTCGTTAAGAATTTCCTGCGCTCGCAAATAAATCCGTAGTCGATCAATGGGATCGCGGCTGCGCCATAGTTCGTCATCTGCGCTATCTCGATACTTCGTAGGATCATCAGAAGTTGTGTGGGCGCCCATTCGGTAGGTGAACGCTTCGATGAGCGTTGGACCTTTCCCGGCGCGGGCGCGATCGAGTGCGGCCATCGTTACTGCATGGCAGGCAATTACGTCATTGCCATCAACTCGAATGCCCGGCATTCCAAATCCTTGGGCACGTTGGGCAAGCGGAACAACACTCTGACGTCTGGTTGGTTCTGAGATCGCCCACTGATTATTCTGACAAAAGAAGACAACTGGTGATTGGAACGAAGTGGCGAAAACAAAAGCTTCATTCACATCGCCCTCACTCATTGCCCCATCACCGAAGTACGCGACTACCGCCTGATCCTTTTCTAAATCACCCGTGCCGGTTCGACCATCTTTACTCATGCCCATCGCATACCCAGTTGCGTGCAGAACGTGTGCGCCAATGATGACTTGATAGCCATAAAAACGATGCAGATTTGCATCCCACGCTTGGTGCGCAGTTCCGCGCCAAAATCGCAACATGTCCACGGGATCCACGCCCCGACACCAAGCCACCCCGTGTTCCCGATACGTCGAGAAAACATAATCCTGCGCTTGCATCGCCCGCGCCGATCCAATCTGCGCGGCTTCTTGCCCCAGTAGTGGAGCCCAGAGGCCCAACTCGCCTTGCCTTTGGAGAGCAGTTGCCTGCTGATCGAGTTGGCGTACTAAAACCATGTCTCTATAGAGCGCCAGTAAAGCGGCACCGTCCAAGGTGGAATGAAATTGCGGATCATCAACAAGTTCACCCATGCTCGAGAGTAATTGAACTGTTGCCTCTAATGACTCCATGGAGCCTCCGGTCAGGACCGTGCGCGGACAATCATCGGGAAAGTTGCAAGGAGTCTAGGCACGGGTAGCCCAGAGGTACAATAGTGATGCTTTGTAATAGACCGTTGGTCTATCTATGGCAAGAATTTGTGGCAAAAGAGGGGGAAAGTGATGCTACTTGACCAGATTGACTGCGCCATCTTAGGAGAGCTACTGGCTCGCCCTAAAGCCGGGGTGCGCGATTATGCGCGCACTCTCGGGCTAGCGCGGGGAACGGTGCAAGCCAGACTCGATCGTCTGACCGAGCAGGGAGTGGTGGGTGACTATGCGCCTGCCCTGAGCCATGCCGCGCTGGGCTTTCCGGTCCTGGCATTCATACATATTCAGTTGCAACAGGGCAGTCTGGAACTGTTCACAAAGGAGCTGGCGAGTCTGGCTCAAGTTGTTGAAGCCCACTCCGTCACTGGTGACGCAGATGTTCTCTGTCGGGTGGTTGCCCGCGATAACACTGATCTGGAAGCGGTGATTCAAGCAATCTTGGATGTTGGAGGGGTTGTCAGAACTCGAACTGAAATTGCCTTGACGGAACGAGTACCAAGACGGGACATCTCTTTGCTGCAAGAGTTGGCCACAACTGCTCCGCAAAGCAGTCGGACCACCGTTCAAGTCGATGACCATTCATAATGAAATTTACGAAGTTAATTTCATTTCTGCAGTAGCAATCTGATCGAGAAATCGGTCAACAAGATCGTAGGCGCGTTTGTTTGAGTACAGCTCTTGCTCGCGCGTTTGCTGACGCAACGTTTCGACTACTAAACCTTCGCCTTCGACTTCTGCGCAGCCACCTTCCATCTCCAGCCAAATATCTAAAATGTGCGGATCGATCTCGGGATGAAATTGCAGCGCGAGCGTGCGGCCATAAATAAATGCTTGCGAAGCGAGAGGCGTTCGCGCAATCTCCTTAGCCTCAGGTGGAAGTTGCCAACGATCCCAGTGGTATTGGAACCACGGCCCTTCCTCAATCAACGAAGTATTATCAGATTCAATTTCATACCATCCGACTTCCGCGGCGGGGCCACGAGATACTGAGCCACCTAGTACCCGCGCCATCAACTGGCCACCGAAACAAATGCCCAGAATTGGCACCCCTGCATTGTGAACTTCACCCATGAGTGTGAGTTCAGGTAGCAACCAATTGCCGATGCGCTCGTCTTCCCACGCTCCCCAAGGAGATCCCATCACAACGACTACATCGTAGGAAAGTAAATCTGGCCATTGGACACTTACATTTGGTTGGTTGAAGTTTGTTTCGTTAACAATAGGAAAGCGCGTGATTTCGTATCCCCGTCGCACAAATTGTTCCCAAATAGGACCGCCTTCGCTGACATGATCATGTTCGATAAAAATGACGCGCTTCATTTTCTGCACATCAATACATAACCAAGCCGCCGCTGATGTTGAGATCAATTCCAGTGATAGCCGACGAACGATCACTCCCTAGAAAGAGCACGCCCTGCGCAATTTCTTCGGGCTTCACAAATTTGCCAAGCGGGACTAACTCCAGCCACTTTTCCCGCATCTGCCTTGGCGTAATGTTTTCAATTCCCGCAACTTGTTCCATAACCAATTCCAGACGAGGGCCATCTACGTAACCCGGCGAAATAAGATTTGCACGAATACCATGTGGACCGAGTTCTACTGCCAGGGTGCGCATCATCCCGACCATGCCGAGTTTGGATGCGGCATAGACACTGCGATGAACGAGTGGTCGCTTTCCGGTGACCGATCCTATGAAGACTATGGATCCGCGCTTGCGCGCAATCATTGATGGGATAACTGCTTTAGATACCATGAAAGCACCTTTGAGATTGGTGTCTATCGCGTCATCCCAATCCTCTTCACTCAAATCCCAGAGCGCGGCGGATTTCCCCGTGACTCCGCTGTTGTTGACGAGCACATCGATCTGTCCGAAAGTGTCGAGGGTCGTCTGCACGGCTGCTTCAATGGATGCAGCATCAACTTGATCCAAGCGGGCGATCTTCGGTGCGCGGCCCGCGTAATCTTTAGATTCTTGGATGAGCCGGGAAGTCTGGGCAAGACCATCCATGTCCCGCCCGGTCAGCACAACTTGCGCACCATCGCCGGCCAAGGTGAGGGCGATAGATCGACCGATGGCTCTACTTGCACCGGTGATGAGCGCGACTTTATCGGCGAGGTCTGGCACGGTGATCCTCTCGCGGTACATAAAAAATAAGGTTGCCGGAAGTGCTACAGCAGTCTAATTGGCTCTTGTCCGCGTGCTATCAACTTCTCGAAATATATCTCGCGCTTCTCATTGAAGCGCGCAGCGTCCGCGGTTGAAGTAACAAGAAATTCATTGAGCTCCTCGCGCGCGACAACTCCGTCACCGCTGAGGTCCTCACGGTCAAACACGTTCCAAGCGCGCAGCACCGGAGCAACAACATCATCGAGGTGCTGTTGCAGATCATAAATTCCGGCAAGTGCGATCTGCACGGATTTGCGTCCAAAGCCGGGCATTCCGACGCCGGGCATCGCAAAGTTTGTGACGACGTCAGTGATTGCACGCATTGCGGCGTTGGGCTCGAGGTCTATCGCCTTGCCCAACAAGTTGCGATAGAAAATCATGTGCAGGTTTTCATCTGCTGCTATGCGTTGCAGTAGGCCTTCGCAGATCGGGTCATTGGAAATCTTGCCCGTGTTGCGATGCGAGATTCTGGTCGCTAACTCTTGAAAAGAAACGTAGGCCACGGTGTGCAACATGTCAGTCTCGTAAGGGGTCTGATACCCCAACTGCATGTGCGCCATGCGCAAGTCTTCAAGTTCGTATGGATCTACTCCGCGAGTGGCCATCAAGTAATCGCGCATCACGATTCCGTGGCGATTTTCCTCTGCCGTCCAACGCTCAATCCAATTGCCCCAGGCTCCGTCACGGCCCATCGCAATGGCGATTTCAGTGTGGTAACTCGGCAAGTTGTCTTCGGTCATCAAGTTGAGGACGAGCGAATCTTGGGCAATTGTTGATAACTTGGAATCTTTAGCTTCCCACGCATCACCGTTGAGCGGACCGGCAAAGGTGCGACCTTCACTCCAGGGGACATACTCGTGCGGGTACCAATTTTTCTGAACCGCAATGTGTCGTTCAAATTCGACTGCCACAGTAGGTTCGAGGTCGCGAATAAGTCGAGACTGAATTGCGGGGTCGAGTGCGCTCACCTCTAAATGCTACGCGAGTGCTAGCACTTAGCGCGAGTTGGTGTCAGGTGGCGCGAGTTGGTGCGCAGGTTAGTCGCACTTTTGTGCACGTACCTGAGCCTGTGCAGCGCGCCATGTGGCGATCAGTGCGTGATTGCCACCCAAGAGAACCTCAGGAACCGCTATCCCACGCCAATTGGCCGGCTTGGTGTAATTGGGATACTCCAGAAATCCTTCCTCGTTATGCGACTCCTCTGCCAACGATTCTGGATTTCCTAACACGCCCGGGATCAAACGGGTGATTGCTTCAATCATGACGAGGGCAGCAACTTCTCCCCCACCTAAAACATAATTTCCAATGCTTACTTCGTGCACTCGAATAGATTGGGCAACAAATTGAGGGTGGGAGTAATACTCGCCAACTCGATAATCAATTCCTTCATATCGCCCGCAAGCAAAAACCAGATGAGATGAGCCCGCGAATTCTTGCGCCATTTGTTGGTCAAATACTTTTCCGGCCGGCGTCAAAATGATCAGATCCGTATCTTCCAGCATCAACGGATCCAGTGCTGAGCCCCATATCTCTGGGCTCATGACCATGCCTGCTCCCCCACCGTACGGTGTGTCATCCACGCTGTGATGGTTATTTGTCGAGAAATCGCGCAAATTATGAACGGTGATCGACAGTAATTCCTTCTCTTGCGCTTTGCCCAGCAGAGAGAGTTGAAGTGGTGAGAAATATTCCGGAAAGATGGTTATTGCATCAATTTTCATGAACTATTCCCCAGCCGAAAACTGCGGAGGGATGACTGTCATTCGCTTATTTTTGACATCTACGATCGGGACTAATTGGCGTACGAAGGGAATCAAAGATTCACCGTTGGGAGTCTGAATTGCTAATAGATCTTGCGCCGGTAAGTTGATTACATCGCTTACTTTGCCAAACTCTTCGCCTGACTCAAGGAAAGCAGTGCAGCCGATAAGTTGAAGGACATGATAATCATCTTCATCTTCGCTCTCGGAATCGATATTAACTTCGGCATACATCAAGGTGTCTTTGAATTTTTCAATTGCGTTGCGATCTGACACGCCTTGAATTCCCAACAGCAAAATTCCGTTATGCCAGCGATGGGAAGTAATGATGAGGTCCCCGTGCTTATCCGTTTGCACGCGAGCGCCGACCGCAAATCGATCTTCCGGTTGATCGGTGCGTACTTCGATAGTCGCCTCACCCAGAATTCCGTGAGCACGACCGATACGGCCTACGAGCAAACGCATGGCCACCAACTTTTCCTAAGGTATCGCCGATAGAACTAAATTAGCGAACTTCATCCGTATCGACTAGATCAACTCGAATTGAGCGACCAGCAATAGCGCTCACAACGGTACGCAACGCTTTTGCGGTGCGACCATTGCGACCAATTACTTTGCCGATATCTTCAGGATTTACGCGCACCTCAAGGGTGCTACCGCGACGATGAGTCTTTTCAGTAATGACTACATCTTCAGGATGATCAACAATTCCCTTAACTAAATGTTCTAGGGCTTCATCAATCATTGCTATTTAGCAGCCTCAACTGGCGTTTCAACTACATCCTCTGCTACTTCAGTCGGAGTTTCAACCGCCACGCCCTCAACTGGGGTTTCAACTACAGCGTCTGCTACTTCAACTGGAGCTTCAACAGCCACGCTCGCAACTGGGGTTTCAACTGGAGACTCTGCAGCAGCTACAGGTGATTGCTCTACCGCTGCAACTGCAATTTCCTCCACTGCCACATCTGCCAGTGCTGCCGGTGCTGCCGGTGGTGCCACAACTGCTACATCTGCCACATCGGCCACAGCTGCTACATCTGTCGGTGCTGATTTAGCAGCAAGCTTTTCTTGCGCACGCTTTTTCATTGTGGTCGCGCCTTCCTTTGGCTCGTCCATCGACTGCTTAACGGCAGCCTCGTAAGCAACGCTCTTGTGAACTTTAGGCGCGGCAACGCGCAAGGTGCCTTCAGTTCCTGGAAGACCCTTGTGCTTCTGCCAATCGCCGGTAACTTTCAAAATTGCTTCTACTGCTGATGTTGGAAGTGCGCCAACGCCCAACCAGTACAGCGCTCGCTCAGAATTGACTTCGATTAAAGAAGGCTCATGTCCTGGTGAGTAGCGGCCGATCTCTTCAATCGAGAGTCCGTTACGAGCTTTACGGGAATCGGTAACAACAATGCGGTAGTAAGGCGTGCGGATCTTGCCCATGCGCATTAAACGAATTTTTGTAGCCAAGTGCTTGTGCTCCTGTAAGTGTGGGTGGTCGGGCTCATCGAACGCAGCGGGGTGCGCGTGTCAATAAGCACAACACTTGATATGCGGATGTTTGGGGATAGAGGGCCCCGAACAGGTTGCTAATCTTGCCATCTGGGCAGCTAAAAGGTGAAATCGGCCCCTTTAATTACCAGGCTAACCACGCTCTTGCTGGGCTCGTTTGGCTGGATTGCCGGACTTAGATTTCTTCACATTCATTACTTGCTGACGTGAGGCACCCATTCCGGCCCCCATTCCGGTCATGGCCGGGGGCAGTCCCGCTGGCATCTTGCCTGACCGCATCTGTCGCATCGCCTTCTGGGCTTGGCTGAACCTATCAACCAGCGAGTTGACCTCGGTAACAGTGCGTCCAGCGCCCATGGCGATTCGGGCACGTCTAGAACCGTTGAGGATTTTGGGATCACGGCGCTCGGCGATGGTCATCGATTGAACAATCGCTTGTGTGCGCACGATTTCGCGTTCATCGAAGTTGTCGAGTTGCTTCTTCATGGCTCCTGCCCCGGGAAGCATCGCGAGCATCTTGGTCATAGAGCCCATCTTGGACATTGCCTGCATCTGCTCAAGGAAATCTTCGAGAGTGAAATCCTCGCCACTGGCGTACTTAGTCTCGAATTTTGCCGCGGTATCAGGATCAAAAGCTTTCTTCGCTTGCTCGGCCAAAGTCGCGACATCACCCATGCCGAGAATACGAGAGGCCATGCGATCGGGATAGAAAATGTCGAAGTCAGCAAGCTTTTCGCCAGTCGAGACGAACATGATCGGACGTTCAGTAACTTGCACTATCGAGAGCGCGGCACCACCGCGCGCATCACCGTCAAGTTTGGTCAGCACGACGCCGTCAAAACCAACACCGGCTAAGAATGCTTGCGAGGTGCGCACGGCATCTTGGCCAATCATCGCATCGACGACAAAAAGAATTTCGTTTGGCTTAATCGCATCGCGAATCGCGGCGGCTTCCTTCATTAACGATTCATCAACGCCAAGACGGCCTGCTGTATCAACGATGACCATGTTGTGTAATTTAACCCGCGCGAACTGCACGCCGTCGCGGGCGACTTGCACAGGATCTCCACGCCCATTGCCGGGTTCGGGTGCAAATACTGGAATGCCGATGCTCTGACCAAGAACCTGCAATTGAGTTACAGCATTCGGGCGTTGCAGATCCGATGCAACGAGAATCGGAGTGTTGCCTTGATCGGCATAGAACTTGGCGAGCTTGCCAGCCATCGTAGTTTTACCCGCGCCTTGCAAGCCTGCCAACATGATGACAGTGGGGCCAGTCTTAGCAAAACTAATACGCCGGGCTTCAGCGCCGAGAATCTCGACCAGAGTTTGATTGATGATCTCAAAAATTGCTTGGGCTTGGTTGGTGCCCGACTGCAAAGTCGGCAGCACTTCCAAGGAGCGTTCGCGAATAGTGTCAATGAAACTCGTGACCACGGAAAGAGCAACGTCGGCTTCTAAGAGCGCTTGATGAATCTCTTGGCAGGTATCTTCAATATCGTTCTGGGATATCTTGCCGCGTGAGCGAAGTGAACTAAGTACGCTGCTAAACTTTTGAGTTAATGAATCGAACATAGTTGCAGAGCCTAACGCGAAGTCTTAGCGGCATTAAATTCGGGCTAAATAAGCGCTTCGCGAAGCTTTAGAGCCACTTCAGAGGCGCGCACATCATTGAGCGGGCCAGCCCCAATTTCGGTCACATAAAGAGTGTCGATCGCCTCTGCTCCGAGGGTGGTGACGATGGCGGATTTGATGTCCACGCGACAACGAGTCAAAGCATCCCCGATGCGAAATAATAGTCCAGGTTGATCATGGCTTCTAATTTCAAAGACGGTGCAATCACTCGCAGCACCGACGAAATATTCAACGACCGGTGGTGGCACTGGAATTGAAGGAAGTTGAGAGTAAGAGGCGACTCGCTCCTGAATGCGTCGCTCTAAATCATTATGAGAATGCAACGCTTGATCAATATCAGCGTGAAGTTTTTCGGCAGTAGGCGATGGCGCATGTGGATCCAACGAAACAATCCAACGCATGACCGCCGATGGACCATGCGATTTTGTGCGTGCAGATCGCACATCCAACCGCGCCAAATTGAGCACTCCTGCAACTATCGAGAGTAAACCTGGTCGATCTGGTGCGATTATCTCGATTGCGTAATCACTTTCGCTCACTGAAACATCAACGCGAAGGGCACCGATTTCAGAAAATGCGCGCTGCTCTGGTGTGAGTTCTGGTTGCGGTGCGATCATGGTCCCCGTCATTGCTGCCGACACGCGACGAACTAGATCTGCGACCAGAGTAGCTTTCCATTCACTCCACGCTGCGCTACCTGCAGCTTCACCATCGGCGATGCTAAGTGCATGTAGTAATTCAAGAGTTTGTTGATCAGGGATCTTTTCGGTAACTGATGCAATAGTGACGGGATCATTCAAATCTCGTCTAGTCGCGGTTGCTGCTAAGAGAAGATGATGCTGAACTAAAATACGTAAGGTCACTGTGTCTTCATCGTTAAACCCAATGCGGCGGGCAAGTGGCTCTATCAACGTTGCCCCTCGATGCGAGTGATCTTCCTCGCCGCCTTTCCCGATATCGTGAAAGAGAGCTGCAATAAGAAGTAAGTCTGGTCGATGGACTCGCCGTGTCAGTGCTGCGGCATGCACTGCTGTTTCCACCATATGGCGGTCAACAGTGTGACGATGGAGAAAATTTCTTTGCGGCAAACTGCGCACCGGTCGCCACTCAGGCAACCAAGTTGTGATTATTCCTTCTTGATCCAGGGCTTCCCAGACTCGCACCATCGCAGAACCTGCGCCAATTAGAGCAACCAGATCCTCGCGTGCTTCGCGCGGCCATGGGTTGGGCAAATTACCGATTCCATCTACAAGTCCTTGTGCCAGGGCGACGCAGGAATCCAAAGAAAGCGGCAAACCCAACTGCGCCGCCTTTGCAGCTGCGCGAAGTCCCAGCACCGGATCATCAACAGACACTGCGTCAGGGTCAAGTACAACTTCTTGGTGGGCCACGCTAATTCCGTGTCCCACGCTTGTCGTGCGCGACCTTTTAAGAATCCGACCAAGACCATCTTTCCCACGGTGATCTAGGCGATGCCAAGTGGACTGCATTAAATAATCAACATCTCGCGCCGCTTGTGCGACATCACTCATTAATGCATCTGCGTCACTGTAACCCAAGGCGAGTGCAACTTTGTCCTGTTCTTGGAACAAAAGACGATCACGCGATCTACCACTTTGCTCGTGCAGTGCATCACGGATATTGAGCAACGTAGCTTCGGCGCCGCTAATGCGATCAAGTGCAACATCCAAGGCGCCCGACATAGAAATTGCACGCAGCGCGGTGATGTCTCGCAGTCCTCCGCGGGCCTCTTTCAAATCCGGCTCAAGCAAGTAGGCCAATTCGCCAGCTCTGGCATGTCGTTCGTTGAGTTGAGTGCGCATCTGAACGAGACGATTTCGCGAATCCTTACGCCAATCATCAAGGGCATCATGTTGAACTGAGGCAACTAAATCCGCATCCCCCAAAATAAGCCTTATATTTAGCAAGCCCATCGCGACCTTCAGGTCAGCGCGAGCTGCTTCCCTTGTCTGACTACGTGTGCGAACTGAGTGATCCACGCTGCGCGGTATTTGCGAACTTGAAGTCTTGCCATCCCATATCGGGTATAAAACCGCGTTAACAAATGTCAGAAGATTTTCATTATCAAATTGTTCGCTATGAATAAAAAGAATGTCTAGGTCAGATCCCAGACATAACTCGCCGCGGCCAAAACCACCAACCGCGGCGAGTGCTATGCCAGGTACTGATCGGGTCGTGCTCTCTTGCAACTTCTCCCGAGCGGCAAGGAAGAGGGCTCGTAGTTCGCGATCGCTCTCGTTCGATCGAGATCTGCGCTCTGGTGTTCCCACTTACTTCACCTCCTAGAACTCACGATTTAAAGGTAGTGAAGTAAAGGGATCCACGACACCGATGTTCTTTTACTATTTAGGTTTTCTGGCGGCTAAATAGCGTCGACGCCGCGTTCGCCTGTACGAACGCGCACGACTTGATCAACGGGAGTTGACCAGACCTTGCCATCACCGATGGATCCGGTGGAAGCGGCTTTAACAATTACGCCGATGACAGATTCGGCATCACTGTCATCAACAAGAACTTCCAGACGCACCTTTGGAATCAAATCAACGGTGTATTCAGCGCCGCGATAGACCTCAGTATGTCCGCCTTGTCGCCCAAAGCCACTTGCTTCTGAAACTGTCATGCCAGTTACTCCGTGTGCTTGAAGGGCGTTTTTCACATCTTCAAGTTTGAACGGCTTGAGAATTGCGGTTATCAGTTTCATAGAAATGAACCTCCTCGTGATGAACTTGCAAATTCGTACGATGATTCTGCGTGCTCGTTGAGATCAATACCTTCAACCTCTGCATCACGAGATACTCGGAATCCGATGGTCTTCTCAATTGCGAAGCCGATGATCAGCGTCATAATGAATGAGTATGCCAGCACGACGCCAGCGCCAAAGAGTTGTTTACCGAGCAAGCCCACTCCGCCGCCGTAGAAAATTCCATCTAAACCAATGGAGTTGACTGCACTGGCTCCGAAGAATCCGATGGAAGCACAGCCCCAGAGCCCGCCAACCAGGTGAACACCGACGACGTCAAGTGAATCGTCGTAACCGAGTTTGTACTTCAAGCCCACCGCCATGGCGCAGAGTGCTCCAGCGATCAAGCCAATAACAACTGCTGCCCATGGAGCGACGAATGCGCACGCAGGAGTGATTGCTACCAGACCAGCGACTGCACCAGAGGCAGCCCCAAGGGAAGTCGGGTGACCATCGCGAATTTTCTCGACGATGATCCATCCAAGGAGCGCCGCTGCTGTGGCAACCTGAGTATTGATCAATGCAAGCCCTGCGATTCCATTTGCGGCAAGGGCTGATCCGGCATTGAAACCAAACCATCCAAACCAGAGCAGACCAGAACCGAGCATGACAAGCGGCAGGTTATGGGGACGCATGGATTCCTTTCTCCATCCGACGCGCTTACCCAAAACGATTGCTAAGGCGAGACCAGCCGCACCTGCGTTGATATGCACGGCAGTACCTCCGGCAAAATCTTCCAATCCCTTCGCAGCTAAATAGCCGACACCGGTGACTGTGTCACCAACCTTGTGGCCGAAAGCGAAGACCCAGTGCGCGACTGGGAAGTACACAACAGTGACCCAAATAGTGACGAATACCGCCCACGAAGTGAATTTTGTCCGATCGGCAATTGCACCAGAGATAAGTGCGGGAGTGATAATTGCAAACATCAATTGGAATGCCGCAAATACCAATACAGGGATGGGATATTCGCCGCCGTTGTTGGTGAAGTCATTCACCATTCCGCCGAGTCCGGAGAAGGAGAATCCGCCGTACCAGGGAGAGTCAGCGGAGTGGCCAAAAGCGATTTCAAAACCATAAATCACCCAGAGCACGCTAACGATTCCGATGGTAATCATCGACATCATCATCATGTTTAACACGCTCTTGGTGCGAACCATTCCGCCATAAAAGAAGGCCAGGCCCGGGGTCATTAAAAGGACTAGCGCGGTACTCGCAAGCATCCATGCGGTATCGCCCGAATTGAGAACTGTTGGGGCCATTTTTCACGCTTTCGTGAGATCTACTCGCCATTGAGCTGTCGCGAAGAATGTCCCACTTTCGTTACGTGCAGGCACTCCCACCGTTTCATCCGCGTCACAAAAAGCCGCTCAATGTTACAAAAAGGTTAATAAGGGCTGCGTCCCTACATTAGTGAGCGCACGTAACTTTGCGGATCGAACGGGGCAAAATCTTTAGCGTTCTCCCCCGTACCAACCCATTTGATGGGAATGCCCAGTTCGCTCTCAATTGCCAGCGCAATTCCGCCACGGGCACTGCCGTCGAGCTTGGTCAGGATGATGCCGGTTAGATCCACGCTTTCGGCAAAGACTTTGGCCTGAATAAGACCGTTCTGTCCCGTCGTGGCATCGATTACCAGCAGAACTTCCGCAACCCGTACTACTTTTTCTATAACACGGCGCACCTTGCCGAGTTGATCCATCAGGTCGTTCTTAGTGTGCATACGACCTGCGGTATCTATAACAAGAAAGGAGATCTCCTTTGCGACAACCTGTTGGGCGGCATCGAATGCGACCGATGCTGGGTCGGCGTTTTCTTTTCCGTGCACGACATCAATATCTAGACGCTCACCCCAAGTGAGCAACTGATCGACAGCGGCGGCACGAAATGTATCTGCGGCGGCGAGTAGCACCTTCTCATCTTGCGAAGTTAAATAATGAGCGAGTTTGGCACTTGATGTTGTTTTACCAGTGCCGTTAACGCCGACTACAAGAATGACTGTTGGTCCACTGGGTGCGCGTGAAATTTCCCGACTCTTAGTCGAAAGGGCGGATAAGAGTGCTTGGTAGACGGCATCTTCCGCGCTATCTGTCTTTACCGAACGAGCGGTTGACACCACTTTACTTGCCAGTGTTGGTCCGAGATCAGCCCCCAAGAGTGCACTCTCTAGCTCATCCCAATCCGCCGCAGAAGCGTTGGATGTACGTGTGAGTTTTGAGATTATCTTTCCGAAAAGACCCATGTCCCACCGTCGCTCTCGCTCTTAAAGAATCTAGACGGATTCGGATTCGCGCAGTCGTTGGGAAATAACTTCAGTAACTCCGTCTCGCCGCATCGTCACCCCGTAGAGCGCATCGGCAATTTCCATAGTGCGCTTTTGGTGAGTTATGACGATGAGTTGTGAACTTTCACGCAGTTCTTCAAAGATGCCGAGGAGACGTCCCAGGTTCACGTCGTCGAGGGCAGCTTCAACTTCATCTAGTACATAGAACGGACTTGGTCGAGCTTTGAAAATCGCAACCAAGAGCGCGATTGCCGTGAGTGATTTTTCTCCACCTGATAAAAGGGAAAGTCGCTTGATTCGCTTTCCTGGAGGTCGTGCTTCGACATCGACGCCAGTAGTCATCAAGTCATCCGGATTGGTGAGGAAGAGTCGACCGTCTCCACCAGGAAACAGACGCGCGAAAATGTCTTCGAAGTGGCGCGCAGTTTCTTCATAGGCTTCCATAAATACCTGCTGAACACGATCATCTACTTCCTTGATGATGTCGAGCAAGTCCTTACGGGTGCGCTTGAGATCTTCGAGTTGCTCGGCCAAGTATTTCAATCGCTCTTCCAACGCGCCGTATTCTTCGAGAGCGAGTGGATTGATCTTGCCGAGCAAGGCGAGTGAGCGTTCGGTTGCAATAAGTCGGCGCTCTTGTTGTTCGCGTCGGTATGGCACAAGATCGCCAGCCACAACTAGACCCTCATCGGTTTCGTAGAAAGTCGGGACATCATTGTCGGGTCCGTACTCTGCAATAAGAGTGGCGCGATCAACGCCAAATTCTTCCATCGCCTTGAGTTCGAGTTGCTCGATTCGCATTCGTTGTTCTGCGCGCGCAACTTCATCGCGGTGAACACTTGAAGTCAGGGATTCAAGCTCAGATGACAATTCACGACTTCGCGCACGAACGCTCAGGGTCTCACCTTCACGCGCGGCGCGAGCTTCCTCTAGCAAACCGCGTCCCGTCGCAGCTTTAGCTATCGAGCGCTCAATATGAATCAAAACTTCATAAGCGCAATCTGCGATCGCCTGCGAAACGAGTGCGTCACGTGCCCGCGCTCCGCGCCGAATAATCGCTTTCTCTGAGGCTTCACGTTCTGCATGCGCAGCATTTTCAAGAGCTTTCGCACGCGCAACCAGAGATTCAAGACGTTCTTCACTGGTGCGCACACTCAAGCGAGCTTCAACTTCGGTGGTACGGCCCAGAGAAACCTGTGTCCGAAGTTCTTCGGCGAGTGCATGACTTGGCTCTGCAATTGCGCCGTGATGTTGCATCTGATCTTGCGCGATCGCGCGTTCACTCTCATCGCGCGACTTTGCAGCGGTAGCTTCTATGATGGCTGCGTTGAGTCTCTCGACTTCTGCGCGCGCCGACTTAGCATGTTGGCCGGCCACCGCAAGTTGTTCCGTGAGCGCCGCAATGCGCGCATCAGATTCGTTGAGCTTGCTGAGCGCGCTATCAAATTCCTTTTGTTTCTGCGCGAGATCAGTTTCCGCAGTGGAAATCTCAAAACGCAGGCGCTCACACACATGCGCAACCTCAGAAACTTTTTGCGTCAAATCTGCGATCAAGGCATGAATCTCGATGAGCGAGGCCGACGACTTGGATCCACCCCGCGCACGTGTTTGCGCAAAGACATCGCCCTCCCGAGTAACCACGCGAAGTTGCGGATGAGCTCGGATAATCAACTGTGCATCCTGCGCGCTTTCCGCTACGACTGTCGTGGAAAGCAACTCCTGGAGCAGGTCTGTGATCTGATCAGAATGTATGACGGAAAGAAGGGACTTCAATTCGGCAGGGATGAGGTCGTCGCGGTGGGGTTTATCAGAATGCATAATCAAGAAATCAGCCTGACCCAGATTCTCCGATCGCAACGTAGCTAAAGCGGTGATCGCTGAACCGAGATCGTGGACTACAACCGCATCTGCCATCGTTCCCAGTGCGGCTGCGGTCGCGGCTTCCCAACCTGAATCGATGCGAATAAGGGAGGCTACGCTGCCCAAAATTTCAATACCGCGCGCGTCGCGAATGAGCGCCTGAGCACCATCTCGAGATTGCGTCGTTAAATTCATAGCCTCCAACTTTGATTCGAGAGCATTGCGTTCTCGATCAGCTAAACGCTCTTTTTCAACTAAATCCGCCACTTTCGCTTTGGCGGCCTCTAAATTCTGCTGGGCATTTTCAAACTTCGCATCCAAACCTAGTTCTTGTGAGTCTGCACTGCCGATTTCTAATTCAAAGGCGGCATGTTCACGTGAGGCGGAGTCAGTCCGTTGTTGCGCTTCATCACGTGCGCGTTCGAGACGAGAAATTTCTTCAGCAATTGCTTCAAGACGTGCCACAAGAGATTTGATATGACCCTCTTGTCGGGCGGTGCCTTCGCGTTGATCTGCCAGAGCGCGAAGCGCTGCAGCAACACGATCTTCTTCAGCCTTCAATTCATTTTCTTTCGCCGTCAATGCAAGGGTTGCACCCGAGAGTGCTGTACGAAGTGAGGCAACGCCGGAACGCAACTCACTTTCTTCCCCGCGCAGCGTTGCTGCTTCACGATCAAGGCTTTCCGGATCGCGCCCGGCCGTGCGGGCCTCTTCTGCATCTTCAGCGAGGAAGCGTGATCGCTCTTGTGCTAAAGATTGAGTACCGCGAAATTTTTCGCGAAGCGCATTGAGTGAGTAGTACGTCTCTTGCGCATGCACTAGTCGCGGACCTTCGACCGCGTTCTCTGCATCCAAGATGGTTTCGCGAGCGCGCACGATATCCAACTCAGTTTCAACCAGAGCACGTCTTTCGCGCAGAACAGTTTCGTCTGCAACCTCAGCATCGAGAGTCTGCGAGAGTGAAATCAGATCATCAGCAAGTAATCGAAGTTTCGCGTCGCGAAGATCTGCTTGGATCGTCGCGGCTCTCTTGGCAACTTCTGCTTGCTTGCCGAGCGGGCGCAGTTGGCGACGAAGTTCAACGGTGAGATCTTGAATTCGGGCAAGATTTGCCTGCATGGATTCGAGCTTTCGTTGCGCCTTCTCCTTTCGCTTACGGTGCTTGAGCACACCGGCCGCCTCTTCAATAAATCCGCGACGCTCTTCAGGATTAGCCATCAAGATAGCGTCGAGTTGTCCTTGCCCGACAATGACGTGCATTTCACGGCCGATACCGCTGTCGCTGAGCAATTCTTGAATGTCGAGCAAGCGCGAGGCATCGCCGTTGATTTGATATTCGCTGGTGCCGTTGCGGAAGAGAATTCGAGAAATAGTTACTTCGGTGTAGTCGATCGGTAGCGCCCCATCGGTGTTATCGATGGTGACTGAGACCTCAGCGCGTCCAAGTGGAGCACGCCCACTGGTGCCAGCAAAGATGACGTCTTCCATCTTTCCGCCACGCAGACTCTTGACACCCTGCTCGCCCATTACCCAACTCAGAGCGTCGACGACATTGCTCTTGCCCGATCCATTTGGTCCAACAACGCAGGTGATGCCTGGTTCAAGACGAAGGGTCGTAGCGGAGGCGAAGGACTTAAAGCCCTTGAGCGTGATGCTCTTCAAATACACGTGCCAAACCTACCCTAGACCCACCTAAGTCTTAGTCTTCGGACTCGCTTGCATCCACATCTTGGGTGGCCATACTTAAAAGTTCGAAGGCAACACGTGCGGCAATTTGCTCCGCCTCTCTTTTGCTCTTGCCTTCACCTTGCGCCAGTGCAATTCCGCCGACCATCGCGAAAGCGGTGAAACTCTTGTCATGATCGGGTCCGGTCTCGGTGACGACGTACTCGGGAACCCCCTTGCTTTGCGCAGCGAGCAATTCTTGGAGGGCAGTTTTTCCGTCTAGGCCCGCACCCTTGGCAACTGCGCCGTTGAGTGTTTTTTCAATAAGTCGAAGAACGACTTCACTTGCTTTAGCAAAACCATGTTCTAAATAAATCGCACCGATGATTGCTTCGAGCGCATCGGCTAGTAATGAATTCTTGTTGCGCCCGCCGGTGACTTCCTCGCCCTTACCTAATCTGATCGCTGATCCGAGTTCCAACGTACGCGCTATGTCTGCGAGCGCGCGCATATTCACCACTCCAGATCGCAGCGGTGAGAGACGACTTTCATCTAAATCTGGATAGCGCTTGTATAACTCTTCAGTGACGACCAGACCCAGAACGGAGTCGCCAAGAAATTCAAGACGTTCGTTGGTGAGATTTGTGCCGGTTTCGTATGCGAAAGACCGATGCGTTAAAGCCAACTCAAGCAGTTGCGGGTTGATCTCATTTTCTGCGAGTCCCAGCGCCTGTGTTAACGATGAATACAGGTCAGACCTCGATTACCTGACGGCGGTTGTACATTCCACAGGTGGGACAGGCGGTGTGTTGCAATTTCGGCTGCTGGCACTGTGGGCATGCAGCCAACGCCGCTGCTGTTGTTTTCCATTGGCTCCGACGGGAACGGGTCTTGGAGCGAGACATTTTTCGCTTTGGTACTGGCACTTTACGTTCCTCTTTCTTAGAGCAGTCTTCGGTTTACATCTGAAGTCTTCGGTGGTCTGGCCGGAAGATTTCCTTCCATCAGCAAGGTGGTAAGTATCCCCTAAAAGGCGCAATTCTAGAAATCGGGGCTTTGGATCGGGCTGCCCTGCGCGCTATTTATCTTCCGTGGAATCACCGTTGGTCTCCAAACCCGGCAGAGCAGCAAGGCCAGCCCAGCGCGCGTCAATGACCGCATGGGCATGGTCGGCGGGCAGCAAGTTCCATTTGACGCCACAGTCAGGGCACAATCCCGGGCAGTCCTGCGAGCAGAGCGGATTGATGGGAATGTCCAAAATGATGGCATCCCGAATCGGCGCCTCCAGATTGATGAACTCCCCGTCCATCATGAGGTCCTCATCTACGTCCAAATCATCCGCGGCCTCTTGAGCTTTTCGTTGGGCTTTTGTATGAGCCTTCTCGGGGGCATAGCGGTAGAGCTCGTGAATTCGACGGTCGATATCCCATTCCAACGGTTCGAGGCAGCGGGTGCACTCACCATCTGCAACTGCAAAAATCTCTAGGGAGACAAGGACACCCTCTTTGACCGAGCTCAGTGTCATATCGCAATGAATCTCTTCGCCCGGCAAAACTGCCAGAACATCGATGCCAACACGTTCGGGAACGTTGATATCAAATTCATACTTCTTCATCTCCCCCGCGCGACGCGGCAGGTCATGGCAATTAAAGAGGTAGACCTTGGAATTGCGGCTCATCACTGGGTCAATCCTGAAATCAGTCTTGTAATCAGTCTTGCGCAAGTTGAGAAAGCACGTCGTTATCACCGGCACCAGCCAGACGATCACGTCCGCGAGAAACCGCATCCATCGTCTTGTTCAAAATAACTTCTAGTGTGGCTAAACGAGTGTCAATGTAATTCTCAACTTCAGTGCGCTCGCGCTCAGCTGTTGCCCGAGCCTCATCCAAGATGCGCTGGGATTGGTCGCGCGCTGCTTGCACGATCGAAGTCTGTTCGACCATACGAGCGACTTCTTCACGCGCCATGGAAATGAGTTGCTCAGCGCTAGCGCGTCCTTCTTCAATGATCGCCCCACGTGTGGCGAGCAAATCCTGGGCTTGCGCGAAATCTAACGGAAGTGCCGCCCGTGCCTCATCTAAAATTTCCAGCAATTCCGCACGATGAACCACACACGAGGCCGACAGTGGAACGCTGCGCGCCTCTTCAACCATAGTAATTGCCGAATTAAGTCGTTCAACGGAATTCATAGGTCATTCCCCTCCACTTGCAAATAGCCGTTCGCGAAGTGCGCGCGCAATATTAGGAGGCACCATCGTGGTGACGTCTCCTCCGTAATGAGCCAATTCCTTGACCAAGGTTGATGATAAGAACGAGTGTGCGGGAGCCGTGGCCATGAACATCGTTTCGACTCCAGCTAATTGCAAATTTACTTGGGCGATTTGAAGTTCGTAGTCAAAGTCAGTGACAGCGCGCAAACCGCGAACGATCGTATCGACGCCGTTGGCCTTGCAGTAATCCACCGTAAGACCGTGCCAAGAATCAACGCTGACATTCGCGAACTTCTGCGTTGCTTCACCGATCATTGATTTGCGTTCGTCAACCGTAAAGAGCGAATTCTTAGACCGATTCTCGAAGACCGCCACGGTCACCTGTTCGAAGTGGTAACTGGCCCGCTCAATAACATCTAGGTGTCCATAGGTGATGGGATCAAAGGACCCAGGACATAGCGCTCGCTTCACGTCGCAAACGCTAGCAATGATTGAGGGTCTTATCCATTCTCAACCAGCTGCAGTCAGTTTTGCATAGTGAATGAGGGCTTGACCGTACTTTCTTTGGCGCATTGGCTCCAATCCCGTCGGCCAATTCAGATCTTCGCTGCGATTGCCTCTTTCAACCGCAACGACCGACCCTGGTTTGAGGAAATCGCCCGCGAAAAGAAGTTGCAGACATTTATTGAGATCAGAATCAGCGAATTCGTAAGGAGGGTCAATGTAGATGATGTCGTACTTATCCGGTGATACCCCTTCTAGAAACTTCTGAACCGGCATCGCGTATGCGTGAAAGTCACCAAGGGCTCCACTCTTGGACACTAACTCAGCATTTGTTCGAATTGTTCGCATTGCTAATTCATCTTTTTCAACTGCATGAACGAGGGCTGCTCCGCGCGAAAGAGCCTCAAGTCCGATCGCACCTGAACCTGCGAATAAATCCAGAAAATTGAGACCGACGAAATCTCCAAATTCTGAGAGTAAGGAGGAAAAGAGTCCTTCGCGCGCTCGATCAGATGTTGGGCGAGTGGCGCCCGCAACTGATGAGAGAGTTCGACCTTTAGCCAATCCTGCGATAATTCTCATAGGACAATTGTACTTTCAACCTTTATCGATAAATTCCGCAGCTTCATCGCGTTGCAGGACACGAAGCGTGCCCGCCAATTCTGGGTATTGGATCATTTGCGGATCCGAGTCAATGACCGATTGGGCGTCTGCGCGGGCTTGATCAATAAGTTTTTCATCCCGTAATACGCGCAAAAGACGCAGATGCGATTTGGTGCCAGACTGACTGGCACCAAGGACATCACCTTCGCGGCGCTGCTCTAAATCGACACGGGATAACTCAAATCCATCTTGGGTGGATGCGACCGCATCCAGGCGAATTCGTGCAGATGATTCGGGTTCGGCATTTGTGACAAGCAAGCAAAGTCCTGGCGAAGTGCCACGTCCCACGCGACCGCGCAGTTGATGGAGTTGCGATACACCAAAACGATCAGCATCCATCACGACCATAATTGTTGCATTCGGAACGTCGACTCCTACTTCAATAACAGTCGTAGAAACGAGAACGTCGATCTGACCCTTGCCAAATGCAATCATCGTCGTCTCCTTCTCTTCATTACTGAGTTGACCGTGCATGAGCGCTAAGCGCAGCCCAGCGAGTGGACCAGCATGGAGTCGCGGTGCTAATTCTTCGACGGAAGTAAGGTCATTGGACTTCACGCCGAAAAGAAAATCCATGTCAGCATTGGATGTCGAATCCGCCGTGATGCGCGGTGCAACTATGTATGCCTGATGTCCCTGCGCAACTTCCTCTCTTATACGTGACCACGCGCGTTCGACATACATTGGTTTTTCCAGCGCTGGAATAACGTGGGTCGTAATCGGAGCCCGACCAAGTGGAAGCTCGCGCAAAGTGGAAATATCCAAATCTCCAAAGACGGTCATTGCCACGGTGCGCGGTATGGGAGTTGCTGTCATCACTAATACATGAGGAGGAAATTCTGCTTTGGACTTGAGCGCATCCCTTTGCTCAACGCCGAACCTGTGCTGCTCATCGATCACAATTAGTCCCAAATCTGCAAATGCCATGCTTTCACTCAAAAGTGCGTGAGTTCCGACCACAATTCCAGCTTCGCCTGAGGAGGCTTGCATGTGTGCTTCACGTCGAGCAGGTGCGCTGAGCGAGCCGGTAATGAGAGTCACTTGTGTAGAGCCTTCTGCCGAACCCAACATTCCACCGTGCCCTAGATTTCCTAGCATGGATGAAATCGTTCGATAGTGCTGCTGGGCCAATACTTCTGTTGGCGCCAGCAAGGCTGCCTGCCCCCCCGTGTCGACAACTGCGAGCATCGCGCGAAGTGCAACGATGGTTTTTCCCGATCCAACTTCACCCTGCAAGAGTCGGTGCATCGGATGTGGCTGCGCTAAATCATTCTCAATTTCTGCGATCACATCTTTCTGGCCACCAGTTAATTCGAAAGGCAATGTGAGGTCGAACTGATCCAGCAGGCCGCCTTGTCTCGTCGGACGAGCCGTTGCTTTGAGTGCGCGTAATTCGGCTTTGCGAACTATTAAAAGAAGTTGCAGCAGAAATGCCTCGTCGTATGTCAGTCTGGCACGCCCTCGTTCTGCATCACTTAGTTCCTTCGGCTGATGCAACCCGATCAAAGCATCTCGCAAGGAAGGAAAATTGTGTTCCTTCCTGATTTGCTCAGGTAGGTAGTCGCTAATTTCATCCAATGCACCAAGGGCAAGCGCGATGCACTGCGCAACTTTCCATGAAGGCATTTTAGAAGTCGCCGGATAAACAGGGAGGTACTTGCCCGCAAATTCATCAATAGCTCCGTCAACATCGGCACCATCCGGAATCAACTCATAATCTGGGTGTGCGAGCTGTCGCTTGCCGTTAAAGAGTCCCACCTTGCCAGCAAAAAGTCCTTGTCTCCCGACCCGCAACTCCTTCTCGCGCCAAGCTTGATTGAAAAAAGTCAGCGACAACTTGCCGTTGCCGTCCGTCACAACCACTTCCAGAATGCTCCCCTTTTTGCCTTGCAACGGTCGAGACTTCGCGCTGAAAACTTCCGCGAGAATCGTCACCTCATCATCGGCGTTGAGGGCTGAAATATCCGTGAGCTCGCCCCGCACCATGTAACGGCGTGGATAATGTCGTAGTAAATCTTCAACAGTGTGCGCACCAATGCCAGTTTCTAAAGCTTTCGCGGTGCGATCACCCAGAACATTTACAAGTTTGGTCACTAGGCTGGCCATGCACTTATCCTCTCGCAGTCGGGCATCTCATCAACGCTCTAGGACCAAGGTCGCGGAACCATTCTTCCAACCGGAGTGCGTGATCACGATTAAAGTGCGACCTGAGTTTAGAATGCGTTCTTCAAGTCGAGAAGCGAGGCCTTCGTCTAGATGTTCTGTCGGTTCATCCAGGATCAGAATTTGCGCTCGGGAAAGCAATGCGCGCGCGAGATTGAGACGCTTGGCTTCGCCTCCAGATAGCGCACGACCGAAAGTTCCAAGCAGGTTGTCGAGTCCGTCAGCCATCTCCTTCACCAAAGCATCCATCTCGACGATGGCAAGAACCTGCATAAGCTCCTCGTCGGTCGCCATTGGTGCGGCGATCTTTAAATTCTCGCGCAGCGATGTGTTGAAAATGTGGCCACTTTGCAATCCTCCCGCAATGTGGTCTGAAAGGTTAGCAACAGAGCGAAGGTCCACTCCATCAAGAAGGATCTCTCCGTCATAGTCGAGCAACCCAAGCAACGCCATCCCCAATGTAGATTTCCCGCTACCACTTCTACCCCTAATGATCAGCGACTCGCCTCGATTCAGAGTAAAGGAGACTGGCTGCATAAAGTGATCTCCAGGTTGCCATTTCACCTGCACGGAGCGGGCGGCTAGCGCAGAAATTGGCGAGGAAACTTCTTGCAAATGAGGAGGTGCCGATACTTCACGCGATTCGATGGCTGCAATCTCTGACTTTGCAAGTAATAGCTTTCCAGCACCGAAAAGATTTGGATACAGCGCGATGATTGCCTCGAAAAGTATCAGTGGGAGAAAAATCAGCATCGTGACTTGTACCGCTGGAATTTCGGGCGAAAGTTTTTCCACCATATAAGCAAGGGAAAGAAGTGTGAATCCCATTACTGCCACAAAGAGGAACTGAAAGAACAGGCTGAGATCAGCCAATCTTTTCTCCTCGCACATGATTTGGTTTTCAATATCTGCTACCCGACTAATCCGCTCTTCCAAATAGCCGTATAACTGTGCCTCAAGAAAACCCTGCCCAGCTTGCTGAATTAGGAGCGCATATTCGCTTTCATGACTCTCGATTCGACGGGCGATGTTTTCGCACTTGCGCAGGACTATCCGAGGTATTGCTACGAGCAGTAAGAGGATTACGGGAACGGTAACAAAAAGGGATTCAGGTTGAATCCATGCACCAAGCCCGGCTCCGGTGCAAAGTGAAATTGCGGCGGCGGCATGCGGCAAGGTAATTCTAAGTTCATACTCTTGCGCGCGTTCGACGTCATCAACTAACCGTTTGACCAGCGTGCCAGATCCCAAATCTCGAATTAACTCAATTGGCCTAGCTGTAATCTTCTCGAAAAGTCGTACTCGCAAGGCTGTCAACCGATCAAAGATGCTCTTGTGGCTCGTCAGTCTCTCCGTGTATCTGCTAACCGAACGAGCGATACCGAAAAACCTTACGCCCACTATTGCGATGCTCAATGTAAGTAGCGGCGGATGAAAAGAGGCCATCGTGATCAACCATGCACTGCTTAATGTGAGGCCAATGCCGCTTACGTATGCCGCCCCGCTCAAGAAATACGGAATTATGCGCTTCATTGGCGCGCTCTTTCCACGCACAAAACCTGGTCTTGCGCCAGCGCAACTCCAGCGTCATGTGTAATACAGATGACCATCGCGCCTTGAGCTTGGGCAACGCGAAGAGCCTCCATGATCTTGCGGGCGCTCTCTGAATCCAAATCAGCGGTGGGTTCATCTGCAATGATCAACGCAGGTTTTCGAAGCAGGGCGCGCGCCACCGCGATGCGGCGAATTTGACCACCAGAGGCTGAATGCCCCTGCTCCCCGCCACGGCCGATTGCAGTATCCAAGCCTTGCGGCAATTCATCGATGCGCAACCCTGCCTGAAGTAAAGATGTTTCAATTTCAAAATCACTGATATCTGCAACTAGCAATTGAAATTGATCTCGCACTGTGCCATATGCCAACTGTGGATTTTGCGGAATCCATCCCACGTCTTTCTGCCACTCTCGCGCGACTTCGGCTTGCAGCAGTTGATCGCCGTCCGCAGATTTGATCATCACATTTGCACCAAATCTAGTGCCAAGTAGATGTTGGGAAAAGGTCGTCTTGCCGATTCCAGATTCGCCAGAGATAAAAAGCATCCCGCCGCGCGAAATTGAACCCGCCGCGAAGAATACTTTCTGCCCGCCCTCCCTTTCGAATATCCAGTCTTGCCATGAAACTCCCGATGTCTCTTTCCTCTCAAATCTCATTGCGCTGTTGCCTGCCGCACTTGGCGCCACTGCAAACTGCGAAATCTCATTGAGGGCCTGCGTGCCATCTTGCGAGGCATGAAAGAGTGAGGCGGCATTTCTCACGGGAGAATACACATCTGGTGCCAGAATTAAAATAACTAGGGCGGATTTGAAATCAATCGAGGCCCCAACTAGACGCAAACCAACTGATACCGCGATGACTGCCACTGAGAGCGTTGCAATTAACTCAAGGGCAAAAGCAGAAAGAAAGGAGATGCGCAGAACTTGCATGGTTTCTACCGTGTACTTCTCGCCCATTTCGGCGATGCGAACGGATTGAGTGGCGTTGCGGCCGAAGATCTTCAGAGTTGCAAAACCGCGCAAAGAATCTTCGAAATACCGTGACAGCGTCCCAAGACTCTGCCATTTTCGCGCCACCGAATCGGCAGAGTAGCGTCCTATAAGCGCGCCAAAGAGCGGGATCAAAGGCAGCGTAACAAGGGCAATAACTCCCGAAAGTGCGTCTTTAAAAAAGATAAAGCCGATGACTACGAGCGGGACGATGGAGGCGGAAATTACTTGTGGAATAAATCGACCAAGATACACATCCAATGAGTTGAGACCCTTGGTAAGAATTGTGCTGAGTTGAGCCGACGATACTTCTGAGTAGGTCGCCACGCGCACGGTTACCTGAGAGCGCAATTCCCTCTTCATTTCCAGAGCCTTCACCATGCACCATTTTTCAAAACCCGGCTGAAAAAGAGCGCGCAAGATCCACAGAGCAGCCAAGTAAGCGAGATAGGTGGGGACGCCGGATGTACGCCCCGTGATTCGAGCGACAACCTCAGCGATAAGCAATCCGTTTACCACGACCACAAGAGACCAGATGCAAGCAGCCACAATTGAAGCTACAAATAATCTGCGGCCGCCGCTTAGTGAAAGCAACAGCCGCAGCTCACTTGATTTCATTGACTCAATGTATCGAGAATTCCTCGCTCAGGGTGCTGGATCTGAGAAGCGCTCACGCGCTTTCTAAAGACCCAGTAAGTCCAACCCTGGTAGACCAACACAAGTGGTGTCATTACTACAGCCACGATGGTCATGACCTTCAAGGTGTAGTCGGTGCTCGATGCATTCGTGATCGTCAGGTCGAATTGTGACCCTAGCGAACTTGGCATTACACGTGGGTAAAGAGCCACGAACAATCCACTCACGAATGTGGCAATCGCCAAAGAAGAGAAAATAAATGCATATCCTTCGCGGACTTTGAAATTTGCAAACATTCCAGCGACCCATAGCAGGGCAGTCAGAATCGAAAGTGTCGCGAATTTCGCATTGCGTTCTGGAAGCATGAGATTTGACCACACTAGGAAAATAACCGCGGCCACGGCGGCCACCAAACCAATCTTGATCGCCAGAGCGTGCGCCCTATCGCGAATCTCCCCAGCAGTCTTAAGTGCAAGGAAGTGCGCACCATGTGTGAGAAATACTGTAAGAGTGACCACTCCACCCAAAAGCGCATATGGATTAAGGAGATTGAAGAAACCTCCTACATATTCGATCGAACCGGTGCTGGATTTCTCCAATGGAACACCGCGAACGATGTTTGCAAATGCCACACCCCAGAGAAGTGCAGGAATTGCGCTGCTGATGAGGATTGCAATATCCCAACGTTGACGCCATTGGGCTTTCCCATATTTGCTTCGATATTCGAAGGCTACGCCGCGCACAATTAACCCGACCAGGATGAGGAAAAGTGGCAGGTAGAAACCACTAAATAACGTTGCATACCACTCTGGGAACGCGGCAAAGGTTGCGCCTCCCGCAACTAATACCCAAACTTCATTTCCGTCCCACACTGGTCCAAGCGTTGTCAGAACGGCGCGCCTATCTGCTTCATTGCGCGAAACAAAAGGTATAAGCATTCCGACTCCGAAGTCGAATCCTTCCAAGATGAAGTACCCGATCCAAAGAACAGCGATCAGCAGAAACCAGGCTGTTTGAAATGACATTTTCCCGATCCTCTCTTGTGGTCTCTAGTACGACATCACTAGTGGGCGGTCGTCGGCACCGCCGACAGTTGAAACTTCATGTTCAATCTCTTGTCGTGGTCCGATTTGAATTGTCTTAAGAATGAGTCCGACCTCGATAAATGCCAACACTCCATACAGAAGAGTGAAAACGATCATCGTAAAGAGGACTGCGCCCGCCGAAACAACGGGGCTAACTCCGTCGGCCGTTTTGATGAGACCAAATACCGCCCATGGCTGACGCGCCGTTTCAGTAAAGATCCAACCGAATGAGATCGCGGCTAAAGGAAGGAAGGGCAACGAAATCATTGCTGGACCGAACCACTTTCCATGTGGTGTGCCGCCCTTACGCATTTGATACAGAGCTAGGAGCGCGAAAAAGACCCCAATAAATCCGAAGCCCATCATCAAGCGGAACGACCAATAAGCCAAAGGAATATTCGGTTTGTAGTTTCCGGGTCCGTACTTCTCTTCGTAACTCTTCTGAAGATCGTTCACACCTTCAACAACGCCTTTGAAATTTCCGGTGGAGAGGAAGGAGAGCGCGGAAGGGATGTCAATTTGGAAAACTGAACGAGATCCGTCCAAACTACCAATAGTAAGAAGTGAGAACGGCGCTGAATCAGTTGTGTTGTACAACGCTTCTGCAGCCGCCATCTTCATTGGTTGCTGTTCGGTCATGACGCGAGAGGTGAGGTCACCTGAGACGCCGATGAAAATGAAACTTATGACCATTGTGATCAAGCCCAACTTCATAGTCGGGCGCGCCATCTCAATGTCCTTTTTCTTGATGATCAACCAAGCAGAAACGCCCGCAACAAAGGCCGCCCCGCTAAATGCGGCTGATGGAATCGTATGGAAGAAGGTGACAAGGGTGGTCTTCTGCGTTAAAACCGCGACTATGTCCGTAAGTTCTGCGCGACCTTTTTCAAGGTTCATGGTGTAACCGACTGGATGTTGCATCCAAGAGTTGGCAGCCAAGATGAAGTAAGCCGACAACAACGTGCCAGTGGCGGCAACCCAAATTGAGGCGAGGTGAAGTTTCTTAGGCAGTCTGTCCCAACCGAAAATCCATAGTCCTAAGAAGGTGCTCTCGAGGAAGAAAGCCAATAGGCCCTCCATCGCCAGCGGAGCCCCGAAAATATCTCCGACGAAGCGGGAATAGGAGGACCAGTTCATTCCAAATTGGAATTCCTGAACGATGCCAGTGACCACGCCGATGGCAAAATTAATAAGAAATAGGCGACCGAAAAATTTGGTCGCTCTTAGGTACTTCAACTTAGCGGTGCGATACCAAGCACTCTGGAGACCGGCGACAAGAAAGGCCATGCCGATCGTGATAGGTACGAAGAGGAAGTGATACACAGTTGTGATGGCAAACTGCCACCGCGCAAGATCCAAGGAACTCATAACTCTCTCCCTTTAACCGAACTGAAAACGCCAGCCCGTGAACTAGCCCTGCTGCCAATCCATGCCCCAATTCTCACCGCCGCTAACCTTGCAGCGCGAGAGACTGGCTGTGGCAACTCTCACGCCAAGCACTGATCACGCTCAGATATATAAGAGTTAGCACTCATTCACGCTCATATTTCCGATTTATCCTCTCGATTCGCCACTGCGCCTGTGAAACGCTAACCTTGGCTTCGTTCTCGAGCACGACTTAAGTGTTCATAATTGGTGTGAGTATGAGGAGTAATGATGGCTGCAACATGCGATATCTGTGGCAAAGGCCCCAGCTTTGGCAACAATGTCTCTCACTCCGAGGTTAAGACTCGTCGCCGTTGGAATCCAAACATCCAGCGCGTGCGTACGCTCATAGGCGGAACCGCTAAGCGTCAAAATGTCTGCACTTCGTGCTTAAAGGCTGGCAAAGTCTCCCGCTAGATTTTGAGTTCGTCATGAATGACGGACTACCGAAAGTGTGTAAAACCGCGCGGCTTTCTTTCCAGGCCCGCTATCTCCACACCTTCTCCCGAAATCACTTCGCCCACGCGAATACCTGGCAACTTTTTCCCGGTCCCCAACATCACGTGATCTTCTCCCCCGGCGCCTACCCAATCCCACGGGTCTGCCTCGAGTTCCGCGGCAAGTTCTGCTAACTCGGCAAAATCCGTCGTGGCTTCGATCAACGAACGTTGGAACAGCAGTTTCACACCAGATGCGTTTGCGATCTGTGGGGCTTGCGTGAGCAACCCGTCGCTCACATCGCAGAGTGCGTGCGCAAAACGAAATTCGCGCGACACCGCGTAGTCGAGAGTCGGCGCCCTGAACTGGGCGAGCGCCTTGTGCGCGTGCGCGGCGTTGGCGAGTGAGGTTGGATCAATTGTGTTGGTGAGAATATGAAATCCTGCGGTAGACCAGCCTGGTAGCGACGAAAGAAAAATTTCATCGCCAACCTGCGCTCCAGAACGCAACACGGGAGTTCCGACGTGACCCAATGCGGCAATCGAAATCGTCACAACGTTACCGCGTACAACATCACCCCCAACCACAGTTGCATCACACTTGCGCGCCTCTTGATCTATCCCGATCGCCAATGACTTAATCCATTCAAGGCTCTCGTTGCCAGTCAGAGCCACAGAGACCACGAGATGATCTGGCAGCGCGCCCATCGCATAAATGTCCGCAAGATTGGCTGCGGTAATCTTGCGGCCGATGTCAAATGCGCTCGACCACTCTCGTTTGAAATGCACGCCCTCCACTGCCATATCTGTCGTGATAACCGTGCGGTGCCCCGTAGTGACAACGGCTGCATCGTCACCGATTCCGACCAAGACTCGAGAATCGGGGCGGATGAATACGTTGGCAAACTCTGCAATTATCTGGCTCTCCGAGATATCCACCTGCTCAGCCTACGCGCCGAAAACCCCTGCCGCCCATCTCCAAAATGCGATACCGTCGCCATATAACTTTGTACGTGCGCGCGAACTAAGCGAACTTAGCGAGAGGATTTCCTATGTCAGTACAGGCCTACATCTTGATTCAAACCGAGGTCGGGAAAGCAT
This sequence comes from Actinomycetota bacterium, assembly GCA_014377015.1. Taxonomy (GTDB): domain Bacteria; phylum Actinomycetota; class Actinomycetes; order Nanopelagicales; family Nanopelagicaceae; genus QYPT01. The sequence continues at coordinate 54,665 of JACMQL010000006.1, forward strand.
CGAGTGTTGCACACGCTGTATCAGCGATCGCGGGAGTTACATTGGCAGAAGGCGTCACCGGCCCCTACGACGTAATCATGCGCGCAGAAGCTCCCAGCATGGAGGAATTTGGTCGTGTGATCTTGTCCAAAGTGCAAGCAGTTGGTGGAATCACACGCACTTTGACTTGCCCAGTAACCAGCTATTAATTATTAGTTACCTAATGCGGAGTTGGTGCGCGTAAGCGCGGTCTTGATTAATTCATGAATTAATTGCGGGTACTCGATTCCGCTCTGAGCCCACAGGCTTGGAAACATTGAGGTCGGAGTGAAGCCTGGCATCGTATTCAGTTCAATGATCACAACTTGGCCGTTTGGCTTATAGAAAAAATCCACACGGGCTAGGCCAGCACAACCCAGCGAAGTGAAGGCAAGTCCAGCAAGACGGCGAATCTCTTGGCTCGCTTCATCTGGAATTTCGGCAGGAATCTGGCTGGTTGTTGCGTCGTCCAGATACTTTGCTTCGAAATCGTAAAATTCAAATGCCGCAGAAATAATTACCTCGCCTGGTTCGGAAACTTTGATGGCACCATCTACTTCCAGTACCCCACACTCGATTTCGCGTCCTACGACCGCTTCCTCGATCAGAACTTTCCGGTCGAATCTTTGTGCTGCTTCGATTGCTGCAAGCAGATCTGCCACCACCTTGACCTTAGATGCTCCGCGACTTGATCCTCCGCGCGCGGGCTTTACAAAAACCGGAAAACTGAGATTAGAAAGTAATACTTCGCATCGTGCGCGGTTGCTATTCCACTGCTCAGTGGTAATCAATATCCCTTCCGCAACTTTCATCCCGTTGGCAGCAAAGACGGATTTAGCAAATGACTTATCCATGGCGACCGCCGAAGCCAAAACACCACTGCCAACGTAGGGAACGTTCGCCATTTCGCAGAATCCCTGAATAGTTCCATCTTCACCATATGGGCCGTGCAAAATCGGAAAAATAACATCAAGTCGCAACGGCTGCCCATTTACGGAGAATCCATGAATGTCTGTATTCACTTGCGGAGCATCTTCTGGCACCGATGGAAGAGTTCCATCAAGAATCTCAAGCGGATAGTTCGCTGGAATCAATACCCAGCGACCCGAAGTTCGAGTGATTCCGATGAGAATCGGCTCGTAAATATCGCGATTGATTGCACTGAGCATTCCCCCTGCGGACACACATGAGATTTCGTGCTCCGCGCTGCGCCCACCGCACAAGATACCAACGCGAATCTTCTCGCTCACTTGATGAAGTCCTCAGAGGATGTGCTGATTTCCATCAACCTCTCCAGGGCAAGCAGCGGTGTGATGGCGCCCGCTACTACATCTGCGACGGCTTCAATGACGGGCACTTCAACGCCAACTCGATGCGCCAACTCTACAACCGCTCCTGCTGAAGCCACGCCTTCTACGGTCTTGGAGAAATGACTCAACGCATACTCCATGCTTCCACCGCGACCGAGCGCCTCTCCGAAAGTTCTATTTCGCGAAAGCGGGGATGAACATGAGGCTACTAAGTCACCCATGCCTGCCAGCCCCGCAACGCTCAACGGATTGGCACCATGTGCGGCACCGAGGCGTGCGACTTCGTTAAGGCCGCGAGTAATTAGCATGGCTTGCGTATTCTCGCCTAGCCCCATGCCCACGGCGATACCAACACCAAGGGCAATGACACTTTTTACTGCGCCAGCCATTTCGCATCCCAATAGATCCACTGAGCAATACACGCGGTAATAAGGGGTTGTGAAAAGTTCCTGTAAGCGTCTAGCCGTTTTCTCGGTCCGCGCCGCGGCCACCGCCGCAGCCGGCTGACGAAGTGCGAGTTCACTTGCCAGATTAGGTCCGGTGATGATTGCAATATTCTCTGGATCGATGTCGAGTACATCTTCCACGACCTCGCTCATTCGCAGTTGCGTGGCAACTTCGATTCCTTTGAGCGTGCTCACGATTAAGGTATCGTGTGGAATCAGCGGTTGAATTTCTTCAAGTTTGGCGCGCAGATTCTGCGCAGGAATTGCTAACACGTATATCTTGGAATGATCCAAAGCTTCCCCAATTTGAGTGGTTGCCCGTAGGTGGGAAGGGAGTATCACCCCCGGGATATAAGTCTCGTTGCTGTGCGAATTGTTGATCTCTTCTATGACATCGAAATTTCTTCCCCACAACAGCACGTCATTGCCCGCATCTGCCAAGACCTGCGCCATCGTGGTGCCCCAAGCACCAGCACCTAACACCGTTACGGCACTCACGACCTTCTCCTTTTCAGTGCCTTTTTGTAATTACCTGTTCGAGGTAATTCAGATGTGTGCGGATCAAAAACCTCAATCGGCGCCCGCTCTCCCCGAATGTCTTCCAGCATTATTGTTAAAGTTTTCATTATGTGGGCCGTCGCCTCGGCGAGGGCGCCTTGATCATCTTCTTTGCCATACCAAGCAGACATATCAATTGGCTCGCCGGCGCGCATGGTAATTCTGGTGCGTGGCCACAGATGCGGTTTCTTTGAATACTGCGGCAGGACTTTTTGCGGTCCCCATGCAGCAATCGGGATCACCGGATTCATGGTGATAATCGCCAGGCGGGCGATTCCCGTCTTCGCCACCATAGGCCACAGGTTCGTGTCGCGGGTCAAAGTTCCCTCAGGATAAATACCGATTAAATGCCCCGCTTCAATTGCCGCAATCGCATGGTCCAGGGCTTTAGATGCGGTCCCGCTTTCACGATCCACGGGGATCTGTTCTGCGGCAGTGACGATGCGTCCGAGAATCGGAGTCTTAAACACCGAGCTCTTTCCAATAAATCTGGGAGCTCTCCCGTTGACAAAAAGATATTCTGCTAGGAAAAGCACATCAAAATACGACATGTGATTGCTTGCAACAATTGCCGGACCGGATTGCGGAATGTTTGCCTGCCCAGACCAGTCACGTTTGGTAATCAGCCTCAGAATTGGAATCACAATCCCCGCACATATCTTGAAAGCGCGGTTGGTGCCAAGTGGAAAACCCGTGGGTGATGGGTAGGTTCTTGTGCTCTCCATCACGCTCCAATCACCTCAATAGCGTACTAGCAGCAACCAGAATTACTAAAGATAAAAGCGGGGCTGACCTGATCGGCCAACCCCGCTTCTCGCCCTAATGGGCAACGATCTACTTCTTCTTTGCGGCCTTCTTAACAGCCTTCTTTGGAGCAACCTTCACAACAGCCTTCTTTGGAGCAACCTTCACGACAGGCTTCTTTGCAACAGGCTTCTTTGCAACAGGCTTCTTTGCAACAGCCTTTACTACAGCCTTCTTTGCAACAGCCTTAACTACAGCCTTCACGACAGGCTTCTTTGCAACAGCCTTAACAACAGGCTTTGCAACAGCCTTAACAACAGGCTTTGCAACGACTTTCAGCGCAGGCTTTGGCGCTGGATCTAGCTTGCGTGCACCAGAGATAACTTCTTTGAGACCCTTTGCTGGCAAGAAACGTGGCTTCTTGCTGGCTTTGATCTGAATTGTCTCGCCGGTGAATGGATTACGTCCCTTGCGAGCCTTGCGATCTACCTTCTTAAACTTACCGAAATCATTGATCATGACATCTTCGCCCTTCGCAAGGCTACGAGTGATGGCATCAAAAACGATGTCTACAGCGTGTGCTGCTTCTTTCTTGCTGTCGTTGAAGTGTGGGGTCAACGAGGCAATGAATTGGGCCTTATTCATCAAATTCCCCTTATATTTACGCGTAAACGTTAAGCAACCGCCTAACGTGTTAGAAATTTACGCATGAATATAGCCCTCGTCCACTTTCACCTTCGCGTGTCGCACTATTTTATTTCCTCCATAGACATACTTTGATGAGAAAAAGCACTGATAATCAATGCTTTTCTGAACATAAATGTCTCAACAAATGGTCGAGACTTTGCTCTTGTTGATTATCGAATCGGCAAAGTGGCGGGTTTTACTGCAGTTCTGGCCTGCTCGAAGGCATCAATTGAATCAGTCTGCTTGAGAGTCAGACCAATATCGTCTAGTCCTTCCATCAAACGCCAGCGGGTGTACTCATCCATCTCAAACGGCAATGTTTTGGAACCATACGAGACGGTGCGCTCCTCCAAACTCACTCTTACTGGCAAGCTGGGATCAGCCTCAATCGCTCTCCAGAGCGCTTCAACTTGGTCCTGGGGCAAGATGATTGTCAGCAGTCCGCCTTTGGCGCTGTTGCCGCGAAAAATGTCGGCAAAGCGCGGTGAGATGATGACTTTGAAGCCGTAATTTTGCAGCGCCCATACCGCGTGCTCGCGAGAGGACCCAGTACCAAAATCCGCCCCCGCAACAAGAATCGTGCCGTGTTTGTACGGCTCTTTGTTAAGGATGAATTCCGGATCGTTGCGCCATGCTGCAAAAAGACCGTCTTCGAAACCCGAACGAGTGACGCGTTTGAGATACACGGCAGGAATGATCTGATCAGTATCAACATTACTGCGACGAAGCGGAACTGCGGTGCCAACGTGTGTGATGAATTTTTCCATTGCTTTGCCAACCTCTCGTAGTGTTTACAGATCTGCCGGTGATGAGAGCGTTCCGCGAATCGCTGTGGCAGCAGCGACGAGTGGGCTAACAAGGTGTGTGCGTCCGCCCTTGCCTTGCCGGCCTTCGAAATTTCTATTGCTGGTAGAGGCCGACCGCTCCCCTGGCGCTAGTTGATCCGGATTCATGCCAAGGCACATTGAGCATCCTGCGTTACGCCACTCGGCTCCAGCTGCCATGAAAATCTTGTCCAAGCCTTCTGCTTCAGCCTGAAGCCTCACTCGTGCCGAACCAGGGACAACGAGCATGCGCAGAGATGAAGCGATCTTCTGACCGTCCAATATCGCAGCTGCACTACGTAGATCTTCAATGCGACCATTAGTGCATGAACCCAAGAAAACAGTGTCGATCGCAATGTTTTTCAGGGGTGTGCCTGCGGTGAGATCCATGTAGACAAGTGCTCTCTCTGCCGCGCCTCGTTCTTCAGGATCATCAATTAGAGCCGGATTCGGAACTTCGCCGTTAAGCGGTGCGCCTTGCCCCGGATTAGTTCCCCACGTGACAAATGGAGCAAGCGCGTTGGCATCAAGAGTGATTTCAACATCGAATTTCGCATCTGCATCGGTGTAGAGAGTGTTCCAGTAGGCAACTGCCGCATCCCAATCAGCAGGAGCGTGCGGCTTACCCTTGATGTACTCAAAAGTCTTTTCATCAGGTGAAATCAATCCCGCGCGTGCGCCCGCTTCAATCGACATATTGCACACAGTCATACGGGCTTCCATCGAGAGAGCCTTAATTGCACTTCCGCGATATTCCAAAACATAACCTTGCCCGCCGCCAGTTCCGATTTGGGCGATGATCGCGAGAATGACGTCTTTCGCAGTCACCCCAGGTTGCAGTTCGCCTTCTACGTTGATCGCCATAGTTTTTGGTCGTACCAACGGAAGTGTCTGAGTCGCCAGCACGTGCTCAACTTCACTAGTGCCAATACCAAATGCCAACGCTCCGAATGCTCCATGAGTCGAGGTATGCGAATCGCCGCAGACAATCGTCATTCCTGGTTGCGTAAGACCTAGTTGCGGTCCGACAACGTGCACGATGCCTTGATCTATATCGCCGAGTGAATGAATGCGAACGCCGAACTCGGCGCAGTTATTACGCAATGTGTCGACCTGCAATTTTGAAACAGGATCAGCAATCGGCAGATCTATATTTTGTGTAGGAGTGTTGTGATCTTCAGTGGCAAGCGTGAGTTCCGGGCGGCGTACCTTCCGACCGCTCAAACGAAGGCCATCAAATGCTTGCGCACTCGTGACTTCATGAATGAGATGCAGGTCGATGTAAATAAGATCGGGTTCGCCAGCCACGCTACGGACCACATGCTCTTGCCAAATTTTCTCAGCCAGCGTTTTTCCCATTCCAGCCCCCCTACAACTTTCGCCTCGAATTGCCATCTCACGGATTGAGATGCTAGTATTACATCGTGGACAGAAAGACTAGCGGAGTTGGCGTATTAGATAAAGCGGTAGCCATCCTTACAACCCTTGAATCTGGGCCACATTCCTTAGCGCAATTAGTCGCAGCCACCGGCATCGCCCGTCCGACCGCGCACCGCCTCGCCGTGGCTCTCGAATTTCATCGCCTGTTAACCCGCGACCTCAATGGACGCTTTGTCCTTGGTCCCCGCGCGGGCGAACTTGCGGCAGCCGCCGGCGAAGATCGCTTACTTGCGGCGGCCGCACCTGCGCTAAGTGCACTTCGCGATGCCACGGGCGAAAGTGCACAGCTCTACAGACGGCAAGGAGATTTGCGCATTTGTGTCGCCGTTGCCGAAAGGCTTTCTGGGTTGCGCGATTCGGTGCCGATCGGCGCAGCGCTGACCATGCAAGCGGGCTCTGCCGCGCAAGTGTTACTTGCATGGGAAGACTCAGAACGTATTCACCGCGGATTGACCAACGCTCGCTTCACAGCTGCGCAACTTGCCGCAGTAAGGCGACGTGGTTGGGCGCAGAGCATGGGCGAACGTGAAGCAGGAGTTGCCTCTGTCTCAGCTCCAGTGCGCGGGCCGAACAATAAAGTGATTGCCGCAGTCAGCATCAGTGGTCCCATTGAACGTTTAGGACGACAGCCTGGCCGACTTCACGCGGCGGTTGTTGCAGCCACGGCAGCGCGTCTTTCCGAACACATCTCCAATGTGTGAAGGGCTAATGTTTAGGCACGCATCCGCATTCATGCAGTCGCTGGAATGTTGCTCTTCATAATCTGGCCATTTACTCGATTAGTGCACGCACTTAGCGCTCCAGTTGGCTATATGTTCCGCGCTCCGATTATTTATCGCACCCGCGACGGACGTGCCACCGCTGGCAGCCGCAAGGCTCGTCCGGGTTGGGAACGAGTTAAGTACTAAGAACCGAGCGCGTCCTTAATCTGATTACCATGATCACGAGGATGCCCTGAATAAGTGTTAATCCACTTCGCAACCGTGTAGCGACCACTCTCTGAATGTTCGCCATACTTTTCTAGATCAGATTCCGTGAGTCGCTTAATGATGTCTAGAGATGCTGCGCGAACTGATAGGTACACCGCAAGTGAATTCTCGACTGGAAGTGTTCGATATCCTAAAGTTTCACACTCGGCCTAGGCGCCCTCGTCATACCCTTGGATTAGCGAGCCTGCAGGTTCCGCCAGCAATCGGCGAAGTCGAGCGTAGGACTGCGCTTCGCTATCAGCCAAATGGTGAATGACTTGGCGCGGTGACCAGCCATCGCCAACTCTGCGATCCATATCGCCATCGGATAAAGCAGCCACAATGTCTGCTACGTAGCGGGTTGAGGCTTCGTACTGGTCTGCGAGCGCGTTGATTTCCATGGTTGAAAGTCTAGGTTGATCGCTCTTAGATTGGCCGATTTCATCTCATATCTATCAAAATAGAAGTAACGTCGTTTGATTCTTAACATCATCTCCCCGCCCCGAGCGCTTAAATACGTCAAACAGAATCCCCAAACCCCAGATTTCCTCTTCACATATTCCCATTTTGGGATTATGGGGGGCCAGTTCAGAAACATGGAGAATCAACCTTTGGGAAACCTCGTCGAGACTGACGCGCGAAGTCGAGTCGTTCTGCCCGGGCACGGTAACCGCCGATACATAATGGAAGATTTGCCTGATGGACTCATTCTCCTTCAGCCCGCAGTCGTCCTGAGTGAGTCTTTCCCCTAAGAAGGACGAATACTCAGAAATTGCCGACGCGCAACTCGATGAACTCGAAATGGCTCCCGATGCGTCCCTCTATAACCAAATACTGAATGTGTGCGAACAAATTCTAGATAATCCAGTTTCTGTTCGTCGATTCTCCGCGACTATCGCGACAAATGACGTCCCGCGTTTTCGTAGCCCCGTTCCAGAAAAAGATCCGTATAAGGTCCTTTGGTCAATGATTCAAAATGACTCAGTTCGAATCGAGGCCGTGTTCCCTTACAGCGCCTAGTGCAGTCAAATATCAAGCTAGCCGGACAAGAATGCGCCCCAACTCACTCTGGAATTTGAGCAGATGTGAAAACTCTTTGAGAATGTCAAAAATGTAGCCCCGAAGGGATTCGAACCCTCGTAGCTGGCTTGAGAAGCCAGAGTCCTAGGCCGCTAGACGACGGGGCCCTAGTAAAGTGCATGCCCGCTAGGAGCACGGTGAAGCATAAGCCCCAGGACTCCACAAGACCAAAAAATGGGCGCCCATCGCCGGGCAGAAAATTCCTTACATTGGAATCGCTTCGAATACCCTTACTCCAGCTTTATTTGGGCAACTTTGGGCAAGTGCCACAGCGGCGTCCATATCGATTGCATTGACGAGTGAATATCCGCCCACGAAATCAGGCCATTCAGTAATGTCTTTTGCGCCATCGGCGGTCACGATCTTTCCACCGTTAAATGGATTTCCTATATCGACCACGCTCTGGCCAATGGAGGTGAACCACGCCATCCAGGCTTCGTCAGAATCAGCATCATGACTTGCGTTATAGATGAATAAAAACTTCTTCACTTTCTCTCCTTTGTTTTAGGGGCTGCTTTTACTTTCCCGCTTCTCTCTTTTAATTCTGCAGTCTGTGCATAATTTGAAAGGGTTTCAGAACTGCTATCCCAGTAGGTATGGAATTGATTAAGCCAGGCTTGGACTCCACGAAGGGAGGCCCGATTCAAGGTAATGAAATTCACCCGACCAGATTTCTTACGATTTATCAGGCCGGCGCTTTCCAGAACTTTGAGGTGTTTATGAATAGCCGGCAAGGAGAGCCCACGCAGGCTCGCCAATTGGCTAATCGATGAAGGCTGCAGGCCAAGGCTGAAAATGATCTCGCGCCGATGCTCATTTGCTAGGGCATCAAAGAGGAGATCCAGCTTGTGGGTGGGAACCGCGGCTTTCATTAACACTTAACCTATTAGTTAAGTGTTACTCCGTCAAGCATGGTTAGAGATTTGAAGACGTTGAGATTTCAAATTGGCCAATTCCTCCCCTAAATTTCATAACTCTTACGATATAGTCAGAGTTATGAAACATTCGTCACTGTTGCCTTTATTGAGATCTCAAACGCAAGGCGACCTGTTGGCGCTCCTATTTATCAATCCTGAGGAGGAGTTCTCGCTGTCAGAAGTGGCCCGGCGAATTAAGGTTTCCCGCCCAGGGGTCTTTCATGAGACGCAGCGCCTCGTTGCGGCAGGGTTAATTACTGATAGGCCAGATGGGCGCAGTCGAAAGATTCGCGCAAATCTTTCCTCCCCTCTCTCCAAGCCCCTGAGCGAACTCCTCCTGCTCACGTACGGCCCCCTGCCGGTCTTGGCGAAGGCACTTTCAGGAATTAAGGATATAAAGCGGGCTTTCTTATTTGGATCATGGGCCGATCGGTACCAAGGCATTCCTGGCAAGCCTCCAAATGATGTCGATGTTTTGATTGTGGGTAATGTGGATTTGGATGTCCTTGAAGAAGTAGGAGCAAGGGCAGAGTCACGATTAAGCAAAGCCATTGATTTCAAGCGAATTCGACCAGGCATCTGGCAAGCCGCAAACTCCGATTCGAGAGATACTTCGCCACTTCTTTCCACAATTCTGGCAGGACCAATGATCGAGATTGAGATTGAAGGGAAGAGTATGGAAAAACAATAGGAAGTTGGTTCACGATGGGGTGGGAAGTCGGCAGAACAAAAATTCAGGATCTTATAGTGAAACGTGAATTGGAGAAAGTGCCGGTCGATAGAGCACATGCGGATCGCCTTCTCGGACAAGCCGAAGCTCACCTACATTCATCCTTGAAGTGTGTGCACGGCGATGTGGAAGCGGCCTACACACTTCTCTATGACGCGGCCCGAAAGTCTCTTACGGCCCTCCTTGAAATCCAAGGATTGAGGCCAACATCTGCTGGTGGACATATCGCAGTTTTCTCCGCCGTCTCAGCACAACTAGACCCTCCAATGGGGGCCGCCATAAAGCCATTCAACAGAATGCGACGCACTCGAATCACAGCGGAATATCCGAAAGCTCACGATATTGAAATCTTTGAATCCGATGTGATGGATGACCACGTAAAAGCTGAAGCGATTGTCGAGATGGCACGAAAATTGATTGCGAAGATGCCACCCTTTTAGGATCCGGAGCCCATAAATCATTTTGCTCGCTAGACGTGAAATGTAGATCTTGCGAAAAGAAATTGCTGGGGTACCAGGACTCGAACCTAGACTTACTGAACCAGAATCAGCAGGGCTGCCAATTACCCCATACCCCAAAAGGCGCTCGCAAGGATACCGTAGAAACTACAGCGCAATCGCCTGCGAAATTCGCGCCAAGCAAACCGACTTGCCGAGCAACTCCATGGATTCAAAGAGTGGCGGAGAAATTGGACCGCCGGTCACGGAGATTCGTACCGCGCCGAAGGCAATTCGTGGCTTTAGTCCCAGTTCTTCGATCAGGGCACTGCGTAGAACTGCCTCAATGGAAGTATTCGACCACTCTTGCAGGGGAGCCAACTCATCAAGTGCGCGAGTGAGAACTTGTTTGGAAGAAGCATCAGAAATCTTTGCCACCGAATCTTGCTCGACTACGAAATCTTTCACGAAGAGAAACTTCAACATGGCCGGCACTTCATTCAAGCGCGTGATGCGCTCTTGAATAATCGGCAAAGCGGCCTGGACGAGCTGGATCTCGGCAGCGGTGCCTTCAATTACTTCCGCGCGGATCAAAAATGGTAGGGCTCGGTCAAGAAAATCATCCAGAGTGAGCGCGCGGATCTTGTCGCCGTTAATCGCTTCTAATTTCTTCATATCAAAACGGGCTGGCGAACTATTGACGCGCTCAACCGTAAACAACTCGGTGAGTTGCTGCATCGAGATATTTTCAACATCATCTCCCGGAGACCAGCCAAGGAGCGCGAGATAGTTGCAAATCGCCTCAGGTAGGTAGCCGGCTTCGCGATACCAAGCGATAGAAACTTCCCCATTTCGTTTGGAAAGTTTTGCATTGTCTTGCCCCATAACAAATGGCAAGTGTGCAAAAATCGGGTAATTCTCTATCGCGACGTCCATTGCTTGATAGACGCGAATTTGGCGCGGAGTAGAGGAGAGTAGATCTTCTCCTCGCAAAACGTGCGTCACTTTCATCATGATGTCATCGACGGCAACTGCCAAAGTGTACAAAGGCGATCCGTCGCCCCGGACCAGTACAAAGTCAGGTACATATTTGTGATCAAAGGAAATCTCGCCACGAATTTGATCTACGAAAGTGGTGTGACCATCCGGCATGCGCATACGGATTACAGCGGTACGTCCCTCAGCCCTAAAAGCGACGATTTGATCCGCGCTGAGATTGCGGCACTGGCCGTCATAGCCAGGTGCGACGTTCGAAGCTTTTTGCGCCTCGCGACGAGTTTCGAGCTCTTCCGAAGTGCAGAAGCAGTAATAGGCATCTTTCTGATCAAGGAATTTCTGTGCCCAGTCGGAATAAATATCTAAGCGCTGGGATTGCAGATACGGTCCGTAAGACCCTCCGACCTCCGGGCCCTCGTCCCATTGCAAACCAAGCCAACGTAGTGTGTCTATGGCTGCCGCAATGTATTCATCAGTGACGCGGGTGGTGTCCGTATCTTCGATTCTAAAAATGAATGAACCGCCCGTGTGGCGCGCATACGCCCAATCAAAAAGGGCAGTGCGAATATTTCCGACGTGGAGATCTCCAGTGGGTGATGGAGCAAACCTGACTCGAACTTTATTTGTCACTTCATCCATGGTTACTCAACTTATTGGTCAATTCGCCGAGTCCTTCAATCGCGATTGTGATGACTGATTTTTCTGGCATGGGACCGATTCCGGCGGGTGTGCCCGTCAAAATGACATCTCCCGGAAGCAAAGTCATAACTTGAGACACGAAGTTAATGATGGTCGGAACATCAAAGATCATGTCCGATAAGTGAGCGTCCTGCTGGATGATTCCATTCAGAGTGCTGGTGATTCTTTGTCCAGTTGGGACAAACTCCGTATCAATCCACGGACCCAACGGACAGAAAGTGTCAAAGCCCTTAGCGCGAGTCCATTGACCGTCCTTCGACTGCAGATCACGGGCAGTCACGTCATTTCCTAACGTGTAACCGAAAATAACATCATTAGCACGCTCTTTTGGAACGTCTTTGCAAATGCGACTAATGACAATCGCAAGTTCTCCTTCAAAATCAACGCGGTTGCTCATAGCGGGCCATGCAATCGTGTCATCGGGGCCGATTACTGAAGTATTGGGCTTTAAGAAGATTACAGGCTCATCAGGAACGACTCCGCCCATTTCTTTGGCGTGGTCTGCATAATTCTTACCGACGCAAACCACCTTGCTGCGCGGCAAGACAGGAGCCAAGAGGCGAACTTGGGAGAATGGAACGAGTTTGCCGGACGGCGTAATGCCGGCATACAAAGGATCACCGTTAAGAACTGCGATGGTTTCCTCTTGAAGTACACCAAAGAGCGGATCCTTTCCCAATTCGAGAGAAGGATCAGCGGCGGCAGGTGAAAATCGTACGATGCGCATTCGGCAAGGATACAGGGACTTAGAGAGGAACTATTTCGCCATTTTCTTGCAGGGCGCTGATCGCGCACGTAGGGGCGAAATCACGTAACGGGACAATATTCAACGCCCCATTGCCAACAAATACTGCTGATTCGATTCCGTTGATCTGACTCGTCAAGGCAATTGTTAAAACTGATTCAGCCGCATCGCGAATAAAAGTATGCGAAGCGATATTCGTCCCAACGTATGTTCGACCCGTGGTGTCACGAAGTGCGCCTGCTTGCTGTGCGCCGGTGCGACGAAGAGTGGCTCTGGCTAATACGGCTAATTTCTCGTCTTCTGGATTGTCGAAATTAGAGGTGGTCATGCTCGCCGACTCCTGGCGTTGCCTCACGTTCCACCATGACGCTGCTAATACGGCGTCGTCTACCCTGAGGTCGCTCTGCAGTGATGTTCCAACCTTCGAGCACAATCGTGCTACCCGGAATTGGTACGCGACCGAGCTTCTTGGCCATCAATCCTCCGATGGTGTCAACATCATGGTAATCACTTTCAGCAACCGTAATATCTAGTTCGCGGGCCAAATCTTCGACATGCAAACCGGCCAACGCACGCGCTTTGTTTTCATTGAGCCAAAGGAATTCTTCTTCGCCGTCGTCATACTCGTCTTCGATCTCGCCCACAATTTCTTCGAGGATATCTTCAATAGTGATGAGTCCAGCGGTACCGCCATACTCATCAATAACAATTGCCAAGTGGATTTGATCGCGTTGCATTTCTTTGAGTAATTCTGCTGCCATTTTGCTTTCGGGCACAAAATTCGCGGGACGCATATGCTGTTCAACTTTTTCAGTCTGCTCACCTTCGTGATGATCCAAAGCGCGCTTTGCTAAATCCTTAACGTACGCGATTCCAATTACATTGTCGATGCCATCCCCGACAACTGGTACCCGCGAAAATCCCGAACGTAAAGCTAGCGAAAGTGCTTGACGCAAAGATTTATCTCTTTCAATCCAGACCATCTCTGTGCGCGGAACCATAACTTCCCTCACAAGCGTGTCACCCAATTCAAATACCGAGTGAATCATTTCGTGTTCGTCAGATTCAACAAGGCCGCGTTCGTGCGCCTGATCTACTAAATCGCGCAACTCAGCTTCATTAGAGAATGGACCTTGCTTGAATCCCTTGCCTGGAGTAATTGCATTGCCTAGCGCAATGAGCAACGTGGTTATAGGTCCGAGAATGCTGGCCAAATAGAAGGCGACGACTGCGCCGCCACGTGCCCACCTATTTGGGTTCTGCTTTCCAAGTGTGCGCGGACCAACGCCGACTATCACATATGAAACGGTGACCATGATCGCAACAGTAAGAGATATCGCGAGCCCACCATCGAATCGGTCTAGGAATATCCCGGCAAGTAGGACGGTGGCTGTAAGTTCGCAGGCTTTTCGAACCAGCAGTACGACGTTGAGGTATCGCGCTGGATCAAGGGTTACTCGGCGCAGAATCGCGCCCCCGCGAAGTTTTTCTAACTCCTCAATTGTCACTCGTGAAATTGAACTGAGAGCGGCTTCGCTACCGGCGAGATAGCCTGCAAAAGCCAAAAGACCGATAATCACAAATACGGATAACGGGTTCAAGTTTTCCACCTCGAAACTAGGTCTTCTTGCAGGTTGAACATAATCTTCTCATCTTTCGGGTTTGCATGGTCATAGCCGATGAGGTGGAGCAATCCATGAATGCTCAAAATTGACAACTCGTGCTCTGCGCTATGGCCAGCATCCAACGCTTGCTCTTGTGCAACATCTGGACACAGAACAATGTCGCCCAGCACGCCTTCTTCGTGAGAATCACGACGCAATTCATCCATTGGAAAAGAAAGGACATCTGTTGGACCTTCTTCGTGCATCCAGGTGATGTGCAGTTCGGTCATCTCGGTAGGATCGACAAGAACAACATTGAGTTCGCAAGCAGGATGCAATCCGAGTTCAGAGATGGCAAACGCCAAAAGCGAAGCGAGATTTGATTCATTACCGACCACACCCGCGCGGGTGGTGATTTCAATTGCCATGTCGGGAGATTGCCTCAGTTCGATGGACGAAGTTGGCGAGGTTGTTGTTGTTCTTGTGCCGCCATGAGGCGCTCGTGATCAAATCTCCCGTAGGCCTCAACGATATCGCCGACGAGACTGTGACGGACTACATCCCGGGCGCTCAATTCAATAAAAGCTATGTCGTCGATATCTTTCAAGATGTCGCGAATAACTTTAAGACCTGAGCGGGCACCGCTAGGTAAGTCGATCTGAGTGACATCGCCAGTGACAACCATCTTGGATCCAAAACCCAAACGAGTGAGAAACATCTTCATCTGTTCAGGGGATGTGTTCTGTGCTTCATCGAGAATTACGAATGCATCATTGAGTGTTCGCCCCCGCATGTAAGCAAGCGGTGCAACTTCGATGACACCAGCCTGCATCAGGCGCGGTATCGCATCCTGATCCAACATGTCATGCAATGCATCAAATAAGGGTCGTAAATATGGATCAATCTTTTCAGACAATGTGCCTGGAAGAAATCCCAGATGCTCCCCCGCTTCAACCGCAGGTCGCGTCAAAATAATGCGGTTTACTTCTTTTGCTTGTAGAGAAGCCACAGCCTTTGCCATAGCCAGATACGTCTTGCCAGTTCCAGCTGGCCCGATACCAAAAGTAATTGTGTTTTCTTCGATTGCATCAACGTAATGTTTTTGATTCGCAGTTTTGGGACGAATCGAGCGACCTCGGTTACTGACTATGTTGAGAGAAAGAACTTCCGCAGGATGCTCCTGCGGAATGCTTTGCATCATGGAGATCGCTCGCACCACTAACTCACTTGAAAGATTCTGACCTGATCTGATCACAACTAAAAGTTCGTTAAGCAGACTCTCCAAGCGTAAACCTTCATCCGAATCCCCATGAAAAGTGATTTCGTTTCCGCGTACCGTGATCGTCAAGGTCGGAAAGGCTGCCTCGATAATTCGCAGGTGACCGTCAGCCGGTCCTAGCAATGCGACCATCGGTATAGCGCTGGGGACGGCGTACAAAGTTCTTTCCATTGCGCTCATTCTATGTGATTGCCATTAAATGGTGCGTTTAGCCGGGTGGCCAAGAAAAACTTCGTCCGCCAAGAATATGAAGATGAGCGTGAAATACCGTCTGTCCCGCTGATGTTCCCGTATTAAATACGGACCTATACCCAGCCAGCCCTTCGACCGATGCGATTTCACCTGCGGCTAGGAACATTGCAATGAGAGAATTCGGCGCGATCTTGGCTAATTCCGTGGCATTTTCAGCATGATGAGTTGGCACCACAAGTATGTGAGTCGGCGCTTTGGGGGTGATGTCTCGAAAAGCAACGACCTCATCGCTTCGGTAGACAATGTCAACTGGAATAATGCCCGCAACTATCTTGCAGAATAAACACTCAACTTCTTGCGCCATCAGCATTTCCCAATCTCTTCCCGCGAGTAGTTACCAAAGACCCAGAGCAATGAATGCCGCCGTAACAGCCACGATTCCTGCATGTGAGGATCGCAATACGGGACGCCCCAATTTAGCCAACTGCGCTCCGGCTCCCATCATCATCTCGATTTCGTCGGGCGTTGATCCACCTTCGGGACCAATTACTAAAACTAACGAATCAATATGTGCATGGTGCGGGAAAAAATCCGTAACTTTTGCATCACCATCAGCATCGAGTATTAGGGTGAAATCGGCGCTCCTGATAATTGCAAGTAGCTGATCGGTATCCACGGGGTCTGCAACTTCAGGCAACCAGAAACGGCGGGACTGCTTTCCCGCTTCGCGGACTGCTATCTGCAATTTTTCGATGCCGCGCGGAAGTTTTCCGATAGATCGCTGGGCTTGCCAAGGCACGATTCGATCCACGCCAGAGGCCACGAGCAATTCGATGTTTTCGCGAGTTCGATCGCCTTTCACCACGCCTTGGACAACAGTGATCTGCACATCGCGTGGAATTTCAAAACCAGTCTCAAGAATCGAAAGGTCGACAGTACGTTTGCTAACGTCAACGACTTCAGTTCTAGACCACTTGCCCCGCCCATCCGAGAGGAGATGCTCTTCGCCCTTCTGTAGACGCAGAACGCTGGCGGCGTGAAAACCCTCGTCTCCAACTAATCGAATGACTTCGCCTAACTGCGTTGGGATATCAATTACATATGAGAGCGTAAGCACTATCGACCCCTTGAATCCTTCAGTTTGGCATCTCTGAACTTACTGAAGAACTTTCCATCTTGGCGTTGCACTAGAGATTCGCCTTCTTTCTCGCCGCGCGATTTCGCAAATTTTTGAAGAAGCGCCTCTTGCTCTTTAGTAAGTTTAATGGGGGTCTGTACTTCAACATGGACTATCAACTCACCGCGACCTCCACCGCGCAAATGAGTGACTCCTTTGCCTTTCAGTGAAATCGCGGCCCCGCTCTGCGTCCCCGCTTTCACTGTTACTGGAAGTGGCCCATCAAGGGACTCGATGGTGAGGGTTGTGCCGAGGGTCGCAGCTGCCATCGATACGCCAACAGCCAGATGCAGGGTGGACCCTTCTCGTGCCAGGAAATCGTGCGGAGTCTGAAGAATTTCCACGTATAAATCACCAGCCGGACCGCCGCCTGGACCAACTTCTCCCCGTCCACTCATCTGTATTCGATTTCCCGTCTCAACTCCAGGCGGGATCTTTACATTGATCGTCTGGCGTGCACGCACTCTTCCATCACCTGCGCACTCACGACATGGGGATTTGATAACGGTGCCAAATCCTTGGCATTGCGCGCACGGACGACTCGTCATTACCTGACCGATAAATGAGCGACTTACATGCTGGGTTTCGCCCCGACCCTGGCAAATTTCGCATGTCGTTGGTTGAGTCCCCGCGGCGCAACCAGAACCACCGCATACCGTACAAGCAACAGCGCTCTCAACACTTAACTCTCGTTCGGTGCCAAAGCAGGCTTCGTTGAGGTCGACTTGCACGCGGATCAGCGCGTCCTGCCCGGCCCGCATTCGTGGTCGAGGTCCCCGATTGCCACCTCCGCCGAAAAAAGCGTCCATGACGTCACCGAAGCCGAAGCCAGCATTACCAAAATTATTAAACCCTGCTGCTCCCCCGTTGTCATAGTCACGTCGTTTTTTTGGGTCGCTCAATACTTCGTATGCGGCAGTGATTTCCTTGAACTTATCTTGTACCGCTGGATCTGGATTCACATCGGGATGTAGTTCGCGTGCCAACTTTCGATACGCACGTTTTATCTGGTCTTGGTCTGCCTCACGTTCGACACCCAAGATGGAATAGTGATCAGCCACTATGAACCCTCATTCATATATCTGCCAACGTATCGAGCTACAGCGGCCACCGCGGCCATCGATCCTGCGTAATCCATTCGGGTTGGTCCGATCACTCCAAGGGCGCCGAGTGGACTCGAGTGAGATCCATATCCGACGGTCACCAAACTTGTTTGTCGTAAATTTTCTTCACTCTGTTCTTGTCCGATCCTCACCTGCACAGTCTCTCCGACATCGCCGAGCAAACGAAGTAAAACTACTTGCTCCTCCAAGGCTTCAAGGATGGGATGTATGTGCTCTGAGAAATCTTCGCGGAATCGCGCCAGGTTTGCGGTGCCTGCTAGCACGACTCGCTCTTCTGGCTTTTCGAATGTCATCTCAGTCAGGGTCGAGATGACGGCGGTAACAACATCTTGATCCGCAGTCGTATGCAAGGCCACTACCCCACTCAGGATATGAGAACAGTCCAAGAGTCGCTGTCCCAATACTTCTTGATTAAGTTGGCTTCTTAATGTCGAAACGAAATTCTCATCGAGGTCCGCCGCGAATTCCAGGACTCTCTGCTCGACCCGACCGGCATCGGTTACAAGAATCACCATAAGGCGGGACGGAGTAAGCAGAAGAAGTTCAAGATGACGAACTCGCGATCGCACGAGCGATGGGTACTGGACAACCGCTACTTGCTTGGTGACATCGGCGAGCAGTTTTACAGTACGCATCACGACATCATCGAGATCGTGTGCACCCTCAAGAAAACTCTCAATCGCGCGACGTTCAGGTGTAGAAAGCGGCTTAACTGCGGCTAATTTATCTACGAATACTCGATAGCCAAGATCTGTGGGAATGCGTCCTGCGCTGGTATGAGGATGGGTAATTAAACCGGCCTCTTCCAGCAAGGCCATTTCATTGCGAATCGTTGCAGGTGAAATTCCCAGTGCATGGCGATCAGCGATCGACTTGGAGCCGACAGGCTCTTGCGTCGCCACGTACTCGTCGACGATCGCTCGTAGGATTTCTAAACGGCGTGATTCCATAAGGTTGATAATTCTATAGGACTAGCTGACGCACGATTCGATCAGCAATAAGACGACCATGCGGGGTTAGTTGCAATTGCCCCGCCTGCCATGCGTGCTGATCGAGATGGCCAGATTGGCCGTATTGCGCAACGCTATGGCGCTGGTCCTCGGTGAGTTCTGATAACTGGATTCCGCTGCGTAATCGAATGGCCAGCATCATTGCCTCATCATGTAATTGGCCTCGCGTCAAAACTTCGCGCTCTTGCACCACGCTCTCGCCTGCGAAGGACTTCTCTTTGTAAGCGTTAGGGTGTTTCACGTTCCACCATCGCACACCATCGAGATGCGAGTGCGCACCAGGACCTAGCCCCCACCAATTTGCATTGTGCCAATAGGCCACATTGTGTCTGGATTCATGATTCGGCTTTGACCAATTGCTCAATTCATACCAAGCAAATCCGGCAGTTTCGCAAAGTCGATCTACGAGAAGGTACATATCCGCCATGAGATCATCGTCTGGCATCGACAATTCGCCGCGCTTTATCTGGGCGGCTAATTTCGTACCTGACTCGACGATGAGGGCATAGGCGCTTACATGGTCGATCGGCAATGCCAGGGCAGTTGTAACTGAACTCTCCCAATCGGCAAGTGACTCACCAGGAGTTCCATAGATCAGGTCAAGGCTGATGCTAGAAAATCCAGCCGCCTTCGCTTCCAAGACAACTCGAGAAATATTTTCAGGGTTGTGCGTCCGGTCTAACACCTTTAGAACATGCGGTTTGGATGATTGCATGCCGAACGAAATTCTATTGAATCCTGCTTCGCGATAGGCCGCAAGTTTGGCCGCATCAACCGAATCGGGATTGGCTTCCAAAGTAATCTCGCAGCCCTGAACTAAACCCCACTTGTCTTTTATGGCCGAGATCACCCGCCCGAGATCTTTAGCAGGAAGAAGACTGGGGGTACCTCCCCCAAAAAATATCGTCGGAACACTTCCTCTTGCTTGCGTTTGTGCGACCTCGATCTCGCGCAGTACGGCATCGATGTAATCACCCGATATGACTTCTAGAGTTGCACCCTCGCGCAGTTCATTTGGCGTATACGTATTGAAATCACAGTAGCCGCAACGTTTTGCACAGTAAGGAATGTGTACGTAAAACGATAACAAAGACACGATTATTTCCGAGCGGCTTTCGCCTTTTCAATGTCGGCGTCAGTAGCAAGTGCAGCGACAAAGGCTTCCTGAGGAACTTCCACGCGACCCACCATCTTCATCCGCTTCTTTCCCTCCTTCTGTTTCTCCAGGAGTTTGCGCTTACGGGAAATATCTCCGCCGTAACATTTAGCAAGCACGTCTTTGCGGATTGCCCGAATTGTTTCGCGGGCAATTATGCGAGAACCGATTGCTGCCTGGATGGGAACTTCAAATTGCTGGCGCGGAATAAGTTCGCGCAATTTTGCAGTCATCATCAATCCGTATGCATAAGCCTTGTCACGGTGCACGATCGCGCTAAATGCATCAACTGGCTCACCTTGCAGCAGAATGTCGACCTTGACGAGATCCCCTTCTGCATCCCCAATTGCCTCATAATCAAGTGAGGCATACCCGCGGGTGCTCGATTTCAATTTGTCGAAGAAGTCGAAGACGATTTCGGCGAGTGGAAGGGTGTAGCGAATTTCAACTCTGTCTTCCGAAAGATAATCCATTCCAAGGAGCACTCCGCGTCGTTGCTGGCAGAGTTCCATGATCGCGCCAATGAATTCGCTAGGGGCAAGAATCGTTGAGCGGACGATTGGCTCTTCAACGCTCAGAATCTTTCCTTCAGGGAATTCACTCGGGTTAGTCACGATTACGTCTTTGCCGTCATCGAGTTTTACGTTGTAAACAACGTTGGGAGCAGTAGAAATTAAGCTCAGATTGGATTCGCGCTCGAGTCGCTCGCGCACAATTTCCATGTGAAGCAGTCCGAGGAAGCCACAGCGGAATCCAAAACCAAGCGCGGCCGATGACTCTGGTTCGTACACCAGCGCGGCATCATTGAGTTGCAACTTATCTAAAGCTTCGCGAAGAACCGGATAGTCCGCACCATCCAGCGGATATAGCCCAGAAAAAACCATTGGTTTTGGATCTTTATATCCAGCTAATGGAGTCTTGGTCGGGTTGTTGTAGTTGGTGACGGTATCGCCGACACGTGACTGCCGAACATCTTTTACGCCCGTGATCAGATATCCAACTTCACCAACCCCGAGTCCTTTGCTGGGTAGAGGCTCGGGAGAAATAACTCCAACTTCAAGCATCTCGTGGCGTACGCCGGTAGAAAACATTTGAATTTGATCGCGTGCAGAAAGATGTCCGTCGATGACTCGCACATACGTCACGACGCCGCGATAAACGTCATAAACAGAATCGAAAATCAAGGCGCGGGCGGGCGCATTCGCATCGCCTTGGGGTGGAGGAATTTGGGCGATGATTTGATCAAGCAATTCCGCGACGCCTTCGCCAGTTTTACCTGAAACGCGCAGGCAGTCACTTGGCTCGCATCCGATTAACTTGGCTAGTTCAGCGGCGAACTTGTCCGGTTGCGCGGCGGGTAAGTCGATTTTGTTGAGTACCGGAATAATCTTGAGGTTATTCTCCATTGCCAAATAGAGGTTAGCCAATGTCTGCGCTTCAATTCCTTGCGCGCAATCAACGAGAAGAACTGCCCCTTCACTTGCTGCCAGCGAACGCGAAACTTCATAAGTGAAATCCACGTGACCCGGAGTATCGATCATGTTGAGGATGTACTCCTGACCGTCTATCCCCGAACGCCATGGCAGACGCACTGCTTGACTTTTAATGGTGATTCCACGTTCGCGTTCAATATCCATGCGATCTAAATATTGTTCGCGCATATGTCGCGGATCGACTACTTCAGTAATTCCGAGCATGCGATCAGCGAGGGTGGACTTGCCATGATCAATATGGGCGATGATGGCGAAGTTACGAATCTGCGCCGGATCAGTTGAAGCCGGTTGCGGGGCCTTCGCAATGGAAATTGCAGGCATGACCTAGCCTCGCTCTTGTGTGACTAGAAAATTAACGAACGCCAGCTTTGGCGTCAGCGCTCTTGTTAGCAGCCTTCGTCATTGATGACTTCTTATTGGCTGCCGCGTTCTTGTGAATAACACCTTTTGCCACTGCGACATCGAGCGCCTGTGAAGCGCTGCGCAGTTCGCTGGTGATGACGGCTGAATCGCCGGTTGCGAGTGAATCGCGGAACTTGCGCACGGCGGTTTTGATGGATGATCGGACCGACTTGTTACGAAGGCGAGCCTTCTCGTTGGTCTTAATCCGCTTGATCTGGGACTTGATATTTGCCACGCGCGCGTACCTCTTCATCAAATTTATTACCGACCCTCATGGGCCAGCGCAAGAGGCGAAAGGATACCAGCGCACTAGTGCTGGGCTCAAATTAGGATCTGGTCGTCCGGGCCACCCCGATGGCGCTCAGCGCCTGTTCAAGGGCGTAGATCGGGTCAACCGCGGCCCCTTTTACCTGTGCATCGGCTAATGCGACTGCTTGGACCGCGCGCGAGATGCCTGCTGGGGTCCATGACGAGAGTTGCCGACGCGCCTTATCGATCTGCCACGGAGCCATCCCCAACGGACCCGCCAACTCAAAGGATTTGCTGCCTGGGTTGGTTCCGGAGACTTTGGCCAGCCCGCGAAGCGCTGCCGCCATGGCACTTGTGACCATCACCGGATCTGTGCCCGTGGCAATCGCGCTGCGCAGCGACAGTAAAGCACTGGCGACATCGCCATCAAGGGCGGCGCTGGCTACATCAAACCCAGTCGTCTCAATTCGTCCGTGGTGATACTTGTCAATCACTTCTTCGTTGATAACGCCAGTGGTATCGGAGGCAATCTGGCTACAGGCAGCGCTGAGTTCGCGGAGGTCATTTCCTAACGCCCCGACAAGGGCGGCGATCGCACCGGCAGTCGCTTTGCGACCGAGGTCGAGAAATATGTGTCGCACGAACTCTTGCTTCTCGCTCTCCTTCTTTAAAGTGTCGCAATTGATGACTTCGGCTTTTGCCTTCTTGATTTGATCAAGAAGTGCTTTGCCTTTAACTCCACCTTTATGAACAAAAATCACAGTCATAGTCGGATCTACATCACCGAGGTAGGTAGTGACTTCTCCATGTGACTCACTCGGAAGATCCTGCAGATCACGTATTACTAGAGCGCGTTTGTCTGAAAATAATGAAGGCGCGAGCGCATCGGCGATATCACCGAGAATCGCGTCCGGTCCAAAAATCGTGGTGACTTCCGCCTTTTCCTCTCGCAGAGAAGCCATGATTTTTGCTAACGCACGATCTGATAGCGCGGTTTCGGGTCCGAGGATTAAGAAAAGACTCACGACAACCTCACTTTCTTCCACCAGCGCCCGCCACTTGTTCGAACAGCGAAAACATGATCTCTCGCCTCCACTGCGATCGCACCATCCGTGTCAGTGCGAAAAACCTTACTACCGAGTCTAACCAGAGCCGCGATCGTACGGGCCGATGGGTGACCGTAAGTATTTCCCAGCCCGACGCTGATGAGCGAAAGCGCCGGTGAGAGTTCTCGCATGAAAATCGCATCCTGATAAGACGACCCGTGATGACTAACTTTGTAAATATCGACCTTGTCGACGGGCAAAAGTTGGGCTTGCACTTCAGGTTCGATATCCCCACCGCTAAATAGAGTGAAATCGCTCGCGGTAATTGTGAGCGCCACGCTTGAATTATTGATCGCCGAGCCATCACCCGGGAGTTCCGCGGTCGAAGTCACCTCGCTATTCGGCCACAAGACATTGAGGGACAAAGCCCTTCGCTCGCCCCCAATAGTCGCGGAATATCCGCGCGTTACTTCAGTAATGGGTATGCCCTCGAGCAAGGTGTGCACCCGTCGACTTTCCAAGATGGGAGCAGGGTTGGATGTGATCCAGACTCCTTCGACTTTTCGATCGTGCAAGAGTCCGACTAAACCTTCGACATGATCGGCATGAAAATGCGTGAGAACCAATAAGGAAATCGTCGAGATTCCCAACTGATGCAGACAGCGATCCTCCAACTGCGCATCAGGGCCAGCATCAATAACCAACCCCCTGTGCCCGCCCAAATTGATTACCAAAGAATCACCTTGCCCCACATCGCAATTGGCAATATCCCATTCCCCGCCGGGCCATTGACTCAACCAAAAAAAGGAAATGCTGACAATGACCAAACCGAGCACAAGAATCCGGCGCGACCTTTTGGAAATAATCATTGCGATTGCGAGGATGCATAGGACTACTGCGCCGATCACGAAACCTGCCAAGCCGCTACCTAACTGCAGGACCGGAAACTTGGCGGACCATTGCGCAACGTTTGCGATCCAGGCAGAGGGAAAATGAATGACCCATAGCAGGATCGAAGTGATGCTCGGCGCAATCGGGGATATAAGTGCTGCTATGAATCCGATAATGGTTATCGGCGCAACGACCGGCGCAACCAACAAGTTCGCGATTACCGTCATCAATCCCAAATATCCAGTCAAGGCGATCAAGATCGGCGCGCACATCACGACGGCGGCCAACGGCGGGCTGATTGCTTCCGCAAGAATCTTCGGGAGATAACCCTTCAACCACGACCCAATTCGGGGTGCCAGCAGGAGCAAGCCCGCAGTTGCTAAAACCGAGAGCGCAAATCCCGGCTCGCGAGCTTGCCAAGGATCCCCGATCACTACCGCGCCGATCGCAAATCCGAGTGCGGGTAGGGCATCTGCTCTCCGTCCCGTCCCGCGGGCTGCAAGAACCACACTCGCCATCGCGGCCGCCCGTAGTACCGAGGGTGACGGACGTACTAATGCAATGAAACAGAGCAATGCGAGCGCTGTAAAAATCAGGCGAATGCGGATTGATTTAAATACCCATTGCATGCACCACAACACGAATAAGGAGATGATCGCGAAATTGGCACCGCTCACAGCAACTAGGTGCGTCAAGCCCGATCGACGCATTGCCGCTTTGAATTCCACACTCTGAAGTGAGGTATCACCTAATACCATTCCCGGTATCAATGCCCCAGCATCGTCGTGTTTACTCAAATCGCGCAAATTGGTGCGTATTCCACCCAGCGAGCGCGCCCAACGCGATGCATCTGTAACCTTCACAATCTTTCCGCGGGTCAGCAGTAAGACTGCAACACGAGATTCTTTGGCAATCTTCACAACTCCTACCACCCGGATTCGCTGTCCTGGCAGCATCGATAAGACGTTTTTGTCCGAGGCAATGACTCGAATCGGCACGCGCATTTTGTAAGAGATTCCAGAATTGCTTACCTTGAGAGCAGTCGCAAGGAAACTAAAACTACGCGGCGCTAGCGTCGTGCCAAAAACGTGTGGGGCACTTTGTACTGGATCTGTAGTGATCTGAAATTCCACCATCGCAGATTGGCCGACCATGGCACGTATTTGAGATCCCTGTACGCCCATCTGTCGAAAGGACATGACACCGCTACCCAATAATGCAGCGGCGATTAGAACCACAGCAACAGCTCGCCCACGCCAGATTAAGAAAACTATGGCGAAAGCAAATATTGCGCTAGTTCGCCAAGGAGGCAACCAACTTTGAGTAAGGGCGCCGATCCAGATGGCGGTGCCAAGAACTATCCCGCGATAATCACTTACACGCGGACTTTTGTCTTGAGTGCCGCGAATTTCGCACTTCCAATCCCAGAAACTTTCTGAAGATCTTCAATGCGAGTGAAAGGTCCGTTGACATTTCGATAAGTAAAAATCTTCAATGCGAGAACAGGGCCAATCCCAGGCAGCGATTCAAGTTCCTTTTCCGAGGCGCGATTGATATTTATCGGACCGTTGGCGCGAGTGGTTCTAGAAGAATTGGAAGAGCGAGAAGAAGTCGTCGGCATGAACTTAGGCGACGTTGCGCTCACTGGCGGTTCAAGGTAAATCTGCTCACCGTCACGAACCATACGAGCCAGATTCACCTCGCTCGTGTCAGCACCCTTGCGAGCTCCGCCGGCTGCCGAAATGGCATCAGTGACTCGTGAATTAGCAGGAAGAGAATAAACCCCTGGTTTTCTAACGCCGCCTGCGACATCGACGACCAGCGTTGGTGCCACCATCGTCACAGCCGCCGGCTGGGCAATCACGATCGGCGTGGAATGTCCACGGGTGAGGATGAGCGCTGAGGTCAGCAGAACGATTGCAGCAATGATCGCGAAGGCGCGCTTGTGCAGAATAGAAAATTGAAGTCCGTCATACCAGTCTTGGAACAAATTGCGCAGATTTAATAGATGATCATTCATACGCCCATTGAAAAGGGTGAGCGGCGGGCCGGCGCAACGTGAGCGTCGAAATGTTTAGCGTTACGCGTTGTTGATAACGATATTCACGATCTTCGGCGCCCGAGTGATGATCTTGATGACCGTCGCGCCTAGCAACGCCTGGGCCACAACCGGATTAGCCAACGCCACAGCTTCCAAATCGGCATCAGAAATCAAAGGCGAGACCTCGATTCGCTCTTTGATTTTGCCGTTAATTTGAATGACTGCGACAACTGCCTCAGCGACGAGAAGTGATTCATCAATGCTCGGCCAGCCAGCTAAGGCAACAGATGGCTTATGTCCCAAGCGCTCCCACATTTCCTCGGCTGTAAATGGAGCAACGAGAGAGAGCATGATCGCGATGGCCTCGGTCGCTTCACGCACGGCAGGATCTGCTGGGCCGCATCCCGAATCAATCGCCTTGCGGGTTGCATTCACTAATTCCATTACACGAGCGATGGCAACATTGAATCGAAATGATTCCACGGCAAAGGAAGCATCGTGCAAAGCTTTGTGCGTTGCGATTCGCAGACTCCGCTCACCCTTGGTGAAATCAACTCTTGGTGCACTAGATACATCACCAGATAAACGCCAGGCGCGATTTAGGAATTTCACCGAACCTGATGGTGAAACATCGGCCCAGTCGACGTCATCTTCTGGCGGGCCAGAGAAGACCATGGAAAGACGAATTGCATCTACGCCATGCTTTTCTAATTCATCACTTAAGCGCACCAAGTTGCCGCGGCTCTTACTCATCGCAGAACCTTCCATCACAACCATGCCTTGATTTAGCAGGCGAGTGAAAGGTTCAGTGAAGGAAAGTTTGCCCATGTCGAACAAAACCTTCGTGAAGAATCGGCTGTAGAGCAAATGCAAAATTGCATGCGTTACTCCGCCAACGTATTGATCAACAGGCAACCAGGTATCTGTTGCCTCACGACTAAATGCTTGTGCGTGGTCAGTTGAACTTGGGAAGCGCAAGAAGTACCACGACGAATCCACGAAGGTGTCCATCGTGTCAGTGTCGCGCTTTGCAGGCTGACCGCACTTAGGGCAAGGAACATTTACCCAATCGGTAGCTGCACCCAAAGGTGACGTTCCCTTTGGCTTCAAATCCAGCCCAGCAGCGGGCGGCAAAGTCACAGGCAATTCTTCAAGTGGGGTAGCAACTTCTCCACACGACGGGCAATGAATAATCGGGATTGGCGTACCCCAATAGCGTTGGCGAGAAATCAGCCAATCGCGTAAACGATAATTACGCGCCGCTTTGCCAAGTCCGTCTTTCTCAAGTTGAGCATTGATAAAAGCGATCGCATCGCCCTTCGATTTTCCGTTTAGCGACCCGGAATTAATCAAGGCCCCGTCTCCGGATGTCGCAATTCCCGTGATGTTCGGGTCTTCCTCGCCGGTGTCGACCACAACTCGAACTGGTAGATCCATAGCCCGCGCGAATTCCAAGTCACGTTGATCATGAGCAGGCACTGCCATAATCGCGCCGGTTCCGTAATCAGCTAAAACATAATCGCTCACCCAAATTGGCAATTTCTCACCGTTGACCGGATTGATTGCATAGCGTTCTAAGAACACGCCAGTCTTTGGACGATCTGTCGCCATGCGATCGATATCTGAAGCAGCTTTAGTGGCTTCCACATACTCATTGAACTTCGCTTCGGCGGGAGTTCCTTTAGCTAATTCGGCAGCTAAATCACTATCTGCTGCGACAACAAAGAAGGTTGCGCCGTACAAAGTATCTGGACGAGTGGTGTAAATCGTTACTGGCTCGCTACGTCCTTCAATCTGGAAAAGAACATTTGCGCCGGTGGAGCGACCGATCCAATTGCGTTGCATCGTCAAGACTTTGTCTGGCCACTTGCCTTCCAACTGCGACATGTCCTCGAGCAAACGATCTGCGTAATCAGTAATCTTGAAATACCACTGGGTCAATTTCTTTTTCGTCACTGGTGTATCGCAGCGTTCGCACAACCCTGCGATTACTTGCTCATTTGCTAAAACAGTTTGGCAGGAAGGGCACCAGTTAACTTTGGAGGCTTTGCGATAAGCCAAGCCGCGTTCGAATAATTGCAAGAAGAGCCACTGATTCCAGCGGTAGAACTCGGGGTCGCAGGTGTTGAACGTGCGATCCCAATCAAAGGAACATGCATATCGGCGCATCGAAGCCTTCTGCACGGCGATGTTCTCATACGTCCAAATTGTTGGATCGATATTGCGCTTAATTGCCGCATTTTCGGCGGGCAGACCAAAGGCATCCCAACCCATCGGATGCATGACATTGAAGCCACGTTGGACCCAATACCGAGCGATTACATCGCCGAGTGCATACGCCTCTGCATGACCCATGTGCAGGTCGCCGGAAGGGTAAGGAAACATGTCCAATACGTACTTCTTGGGACGGGGATCATCGGGTCGACCAGATTTAAAGGGAGCGATTTCATCCCAAACAGGCAGCCACTTCTCCTGCACGTATGCAACGTCATAGCCCTCATGGACTAAATCGCGCGCGTGGTCTGCAGACATGAGCCTAGGTTACCGTCCAGATGAGGTTCTTTGCACCGCGATATTTCGGTGCCGGCGAAACTTAACTAACGACCTTGATATTGATGACACCATTTTGGAGACTCCCCCACAGTCGCAACCAAAGCGGAAGGTACATCTCAACTCCGCGAGAAGTAGTGATATCGCCTAAATCCAAAATATTAATTTCTTTCCATCCGAATTCCTTGAGGATTACCCCTACGGAAGCTTTAGCTGATTGGTCATTGCCGCACACAAAGACATTGTGATCATCTTTCAAGAGGTTGGGCTCGACCATTAGAGAGGCTGTCATCGTATTAAGTGATTTCACCACCTTTGTTTGAGGAAAGGCATCTTGGATCTGTTCGGCTAGCGACGAATCGTTGCAAACGCTAAGGGTCGGAGGAAATCCGTTTGAGAAATCCAAAGGATTTGAAAGATCGATGAGGATCTTCCCTGCTAGGTTCTGCGCCCCCGCGAGACCCAACGCAGCCAGCGTGCTCGCCCCTGAAATGCAGTTAAACAATATTTCACTTTCTCGGGCGGCCGAGAAGAACGTTGCCAACTCAACTTTTGGATTATTTCTCTGCCATTCAAGAAATGCCCTGCCGTTTTCATTTTCACTTGAAGGATTCAAAGTCGTGGATATGTCGCGAGTACCAATGACGACTTCATGTCCCAAATCCGAGAGTTTGCCAGCGATAGTTCGACCAACAATGCCAGTCCCAAGTACACAAATTTTCATAAGTCTCTCCTTCAAGGCGATATCTCGTCGTCGCGTAGTTCTGGAAATGTAACCGCAGAATCGAGATTTGGTTAGCCCTTAGGCATGGGTGGAGAAAAAAGAAGCGGTCCGCACCTCTTTCGGTACGGACCGCCTCCCACAAACGGGGATTTGTTATTTAGATCTAGGCGGCTTATGCACCGCGGATTGCTGAAATTTCGAACTCTAAGGTGACCTTCTCGCTCACAAGAACTCCGCCAGCTTCAAGGGCTGCATTCCAGTTAACGCCCCAGTCCTTGCGGTTGATTATGGTCTTGCCTTCGAATCCAACGCGGGTATTGCCATATGGATCGACTGCGGTGCCACTTACCTCGAAAGGAATCGTGACAGGAAGGGATAC
>JACMQL010000007.1 GCA_014377015.1 Actinomycetota bacterium
CCAATCTGCGCTACGACCTGAATTGAACCGAATTGAACCGAATTGAACCGAATCCTCAGGGTGGCCGAAAATGGGCAACTTCTCGGATTTGCTCTTCACCCTGCCCCCGAGTAGTCACCAAATGCCAGGCGCTAATTCCACGCCCACGACCAAAGTTCAGCGTCGCAGAAGAGGTCCACGCCCACGACCTAAATCAGGCTGGGCGAGACCCATCAGGGAATTCATAGCTAATTGTCGGAATTGTCCGCGGCAGAGGCGTCGTTTCCATTGATAGAAATATCGGAAATTGCAGAGCAAATAGCCTTGATTTGGCTAGTCTGGGAAAGTCGAATGCCTAAACTAAGCACGTAAGTCCTGCGTAGCCTGGTCGAGCCTTTTGGAGTTGTAGTGATCCGCTTTGAGAATGTCAGCAAGCTCTACCCTGGGCAGGATAGACCCGCCTTGAAGGGGGTCAATCTCGAAGTGCTCAAGGGCGAGTTTGTTTTCCTCGTCGGTCTTTCGGGTTCTGGTAAATCCACCTTCTTGAGATTGGTGCTTCGCGAAGAGCGGCCGACTAGCGGCAAAATCCATGTGGCGGGCAAGGATCTGAGTTCGCTGGCAGCCCACAAGGTTCCCGAATTGCGACGTCAGGTCGGTACCGTTTTTCAGGATTTCCGACTGCTTCCGAATAAAACTATCTTTGAAAATGTTGCCTTCACTCTGCATGTCCTTGGCTATTCAAAGAAGGAAATTGCCCGCGAAGTGCCAGAGGTCTTGGAGATGGTTGGTCTTGCGGATAAAGGCGATCGTCGGCCAAGTGAAATTTCCGGCGGCGAGCAACAACGAGTTGCTATTGCGCGCGCTTATGTGAGCCGTCCTGCAATTCTGATTGCGGATGAACCAACTGGAAATTTAGATCCGGCTATGAGCGTCGGCATTATGAAACTACTTGACCGCATCAATCGTGATGGAACAACGGTCGTAATGGCAACTCATGATTCTGGAATTGTCGATCAAATGCGCAAACGCGTCATCGAACTGGATGACGGTCACGTAATTCGAGATCAGTTACGCGGCGTCTACGGCTACACGGGCTAGGGGAGAGATACATGCGTGCAGGGTTTCTCATGAGCGAGGTCCGCATTGGACTTCGCCGCAATATGACAATGACATTTGCCGTCATTATCACCGTAGCTATTTCGCTATCCTTACTCGGAATCGGCCTGCTAGCGAATTCGCAAGTAAGTGCGATGAAGGATTATTGGTATAACAAGATCGAGGTTTCTGTTTATCTCTGCGGAACCCTCTCCGAATCTCCTTCTTGCGCCAACGGGGTAGTGACTCCGGAGCAACGGTTGTCAATTCAGCAAGACATTAAAGCTTTGCCAGTTGTGCAGGAAGTATTTTATGAATCGCAATCCGAGGCATACAAGCGCTTTCAACAACGCTTTAAGGGATCGGCAATCGCTCAAAACGTAACGGCTGATCAGTTGCCAGAATCATTTCGGGTGAAACTTAAAGACCCAACGCAGTTCCCAGTTATTGTCAGTGCGTTTTCGGGGCGACCAGGTGTCGACGTCGTGCAAGATCAACGAGCAATTCTCGAGAAGTTCTTTAAGTTGCTAGGCGTTCTCAGAAATGCAGCACTATTAATCGGACTTACCTCAGTGCTCACGGCAGCGCTGCTGATTTCAAACACTTTGCGAATCGCTGCGTTCAATCGCCGTCGCGAAACTGGAGTGATGAAACTCGTGGGTGCGACCTCCTTCTCTATTCAGTTGCCATTCCTGCTCGAAGGCTTGATTTCTGCTGTATTTGGTTGGCTAATTGCTACCGGACTATTGGCTGGGCTAAAAGGTGTCATCGACTCGAAGGTTGCCCCACTTCTGACGTTTACGAAATTCTTCGGGTGGGGTGAAGTATGGGTAGCCTCCGGTTATCTACTTCTCACTGGCCTCGTGGTTTCGATGCTGGCATCAATCATCACGCTTCGTCGCTATCTCAAGGTCTAAACTCATTTCTTATGTTCACAATGAAGGGCGACTTCAATGGTTAAGGAAGTTGGCCGAAAACTTATCGCGCAAAATAAGAAGGCGCGTCATGACTACTCGATCGAGGATGTCTTTGAATGCGGGCTGGTACTAACTGGCACGGAAGTTAAGTCGCTGCGGCTGGGTCGCGCCTCCCTTATTGATGGATTTGCGATGGTCAATAAAGGTGAACTCTGGCTCAGTGGGGTGCATATCCCCGAATACACCGAGGGGACTTGGACTAATCATTCGCCACGACGGGATAGGAAATTGCTCGTCCACCGTCAAGAATTGGATCGGCTGATTGGCAAAACTAAAGAGGGTGGTTTGACGCTTATTCCGCTTTCGCTCTATTTTAAGGATGGTAAAGCCAAGATTGAACTCGCAGTGGCGCGGGGAAAGAAGTCTCATGACAAGCGTGCGGCGCTGCTCGAGAGACAGGTTGGGCGCGAAGTTGAGCGTGAAGTATCGCGTCGTCGATCGGGCAAGTCTGGGGATCGCTAGATTCGCTGAGATTCATTGGTTTTATGCAACACCCGCTGGAATAAAGTGCACAATTCGAGCGTTTTCAGGGTGAAGGCTCTAGCAATAAAGGCTCTAGCAATAAAGGATTTAATTGGGTTACCTGATGTCACAGCTATCTTCTACAATATAACTGTCGTGAAAGCGTGAAATTCATTTCGCGTAAATGACATAAGTTCTTCACGACCGTGAAGCAAAAAGTGAATTACAGATTGATAATTGATAATTAAATAGTGATGAAGTAACGCTTCAATTCACATGAAAGTTTCGGACAGTGCTCCATTCGTCTGGTGCATGTTGACCGAGAACACATGGGGGTGAACGGTCTCGACTTTGGATGTTGAGGCAGGGGAAGCGGGCCGAGGAAGCCGGGATGATCTCGTTAACCAATAACCTGTGCAAAAAACTAAGTGCCAGTAATACTGTCGCTAACTACGACCTCGCTGCCTAAGCGAGCTCTCTAGTTCGTTAGCCCGAGTGAGCCTTCGATTCGGGGCCTAGCGCCGTAAGAGGGCTTTTCATGATGTTGGCTTTGCGAACGACATCAGAGAACAACTTCGCAAATGAGTTCGTCGGATACTTGTGTGTAAGAGATTCGGAACTGAGAAAACGCTAAGCACACTACGCCCGTAGAAGTCCTGTTTTGATACCGAAGGACCCGGGTTCGATTCCCGGCACCTCCACTTAAAACTCGTATCTAGCACCGCTTTCCGAAGGAAGGGCAAGCGTGGCTAAAACTCGCGAAGTCAAAACTCGCGGTACCTATATTTAATAAGCCGAAGCGGTTTAACTTTCCTTAAGTTTTCGGAATAAACCAAATTCGCGTTTAATGGCAATGCCGGAGGTGACAACGCTCATCAGTCCAACCAGTCGGGGAAAGAGCGGAACTGATGCGAGTACAAATTGGATGCCGTTCAGAATTCCCCAGATAGCAAAAATGGTGACAAAGAGTCGACGAATTGTGCGTCCTCGCGAAGTCGCGGGGTGGAGAAAAGTGAGACCTATCGCGATTGGCCCACTTATTAAAGCCGTCAAAAAAAGTATGGCTACTATCAATGCCAGCGACTCCATGAATTACCTACCTCTCAATATTTTCAATATTTCATTCAGAATAAACTCTTCGGCTAATCACTAATTTTAGAAAAAAGTGCCATGTCGATCTGAACTCCATCTCTACGCGTCACTCGATTGCGAAGTATTCCGTCTAGGTTATAACCAACAGATGTGAGCAGCGCTTTTGACGCGACATTATCGACATCCACGAGCGCTTCTATGCGGCGAAATCCCATCGTGCCGATCCCATATTCGGTGAGTAGGGCGATTGCAGTCTTGCCAATCCCTTTACCTCTAGATTCCTTAGCCAGCCAGTAACCCAATTCCGTAGTGTGGTTGGCAAGACTTGTGGTGTGGAACGAAATAAGTCCGCAGAACTGTTCTTCATCTCCCTTGCCGAAGACGATCGCAAAGAGCATTTCACTCTTTTCTGCAAAACTTCGCGGCGCGATATCGCGTATAAAATCTTCCGCATGTGCCATGAGATACGGTGAAGGAACTGTGGTGAATTTCGGAATGATCGGATCTTGGCAAGCGGTGAAGATGGGGACGATGTCACGTTCGTTGGCTCGTCGCAGAGTTATCTCTCCATAATACAAATTAGGAGTTTCTCGCGGCCACCAGATCATTGGAGAAGTATTACCTAGACAGCCTCCAAGGCGTCGCGGGCAGGTACGAAATACTCCTTGCCTTCGGGTGAAGTCCAGGTGCAGGAGCCATCCAACTTGCTAGCTAATTTCCACCCACCGTGAGTTTTTAGTCGATGATGACGGCGACAGAGTGCACCCAGATTTTGAGCTGAGGTTGAGCCACCCTCCTCCCAACTCTGCGCATGGTCGATATCGGCCAAACGCGCAGGAGCCCGACAACCGGGAAATCGACAGGTCCGATCTCTCGCGAGGAGAAAATCCACCAAGGCTTGCGGGGGTTCGTAACTCTCTCTCCCAAAATCAAGGAGCGCACCTGTCGAAGGATCCGTGATGAAGCGTTTCCATTGGGCATCTGAGGCAAGGGATCGTGCGAGCGAGGCTGGTATCGCGCCATATCCAGCTAACTGACCTGGATTTTCTGCCAGCCCTAGCAAGGTGGGGAGATCCACCGTGACATTGATGGTGATTGGTCGACGGTGAGGGCGGACCTCACTCTGCGATTGTTGGAGAACTTGCGTGGCGAGTTGAGTAAGCGCATCAGCTCGCTTCATATCCATGCTTCTTGCATCATCGGAGCTATCAATTACCAGTGCCTCGATAGCCGCCATTACCAATTGTGCATCGACAGCGGGCAGGATTGCGACGATGGTAGACATTCCGTCGCTCTCTCGATAACAAGAGACGCGCCTGGCGTCCGTAGCAGTAGTCACTGCGCTCTCAAATTCCTCGGGAGCAATCTTCGCTAGTGCGGTGCGAACGTTATTCGCAACTTGCGCTGGAGTATGAAACTCCGCATAAGAAAGTGCTTTCTGTTCGATGGAAAAGATCGCCAGAGGGGAAAGACCATCTCGAATTGCGGAGGCACTTTCACGAGCTATTACGGTGGCAACTGCAGGTGAGATATCGCCGACGGCCAGGGCGGAACAAACATTTGGTAGATGGTTTATCAAGGTACGCGCGACATCGATGCGCATCTGCGCGGTTGAGCCAGAAAGTCGAAGAGCACTTGCAACATCTTCGCGTTCTGATTCATCGATTCCCGTCCACATATTTTCTGCCTGACTTGGTTCCTCTCCTGCAACCGCAACGATTGCTCTTTGCATAGCTGCTTGCAACCAACTGCTTTGACGTTCCAGCGCAGATAGATAGTCAATGCGCGCGGCGCGAGAAAGCGTCATGGGGTCGATATCGATGAGTCGGGACAAAACGTCTATCCCTGGTATCGCCCGCAGGAGTTCCGTGACCTGGACTGTTGAGCTCTCCGATCCTTCATCGCCACCTTGCGATAACGATGCAAGTGCCATGTTAGGCGATGTGTTTAGTTGCCCAACATTATTTGATGGCGTAGAAAGCAAATGCATGTAGGAATATTGATGCCAGGTGCTGACAAATATTCGAAGTTATCCCCATATTTGAAACGCCACGCTCAGACTAGTTATTGCCTTCAATAACTTCGCGCGGCGCTCCATGCACATCCAAGACATCGGATGCAGTGGTGTTGTCAAAAAATTCCTTATGCACTGCGGGAATTTTCCCGAGCAACCCTTTTTGGAAATCTTCAAAAGCTTGCAGAACTTCGCGCTTAGTGTTCATGACAAACGGCCCCATCCAAGCAACCGGCTCTTTGATTGGCTCTCCACCAAGAATAAAGAGTTCCAATTCTGGAGCGCGACTTTCCTGGACATCGGCTGCGCGCGCGACGATGGTGTCGCCTTCACCAAAAACCGTGAGTTGCCCCATGTGCACGGGACGGTGTTCATCCCCGACATATCCATTGCCAGCGGCAACGTATACAAGCGCGTTGTAATCCAGGCGCCAAGGTAGTCTTAACTCAGCTCCTGGTTGCACCGTCGCGTGCACAATAGTGATTGGTGTTTGTGTCGATCCTGGTCCTTGTTTACCTTCGACTTCGCCGGCGATAACTCGAATCAGGGTTCCACCATCAGGGGATGACAAAAGTGTTACATCGCGCGCGCGTAAATCTTGATACGCAGGGGGCGCCCACTTCTTTGCCGCCGGCAAATTGACCCAGAGTTGGAAGCCATGAAAAAGTCCGCCGCTCATCACAAGTGACTCTGGCGGTGTCTCTATATGCAGAATGCCCGCTCCAGCCGTCATCCATTGAGTGTCACCGTTAGTGATTCGTCCACCGCCACCATTGCTATCGCGGTGGTCAAAGATGCCGTCGATTATGTACGTCACTGTTTCAAATCCTCGATGAGGGTGCCACGGAGTTCCCTTTGGCTCACCTGGTGCATATTCAACTTCACCCATCTGGTCTAAGTGAATGAATGGATCCAACTCAGCGACATCGACGCCTGCAAATGCGCGGCGCACGGGGAAGCCTTCACCTTCGTAACCTTGCGGGGCCGTTGTCACGCTCCTAATCGGACGCGCACGCAATAACGGATTGGCAGAAATGCGCGGAAGAACGGTGATGTCCGGGACGGTTACGGCTGGCACTTTGTACTCCTTAGTTGGCAAGTTATCATTGTAATTGAACTTTCAACTACTTACAACCAAGCGCAATGCTCTCGTATTCCCGGCCCCCTCACTCCAGAAGCTGCACCGGCAACTAGAAAAGCTTCTGATAGTTGCCTCGTGCAGCTTTTTGTCGCTCAATCCTGCCAGCGCAAGATAAAGCCCTAGGAAGTTTCCCTACTAGGGCTTTGTCATACTGTTGATTTACAGGGCCTTGAGTGCGCTCACTACCTTGGTAAGGGTGTCCTTTGCATCTCCAAAGAGCAGCGTGGTCTTCGGATCGTAGAGGAGCTCGTTCTCGATACCAGCAAATCCCGGGCGCATCGACCGCTTCAAGAACACGACGTTTGCGGCATCGGC
Organism: Actinomycetota bacterium; assembly: GCA_014377015.1. Taxonomy (GTDB): domain Bacteria; phylum Actinomycetota; class Actinomycetes; order Nanopelagicales; family Nanopelagicaceae; genus QYPT01. The sequence continues at coordinate 7,076 of JACMQL010000007.1, forward strand.
GACTTCCAGAATTGGCATTCCATAGATGGGACATCCGGGTGAGTTCTTTGCCGCAGGATTCACAACGTCGTTCGCACCAATAACAAGTGCCACATCGGTCTGGGCAAAGGTCGGGTTAACTTCTTCCATCTCTAGCAACTGCTCATAAGGCACGTTCGCTTCAGCCAACAAGACATTCATGTGTCCAGGCATGCGACCTGCGACGGCGTGAATACCGTATGCAACATCGACTCCCTTGGCCGTAAGAACGTCTGCAAGTTCACGAACGGTGTGCTGTGCTTGCGCAACTGCCAGACCAAAGCCAGGCACAATAACCACACGTCGGGCGTAGTTGAGAAGAATCGCGATGTCCTCTGGCGAACCAGATTTCACTGAACGAGTCTCTGCCGAACCAGATGCTTCCTGCGGTTTAGCAGTAAAGGCTCCGAAGAGAGTCTTGAACAGTGAGCGGCCCATAGCTTCGGCCATCAGTCGAGTTAAGATCGTTCCGCTTGCACCAACGAGAGTTCCAGCGACGATTAAGAGGGTTGTTTGTAGTACATAACCGCTCGCAGCAACAGTTAATCCAGTGAATGCGTTTAACAGTGAGATAACGATGGGTACATCTGCTCCACCGACAGGTAGTACGAAAAGAATTCCGAAGAGCAGTGATAGCCCGCCGAGAACTGCGAGTGAAGTATTTCCTCCGGATTGGTATACCCACGCACCCGCTGCAAATACGCCAGCCAAGTTTGCTGCGATGAGAAAACGACCACCCGGAAAAACGACAGGTCGCGTGGTCATCAGTTCTTGAAGCTTCGCGAATGTGATCAAGGATCCGGAGAACGAGACGCTTCCTACGATGACCGTGAACACGGTTGCGATTACCGCTGCAGAACTCGCGCCATTGCCGAGCTTGAGGTACTCAACAATTGCGACGAGAGCAGCTGCGCCACCACCGACACCATTGAAGAGCGCGACAAGTTGCGGCATCTGCGTCATCTGGACTTTGCGAGCAGCAGGTACGCCCACGATAAGTCCGATAGCAAGTGCGCCGAGAATCAGGGGGAAGTGGTTGAGTGGAAGTGCGTGATATTCCGCTTCGCCCCTATTGCCAGTGAAGAAGAAGACCAACAGCGTCGCGATTGTGGCGCCTGCGGCACCAATCAAATTTCCGCGACGGGCAGTCTTTGGATGCGATAAACCCTTGAGGGCCAGAATGAAGCAGACCGCCGCTAACAGACCGATGAAATCGTAAAGGTTGCGACTCATTTCTTTTTCGCCTTAAACATCTCGAGCATTCGATCCGTGACAACAAATCCACCGACCATATTGATTGTTGCTAGGACAATTGCAACGAGTGCGAGCCAGAGCTCGAGGTTCGTTGTGGAGTGATCAGCAACGATAATCGCGCCAACCAAGATGACTCCGTGAATCGCGTTTGCACCGCTCATCAGTGGAGTGTGGAGAGTCGAACTTACCTTTGACACAACTTCAAAGCCTACGAAGCATGACAGTGTGAAGATCGAAAGTAGTGCCAAGCCATTACTCATCATTTCTTAGCCACCTCTTTCTTCAGTTCGCCTGCGTGTGCCACTACTGAACCCGCGATAATTTCATCACTGAAATCAGGGGTAACAACGCCTTCTTTTGTCATCAAAGTAAGTAGATTTACTACGTTTCGTGAGTACAACATCGAAGCGTGGAAAGGAAGTTGGCTAGGAACATCCTTTGCCCCCCAAATCTTCACACCGTTGCTGGTGGTGATGATCTCGCCAGGCTTAGAACCTTCCACGTTACCGCCAGTCTCGGCCGCCAAGTCAACGATTACTGCCCCTGGTGCCATCGAATCCACCATCGCTTGCGTTACAAGACGTGGTGCAGTGCGCCCCGGCACCGCAGCGGTCGTAATCAACACGTGCGACTTGGCTATGTAAGGGGTGAGTAGTTCGCGCTGCTTAGCAGCGCGCTCCTCTGTCATCTCGCGGGCATATCCGCCCGCGCCTTCAAGAGATTCGAGTTCGAGATTAATGAAAGTTGCACCCATCGACTTCACTTCGTCGGCTGATGAAGGTCGAACGTCGTAAGCGGAAACAACTGCACCGAGTCGTCTTGCCGTGGCGATCGCCTGCAGACCAGCAACGCCGGCACCGAGTACAAGGACTTGGGCGGGTGTGACTGTTCCGGCCGCTGTCATCAGCAATGGGAAGAACCGTGGTGAGAGTTCGGCGCCAACCAGGACTGCGCGGTAGCCCGCGCATAGAGCTTGCGAGGTAAGTGCGTCCATGGATTGCGCGCGCGAGATGCGGGGGACCAGTTCGAGTGAAAAGGCCGTGATCCCACCAGCAACTGCCGCCTCGATTGAGTCTTGTGCAGTGGTGATAGGGAGGAAGGAGATGGTGATCGCACCCTTTTTCAAAGTTGCGATTTGGGAGGGAGTGAGCGGTTGGACTGAAAGAACGACGTCAGCACCTTTTAAGACATCACCTTTTACAACGCTTGCGCCAGCTGCTTCGTATTCGGCATCTGATGCTTGTGAATGTAATCCAGCTCCCGATTCGATGGACACTTCAAGTCCAAGTCGGGTCAGTTTATTAATGATGTCTGGAACAAGTGCGACGCGTCTTTCACCAACTTTAGTTTCTAATGGAACGGCTACGCGCATGTACTTAACCGTAGTGGTTGCTCTTTTGATTGTCATGGATTTTCTTGTCTGCCACGTCACATATATCTCGTCTTCAAGAGACTTCCTTTGGGCGAAAAAGAGGCGTTAATTCTTGCGAATTAGCCAGTTAGTTGACTTCCGCTAAAGATTTCCTTGGATATCTCCGCGCACCAGATGGAAGAGCAGGGCCTGGATTGTTGTGCGGCGGTGCAGCGCCTCGCGCCAAACTACGGATTTTGCGCCGTCGATCACCTCTGCCGCGACTTCTTCTCCGCGGTGGGCGGGCAGGCAATGCATGAAGATCGAATCTGGAGCGGTCATACTCATCAATCGGCCGTCGACTGCAAATGGTGCTAGCACTCGCGTCTTCGCTTGACGTTCGGATTCGGGATCGCCCATCGACATCCAAACATCGGTATATAAAACGCTGGCATCTTTCGCGCCGACCTCTGGGTCGTGAATGACTTCGATCGTGGCGCCGGTACCAGCTGCAATTGTTTTTGCTTGGGCGACGACGGCAGGGTCGGGTGCCCATTTGCCCTCTGGCGTAGCCGTAACAACATGGGCCCCCATGATGGCCCCCATGATCAGCCACGCATGCGACATGTTGTTGCCGTCTCCGAGGTAGGTGAATTTCCTTCCGCCAATTTCCTTGCCAAACACTTCGCGGATCGTGAGCCAGTCGGCTAAGAGTTGCGTCGGGTGATCATCATCGGTGAGGGCGTTAATAACGGGGATGCTGGCGGATTTTCCTAATTCATTGACATCCGATTGTGCATACGTGCGGACAATAAGTGCATCGGCATATCCGCTGATGATTCGAGCAGTATCTGAAATTGTCTCGCCGCGACCAAGTTGCAGATCATCACCGCGTATGAAAATCGGAGTCCCACCCAGATGAGCTACTGCAGTCTCAGAGGCCAAACGAGTACGTGTAGAAGGTTTCGTCATATAAATGGCAACAGTGCGATGCGCAAGTGCAGTGCTGGCTTTCAGGGGGTCAACAGCAAATTCAGCCGCGGTCTGCAGCAGGAGTTCTACATCAGCCCGACTCAAGTCGGCGGTGCGAAGAAGGTCTTTCATTTCCTTATTCTATATATTTATTCTAAATGCCAAGTATTCTTTCCCGCATGGGTATTTTTCGGCGAGCTCCTGAACCAGCGGGTGATACTGACCTACTGACCAAACCCGAGTTGCAAATTGACGATGGGGATCATGATCGTTTTTCTCACTATGTGAAGAAGGAGAAAATTCTTGAATCCGCCGTTAGTGGGAAAGCGGTACGTGCGTTATGCGGAAAGAAGTGGGTTCCAACGCGCGACCCAGAAAAGTTCCCAATTTGCCCCATCTGCAAGGAGATTTATTCGGGCTTGCGACCCGCGCCAGAGGATAAGTAAGCGGTTCTTCTGCGCCAATCCAGCATTGTAAACTCAGGGTAATCACACGTTTGGCATTTACTATCTTGAGCAAATTGATGCATGGGATGCATGGGATGCATGGGATGCATGGGATGCATGGGATGCATGGGATGCATGGGATGCATGGAATGGTGGCTTTGCAATGAATGCCTTGGCGCGCGTACAACGAAAGGTGAGGGGTTATATTTCCCTGCGCTCCCGACACATGGCAGTGACTGCCGCCCTTGCCAGCGCACTTCTTCTCGTTGAAAGCGCCCTGATTCTGCCGGCAGGTAGCGCGCTTTCACCACCACGAAAGATTTTGACGGGTTGGATTCCTTACTACTCAACAAGCACGTCTTTGACGTCAGCAGTGCTAAATGGCGACCTCGTCCAGGAGGTCATGCCTTTTTGGTACACACTCAAGAGCGAGTCCAAGATCTCCGATTTGTACACCCCTGCAAATCCATCCATACCCATGTCGCTGCCAATGGGTGTCATGAAGGATTCGGGATTCAAAGTGATTCCGACAATCACGGATGGCACATCGAAGGCGGTGTTGGCGGGTTTGTTAGCCCGCAGCACCATTCGTACGGTAATGGTGAATTCAATTGTGAATCTAGTCGTGAGAAATAATTTCGACGGTATCGATCTTGACTTTGAAGGTTTCGCGTTCGTCGACGGAAGTGCCTCGTGGAACGCCACTCAACCGAATTGGGTGTTGTTCGTGAAGGAATTAAGTGCGGCGCTGCACTCGGAAAATCGGCTTCTCTCGATTACCACTCCCGTGCTCTTTGATCCGACAGCGGGGAAAAAGGGCTATTACATTTACGATTGGGCAAGCATCGCACCTGTTATAGATCGATTGCGCATCATGACATATGACTATTCAACCGCAACGCCAGGCCCGATCGGACCTCTGAATTGGATTGAAGAATCCCTCAAATATGCCGTGTCGGTTGTACCCGCCTCCAAGATATTTATCGGTGTTGCAGGTTATGGCCGCGATTGGGTCACGAAGGTAACAGGTAGTTGTCCGAGTTCAGTGGCGAGTGCGGTATCAACGAAGGCAAAAGCAGCGACTTTCGTGATGCGAGATGCTGCAAACTTGGCCGCCACATACGGTGCAAAACCTTCCTACCACACCACATTCGCCGAAGTTAATTTCACCTATCAAAAGATTTACAACGGAACTACGAGCAGCGGACTTGCGACCTCCTGCACAGCGACACGGGTGGCATGGTTTCAGGACAGTCGGGCATATGCGGCGCGTGCCAAGCTGGTGGCGAAATATCACATCGGTGGAATTACAGCGTGGACCTTGGGTATGGAAGATACCACTGCGACGGAATCGGTTCGCCAAGTTGCGCAGTCCATCGCACCTGATGCGATTACGTCAGAGATGGTCGTGGACAAGGCAACGGTTGCATACGGAGACGCAGTTTTTGTGGCGGGGCACTTTCAGCTTTCCGATAAAGAGCCAGTAGCCGGTCTAACCGTTCGTGTGCAGATCCGTAGAAATGGCGAAAGTGAGTGGCAGGAGATCCTTGAGGCGGTAACTGATGAGCAAGGCTCGGTAATCGTTCCACTGCTTTTATCCAGAACAACTTCGGTGCGAATGCTTTCGGATGCAACGTGGGAGAGGCTCGCTTCGACTAGCCAAGAAATAATGATTTTAGTGAGCCGCTCGATTGACATTGCACCGCCTACTTCCGCAAAAGTTGGCGAATTATTCGCCATAGCAGGCGCTGTGCAACCGCAAGAAGAAGGAGTAAGTCTTTCTTTGGAGAAACTTGTTTTGGGTTCTTGGCGGCAGATTGGTACACCTGTCGTCACCGACGCCACAGGCGCTTTCTCCCTGAGTGTGACGGAAAATGCGCGCGGCGTCGGTCGTTATCGCGTGAAGGCGGCTGGCGATGAAAGAATGCAGGGCAGCGATAGTTCGACATTTTCGATCGTGGTGTATTGAGTGCTCAACTGATTCGTAAATGGGGAGATCGATGTGGTTCAGCTAGACGAGAAAATCGAGGAGTTTCTTGGCACCTCTTTTTTGCTTGATCGTCCTTGGGTGACGATCGTGTGGGATGACCCTGTTAATCTCATGAGTTATGTGACCTATGTATTTATGACGGTATTTGAGTACTCCAGGGAACGTGCCGAGCAATTGATGATGCAAGTTCACACCGAAGGCAAAGCAGTAGTTTCGACGGGTAGTCGCGAAGAGATGGAACGCGATGTGCAGAGACTGCATGAATTCGGATTATGGGCCACGTTAATTCATGATCGGTAGGTGATGAAACAATGACTTCAACAGCAGGATTTTCGCGTCAGGGTGAAGCGACTTTTGTCGCTCATTTTTCGCCGGCCGAAGTAGAAGTCCTAATAAATCTTGCCGCGCAGTTGATTGAAATTCTAGCTGAACGCGTAGATGTTGCGCATACGGATCCCTTGGCACAAATGATGGGAATATCTGGTCACGACTCACCACCAGATGATGAAGTGCTGCTTCGCTTACTTCCCAATGCATACGCAGATCCAGTTGAGTCCGCGGATTTTCGTCGTTTTACTGAGTCAACTTTGCGTGGAAAAAAGCGGGCACACGCAATGGCGTTGCGATCCGATCTTCTCCAGGCGGAAAATTCTGCGGTGAGCATCGATCAGGTCGGTGCCTTGGCTTGGCTTGGTGCGCTCAATGACATTCGGCTCGCGTTAGGAGTTCGGCTCAATGTCGAAGAAAACTCATACGAACGTCTTGAGTTGCTTTCCCCTGATGATCCCATGCGTGGGGTGTTTGCTGTTTATACCTGGCTCGGTTGGTTACAGGAAAGTCTTGTTCAGTCTCTTATGGCAGAACAGGAATTTGACGAAGAACAAGGAGCCGATAATTAATGCTTAGTATCCCGCGCCAATACGTCGATGCGATTCTTCAGCAGTCGCGGGACGAGTACCCAGATGAAGCCTGCGGAGTGATTCTTGGTCCGGCCGGATCTGGTTCTGCCGAGCGCCTCAAGGCGATGGTCAATGCTGCTCATTCGCCGACATTTTATGAATTTGATCCGCGGGATTTGCTTGCCCTGTATCGCGAAGTCGATGACGCGGATGAAGAGATTGTCGTTATCTACCACTCGCATACAGATACGGAGGCCTTCCCATCGCGCACGGATATTGCATACGCGGGAGAGCCCGGCTCTCACTATGTGTTGGTTTCGACGCGCGCTGAAATAGCGCCAGAGGTGGAATTTCGGTCCTTTCGCATCATTAACGGGAATGTCAGCGAGGAAGAGGTGTCAATTACCGATTGAAGCGAAAATTGGCGATAATTCAGCCATGTCAATCGAAGTCCGAATTCCTACAATTCTGCGTCCATTCACCCAAGATCAAAAAAGTGTCTCTGTCGATGGCACCACTTTGCAGGAAATTGTGGATGACCTCGAAAAGAGTTACCCAGGAATCGGTGCTCGACTACTTGAGAACGGTGCGCTGCGAAGATTCATTAACGTTTACATAAATGATGAAGATGTTCGATTCCTTGACGGGTTGAATTCCATAATAAAAGATGGCGATTCCATCACGATCTTGCCAGCCGTCGCTGGTGGCTAAGTGAATCAGCCAGCCTTGAATGATGCACCGATCGGAATATTTGATTCTGGCGTCGGCGGGTTGACGGTCGCACGGGCAATCCTTGATCAACTTCCCAATGAATCGACGATGTATATCGGTGATACCGCGCGAGGTCCTTACGGTCCGCGCCCTTTGGCGGAAGTTAGGACTTTTGCGTTAGAGGCGCTTGACTATTTAGTAGACCAAGGCGTCAAAGCGATTGTCATAGCGTGCAATACGGCGAGTGCTGCAATGTTGCGCGACGCGCGAGAAAGATATTCCGTACCTGTTATTGAAGTAATCCAGCCTGCAGTTCGACGTGCAGTTGCGGCAACAAGGAGTGGGCGTATCGGGGTTATTGGCACCCAAGCAACCGTGGATTCGCAGGCATATCTTGATGCATTTGCGGCCGCGCCCCAACTACAGATTACATCGGTGGCTTGTCCTTTGTTTGTGGAATTCGTCGAACGCGGAGAAACTTCTGGTCCTGCAATCACTGCAATTGCCGAAAATTATTTGCGCCCGATCATGGCCGCTGATGTCGACACCCTTGTATTGGGTTGCACGCACTATCCGCTACTTACGGGCGTCATCGCTTACATCATGGGTAATGAAGTTTCGCTGGTATCTAGTGCCGAGGAAACTGCAAAAGATCTTTATCGAGTGTTGGTCGAGAAGTCACTGCTGCGCGATGCTGGTTCTCCTCTATCCACCCATGAATTTCTGGCAACAGGAGATGCGCAAGCATTCGAATCTCTTGCGCGCAGGTTTTTGGGTCCGGAAGTCGGACATGTTGCACATAAAGAGTTAAAAAGTAAGTAATTAACCTGAATCGGAGAGGTCAACATGGCACGTAATGACGGGCGCGAAAATGCAGATTTACGGGAGATTAAATTCAACCGCAAGTGGCTCGATCACGCCGAAGGCTCGGTACTTGTTGAGTTTGGCAAGACACGTGTTCTATGCGTCGCCTCATTTTCCCCGGGAGTGCCACGCTGGCTGAAGGATTCGGGTAAGGGCTGGGTGACATCTGAATATGCGATGTTGCCGCGCGCAACACACACACGTTCGGACCGCGAAAGCGTGAAGGGGAAACTGGGCGGACGCACTCAGGAAATATCACGTCTCGTTGGTCGTTCGCTACGTTCGGTCGTAAATATGAAAGAACTCGGCGAGAACACTTTGGTGATTGACTGCGACGTATTGCAGGCTGATGGTGGAACTCGCACCGCGGCCATCACGGGTGCATACGTTGCGCTAGCCGACGCAATCGCATGGGCGAAAAACGCGGGCCATATTGCAGCGAAAGCCCAGCCGCTGCTGGACTCTGTAGCCGCCGTCAGCGTCGGAATCATCGGTGGCGTCCCGATGTTGGATCTGTGTTATGAAGAGGATGTTCGAGCAGACACCGATATGAATGTCGTCTGTAGCGGTGATGGTCGCTTCATTGAAGTCCAGGGAACCGCCGAAGGCGTTCCGTTCGATCGCCAAGCCCTTGATGAACTATTGGACCTCGCTGTTGGTGGCTGCTCGCAATTGCGGGCGATGCAGGCTGCGGCGCTGGCCCTTTGACGCAAAGGTTTCGAATATGAAGCGACAACTCGTTTTAGCTACCCGCAACGCCGGCAAGATTCGTGAATTTCGACGCATACTTGATGAGGCAGGGTCGGAAACGATTGAACTTGTCGGTCTGGAGAACTTTCCTCACCTGGAGGATGTAGAAGAAACCGGTGAGACCTTTCTTGAGAACGCGCTTTTGAAAGCCGAGACGGTTTGCTTGCAAACCGGGTTGCCGGCAATCGCCGATGACAGCGGCTTATGTGTCGATTTTCTCAATGGCGATCCTGGGATTTTTTCGGCGCGCTGGTCTGGCGTGCATGGAGATGATGCAGCCAATATTGCGAAGGTGCTCGATCAATTGATGGACGTGGACGATGTCCAGCGCGGCGCACATTTCACGTGCGTTACTGTCTTGGCCTTGCCTAACGGAGAGACAGTGAGTGCAGAAGGAATCTTGAACGGTCGTATCCTGCGAACCCCCATCGGCAGCCACGGCTTTGGTTATGACCCCATCTTTCTTCCCGAAGGTAGCGCCAACTCGCTAGCAGAACTCGACGCCTTTATGAAGGATGCAATAAGCCATCGGGGTCAATCTCTCCGAGCAATTGCGCCGAAGATTGCTTCAATGCTTGCGACCCTGGGGTAATCTTCTCCCGTAACGAATAAAGTAAGACAGTTGGTTCTGCGACCTGAGGAGTTATTGTGGCGGTAAAAAAAGCAACGGCTAAAAAGTCTGTAGCCAAGAAGGCAGTTGCCAAGAAGGCAGTTGCCAAGAAAGCAGTTGCCAAGAAAGCAGTTGCCAAGAA
>JACMQL010000008.1 GCA_014377015.1 Actinomycetota bacterium
GCAGTTGCCAAGAAAGCAGTTGCCAAGAAAGCAGTTGCCAAGAAGGCGCCCTCCAAAAAAGTGGTTGCTAAGAGAACTCCAGTGAAGCCAGCGAAGAAGGTTGCTGCGAAGAGGGTTGTAGTAAAGCCAGCCAAAAAGTCCGTGGTTAAAGAGACTGCAGTTAAGAAATCCGTAGTTAAGAAAGCTGCGCCTAAGAAAGCAGTAGCAAAGCCCGTTAAGAAATCGCCCGCAAAAAAGATAGCGGTAAAGAAGTCGTCGTTAAAGAAGTCGGCAGCCAAGCCTTCGGTAGATAAATTCTTTGTGCCTGAACTTCCAGTTGGTTCTGCGCATCCAGCACGCCTAGAAGTTTCGTCGGCTGCAGTGGTGCCACCAGTTGTAATTGCATCCCCGCCTGCGAAAGTGCCCGCTCCAGTTATGAAGCAGGGGCCCTCAGGTCGAGTCATTTTGGCCTTAGTTGTAGGAATTATTTTGCTAGCGGCAATTGTGTGGTCAAATTCAGGGACGGAAGAATCAGATCAAGCCTTGCCAGAATCCACTCCGACGTCAGTCGCATCTCCGACGCCTTCTGAGACGATGAGCGAATCAACCCCAACCCCAGAGGCAACGCAAGCGAGTGCGGCCCCAGCTGCAATTTCGGGACATGAAGCGCCCAAGAACGCTGTTGGCAACTACACCGCTACGGGATTAAGCCTGACCTGGCTCGCACCTGATGCCTCGAACGGACTTACCGGTTACAACATCGAAATTTCACGAAATGGTGGAGCTATGGAAATGTTCTCCACCTTGCCTGCTACACAACTTTCACTAGACCTAACTAAGAGCGGCTCCAGCGGCTGGACAACTTTTAGAATTTCATCAGTTTATTCGGATGATGAAGTTGCATCTGTAAAACCATTTGGCTTTCCAGGGCAATTTTCTTAACTCTTAAATAGGCATCAGCCTTCGTGCCTTCTCTAGGTGCGGAGGCTGATTTTCTATCCCCGCTATTTCTTTAGCGCCTCGAGAATTGCGCTCACATAAACGGCGATTCCCTCAGGCACAAGGTGGACTCCATCGGGAGCGAAATATTCTGGATGACCTTGTGAAATTGCCTTCCAGTCGACGATTTCCACGTTTGCATACTTCTTTGAATATTTCTCGATAAGAGCATTGTTCGGATCTCTCCACGGGCGCGGTACCGCGGTATTTACCACGACTATTCGAGGTTGATTCTTGATCTCTTCGAAGACCGCCCCGACCTCCGCACTGGTAAGGGCATTGTTATTGCCAAGATCAATGATGGTGGGTGCCCCTCGCATAATAGTTTTGTCACGCTGTAAGACCGAGATCAATTCACCTGCTTGTCGCCCAACTCGGGCGTTGATCAATCCGATTGGCATGTTCTGATCAAGTAAATATCTGATTCCTAAAATAACTGAGTCACCAGCTACCCAGAGCGATGTTGATGCGGGTGGCGTTTCGGGTGCTTTATTCACAGCAACCGCCACAGACTCAGGCGCGTCTTTTTGAAGAAGTTGCTGGCGCGTGTCGTAGGTGATCGCGTTCGCGCTTACTAACGATGTCGCCGCTGTAATGGACAGCATCGCAATGAGAACTGACAACTTTTGGCGAACCCGAACTCGCTTGGTCCGATATTTCATTCCCCTAAACCACGACTCCACAGCACCATTGCGAATAGGAAGTTCGACCCAACGAAGTGAGATATCGGCGAGGGCAAAGACGATAAGTATGCGCAAGGCATAGAGAGCCCATGTTGCCCCAGCCAGATCTATTGACGGGCGAGTTACTTGAAAAACAATCCAATGCCAGAGATAGATTGCATAAGACCTCTCGCCGACCCAAAGCATAGGTTTGGTAGCGAGGAGCGGGGCGAAGCGAGAAGCTGGATGCACGAGTGAGGTGATGATTGCGCAACCGAATACACCTGCGAGAGGAAAAGCAATTCGGTAGAGGGTCGTATCTGATTCATTGATGAAGAGAAAGCAAGCGAGGATTCCGAGAAATCCGATTACTCCGATGGCGTCGATGAAATCCTGAGCGCGCTGTGAAATATTGGTGCGAAGATTTTGAGGGACCCAACTCACTGCAAGTGCAGCACCCAGGAAAAGTCCGATGCTGTGGGTGTCTGTTCCGAAATACACATGACTGATACCTGCGCTATTCGCACTATCCAAGCGCAATGAAAGTGCAAGCAATGAACCGCCTGAAATTGCTGCAATTGTGAGAGCTGCCTTAGGAATCATCTGCTTTCCAAAGCGCGTGAGTACTAGTAGCAAAATAAGTGGCCAGACAAGATAGAACTGGCTTTCAACCGCCAGTGACCACGTATGTTGCAAAAGCGGCGGACGGCCGATGTTCTCGAAATAGTCTTGATGCCGATTTACGAGAGCCCAATTCATAGTGCCCGTCAATACGAAAGGAAGATCTGTAAGAAATCTTCGCATCGCTTCTGGTGCCCACACTCCCACAAAGAGTGATGTCGAAATGATCATGAAAATCAAAGCCGGGAAAAGTCGTCGCATTCTCGCTAGATAAAAACCACGAAGATCTAATCCGCCACTGCGCTGAATCGAATCTAGTAAGAGTCGGGTAATGACGTAACCGGAGATCACAAAAAAGAGATCGACACCTAGAAAACCACCGGGTATCCAACCAAAGCCAAGGTGATAAAGCATAACTGCAGTGACTGCCACTGCCCGAAGCCCGTCGATCGCAGGAATGTGTTGGACTCTGTGCTTTGCCCCCACGGGAGTTATTTTCTTTTAAGGGCGGTTTTCTTCACCACTTTTTTTGCTGTGCTGCTTGCACTGCGCGGTGCATCCAGAGCAGGCTTGGTGCGTTCGCTTGAAACCTTGATGGGTCCGTCCTTAACAAGAGTTCCGTCAGCATTTATGCTCTCCACAACACTTTTCTGCAATTCGGCAAGACGTTGGAAAGCAGAATCAAGGCGCGATCGAGATTGATGAATTGCAGTTTCTGCCGCATCGAGGGATTGTGTTTGAATCTTGTAGAGACGCTCGGCTTCGCTGATGACACCCGCTAACCATTCGCGATACTCGGTAACAGTATGAGTTGCCTGGCTGACCATACGTTCGCCCTCGCGCTTTGCGGTGGTGGTCACTTGTGTGGCTTCGCGCTTCTTTCCTTCTAGAAGGGTATCGGCCTCGACTTCGGCTTTCTCAAGTAGTTCTTGCGCATCAGATTCAGCGGCTTGAATGTATTTACGACCGCGAGTTTCTGCGCTACTGAGGAGAGAATTTGCTTTCTGATCTGCACTCTCAATGACGTCTCTTGCTTGACGAGAGGTTTCGCTTAGAACTCTATCGGAGGTTGCAACTGCCTTTGCTTCGCGAAGTTGGGCGGACTTGATGATGGTCATTGCAGTTTCGGTGGCAAGAATTTCAAACTCTTCTTTGGAAAGTTCCCTAATGTCGCGTCGGGATCGTAGGTCAGCTAACTGAGTTTCAAGTTCGCGGATGCGGTCAACAGAATTCGGCGAATTGCTTTCCTCGCCCTTGAATCCGACCCAATTAAGGAAGGAATTCTTCTCGCTCATACCCACCAGCCTCTTCATCTCTAGGGGGACAGATTAGGGCACAACGGCAAGCGGACAAAAGTGCCGGCAATTAAGCCTTATTTCAGGGTTATTTGCGATAGATCGCAATAGATACGCCGATGTATTGAGAAACCCACGCGGCTATGACGAAAATATGAAAGAGCTCATGGAATCCGAAGTATTTGGCATTCCTACCAGGGCGTTTGAGAGCGTAGAAAATTGCACCGACTGAATAAAAGAGGCCACCAATTAGGATCGGCAGAATTATCCAGAGCCCGCCGGCACGGTACATCTGAGGCGTATAAACAACAGCGACCCAACCAAGCAGAAGGTAGTTGGCAACATAGAGCCAACGTGGCGCGCCAATCCAAAAAACTCTCATTAAGACTCCAAGTAGCGCGCCAATCCACACCACGGAAAGCAAGATCGTGCGGTCTCTGCCCTCCAATAAAGTCATGGCAAAGGGCGTGTATGAACCGGCGATGAGCAGGTTGATATTGGCGTGGTCCCACCGTCTCCAGATTTTCTTCTTTGCAGGAGTCCAAGGAACGCGATGATAAATGGCAGAGACGCTGAACAAGGTGATCGCTGTAATGGAATAAAGAGCAACCGCAAACTTAAGAGAATCCTGACTCAAAATGAAAAGTACGAGTGAGGCGACAAATACCACCGGTGCAGCGCCAAGGTGAAACCATCCCCGCAGCCTTGGTGGCTCAGGAGATGGTTTCACTTGTTCCTGCGTCATAGTCAATAACTGTACGCCCATAGGAGCGCGTCAGATAACTTGTTTACTTTGCGCGGGCTGCCGCAAAGCCGATCTGCAAGTCTGCCTTGATATCCTTGATGTTCTCCAAACCGAGGCTCAATCGAACCAAGCCTGGCGTTACGCCGGCATCGAGTTGCTCTTGCGGACTCAACTGTGAGTGCGTTGTCGTCGCGGGATGGATGACAAGTGAGCGGACATCACCGATGTTGGCTACATGGCTAAAGAGTTTGAGTGATTCGACGAATTTCTTTCCTGCTTCAGTGCCGCCCTTCAATTCGAAGGAAACAACTGCGCCCGATCCCTTCGGTGCATATTTCTGGGCCAATTCGTGCCACGGTGATGAAGCCAGGGATGCGTAGTTGACCTTCTCGACATCTTCATGCGCTTCCAGCCACGTAGCAATTTCCTTGGCATTTTCCAAGTGACGTTCAATGCGCAGGCTCAGAGTCTCGAGTCCTTGTGCGAGCAACCAAGCATTGAACGGGCTTACCGCAGCTCCGATGTCCCGAAGGAGTTGGAGTCGAATCTTGAATATGTACGAGAGGTTGGCACCAAAAGCAGATCCGACTCCGAGGGCCTGCGCGTAAACCAGCCCATGGTAACTAGGGTCTGGTTCGTTGAAATTCTTGAATCTCTCGGGATATTGCGCGTAGTCGAATTTTCCTGAATCCACGATTACGCCGACCACGGTATTGCCATGACCAGAAAGGAATTTTGTTGCCGAGTGAATAACGACATCGGCGCCGTACTCGATCGGGCGAATCACATACGGGGTTGCCACGGTGTTGTCGACAATCAGTGGGAGACCAAGTTCATGTGCAATTTTCGAAATACCCTCTATGTCGAGGATGTCATTCTTTGGATTTGCGATCGTCTCACCGAAGAAAGCCTTGGTATTTGGTCTAACTGCCTTTCTCCAAGAATCGAGATCATCGGGATCTTCTACGAAAGTAACTTCAACTCCGAATTTAGGAAGCGTGTAGTGAAAGAGGTTGTAGGTTCCGCCGTACAAACTTGGACTTGAAACGATGTGGTCGCCTGCTTCGGCGAGATTCATAATGGCAAAAGCTGTTGCGGCAGAACCAGACGAAAGCAGGAGGGCTGCAACCCCACCTTCGAGAGCGGCAATTCGCTGCTCGACCGCATCTTGGGTTGGGTTCATGATGCGTGTGTAGATATTTCCCATTTCTGCTAAACCAAAGAGATTTGCCGCGTGTGTTGTGTCTCTGAATTGGTACGCGGTTGTTTGGTAGAGAGGCAATGCGCGCGATCCAGTTGTGGGATCTGGAACTTGACCCGCGTGAATTTGCAGTGTCTCAAAGGACCATTCATTGACATCGGACATGATGGGCTCTCAATCTCTTATCAGCGGCTTGGGCCGGTTGGCGGATCATTCGAAGGGCAGAACATATCAATGTCACGGAAATAGTTCTCACGACCAATGTGTAGATGCGAGCCAGGTGCAGAAGGGCAATATTTGGAGTTTGAGTATTATGCGGGTATGAGCGCTGCAGATTTTTGTCCAGGAATCGGGAGAATCTTCATTCGAGTCATCGACGAAGATGAACCCCGCCCTTCGAGTACAAGCGTTTACGAGGAATGGGGGGAGATGGCCCCTGAAGCTCGGGATATGTTGATGCTGCGTTGGATGGTCGAAGCAATTTCAGATGATGGGAAAACTACGCAGGTCGGTGACATGTCTGCGCACGCGGTTTGGTACGGACCGACGCTCCCGTCTAAAGCAATGAATATCGGAATTAGCCTGGTTAACGAATGCCGCGGAAAGGGAATTGGTTCGATTGCCCAGCGACTACTCGCCGCGGAGTTGCATCGCTTAGGATTTATTCGCGTTGAAGCTCAGACTGATGTAAAAAATATAGCCGAGCAAAAGGCTTTGAACAGGGCTGGATTCATTCTCGAAGGCGTTGCGAGAAAAGCACAAGGACGTGCAGACGGGATTCACGATCTGCAAGTCTGGTCGCACATTTCCGATTGACCCCTATTTGGGGTAAGTGAGTTGCCTTACCGATTTAACAGCTAACGGGATAAGTGCGCCGAGCAGGGTGATTGCGCCACAGAAATACAGTGTGGGAGAAGTACCGATTATTTCAGCGATTGGCCCCGCGATGGCAATACCGATAGGTGCCAGCGCGAATGAACCAAGTGCGTCATAGGAAACGACTCGAGAGTACGATTCTTCGGGAATGTTTTTCTGCATCGCGGTAGTCCACACGACGGTGAAGATTTCAAAGGCAACGCCTGTGATGAATGCAGTTATTAGAACCAGTGGCAGCGCTAGGCCAAGAGCAATGGAGAAATTCCACGTGGACGAAAGTGCAATCACAATCATTCCTATTGCAAGTGGTCTTTTGAAATGCACTTTGATTGAGATGACTCCTCCAACAATCATTCCGATTGTCCAGACGGCTAAATTGAATGACCAATCTCGCGGTCCATGACCCGTGCCTTTGAACGAGAGCGGACCCAAAACCGCAATCGTTGCCTCGAAACAAAAGTTAATGAAAGTGAAGCCAAGCACGACAGCAACGACCCAGGAACGTGAGATAAATTCTTTCCAGCCAACGCGCAAGTCGTGCAACATTGAGTTTTTTGCACCATTTCGCAACGATGGAAGATCGATGTTCCAGACGAGGATGCCTGCCAACAAAAAGGAGACGGCATCGACGAAGAGTGCCCATCCTGAACCGTAGAGAGTCACGACAGTGCCACCAATTAATGCGCCAAACACGAAACCGAAATTACTTGCCAAACTCACCAGAGCATTGCCCCTCTGCAACATTTCCTTCGGAAGTACCTCAGGAAGCACGCCCGACATGGCGGGCCACCAAAGTGCGTTGAGTATTCCGAAAAGAGCCCCCATCAGGCATAGCAACGGAACAGAGGCGAAACCGAAAATGAATGATAGAGCGCTAGTTCCTGCGAAAAAGGAACCAATGATGTCCGCGCCACCAACGATGCGATTTCTTTTGAAACGGTCGCCGATGACTCCGCCGAAGAGCATAAACATAACCATCGGAAGAAAGCGGGCAACCATGACCAGACTTAGATCGCGCCCATTAGAGCCAGGCAGGCTTAACACCCCGTAAGCCAAAGCGATCGGCGAGAGTCCATTACCTAGGTTGGAAATAAAGCGGGCGGAGATTACCGATGTGAAGCCTGGAATTCTTATAAGTTCGGCTAAATCACGTTTCACAATTGTTGCACGAAGCTGACGCGCTCGTTCTCAGCCAGTTTCACGTACCCGATTTTTTGATAGACACCGTTACTGGTGGGGTTGCCTGCGTCGGTATAAAGCATGAGTTTGGCACCACCATTTCTTAATTCGTTCGAAAGTGTCGCAGTGAGTGCGCCAGCATATCCGCGACGTCTTTCGATAGGAGGGGTATAAACCGGGCCGGTGGGCGCGA
>JACMQL010000009.1 GCA_014377015.1 Actinomycetota bacterium
GCGGTGCTGGCTCTGAATTCGATTCAGAGCAAACCCAACCTGCTCTTGATCTACATCGTGACCGCCCTCTTCGCGGCTGTCGATGGCCTGCAACGACCAAGCATGGATGCAATCCTGCCCCGTCTCGTAGGTCATGCAGAACTTCCGGCGGCAAGTGCCTTAATGGGTTTGCGGGCGCAGTTCGGCGTCATCATCGGTCCCGCGATCGGCGGAGTGATCATTGCCGCATTTTCTGTTACAACTGGATTCGCGGTGGATATTTTCTCTTTCGTTATTTCTCTCATCTTGCTCGCGCGAGTCGGATCAGTCCCGCCCGCTGAGCATACTGAAAAGCCATCTCTAGCAGCGTTTTTGGAAGGTGTCAGGTATGCAAAAAGCCGTCAAGATTTACTGGGCACATATCTAATCGATCTGGCTGCCATGTTCTTCGCGATGCCCACAGCGCTGATTCCATTTTGGGTGGACTACTTGAATGCACCTTGGGCACTTGGACTTCTCTATGCAGCGGTGACGATTGGAGCGCTCTTTACAATCCTCACGAGTTCGTGGATGCCACGATATAAATTCCATGGGCGGGCGATAATTTTGGCTGCCATTGGATGGGGCTTAGCAATCGCGTGTGCTGGCCTTGTCCATTCGCTCCCCTTCGTATTTATTTTCCTGGTGCTCGCGGGCGCCTCGGACGAGGTCAGCGCCCTCTTCCGACAGACGATCTGGAATCAAACAATTCCGGATCAGTTGCGTGGTCGACTTGCGGGGATTAATTTGCTTTCTTACTCTGTCGGTCCACTTGCAGGACAACTGCGCGCAGCTTCGATGGCATCGGCAACCTCACTCACATTTTCAGTCACTTCAGGCGGGATTATTTGCATAATTGCGGTCATTTTGCTGGCTCTTGCCCTCCCAAAACTTCGCCACTACAACGCAGAGACCAACGAACATGCAGTGGCAGAAAGAGCAATTAGAAAAGCTCGTGATGAAAATAATCCGTGACCTTAAATTTTTCATTTTGAAATTTCACCACAGCACAAAAAATATAAAAAATAAATCTGCGACACGCACTTAAACATTTATCACAAAATGCTGGCATTGTCTGCTAATTACTGACACGCTTATACATGAACAGGTCCGGTGACGGATCGGACCATTCCGATTGGAGAAGTACGTGGCTGCAGCTAAGAAATCTGCTCCAAAGCGCAAGAAGGCCGCTGTGAAAGCAGTAGCGCCAAAGCGCCGCAAGAAGGCCGCTGTCAAGAAGGCAGTAGCTCCAAAGAAGGCCGCTGCTAAGAAAGCAGCACCAAAGAAGAAGGCCGCTGCTAAGAAGGTTGTTGCCAAAAAGGCAGTAGCTAAGAAAGCAGCACCAAAGAAGAAGGCCGCTGCTAAGAAGGTTGTTGCCAAAAAGGCAGCACCAAAGCGCAAGAAGGCCGCCGCTAAGAAGGTTGTTGCCAAGAAGGCAGCACCAAAGCGCAAGAAAGCCGCCGCTAAGAAGGTTGTTGCTGCTCCTGCAGCCGCGCCAAAGAAGCGTCGTCGCAAGAAGGCAGTTGCTGCCAAGTAACGACATTAAAAAAACCCGCCACTTCAAGGTGGCGGGTTTTTTTATGCCAGTTTTTATTGGGAACTTTACTCCGCTTCGCGCGACTGTTCGCGAAGCGCAGTTCCAACTTTTTCAAATATTGAGGCGAGCGCCACTTGATCCGTCTTGGACAGGTGATCGATAAATCTGGTTCGTACGCTTTCAACATGATCGGGAGCTGCGGCCACGATCGCCTTCCAGCCCTTGGTTGTCATCACGGCAAAAGAACCCCGCTTATCCATTGGGCATGCTTCTCGCTTAACCCACCCGGCTTTCTCCATCACTTTCATTCGGTGAGAAAGCCGAGATCGAGAAAGCATGGCCACGTCGGCTAACTCACTCATTCGCATTTTGCGACTTGGAGCATCGCTTAATTGGGCGAGAATCTCATAATCTGGCATCGACAAATCGTGCCCGGTAAGGTCGCTATCGAGGGCGTCGAGTAATCTGCGACTGGCCACAATGTAACGACGCCAGGCTTTCATTTCGGCAGAATTGAGCCATCTGGGTGCTTCAGGAGTAGCGTCTCTTGCTGTCATGACCCCTAGTATATCAACAAGTTGAAAGTTCAACTACTATGGGACCGTACTTACCCTCGGATTTCGGAGAAATGTGTCTGATGAAAAGTGGAATTGAACTTGCTTATTTTGACCGCACTACCCGTGCTGCCGACGACCTCTTTCACCATGTCAACGGCGGGTGGCTGGCGAATTTCACAATTCCCGAGGATCGTGCCTCTGATGGCGTGGGCTACGAACTATTCGAAAGGGCCGAAGCTCAGGTCCGCTCGATTATCGAGAATACGATGCAGATGGACGGGGAACCTGGAAAAGTCGGCGCGCTCTACAAGAGTTTCTTGGATACGGATCGAATCGAATCACTCGGCGTATCCCCCATCGCCACTGATCTTGCGAAAGCGCAAGCAGTCCACAACAGCAAGGACTTTCTTGCCACGTTAGGGGAGCTTGAAATGCACGGCCTCGGCGGGCTTTTCTCCACTTCGATTTACACCGACCATATGAACTCGAATGAAAATATCGTCTACTTTGGCCAAGGTGGTTTGAGTCTGCCTGACGAGGCTTACTACCGAGAAGAGGAGTATGCAGAAATCCGCGCAGCCCTCCTCGAGCACATAGAAAAGATGTTTTTGCTGGCTGGCCTGGCAGATGCATCGGGAAAAGCTGGGCGAGTTCTCGCTCTCGAAACGCAGATTGCTGCAGTTCACTGGGACCAAGTCAAGGACCGAGATGCAACGCTGACCTACAACAAAGTTACCCGCAGCCAACTCGAGCAACTTGCCCCTGGCTTTGATTGGTCGACCTATCTACGAGCCGGCCAAATCGCCGCGCATGTACTCGAATCGACTGTTGTACGCGAACCGGATTTCTTCACGGGCATCGCACACTTATTGACTGAATTCGATTGCGAGAAGTGGGTCGCTTGGCTCCAATGGCAAATTATTAGTGGTGCGGCGCCCTATCTCAATGAGGCAATCGTTCAACAGAATTTTGCCTTTTACGGAACCACACTTTCTGGCACCCCGAAAATCCGAGCGCGCTGGAAGCGCGCCGTCTCACTTATCGAAGGTTCCCTTGGCGAGGCCGTCGGGCGAATCTACGTCAAAGAGCATTTTCCGCCGGAGTCCAAATCCGCTATGCAAAAACTCGTCGTCAATCTTGTCGAGGCGTATCGAGAAAGCATCACCAACTTGGATTGGATGAGCGAACTCACGAAGACGAAGGCGCTCGAAAAACTCGACCAATTCATGCCCAAGATCGGCTATCCAGATAAGTGGCGTGACTATTCGGCTTTGGAAATTGACGCATCAGACCTCATGGGAAACATCGCGCGCATTTCGCGCTTCTCGCGAGATTTCGAACTCGCCAAGATCGGGGCACCGGTTGATCGTACGGAGTGGTACATGACGCCGCAGACCGTCAATGCGTACTACAACCCAGGTATGAATGAAATTGTTTTTCCTGCCGCAATATTGCAGCCGCCCTTTTTCGATCTGGAGGCCGATGATGCGGCGAATTACGGTGGAATTGGGGCAATTATCGGACATGAAATTGGACATGGCTTTGATGATCAAGGTTCGAAATACGACGGCCTGGGTAACCTCAATGACTGGTGGACACCGACAGACCGTGCAGAGTTCGATAAGCGATCGCAAGCCCTCATTGAGCAATACAACGTCCTTGTGCCCTCACAAGCCCCCGATATCACCGTAAACGGCGCTCTTACCGTGGGAGAGAACATAGGTGACCTAGGCGGGCTCTCCATCGCTTTTAAGGCCTATTTAATCTCCTTAAACGGCACAACTGCCCCCGTGATCGACTCCTTTACAGGCGAACAGCGTTTCTTCATTGCATGGGCGCAAGCATGGAGAAGTGCGATTCGACCAGAAGCACTTCGACGGGAAATCGCTACCGATCCGCATTCGCCCCACGAGTTTCGCGCCAACCAAGTGATACGCAATTTGGACGCGTTCTACGAGGCTTTCGATGTTCAAGAATCAGACCGCTTGTTTATGCCTGAGAAACTGAGAGTTCGCATTTGGTGACGAATCAGCCATTATTTGGCTGTTAGAATTACCGCCTAGATTATTTCGTGCGTTGTAAATTTTGAAAGGAAACCGATGAAAAAAGGACTTATCGTTGTTGCGCTAGCGAGTGCACTCGCTCTCACGGGCTGTGCGGGAGCCAAGAAGGAAGCCACCAGCAATGGGAACAACGATGACCTGGTCACCGGGACCACATCCACTACTGGTGCTGGATTCGACAAACCCTTGGATTTAGGCGCAGGTATAACTGTCACGATCAGCGCCCCAAAGACTTTCACACCAGGAAATTTTGCCTCAAGTTATCTGCCTGGTCAGGTCGCAAATGTTCTCGCGGTAGAAATTAAGAATTCAGGTAGTACCGAAATTGATCCAACATCAATCTCATTCGCATCCGATTCGGGCGACAATACATGTACCGATGTACTGGACGGCGACAATGGAGTCTCTGGTGCGCCAACAGATCCTATTGCTGCTGGAACAACCGCGTCATTCAAAATCGCCGTTGGTTGCGATGCCAAGGCCGGAGCGCCACTTCGAGTGTCAATTAATATTGGGGCTTCCAGCGTTGCAGTTGATGGCAAAATCGCCTAATAGTTAATTAGAAAAACCCGCCAACCTTTAAAGTTTGGCGGGTTTTTTTATAACTTCGTTTAGATCGCTGGAACTGCCGGCTCTGGGAAGTGGCATGCCAAGCTCTGACCAGGTGCAATTTGGAGGAGTTCTGGCACTTCAATGCGGCACTTATCTTGCACTTTCCAGCAGCGAGTATTAAAAACGCATCCAGCTGGCGGATTCATCGGACTAGGTAGATCGCCTTCCAAAATGATTCGCTCCCGAGCGCGCCCCTTAATGGGATCAGGTACGGGAACCGCTGAGAGAAGAGCTTTGGTGTAGGGGTGGCGCGGTGATCTGAAAAGGTCGATCTTGTTTGCTTGCTCCATGACTTTTCCCAGGTACATAACGATTACTTTGTCCGAGATATGTTGAACGACGGAAAGATCGTGAGCCACGAAGAGATATGAAAGGTTGAACTCTTGCTGCAGGTCATCAAGAAGGTTGACCACTTGAGCTTGAATGGAAACGTCTAGTGCTGATACTGGCTCGTCTGCCACGATGAGTTTTGGTTTTAGCGCAATCGCGCGCGCCACACCGATGCGCTGACGCTGACCACCAGAAAATTCGTGGGGGTAGCGATTCACGTGCTCAGGATTGAGCCCCACGCGCTCCATGAGGCGTGCAATCTCCGCCTCTACCCCTCCCGGAGGCGTAATTTTCTGAATTTCAAAGGTGGCGCCGATGAGCGCACCGACGGTCTGGCGCGGATTGAGCGAGGCAAATGGATCTTGAAAAATCATCTGCATCTGCGAGCGCAACGGCTTCATTTGTTTACGAGTCAAACCAGTGATGTCATTACCTTCAAAAATAATTTTACCTTCGGTTGGCTCATAAAGTTTGAGCACTGTGCGTCCAACAGTGGTCTTCCCGCTGCCAGATTCACCTACGAGGCCAACAGTTTCGCCAGGAAAAATTTCCAGGTCCACGCCGTCAACTGCTTTGACGACACCCTTCTTCTTATTGAAGATGCCACCGGAAGTTGATTCGAAGTGCTTCTTCAGTCCCTCAAGTTTGAGAACTGGTTGACTCATCACTTACTCCCCGCTAGCGAGCGCGCTCGCGTCAATTGTGTCTCGGTCAAATGGCAACGAGAGAAATGACCCTCGAGTTTTTCATTCAGGTCAGGAACCTCAGTTGCGCAACGATTATCTGGAACTTGTTCAGAAAAACTGCAACGCGAACGGAAAGCGCAACCTTTTGGGAGCGAAATAAGTGAAGGCGGCTGACCAGGGATCGCTTGGAGTCGACGGCCCTCAAGTTGATCGACTCGTGGAATCGAATTAAGAAGTCCGATTGTGTAAGGATGATCAGGCTTGTAGTAGATGTCATTGATCTCTGCTTGCTCGACAATCTTGCCCGCGTACATCACGCAAACACGATCGGCAACTTCGGCGACCACGCCAAGGTCATGGGTGATCAAAATAACCGCCATATTAAATTCTTTTTGCATGTCCTTGAGCAACTTAAGAATCTGCGACTGCACAGTTACATCCAAGGCTGTCGTTGGCTCATCTGCGATAAGGAGTGATGGATTATTAACCAAAGCCATTGCAATCATCACGCGCTGACGCATACCACCTGAAAACTGATGCGGGAATTCGCGAACACGCTTACCAGGTTCTGGTATTCCCACAAGCTCAAGCATTTCGGTGGCGCGCCTAATGCCATCGGCTTTTGAACCTTTGTTGTAAAGAGCCCAAGCTTCCGCAATTTGATCGCCGATTGAGTAGTAAGGATGAAGCGCCGACATTGGATCTTGGAAAATCATCGCCATGGATTTTCCGCGCAACTTTCGTACCGCCTCGGGCGTCGCAGAAATAGTGTCCATCGGCCCAGTTGGCAGATGCAAAATCGCTTGGCCAGAAATGTTGGCACTGCGTCGACTGTGCAATCCCATTACCGCAAGAGAGGTGACTGACTTACCCGATCCCGACTCTCCTACCACTGCAAGGGTCTCACCACGAGCGACTGTGAAGGAGACATCGTTAGATGCCCGCACTAAGCCGTCTTCAGTTGGAAAGGAAACGGTGAGATTCTTAACTTCGAGAAATGGCTTCACGCAACACGCACCCTTGGATCGATGTAGGCATAGGCAATATCAACTAACAAGTTCATAACAACCACGAAGGTGGCCGCCAAGAGTGTGGTCGCAACAATTACCGGCAGGTCGTAGTCGTTAAGAACCGCTCGAATAGAGAGTCGACCAAGCCCCGGCAGGTTGAAGATGTTTTCGGTGATAATCGCACCACCAAGCAGACCTGCGAAATCTAACCCTGCAATGGTAAGAATTGGCGCTAGGGCTGCGCGTAAAATGTGTTTGCGCAGTACTACTTTCTCGCTCAGCCCCTTGGCGCGCGCCGTACGTATGTAATCTTCGCTCGAGGTTTCCAAAACATTAGAACGAGTGAAACGGGTATAGGTCGCCGCAAACGCCAGCGCCAAGGTCAACCATGGGAAGATAAAGTTTTTCGCCCACCCAATCGGGCTCTCAAACGGAGACACCCATCTGCCCATTTCAATTGGATCTATCAACCTAAATTTAAGCGCCATCAATAAGATCAAAATTCCAGAAATAAAAGTAGGTAGGGAAATTCCAAAGAGCACGAACGCGGTGCTGGCTTTGTCCTGCCATTTGCCCTGCCGCTTTGCCGCTATTACCCCGAGTGAAATTCCAATAAGCAGCCAGAGAAAAAACGCTCCGATAGCCAAACTAAAAGTAACGGGCAACGCATCTGCGATCAGCGTAGTGACGCACTCGTGACGGTTAAAAGAGTATCCGAATGCGGGGGCCGGGCAACTGAACGCCGCTGCACCATCCCCATATTGACGATCTACAAAAAGTCCTTTGACGAAGCGGCCGTACTGGACTTGAACCGGAACATCCAAGCCAAGGCGGTGTCTATTAGCTTCGATAACTGCAGGAGAGCAACCCTTGCCACAGGTCAACCGGGCAGGATCCATGGGGAGAACGTCGAAAATGAGAAAGACAGACATGCTCACTAATGTGATCACCATCAAGGTGGCCGCTAGCCGCCTAGCAAGATACTTGAGCATTACTTCCTCTTTCACGATTAATTCATTGACGGCAAAGCACAATCTTAAATTTCGTTCTTAATTACCTTTTATAGCCTAATCATCGGCGTAGTTGAGGGTGGCTCTTTTACAAGCCACCCTCAACCAAGCGTTACAGACTACTTACCAATGGATCGGATTATCGCTTTACGTAAAGTCCACCGAACCCGAAGGTTCCCTGTGGCTCCCAGTAGAAGACTCCGCCGACCTTTGATCCCCAGCTGAACTGCTGCTTGCTGAAGACTGGACGTGCGATCCAATATTGATCCATTGCGTACTGGGCAAGTTCCTGCCACATCTTTGCTTGCTTCGCACGATTAGTCTCATTTAGAGCTGAATCGGACTTAGTCTTGAAAGCTGCGTACTCTGGAACTTTCCAGTTCTGAGTCAAGTCGAATCCGCCCTCTTTAATGAATAGAGGAGGAATCACGGTTGACGCATTCGCCCAGTCAGCACCCCAGCCAACAGTCGACAGGTCGTTCTGCTTTGTGTCGTCGAGAACTGTTGAGTAGTACTGGCCGGAAGGGATGAAGTTGAACTTCATGACGATTCCAGCATTTTCCATAGCCTGCTTGATAAGTACAGATGCCTTCTGGTTTGTCGCAGATTGTGCGAGGTCCATTGTCAAGCCCTTTGCAGGGTTGGTGGCCTTATCGTAGGTAGTTGGGCACGAGGTCTTTGCCGCTGCAAGCAGTGACTTTGACTTTGCTGGTGCGCCGTTGATATCCCAAGCTGGGTCATGAATGTTTCCGGTGGTTGGGGCATAGTCCAAACCAAGAACTGGCTTGATTGGGCTATCTCCTGGGTCACCGTAAAACACAGATCCACCTGAAAGATCGATCAGTGCTTGTGTGTTGACTGCGAAGAAGACGGCCTTACGAACATCAAGGCAGTCCAATTTGCCAGCAGACACGTTCATTGCATAGTAACGAACGTATGGGTCATACACGTTCATACGTTGGTCGGCATATTCTGCCTTTGCAAAGTAGGCACGGTTATTTGCTGGTTGCAATCCATCCAAGTTGATGGTGTTAGGAATCTGGTCGTTCAAGATGATTTGATCGCGAACTTCTTCGGCAAGACCGAAGCGAACGACGATGTCATCTGGGTAAGGCGTACGAACGGTGTCGCTCTTCTTTGCCCACTTCTTGTTACGAACCAAGTGCATCTGATCGCCAACCTTGTAGCTCTTGATCTTGTATGGTCCGTTTGAATATGGACGTAGGTCGTACTTGTCGCCGGAGTCCTTTGAAGCCTTAACTGGTGCACCTGCTGGATAGGTCAGTGCATAGTTGAAGTCAGCAAATGAGCGGTTGAGCTTGAAGGTGATGGTTGAACCCTTGCAACTGACAGCCTTATTGAAACCATCTTGGCCGGTCTTCTTGTAAGGACCCTTGTAGGTGGAACTGCCATCAGCGGCCAAAGGAATATCCAATGCCCCAACGAGGTACTGAGGACCATCGGTGATGACGTCAGTCGCGAATGGACGAGATACGCCGTACTTCACATCTTGGCAAGTAACCGCAGAGCCGTCTTCCCATGTTGCACCCTTACGAAGGGTGAACTTCCAGGTTTTGGCAGCGTTGCTTGGCACGCCTGTGTTTGTTGCGAGGTCAGGAACAAGTGATGCTCCTGCAGCACCCTTAACCGGCTTGTACGAAACCAAGTTACGGAATAGGTATGAGTTGAAGAACGCGATGTCACGGCCAGTGTAAACACGGGCTGGATCCACGTGATCAAATTGTTCTGCGTGAGTAATGAAGTACAAAGTACCGCCAGTTCTAACACTGGCTGCATTTGCACTGCTTGCCGTTCCTGCGAGCACACCGGCAGCAATTAATGCTGTTGCAGCCGTGGTGGCTATCAGGCGGCGGCTCAAATGGCGCTTAGCCATTCTCGAACCGGACATGTGTCCTCCTTGTGGATAGTTCATTCCAATTCGCGGCCGCGAATTGGTGCTTGGTGACGTGCACGTGGTGCATTTTTCTTGTTGCTTTCCGTAGTGGTACGGAAATCTAGTTTGAGTAGCTCTCGTACATGTGCTACGTGCTCAGGTCGGCGGATCATGTTGTAGTTGCCTTTGGATCCAGCGCGTCTCGAATAGCATCCCCAAGAAGGTTGAGAGCCAGCACAATAATTACTAGGTAAAGGGCGGGAATTAAGAGATACGACGGGTCATCGCGCCAGTAGGTAACAGAGTCCGACAAGATCAAACCAAATGTCGCAGCGGGTGGTTGAACACCAACTCCAAGGAACGAAAAGACTGCTTCAGCAGCTAAAAAGCCGGGCAAGGAAATGGAAAGAAAGACGATTGCGGTGGGCCAGAGATTTGGCAACAACTCTTTAGTGATGATGCGCCAGCTGGAAGCACCCAATGCTTGGGCTGCCATAACAAAATCACGCTCGCGCATGCTAAATGCCTGCGAACGTATAAG
The DNA here is from genome assembly GCA_014377015.1 of Actinomycetota bacterium. Lineage (GTDB taxonomy): Bacteria > Actinomycetota > Actinomycetes > Nanopelagicales > Nanopelagicaceae > QYPT01. The sequence goes on from JACMQL010000009.1 coordinate 10,259, forward strand.
ACGGGCAAATCCCATCCAACCGAAAAATACAAAAAAGAGAATAAGGACTGTAATGCGAGCGCCATTGTCTTTCGCAATACCTAAAGCTTCGATTCGCTGGGTCATTGGCAGAATCAGAGCCAAAATCATGAAGGTAGCTGGGAAAGACAAAAGAAAGTCAGAAAGGCGGCCCACGATTGCATCAACTTTGCCGCGGAAGTACCCAGTAGTAATGCCAATCAGCATTCCAAGTCCAATGGATGTAATGCTGGTAATAATTGCAACCGTAAAAGAAATTCGCGAACCGTACAGAAGTAGTCCAAGTAAATCTCGTCCGGCACCAGGTTCTACACCCAATGGGTGCGCCAAACTTATCCCGCCAAACTTTCCTTCAGGCATTGCAAATTCATTGAGCGCATCTGGATAAGTTTCTGTGCTGCTGACGCCGAGAATGCGCGTAATTACCGGCGCAAGATAAGCAGCGATTAGAAAGAAAAGTGCAACACATCCGGAAACCACGCCAACTTTGTTGCGCCGAAATCTCTTCCACGCAATCTGTCGAGGCGTGCGCTGGATGACAGCATTTTCAATCGTCTCTTCATCGGCAATCGCGACGCCTTCCATTCTTATGTGCCTCGTCTCTTACTACTCGGTACGCATCGGTACTCATCGGTAACGATCGGTATCACGGCAAAGCCGTGAGAGCCACTCCGAGGAACGGCTCGATAATTAGCCGCAACGCTAGCCAATATCGGATGAAATAGGAATTCCATTTGCATTACATTCGCATCACGTTCAGGTGAAAATCGCCTCGTTTTTCCAAAAATCGAACCTTTTTGACGGTCGAGTAACAGTTAGGACAGCATCAGTTTCAGTTGAATAACGATTTCGTTCTGGCCCTTGACAGTGAGCGAAATGTGACCCTCTCCTGGAGTGAGCCTCAACTCCGAACTCGGGATGGCTTGTTCGAGCCACTGCGAATGGGCATGCGGGACCATGAAGTCATCGTTACCCTGCCAAATCACTACGGGCACTGAAATGTCGGCCAGGTCAAAGCCCCAATCGCGCACGAAAGCCAAATCATCGTCGATCCATCCATCAAATCCCTGTGCCAAGCCCCACCGCATCGCAGCCGCCATTTCCGCAGCGAAGGGCCCGTCTAGTACAGCCTTGTCGGCGGTTCCGATAAGCCCTCCGAAGGCTGCCCGAATTTCTTCCCCTGTGACGCGCGCCATGGCCGCGGCATTGGCGTTCATCCAGTCTCGCAGGGCTGCTTCCCCCTGCAAGGCAACTCCGAATTCGTCTATGTTCTCCTGGCCCATCCCGGCGAGAAAGTCCAAGTCTGGTTGGTTGAACTGACCCACTCCCGCGAGGGTAACCACACCTTTGCAACGTGGGTCCAGGGTCGTTGCTAGTGCATGCGGGCCACCGCCAGACCATCCAACGGAGACAAAGCGCGAAATGTCGAACGAATCGCACATCTGAGTTATGTCATCTGAAATGTCGACCACGCGTCGACCAGGTGCCCGTTGACTTTGTCCATAACCAGCTCGACTCGCGGCGATAACACGAATTCCCTCGTCCGCAAAGTGGGCAATCCATGGTTGCCAGGTTCGGGAACTTCCAGGAGTGCCGTGATGAAAGATTATGGCTCGATCTGACTCAACTGCGTTATCTAAGAATTCAATGGTGCGGCCCGCAGCCAACGTAAATGTGCTCATATTCGACTCTAACTTATTCTTCTTTATTGGTGGTTCATTGGTGGTTGAATACCGAAATGATCGAATTAGGTGAATCTCAAAACTCCCCAACCGAGTTCGCCTTCGAAATCTCGCACGCCCCCGCTGGATCCCTCGCCCGGGTCGGCACAATCACGACTCCGCACGGTCAAATTCAGACTCCGTGCTTCATTCCCGTTGGCACAAAAGCGACCGTCAAATCGGTGCTTCCAGAATCTATGAAAGACCTCGGCGCCCAGGCGATTCTGGCTAATGCCTACCACTTATACCTGCAACCAAGTCCGGAGATCGTCGATGAAGCTGGCGGACTGTCAAAATTCATGAATTGGCCCGGTCCGACGATCACTGACAGCGGCGGGTTTCAAGTTCTCTCCCTCGGAATGGGTTTCAAGAAGGTTCTCTCCATGGACTCCACCACCTTCCGCGATGATGATGTGATTGCTCAAAATAAAGACCGTCTTGCACATGTGGATGATGATGGCGTCACATTCAAATCTCACCTAGACGGCACCATGCATCGGTTTACTCCGGAAGTTTCCATGCAGGTGCAACACAAAATCGGCGCAGACATAATGTTTGCCTTCGACGAATGCACAACGTTACACAATACGCGCAACTACCAGGAGAAGGCGGTCGAACGGACTTCGGCATGGGCGAAGCGTTGTCTAGACGAGCACAAGTCACTCACTGATTCGCGCGCAGATTCACCTTACCAAGCGCTATTCGGTGTCATTCAGGGAGCGCAGTATGAAGATCTCCGCAGAGAAGCCGCACGAGATCTGGGTTCAATGCAATCTTCTGGAATTTCTTTCGATGGATTCGGGATCGGTGGGGCACTCGACAAGGAATCTTTAGGCACGATTATTTCCTGGGTTAATGAAGAGTTGCCTGAACACAAGCCAAAGCATCTCCTCGGAATCGGAACTCCCGAGGATCTTTTTGTTGGAGTTGAATTCGGAGTGGATACATTTGACTGCGTTCTTCCGTCGCGAATCGCACGCACCAGCGCTGTATTTACGCCACAAGGTCGATATAACGTCTCTAACGCGGCTTACCGTCGCGCATTCGAACCACTCGACGACAAGTGCGACTGCTACACCTGCACGCACTATACGCGCGCATACCTTCATCATTTATTCAAGGGAAAAGAAATTCTCGCCGCCACCCTTGCGACAATTCATAACGAGAGATTCATTGTTCGACTTGTCGACAAGATGCGCGAATGCCTCAAGGACGGATCCTTCTGGGATTTCAAGCAGGATTTTCTTGGTAGCTACCAACGATCGTCGGGACTATCTGCAGATTAATTCAATGTTTGCCGGCTGCTTTTCCAACAACGTTCCAACCACCTGGCACCAAGTCAAGTGATTCGTCCGGCCCCCATGAATGCTCAAAATACGGCAGAAGTTTGGTAGGCGTCTTTAAGATTGGATCGAGGAGTTGCCAAGACTGTAATACAGAGTCAATTCGGGTAAATCTGAAATGGTCACCTTGCAGAGCTGCGGCAAGTAGACGCTCATAAGCCTCCTTGCGTTCTCCTAGCGCAGCAGCGAATTCGACAGTCAGGTCAACGGGATAGGTGATTAATTCAGCACCAGGGGCTTTGGCTTGTAGTGAAATATCTACCCCATCATCGGCGCCCAATCTGAAACGGACAATATTTGGGATCGGTTTTGTATTCCCCAGTTTAGAGAATAACAATCGCGGCGGTTGTTTAAATTCAATCACTGCTTCGAGTGTAGATTCAGCGAGTTTCTTTCCGGTGCGCAGATAAAAGGGCACCTCTGCCCATCGCCAGTTGTCTATGAACAATTTCATTGCAACGAATGTTTCAGTGTCAGAGTGTTCTGCGACTCCTTCTTCGCCCAAATATCCTACGTACTGCCCGCGCACTACATCAGAGGGCTCGATATCCCTGATCGCGGCAAGAACCTTTAACTTCTCGTCTTGCATAAATTTTGACGAAAGGTCAATGGGCGGCTCCATGGCCAGCATCGTCAGAACTTGGAGTAGATGATTTTGCAGAACATCTCGTGTTGCCCCTACTCCATCATAAAACTTTCCGCGTCCTTCTATTCCGAAATTTTCCGACATCGTAATCTGCACACTGGCAATGTAATTTCGATTCCAGACGGGCTCAAACAACGTATTAGCAAATCGGAACACCAATAGGTCTTCGACCGACTCTTTGCCCAAGTAATGGTCAATGCGGTAAATCTGATCTTCAGGAAGAATCTTCTTGAGTGCGTCATCAAGTTCTATCGCACTTTGATAATCACGCCCAAAAGGCTTCTCCACAACTAAACGGGCATTTGTGGTAATTCCAACGTCGGCTAATCCTTGGGTCACAGTTGCAAACATGTCCGGAGCGATTGCCAGGTAGATAACCGGTAACGAGCACTCTTTGAGTTGATTGCGGAGTTCAATGAATGTATCTGGACTTCTGTAATCACCGACAACTAGATGAAGTTCGTCAAGCAGACGATTTAGAATGACTTCATCGACATCAGCGATCCGTTCGCGAATTGCCGCCTCTGCGTTTGCTCGGAATTCCGCTTGAGTCCATTTGGAGGAAGCGACTCCATAAACGTCAATTTCGAGTTCGCCGGCTTCTTCCATTTCATAAAGTGCCGGGAAGAGTTTCTTTCTTGCCAAATCACCTGTTGCTCCGAAAAGGACAAGCGCATCAGCGTTCATTGCGAGTTCTGCTTCGGAGTCTCTTGATGCCCTCCGAATTTGTAGCGCATGGCGCTCAATACTCGATTGGAGAAATCGTCATTTCCGCGAGATGCAAAGCGTGAGAAAAGCGATGCACTCAACACAGGGGCTGGAACTCCAGCTTCGATGGCGGCTTCGACTGTCCAGCGTCCTTCGCCGCTGTCACTCACTGAAGTTGAATACTGTGACAAGGAAGAATTGTCGACGAGTGCTTCTGCAGTGAGGTCAAGCAGCCAGGATGCGACAACGCTCCCGCGCCGCCAGACTTCAGTAATCTCAGGTATGTCAAGGTCGTAGAACGGGCTCGCATCTTTCGCGGCTTCAAAAATACCTAGACCTTCTGCGAACGCGGCCATCATTCCGTATTCAATTCCGTTATGAATCATTTTCACGAAGTGACCGGCTCCGGCAGGACCGCAGTGAAGATATCCCATCTCACTTGTCGCCGTCGCACCTTCTCGACCAGGCGTGCGCACTGCACTGGCAAACCCGGGAGCTAGAGCGCGGAAAATGGGATCCAGATTCTCAACCGCGGGTTTATCTCCGCCGATCATCAGACTGTAGCCACGCTCGAGTCCGTAGACGCCGCCGCTAGTGCCGACGTCGACGAAATTAATTCCTAAACGCGCGAGATACTCATGATTCTTAACATCGTTTTTGAAATAACTATTTCCCCCATCAATGACCGTGTCTCCGACGCTGAGGTGCTGGGCTAAATCCGATATGGTCGAATCAGTTACCGAAGCTGGCACCATTACCCAGATTGCGCGCGGTGCAGGAATCTTCTCGACTAGGTCTGCAAAACTACTCGAAGGAATCGAACCTTCCGCTGCCAAAATTGATACCGCTTCTTGATCAATGTCATACACAACTGAATGAATCTCATTTTCGCGCAGGCGTCGCACTATATTGGCGCCCATTCGCCCCAGGCCCACCATGCCGAAATTGAGATCTCGACGATCTACCCCAACAGCCATTGCGTTCTCCGCTTCGCTCAGTAAAGCGATTCTACTTGCTTGCTTGTTAATCAATCACTACGCAGGTCTGTAAATAATATCGTCTCCTCGCGTCCGAACGCATGCGTGGCAGGGATGGCGGCCTCCAAGGCGACCAGTCTTTTAACTATCGGAACTTTTGCGATGCCCGATGCTAGCAACCAAACACGCGCACTCGAGTTGATTTTTGACATAGAAAAACTCACTCTTTGCGGCGGGCTTTTGGGAGCGTTATGAATCGCAACTACTGCATCTACTTCCTCGTTATGCCAAAGCCCGGGAAAGAGAGAGGCTACATGACCATCTGTTCCAACGCTCAGGAGCGTGACATCCATTTCGATGGCAAACATATCTGCCGAATATCTTCGCGCAGACCTTTCTACATCAATGTTCGAATCTGATGCCGTAGATTCATGAATGTGGACCGATGTCTCGTCATTGAGCGCTTCGACAAATACGCGCGCATTTCTGTCATAGTCGTCATGTGGGACAAATCTCTCATCACTCCACCAGACATGCAGCCCAGAAAATTTAGCGGGTGACTCGTCGATTCGCCTGGCTAGCTCCCTCGCAATCAATCCCCCGACTTCCCCGCCAGTAAGAGCTAAGTGAAATTGTCTCCGGCTTACAGAAGACTCTCGGATCAAGACTTCTAAAGCATCGGTCACCGCCAGGCATAGCGCTGCTTGGTTCGAAAAATCTTTTCTAGTTATCAAGAAAGTCTTCTCGAGTCATCTCGTAAATGTCTTCGGGGCCGTCAATTTCATCCATCTGCTGGCCCACTAATTTAAAGCCAAAGTGTCGGATCACTTGTATCGAAGGAGAATTGGTGACACTCACCGTGTATCTAAGAACCCTCACTTCCGGATCGGTGAGAACCCACTCCCACATTCCGCGCAGCGCCTCACGAGCGAAACCTTGATTGCGGAAATTTTCATGTATCCCTAGACCGATTTCAATCATTCCCTCTGAATTAGGTGCGCTATGAAAACTTGTGCTACCGATAATCTCACCGGTCGCACGAAGAACTATCCATCGCACAAACCAACGATTCAGTGCGAAATTTTCTTTCACTTGTGGAACGCGCCAGGCGAGGGGACCCTGTTCATCCACGAGGACGCGATGCGGATTTGTGTACACCCGGTCTTCATATATCGAAGAATTCTCGGGATCCTCAAACAAAATCAATAAGTCTCGTGCGCTGATGTGCTGCAAATCAAGTCGTTCCGTCTTAATCACGGGCTCGGTTTGCGTCCAAAGCGTCACGACGAAACTCTAATGGAATGGCACTACTACGCGTATCGATTTTCTTTACGTCGGACGATATGGTTTTCTCATCATGAATAGGCCAACGTTGAGACTCGTAGTTGTCGTTACCTCTTCCACGGCGCTGTTGGATGTAAACAAGACTCCGAGCCTTTTGCGTGCGATCTCGGGCTTGCGTGAACACTGGCCCACCCTTCCGTTGACCGTCTGCGTATCCGAGGGGACAGCTTCTGATGTCACACAATTGCTGGAAAGAAAGCGCGTAATACATGAGTTAATCGTTTGCGCCGTGAACTCCCCCAATGAGATCGCCGTCGCGCTGCTGGCCGAAAGTCAGAGCTACGACGGTTTGATCTTTCATGACGCGTCTCGACCTTTCACAACTAGTGAACTGAACGAGCGACTTACGACAGCCTTCATGACCGCCGATGCCGTCAGACCGGCTATTCCATTCACTGAAACTCTCAAAGTGGTAGAACCTCGCGGAGTAATTCGGGAAACTATCGACAGGACCAAAGTGCGGCGAATCTCAACCCCGGAAATAATTCGCACATCAGCAATTGATCCGAAAGGTAAGCGCTCAGGATGGTTCGTGCCTTTGAAGAAGTCAGCGGTGACGGCCCACGTTGAGGGCAATCCAGAAGGCTTGCGGATTAACAGTGTTTCCGACCGAGATCTTCTTGAGTCATTCCTTCATTGGAAGCAAACTTTTTCCTAGCCTTTAGAGATCTGCGACTATTTGAATAATTTCTTCAATTCATTTAGGAATTTGCGCGGCTGCTTCATGAACTTCCTTGGAAATGTCCACATCGATGAAAACGGTGAACGCCAAAATCCTCTCCACAGCCGCGCGGGTTTCGTAGAGATCCGGTGTTCTAAATCTTTAATGTACGCAACCCGTAGGTCACCAGGTTGATGTTTTACTTGGGTGTGGCACTCCTGACAGGTCGTTGAGGCCAGCAAGCGCCCAACGTAAACAAGAGTATGCACCGTCTCTCGATCACAATGAGGGCAATGCAACTCACTCGTTATTTCGTCGGCGCTCATTCCTTGTAACCCCGCATCTCAAGCACGTGCTCGGCAATCACCAAATCCTGCGGATAAGTGATTTTAACATTCTGCACCTCGCCTTTGACGGCGACGCTATCTAAGTCCGGAAAATACTCTTCCATACACGCGGCAGTATCAGTCCCGACAAACCCATCCTTATGGGCTTGCAAATAGGCCGATAAGAGTTCCTTTGCTCGAAATGCCTGCGGTGTTTGCACCCGCACAACCTGATCATCTGTCACGTAATCCATCTCGCGGGAGTCAACTTCAATGGCAGGGATTGCTCCTCCATGATGAAGAGCGGTCGAAGCGATATCTTGAAAAAGAGCACTTGTAGCCAGAGGTCGAGCGCCATCGTGAATCAACACAACATTGATTCGACCTACCTCAATCTCACGGGCTAGGTGCACCAAGGCGTTGTATTCGGATTCGTGTCGGGTCGCACCTCCATCGACAATTTCAATGTCAACATCGGGTCCTTCGCGCTTTAGCACTTCTTTAGCGACCTTTGCGTCCAACGGATTTATCACCAAGATTGTTCTGCAATTTGGAAAATTCTTCACAGCGTTGCTGAGTGAGCGGGAGATAATGCGACGACCGCTAAGGGGCAGCCATACCTTGTTCGTAGTATGTCCAAACCGTGATCCGCTACCGGCTGCAAGAACAACTACGGCGATTCGCAATTTTGTGTCAAGCAGAGCGGACATGACCCCATTGTGCCACTTTTTCCTTTGGTCAGAATATGGCAGACTTCAAAAATGGCAGTTTCGAAATGGCTAACGAGAAAATCCTTTGCCGAGGCTGCCGCAAAGGCGGAACTCATCAAAACGGCAACCAAAATCAAGAATGAGAAAAATGCGGGACTCTTCACGCCCACCCAAGAAAATCTCCGTCGAGAATTAGGATTAAACCAAAGACAGAAC
>JACMQL010000010.1 GCA_014377015.1 Actinomycetota bacterium
ACTTCGCGGGTTCACGTATTAATTACTCGCTTTCGAATATGACGGCGCGGTGCTTGAGATCCTCTATCTCAGTACCGCTTAACCCTAATTCCTTCGTGAGAATCTCGCGAGTATCGGCACCCTTGTCCCGACCGGTCCATTTGATTTCACCTGGAGTCAGACTCATCCGATACATAACATTCTGCATTCTTATCGGTCCCAATCTGGGATCTGCCACCGTGGTGATCGTATTGAGCGCCTGGAATTGTGGATCTTTGAAGATATCTGACATATCGTAAATTGGCGCGACAGCAGCTTGGGCCTCCTCGAATGCAGAAATCACCTCGACAAGGCTTTGTTCCGCAATCCAATCGCCAACGTATTTATCCAGAACATCAGCATGTGCCGCGCGAGTTCGTCCTTCTTTAAACCAGTCCTCCTGAATCACCTCGGGGTGCCCGACAAGATGCATTACTCGTTCTGCGATTGATTGCGCAGAAGTAGAAATTGCAACCCATTTCTTATCCCTTGTCAGGTAGGTGTTCCGCGGCGACGTATTTACTGAACGGTTTCCCGTTCGAGGTTGCACGATACCGAGTTGATCGTAAACAGTCGGCTGCGGGCCGAGAATTGCCAAAATTGGTTCAATAATTGCCAGGTCAATCACTTGGCCCTTGCCAAACGCTTCGCTCAGCTCGTTCTTTTGAGCAAAAAGGGCGGTCAAGATGGCTTGCGAAATTGCGAGGGCTGCAATTCCGTCCGCTAAACCAAATGGCGGAAGAGTGGGCGGTCCACCCGGCTCGCCCGTCATCGCTGCAAAACCGCTCATGGATTCAGCGAGAGTGCCGAAGCCAGCGCGATTCGCATAGGGTCCAAATTGGCCAAAACCGGTCACTCTTACAATTATCAATTTGGGGTTACGCGCCAATAAAACTTCGGGCCCGATTCCCCAGCGCTCCAGCACGCCGGGACGAAAGTTCTCAATAAATACATGGGTAGCTTCGATCAGATCCAGAAGGAGTTTCGCACCATCGGCACTTCCTAGATTGAGTGCAAGGGTTCGTTTATTTCGTGCGAGCATCGCCCACCACAAGGAAACCCCCTCTTTGGAGTATCCGTGCTGGCGAACAGGATCACCTTTTATCGGGTGTTCAATCTTTATAACCTCAGCGCCGAAATCCCCCAACATTGTTGCCGCCGTCGGGCCGGCGAATAGAGTCGCCGAGTCAATAACGCGAAGTCCCTGGAGGGCGCTCACAATCCGGTCGCTCCTATTTCCTAGCTCGCGTTAGCAAGCTGGGTGCTGATTACCCCGAGATCTGTTCCTTTTAGATCGGGGATGCAAACACCATCGAGGAGTAGCGGAGCATCAAGAAAATGTTTCGGAATCCAAGACTCATTGAATACCAAGCCTGCCACAGCACCAGCTAATGCCGGCAAAGCGTCCAAGTTGCGTTTGTGCAAATAAGTGGAGAGCACGAGTTCTTGTGCAGATTGCGCATTAAGAATGTGTGCGAATAGGAGGCTCAATGTTTCAGGTGCTGAGATGCCGTAACTGTAAATACGATCCACGCACTCTTGCTCTAACTTAAGCGCGCGCGAAATTGCCGATGCATCTCCCTTGGCAACGTTGAGGGCCTTTTCAATTACTCGAGCACTCCACGCACCTTCTGGGAACTGTTGCATCGCCACAGCAACTGCATCTTCTTTCGAGCTTCCGCCGAGAAGTGAAGCCACGAGAGCCGCGATTGCTTGTGCACACCAAATTCCATCTTCGCTGTGAGTGATGCGCGCATCCTTTGTTGCTAGTTCAACCGCGCGGGACACCGATCCCTTACTCAAAATGCCAGCGACAACGGCGCGAACCGAAGCTATGTCGTCAAAGTAGTGAGGATTGTCGTGACCAGAGTGTGCAGGAGATGAACCTTGATCTAGATTGCGAAGCGCAATCTTTGTTCCAGTCCGGCCCCTAATGAGATCGCGCTTCTTTGACAAAGTGATCCATGAATCCTCAATTGAGGTGGAGGAACTCATGAGCGCTTGCGCCGTGAATACAAACCACTCCGAGTCATCACTCGGCGATGGGTTGAGAAGATAGCCAGGTTGGGCATGTGTGTATGGGGTCGGTGTGGTCGTTTGCAGCAGATTGTCTGCGTACTCCTTGAGAGTGCGCATTCGCATAATTCTTTTCGGAGCCAAAAGTGCAACTCGATGATCAGCCGAAGGTGAGGCAAGTGATTCACCTAATGCTAAGCCGTAAACAATTTCTTTGATTTTCTCCGCTTGCGTTCTCATTATTTCGACTCCTTCAATGCTACGAGTTGCTCAGCAACTTCCACTGGATTGAGTCCGGCAGCGAACTCCAAGCATGATCCCTTTACCGAGACAATTGCCCTACGCCAACTATCGGGAATTGCCTCATAGCCCACGAGGGCACCACCCACTGCACCAGCCATTGCGGCTATCGTGTCTGCATCTCGACCTAAATTAACAGCGAATAGCAATGTCTTTACAAAATCGCCAGCGCCGTACAGAACCGCCGCGAGAGCCAAACTCACTGCCTCGGGAGCCAGGTCTGCATAGTAATAATCTTCTACGGCAACATCATGGAGGAGAAGGTCAACCAGATCAGGCGTGGTTTTCCCTTCACCTTCTGCGATAACTTTTTGTACTTTCACCAAGGCGCGATAAGTCCACGAGTCTTGCGGAACGGATTGCAGAGCGCCAGCAAAGGATTCTTGCGCACTGCCTCCATTCATCGCCACAGAAATTGCCGCAGCTACGGCCAACCCGGACCAAATACCTTCTCCGCTATGACTAACCGAACCATCGGCAGTCGTCATTGAGATCGCTAATGGCAAATTCCCCGCTGCAACGATCCCGATGGGAGCAACTCGCATGGCCAACCCATCACTCCATGCATGGGTGTGTTGACCAGATTGCGGCGGAGCAAGCCCTCTGCGCAAATTGTCTATAGCTGACATCTCACTAAATCCTGCGCCTAAGAATGCCGCGGTCTGCGTGCAAACTTTCTCTTTCCAAAAATCCGCAAATTGGTCTGCTGTGATATCAAGTCCGTATTCCAGAATTGCACTTGCAGTAAGCAGTGCATATTCCGTGTCATCACTTCCACCGGGGGAAAGTAGGAGAAAATCCTGCACACTTCCATAATTCTCTCGAATTTTCTGCGCAGACATTCCTTCTACTGGACGCCCAAGCGCATCTCCAATTGCCAAACCGGACATACACCCTCGAGCTCGATCTAGAAAAGTGATTCCCATGTCTCCCTTATTTCCCTGCAAGCAATGCTTGCATCGTTGATTCACGCGTTGACCATTTTTGTTTATCAAGAGCTGCAATCTCGCTCGCGATTTTTGCCATCTTCTTTCCGTTTGAAATTAGATCAATTTTGCTTTCACGTTCAATAGTTTCGGCCCACTCGATCGGAATTGCTTCTCGACCGTGCATAGCACCGCTAATCGCCCCGAACATCGTGGCAATCGAATCCGAATCCCGACCGTAATTAATTGCACCTAGTACACCTTCTTTGAAATCTCCCTTAGATAATGCGAGGAATCCAAGCGCAAGCGGTAGTTCCTCGATTGACTTAAGACGGCTGGGTTTTCGTGCATCAGGGCCAGGCTCCTTGTAATTCTCACCGACGCTGTCGAAGGGGCGGAATGCTTCGCGCAACGCAGCCAGGCTAGTTTGCCAATTATTCAATGAATCCGCCTTTTCGACGACGGCTTCGATTGCCGAGCGTGTTCCATCGTGGGCAAGTTTGATTGCGATATCAATGATCGAATGCGCAGTTGCGCCGGGAATCATGGCTGCCGCGACGCACGCTGCAAAAACTCCGGCGGCTTCACGTCCGTAACTAGATTGGTGGGCTCCAGTGATTTCAATTGCCTCTGCATAGGCGCCCTCAGGGTTTCCCGCATTTACGATCCCAACCGGAGACATGTACATGCTCGCGCCACAATTCACGATATTGCCCACTCCCGCTTCGCGAGGATCAGCGTGCGCGTGATGCAGTTTTAATACTAACCACTTCTCTGCATGGAATACCCGGTGAACAATTAGGGATTCTCTCTCTAACTCGGGAATCCAGCGTTCGAATTCGATCATTTGCGGCACAATATTTTCGGCGAATGAAAAAGCGTCTAGATGATCACGGACCTTTTCATATACGGCGATCAGCGCCTCAGTCATCAAAGTGTCGTCTGTGATGTGCCCGTCGCCTTTATGAAAAGGGGAAACAGGTCGGGCGGTCTGCCAGTTCACATTAAATGGAGGGACAATCCCGGTGACAAAGCCGCCGAAGCGTTCCTGAATTTGTTCAGGGCTGTACGTCTCCGTTGAACCACCGAGAGAATCTCCTACAGCCGCACCAGTCAGGCAACCAATTGCCTTTGCTTCCAAGATCGTCATTACTTTTCTATGTCCTTTGTTTGAAAAAATAAGTATTTGTTCTTGCTGTGAGATGGGACTGTCTCCAGCCCCATCTCCAGCATTCATCAACTAATTTTCATATCAAGATATGAAAAATTAACGGATGTTTTTCCAACCTGTAAGTAACTTGTCTTTCATTTGTGCTTCCGTGATCTTGCCCTGAACCCATTGCTGCCATGTTGGCTGTGCAACGGTGTCCTTCCACTTCTGGTAGTTAGGAACAAGAGTGAATGGTGAAAGCACGAATGATGAACTGTCGTTCATGATTTGAGTCCATCCGGCGCTTCCCTTCTTCTCTGTCAGAACTGCCGCAACTGCTCCTCTGGTTGATGGGGTCAAAGCCTCACCAAGAGCCAAGTCAGCCAAATTCTTATCCTGAGCTAAGAATCTGATGAACGCAGCAGCCTGCTTCTTGTATTTGCTCTGCGTGGAAACAGAGATTGTTTGTGGGTTTGCGCCTTGATTAGAAGTGATTCCCTTGAGCAATGGCAAAGCGGTCCAGTTGAATCCCTTTGCAACTGCTGCAGCATCGAGGTCTGATGCAACATAGCTTCCGCCCACGATCATGGCGTACTTTCCAGCCAAGAATGGCGCTGTATTTGCTCCGCCAGAAATAAGAATTGACGCAGGGTCAATTGTCTTATCGACGTAAATCATGTCGTGTACTCGATTAGGAACTTCAAGCTCTGCAGCACCAATGGTGAGGTACGGCGAAGTGGTAAGACTCTTGAAGAAGGTTCCATTGAAGTTTGAGCCCATGATCATGAAGGTTGCGGCCGGTGACTTAAGACCCCAGCCAACTGCATAATTTCCAGCCGAAGTAAGTTGCTTAGCAAGGGCGCGGAAACCATCCCACGTAAGGGAGCCTGCGCCGGTAGGAATTGCGATTCCAGCCTTCTTGAACATGTCAACGTTGGCAAAAATTGTATACGACTGTGTCATCAGTGGAAGGCCGTACAACTGAGCCCTATATGAAGATGCCCGCCAAAGTCCGGGTTGAATGGAACTCTTCACTGAACGCATCTCTGCCGTGATTGGTGCAACGTATCCTTGCTTCGAGAATGCGAGCAAAGATGCTGCTTCGTGTACGAAAATATCTGGCGCAACTCCGCCGGCAAATGACGTTGCCAACTTGTCATTGATATTATTTGGGTCTCCATAGACAACCTTGACGGTTGCATTGGGATTTGCTTTATTCCAGTCAGCCACAATTCGTTCTGTAGCCTTCACTGTTCCAGCAAGATATGCCGGAGTAAGGAATGTCATTTCGATCCCAGCTGCACGCGCTGGCATTGCTCCGACGGTCGCGACTACCGAGATCAGCAGTGCGACTACCGAGAGCAGTGAAGTTCGCTTACGGCGAGTCTTCACAGTTGGAGCAAGTAGATGCTTCATTGATATTCTCCTTATTCATATAGGTATTAACGCTCATCCACCGAGAGTGATAGACAAACGCGCACTGCGACATAAATTCTTCGACCACCTAACCCTTCACTGCGCCGGCTAAGAGACCGCCGGCCAGTTTGCGTTGAATGACGCCGAAAACGATGAGGGAGGGAATGGTCGCCAAGAAAGCGCCTGCCGCCAATGGACCCAGTAGCACCTGACCCTCTGAGCCCATAAAGCGAGCCAAATTCAGGGGCAAGGTCTCCTTGTCGGTCGACTGGATAAGAACTAAGGCGAAGAAGAACTCATTCCATGAGGTTAAGAATGTGAAGAGAGAAGTAGCGATGATTCCCGGGACCAGAAGCGGAAGCACAATAGACCGCAGAATGCGGAACGAAGATGCACCGTCCGTGGCGCCTGCCTCTTCAAGGTCAGTCGGAATGCTGACTACATAACCCCGAATCATCCAGAGGGCAAATGGAAGATTGACAACAATATAGACCACGATCAAACCGTAAATTGAGTCAATTAAGTGCAGATCACGAACTGCGATAAAGAGCGGAATGATGATTAACGACAGCGGAAATACCTGACTCACCAAAATCCATCCAGTGGCCGCGCGCGAGAAAATTTTGTGGAGACGCGCGATCGCGTAACCCGCTGGTATCGCAACGATGGTGGTGAGCACCATAGTTACAAGCGCAACAATCAGAGAGTTTAAGGCTGAATGCATTAAACCGCGCTTATTAAGAATTATAGAATAGTTTTCCCAGTAAAACTTTTTCGGGATGAGAGACTGATCTAGTGAAAGCAACTCCATCGGAGATTTCAGAGATGTTGTAAACATCCAAACAAATGGGAAGCCAAGAAAAATGATGTAGCCGATGACGGCAACATAAGTCATGATAAGCGAGAATTTTATTTTCTTGGTTTTCATGACTCTTTATCCTGACGTCCGCGAGCTCGAAGATAGACGCCAAGCATTGCTAGCACGGCCAACATCATGACAACACCCATCGCCGCCGCGTACCCGAAGTTTCCATACTTGAAAGATTCGTTATAGACGAATAGTGCCGGCATAAAAGTCTTGCCTCCAGGTCCGCCCGCAGTCAAAACGAAGACGAGTCCGAAAGAGTTGAAATTCCAAATAATGTTGAGCGCCACAAGCGCGGTCGTGATTGCGCGCACCGCTGGCAAAGTCACATATCTAAATCGCTGTACGGCACTGGCCCCGTCGATCTTCGCCGCTTCTATGATCTCCTGCGGGATTCCTTGCAAGGCGGCCAAGATCGAAACAGTGATGATCGGCATTCCGACCCATGCGCCAATCAATACAACTGTGGGAAATGCGGTGTTGAAGTCAGCAAGCCAGTTGGTGTCACCGCCTGGGAGATGAAGAAAATTGAAAATTCCTCGTATCGGACCCACGGCAGGATTAAGCAGAATCGACCACATAATGGCGACAATTACTGGCGGCATTGCCCATGGCACCAACGAAAGTACTCGCATCAACCCTAGGAATCGCAACTTCTGATTGAGCAGTAGCGCTAAACCAAACCCCAAAACTAATGAAAGTACGGTGCAAGAAACCGCCCAAATGACACCGATATTGAATGAATGCCAGAAAAGTGAATCACCAAGTAGCCGCCGAAAATTGTCGAACCAAATAAATTTTGGTTTAAAATATAAGCCGGCTTCTAAATCAGTAAACGCAGTCCATATTCCTTTAGCTAAAGGCACGACGCTGAAAAGAACAAGCGGTATGAATGCTGGCAACGCATAGATCCATGCTCCGCGGTTGTACATTTTCTGGCTGGACTTCTTGCGTTTCTTTTCAATCGTCCCGTCTTGTACCTTCAATCTTGTTGCCGACTTCATGATGACGCCCGCACAATGAGTTCTGGCTTAACCACGATTTTTTTAGGTGCGCGATCAGGATTCGCAATGCGATCTAGCAACAACCTTGCAGCAATCTCGCCGCGCTTTTCCGCTAATAAATCCACACTTGTAAGTGTCGGACGAATCAGAGAGGCCAATTCAGTGTTATCAATTCCGACAATAGCCATATCTTGCGGAACGGAAATGTTCTTCTCTGACAGATATTTCATAGCACCTGCGGCCATCAAATCATTTCCGCAAATAAGGGCATCGAATTTTTCTATTTGTGGACTCTGCGCGAGGGCTGTATATGCACCTTGAGAGGAAAAATCTTCCGCCACAACAATCTGCTCGGCTTCTATTTCCAATTTGTGCGAGGCAATTGCTTTCTTGAAGCCTTCGCTTCGTCGACGCCCTGGATTCGTGTTTAGTGGACCATTTAGGAGGCCAATTCTCTTTCGGCCGCGTTCCTTTAGGTGTGAAACTGCCAACTTAATGCCGACAGATGAATCAATGTGGACGTTATCAACTGCGAGTCCTTTTGGGGCTGTGCCGATAAGCACAACCGGAATTTTCAATTGCGCGATCAATTCCGTAATTTCTGGATCTGAATAAATAGGAGAGATGATCAATCCGTCTGCATATCCGCGACCCATGCTTCGCAACTGTTCAATAATTTCCCCGACACTGGAAAATGAGGAGGCGAGCAGAAGTCGGTATTTAGAATCATGGAGAACTCGCCCAACACCCCGCGTCATGGAAACGTAAGCTGGATTGCCGATATCGGCGAATGAGAGGCAGATTTGGTCACTTTTGCGGACCTTGAGGGCGCGGGCGGCGGAGTTCGGCTGATAGCCCAACTCAGCAATTGCGGCTTTGACCAGGCTCTCTGTCTTGGGGCGGGCCGACATGCCGTTCATAACGCGCGAAACAGAGGCAACCGAAACTCCAGCGCGTTCTGCTACAGCACTAATAGTCGGCGTCGCCATCGAAGTCCTCTCAACTGTAAACGATTACAGTTAGTCGTATAGAGGCTACTCCCTCACAATTCGCTGTCAAGCAATAAATGACTTTTCCAAGAGTTGTTACCAAAAATTTATATTGGAATTCTTCGCCTTACTACTCTTCTTGCGTGCCGACGACCCGACTAAATTAAAATTCCTAAGCTGGATACTATTTCGGGTTTAGTTCTTCTTTCGAAAGCGCACTTCTTCCCGTGATGCCCATTTTGCGGTATATCTCAATCGTTTCCTGGCGTATTAAAGACTCGCTGTAGTCCAAGTTATCTGCTATCGCGGCATTGCTTTTCCCACGTCGCATCTCAGCGAGAATTACTAGTTGACGCGAAGTCAGATCACCAACACTTCCAGATGTTCCGGTCTCACCTTTTCCACCGGCACTTCCCTTATCTCCCTTAATGTCAACATGCCTATGCGCGTTTTGTCCTCCGTCGAGTCCCGCTTCACCTTTAGCTCCCGTACTTCCAGGTTCACCTTTAGCGCCTGCGCTACCCTTTTCACCTTTCGGTCCGGCCATACCTGGTGCTCCTGGTGCTCCTGGTGCTCCTGGTGCTCCTGGTGATCCTGGTGATCCTGGTGATCCTGGTGATCCTGGTGCTCCTGGTGCTCCTGATCGATCCAAGAAGTTGTCCTCAGATTTAGTGCTTAATAATTCTGCATGATGCGAGGCAATAATTAATCCGACTAAGTTAATTAATTTATCAATTTCTGATGCGTCCGGAAACTCCTTTTCAAAAAATATCATCCCCGCTTCAGAGTACAGAAATGGAATTTCAATCGTGAATGAAAATCCTATGGGGGTGATCCTTCGAGTTCCATTCCCAAGTAGATGAGTTGCAGCAATTTCCTCATTGGTGAAATGTCTGATTCCAGTTAATTTTTCAGTCGTAAAAAATGCACTGCTTAGATTGTGACCCACTTCAAGAACCAGCGAATGAATTTCCTCGTCTATCCCATAACTTTCGGTCACGACTGGCTTTCCATCTAGACGAGGTAGCCCCAAATAAATCCCGCATGATGAAAACTCGCTAAAGGTATCTAACACTAGAAATCGCGCGAGAGATTTTCCAGATGACTTTTGTGAGTGAATAAAGGAGACCAATTTCGAAATCCTCACTAAGTGATCCATGGTCTACGGCTCTCTATTTCTACCAAAATTCGATAGGCACCACGCACTTTAGACCCATTTAGGGGGCTGAGTGCCAGCCCGATGAGTCAAAGTCTGTCTCCTTATGTCCTGTTATGCTTCCCGGAAGTCCTTGATAAGCCGTCATTCTCATCACAAGAGGAAGATCAGCGCAAAACATGCGTGAATGAACCTCATTAAGCGGGGCGAGGATCATGAGAGAACGAATCGAAGTTGAAATGAACAAAGGGGTAGTGGACCAATCCTCAGAAAATGAGTCCAGCCACGAGCATCATCATCTAAGTCGAGTTGTCTTTGCAGTGATTCTTACGCTTGCCCTGACGGGAGCCGGCGTCAACTATGCCCAATCTCATGGATTCTTCCAGGATAACTCTGCCTACGTTTCTGAACACTTTATTCCTATGGCCGAACATTCTGGACGTGTGGGGTTGACTGTAATTGGGCTGACTAATCACATAATTCTTCCAAATCACGCCGGAGGTGAATATTGGTTAGGTGCTAAGGATGGCTACTCATATACAACTAGTTGCGTGATCCCCGGGGAATTGAAAGTCACATACCTGCCTCCAGGTGCATCACCATCGAACCTAACATCGCCGCAATTGTCAGTTACCGCTTATGAGAATCAAAAATATTTTGATCTTGCAAACAAGTCCTACAAGGGTTCATTTATAGACCATGCCACAAATAATCACGGCGACACTTTATCTTTTGATGGAGAAACGAGAATCGCTATGAAAGTCGCACTTTTCTCGAGCGCCGAAATCGTTCTTGTAAAGTACCCATCCCAACAAAGTGTTGAGTCACTGCTTGCTGATTCAATGAAACTTCGACTCGTTTCCGCGATGAATATATTGGGCTAACGAGATTCATCCAGAATCCGAAGCACTACGATATGAATTGTGAGTTTGCGTATCATCATTGCTCCAGATTCCTTTAAGGGTTCGCTATCAACAATCGAAGTTGCCAGAGCAATCGAAATTGGCTGGCGATCCGTTAGGGAAAATGACGAAGTAACGTTGGCGCCGCAAGCCGATGGTGGAGAAGGAACCCTGGATGCAATCGAAGCAGCAATCCCTGACTCTGTTCGCCATAACATCGGTCTAGTTACTGGTCCAGATGCGCGCCCAACCGTTGGAGAATGGCTGGAGTTACCAGGCAAAGTAGGCGTCGTCGAGCTCGCCCAATCAAGCGGATTGCCGCTTATGAAATCTCCGGATGCTCTTCATGCGAATTCGCGCGGACTTGGTGAGGTAATCCGCGCAGCACTCGATGCAGGAATTAATTCTCTAATAGTCGGAGTGGGTGGCTCAGCGTCTACAGATGGGGGAGCCGGAGCTCTTAGCGCTCTCGGGTTGCAGTTATTGGATACACAAGATCGCGCGATTGAAGATGGCGGAAGCGCCCTCTCCCAGATTGCTCGAATCGATTGGAGCCATGTGCGCACGGCACCAGGTGGCGGCGTCACGATCCTCACTGATGTACGTTCCCCACTTCTTGGACCACATGGTTCGGCAGCGATTTTTGGTCCACAGAAGGGCGCGACGAAAACGCAGATTACGATTCTGGATTTAGCGCTTAAACATTTCTCGAATCTGCTCGGCGGCGACACCGAATTTCCTGGAAGTGGAGCTGCCGGCGGGACTGCATACGGTTTTGCAACTGCCTGGGGAGCAAAAATCGAACCCGGAGCAGATTTCATCGCAAGAATGCATGGCTTTCCTGAAATACTTCAACATGCTGACCTACTTATTACTGGTGAGGGAAGTTTTGACGAGCAATCACTGAACGGAAAGGTCGTAGGTCAACTGCTTGCGAAGGCAAGTGCGCTAAGTCTTAGAAGTGCCGTGATCTCTGGCCAAATTAAAGTTGATACTGGCGTCTGGCAATCCGCTTTGGTGGATATTGCAGGTTCGGTAGTAGCCGCCCTTGAGAATCCCACGCACTGGCTAACTTTGGCTGGTGCAAAAGCCGCACACCAATTGGGCTCTCAACTTTCTAAGTGAGACGAACGCTCACGCTCACATTGGCCGCATAGTGGACGTAGCGCTCCAACTGTGTCACTGTTGCAATTCCTATTGATGTGGAAAGAAGTAAAAGTGAATAATTCTAAAACTGCCTTTTTTGCCATTCTGTTCGTATTGGCTGGCATAACAACTGCCGACGCTTCCACATCTCCCACAGTTGTTCATAGACTCTCTGTCTCTGCTACCGGATCAAAAATGCCTATGGGAAGTGATGGCATGATGACTGGCGCTATGAATGGAGTAGCAAATGGTGCGTTCGTAATGAATAGCAAACTTGGATATTTATGTTATTCAATCATGACTAAGCACTTGACCAGTATTACAGAGGCACACATTCAAGTAACGTCATCTGAAAGAGATGTAGTTCTTTTTAGAGTTGCCAAACTCGACATGATGTCCAAAAGTTGCATGAAAGTCGCGCCAAAGATTCTTACCGACATGCTCGCGCACCCTGGACGCTATTCACTAATGGTGCATACAAAGTCTTTCCCAGACGGTGCTGTGATGGGTTCACTCAGGTTGGCTTGAAAGTCGCGCGCCTAACATTTGGGCATAAGTCCAAGCCATAGGCTGGTGGGAATCGTTCGTGTGTTAAGGAGGCTTCCGTGTCTAAGGTTATTGAAGATGTCGCGCGGTCACTCGACGGCATTTTGAAGGATGGAATAACACTTGCGGTTGGAGGATTCGGATTATCTGGAATTCCGTCAGATCTCATCGATGTCGTTAGGGACTCTGGAGTCAAAGACTTACTCGTTGTCTCTAACAATATGGGCGTCGATGGAAAGGGTCTCGGAATACTTCTTGAGAATGGCCAAGTGCGAAAAGTTATTTCTTCTTACGTTGGCGAGAACAAGCTTTTCGCCGAGCAATTCCTGGATGGAAAACTCGAAGTTGAATTTAGCCCGCAGGGAACTCTGGCGGAAAGACTTCGCTGTGGTGGTTCCGGAATTCCCGCTTTCTATACAAAGACTGGCGTGGGAACTCTCGTTGCTGAAGGTAAGCCGCACGCAGAATTTGACGGAGAACTTTATGTTCAAGAGCGAGCAATAGTGGCAGACGTTGCCCTTGTTCACGCTTACATGGCTGATACTGAGGGCAATCTTGTCTATCGCTTTACGGCCAGGAACTTCAATCCGCTGGTTGCTACAGCTGGCATAGTGACAGTAGTCGAAGCTGAAATTATTGTTGAACCTGGAGAGATCGACCCCAATCACGTGATTACACCGGGAGTTTTTGTACAAAGGTTGATCAAGACAACAAATCGCGAAAAATTTATCGAGCAGCGCACCGTGCGCGCACGCCCCGTCGACGTGACGGCAAAGTTGGCATGACCACTTCAAAAGTCGAAGGATAAGAACTATGGGCTGGACACGAGATGAAATGGCAGCACTGGCTGCAACCGAATTGAAAGACGGGGACTATGTAAATCTTGGAATTGGTATTCCGACTTTAGTCGCCAACAATCTTCCCGCGGGTGTATCGGTAACTCTGCAAAGCGAAAACGGAATTCTTGGTATGGGGCCTTTCCCTTATGAAGGTGAAGAGGACCCTGACCTGATCAACGCAGGTAAGCAGACTGTTACTTTGCTCAAAGGCGCATCCATTTTCGATTCGTCTATGTCCTTCGCGATGATTCGTGGCGGACATGTCAAGGTTGCAATCCTGGGTGCAATGGAAGTATCCGGTGAAGGCGACCTTGCTAACTGGACGATCCCAGGCAAAATGGTAAAAGGCATGGGTGGGGCGATGGACCTTGTCGCCGGCACTCCGCGCGTAATTGTTCTGACTGAACATGTTGCAAAAGATGGTTCCCCAAAGATTGTACATAAGTGCTCACTTCCACTCACTGGAGTAAAAGTGGTTGATCGAATTATTTCCGACTTAGCTATGTTCGACATTACTGACGATGGCCTAGTACTTCGAAAGCGAGCGCCCGGAGTGACTATTGAAGAGTTGCGCGAAAAAACTCAACCCGACTTCAAAGTTGAGGAATTCTAAAGAACTGGTTTTACCTCTTAAAAATCAGCGCATCGCCCTGTCCACCGCCGCCGCACAGCGCAACTACGCCATATCCGCTGCCTTTGTTCTTAAGTTGATAAGCAATATGCAAAGCTAAGCGAGCCCCTGACATTCCAAGTGGATGTCCGATTGCAATCGCTCCGCCGTCAACGTTTACACCCTCTGGCTTGAGTCCGAGTGCGCTTGTCGAGGCAATACCAATCGCGGCAAATGCCTCGTTGATTTCAACAAAATCGAATTGACTGACCTCTATACCTTCTTTTTTGGCGGCCAACTTAATTGCATTTGCTGGTTGTTCATGAAGGGATGCATCCGGACCTGCAACCATTCCTTGTGCACCAATTTCGCAAAGCCAATCAAGACCCAATTCGATTGCTTTTTCTTTTAGCATCACCACAACCGCTGCGCCGCCATCAGAAATCTGCGAAGCAGTTCCCGCAGTGATCGTGCCAGTAGATGAAAATGCCGGTCGTAGTTTCGCCAGTCCTGCGACGGTTGTATCACCACGAACTCCCTCGTCTTGAGCAAATAACGTGACATTGCCTTTTCGATCCTTAAGTTCAACAGGCACGATCTCCTGAGTAAGTACTCCATCATGCTGAGCTCGCGCTGCTCGATGGTGGGATTGATAAGCGAATTCATCTTGGGCTTCACGTGTAATCGAATACCGAGAGTTATACCCCTCGGTTGCATCGCCCATCCCGACCTGATCAATACTGCAAAAAAGCCCGTCATACATCATCGAATCTTTCATATTGACGTCGCCCAATTTGAACCCTGATCGAGAATTCATCAATAGGTGCGGTGCGTTTGTCATCGACTCCATTCCACCCGCAACAATCACATCGAATTCACCAAGACGAATCAACTGATCAGCCAGTGCGATTGCATTGAGGCCCGATAGACAAACCTTATTCACCACAATGGAAGGAACATCCATGGCGATGCCACCTTGTAACGCGGCTTGGCGCGCTGGGCCCTGCCCTGCTCCAGCTTGCAGCACTTGACCCATGATTACGTACTGAACTTGGTCAGGGCGGATACCTGCGCGTTCGATAGCAGCCTTTATTGCGATTCCACCTAACGCAGGAGCGGAGAATGCGCTCAAAGCACCGTTGAATTTTCCAATAGGAGTACGCGCACCCGCCACAATCACTGAAGTTCTCATAAGTGCAAGATTAGTCAGTATTTCCATTCAGCCCAATAGAAGGTTATTCATCTTTCACTTCGGGTATCAACCGAGCGTGTTAACCAGTCGAGAAAATACTGGAGTAAAGGTCTGTGCAGCCGGAACTATCATCGACCGAATAATGTGATTTGAGGATGCCCACAGAAGGCCACCGGCAAGCAAACGATACGAGCGGGTAATTCTTTGCCACTGCGCTTCATAAGATTGTGGGTCATTGGCTAACACTGCAAGAACAGCAGCTTGCCCTTCTGCGAAACCAACGCGCATACCTTCACCCGTAAGGGCATCAACATAACCTGCGGCATCTCCTACCAAAAGAACTCGACCTCTCGATCTCGCGGGTACATCTTGTCGAAGCGGCCCAGCCCCACGAAGTTTGCTGGCAGGTTCGGCTGATTCCAAATGTCGACGTAGCATGGGAACACGCGAGATGATTTCATCAAAATTTATTTTGTCTTTACCGAGTACCGCAACTCCAATTGTTTGTTGATCTACTGGAGTTACATATACCTCGGCGTTGTCTAGCCAATACACTTCGACGAAATCAGTCCAAGGTGCCACGGCGAAGTGTTGTCGAACTCCATAACGTTGAGGTCGTGATCTTTTGCTGGCTATTCCCAAATTAAGCTGACTCCGAACAGTGGAGTGCAAACCGTCAGCACCGATGAGATAGCGACTCTGAATGCCCGCGGCTTCGACACAGGCTCCGCTTTGTACAACTGTATCGACACGCCCCTCGACGAAATTAACGTTAAGTTCCTTCGCTCGGCCCCAGAGACAATCATGCAAAGTTGTTCGACGTACACCTCGACCCGGGCCACTTGAGAAGCGTGCTTCCGCGACGCGTTTTCCAGATAAATATCGAATGCCGTAAAAGTCCACACCTGGAGGATCTATTCCTATGGAAGCCAGATGATGTAAGGCATCGGGCATAAGCCCCTCTCCGCAAGCCTTATCGATTGTTCCGACACGTGGCTCAACGACAGTAACCTGAAGACCAGCTTCGGCAGCATGAATTGCCGTGACTAGACCTACCGGACCAGCACCAACTATTAGCAGATCAATCATGAAGCGGATGGCAACGTCGCAAGTGCAGCATTTTCGCTCCGTATTCGCGCGCGCAGCACCGCGGCATTTAAAAAAGTAAAAATGAGAGCTGTACGCCAGGCAAAGCCAACCATCGGGAGCGCAAATCCTTCAACCACCACTGCGACATAGTTAGGGTGCTTGAACCATTTATACGGACCTGCCTTGATTAATGGCATCCCGGGAATGATTACAATCAAAGTGTTCCAACGCTTACCAAGGGTTGAAATGCACCACCACCGCAATACCTGTGACGCAATAGCCAAAAACAACATTGTCCAACACAGTGCCGGGATAAAGGTGGGACGAAAAAGCCAAACCTCTCCGAGTGAACCACCTAGAAGAAATACATGGATCGCCACCATATATTTGTAATGCGAGCGACCAAATTCGATTCCGCCTTGCGCAAAACTCCACTTAAGGTTTCTATTCGAAACGATCAGTTCAACGATGCGCTCTATCGCAACGAGAATGACAACGACAGTAAAGGCCATGTATCCAGACATATCACCACTCCAATAAAACAAGCTCGGAACAAAATCCAGGACCCATCGCCATCAACAGACCGGGTGTACCTGGTTCCGGCTTATCCACGCCGCGGCGTTCAAGGACGTCACGTAGAACATGCAGAACGGAAGCAGAAGATAGATTCCCACTTTCTGCTAACGAGTTCCAAGAAACGGCAAGTTGACCCTCATGCAATTCCAAACTTTTCTCAATGGCCTGCAGCACCTTTGGCCCCCCTGTATGACAAACCCACTGCGCAATATCTGAAATCTCTAGCCCTTGTTCATGAAGGAATCCATCAACATCATCACCTAGGTATTTCTCGACCAAGCTACTAAGAGAGGCAGAAAGCACAATTCGAAAACCGCTACTACCAATATCCCAGCCCATCGTATCTTCGGTGTCGGGGTACATTCGACTACGCGAAGCGATCACGCGCGGACCTGTAATACCCATCCGCTCAGCGCGTTGTTTTCCCACCATTACAACCGCCGCCGCGCCGTCCCCGAAGAGGCCAGATGAAACAATATTCGCCATTGAAACATCGTCGGATTGCAATGTGAGAGAACAAAGTTCAACCGAAAGTAGAACAGCAACATCGTCCGGATGACCAAGTAAATAGTCATGTAGACGCGCAATGCCCGCAGCTCCCGCAACACATCCCAAACCAAAGATTGGAACGCGTTTAATATCTGGACGAAATCCAACGATCGGAACAAGACGAGCCTCCAGCGACGGAGTCGCTACACCTGTGACCGAAGTTGCCATCACGAAGTCAACATCTTTCGCACTCAGACCCGCCGTTTCGAGTGCCGACAAAATCGCGTCAGCTCCTAGTTCTAGCCCGATACGAATAAAGGCATCGTTGGCTGCTCCGAAATTATCAAGTTTGTCGTAACCATCAGCAGAAAGTACCAGGCTGCGATATTTGACTTCGGTGGCTTTATGGATCCGATCTATCAGCGCATTTTCTTTACCTTGAGGCGCAACAATCTTGGAGAAGAAGCCAGTGATCTCTTCTTGTGAATATCTATGAGCCCCTAAGACGCCGTGCACTGACGCGATGACTGACATTCCGCGATAATAGAGGCCTTTGATGCACGAGGAAAGTTCAAAATCCCCTTAGTGTGTTACTTATACTGCATCCCCAAATTTCTACAGCGCCCGACGACCACGTAGAGATTCGTTTGGGTGTTCGCAACTGATACCGGAGAAAGTGCATAGCCATCCGAAAATGCAAACCAAATTCCATGGCGCTGTTGAGGAATTTACGGCAGTACCTGGCGGGGCGTTTTGATCAGTCATTTATATGTCATTCCGAACGTAATAGACGTATGCTCACTAGCGAAGACTTGGCGAGCACTTAAAACTGCCTTCAGTCTTCCTTTCGCCTCCACGGGCGTCTGGCTCCAGAAGTCTTTAGCAGGACTTCGCGAGTGCCCTATTATTCAATATTAGAAAGTGGGTTTCATGATTACATTAGGTGTCATTTTGCTAATCATTAGTCTGGTAACTGGCGTCATGGTCCTAAAAACTTTAGGTGTTCTACTCGTTCTTGTCGGAGTAGTCCTGGTTCTTCTAGGAAGTGCGGGGCGAGCGGTGGGTGGACGTCGCCATTATTGGTAGGTCTTTCTGCATCATCTTTGCTATGTGACCTATTTCTTAGCCTGCCCTAAGGAAACGATCCGGTGCTGGCAGAGACCCCGCGAGGAGTCGTGCCACCTGGCTCATTTCTCCCGCCGTGAACGGGCCCTTTTTCGATACAAGTGGCGCAATCCCTCGATTATTTAGAAAGATATCGTTGACTTTTTCCTGGTGCAAAAAACTAAATGCCTCCCAATTGCCTCTGTAGAAAGCTAAAACACCAATCACGGGAATATCCACAGTTCCTGTCGCAACAATTCTTTGAACCAGATTTACTTGATTCTGCACACCGGTAACTAGCTTTGATTGATTTCGGTTTCCAATCCAAAGTTCAGCAGATCTCTTACTCAGTAGGCCACCTCTATATTTCACTCTTATCGACCCTTTGTAGTACTTCGTATCTAAAACAAAAATGCCAATCGAAGTCACAGCAATATGATCAATATTGGCTCTGGAGCCGGGAATCAAGCGATCATGAAGTATCTCTAGTCCATGTTTCTTACCGAGATTATCAAGTTTCTTACCAATTTTTCGCTCGCCTACACCTCCAGTGTGCCATGACTGCACATTTTGTGGTTCTTTAATAACTCTCGCTAAGAATTTTCCAGTCCGAGGAAACCGAGAGATCGCACGTTCTTCTCTTTGCCTCGAGAGTTGTTCATATCTAGCCGTAACAGAGCCACTCGCGATCCCACGATCTAGTGGAAGTTCAATAAATGAATCCTTCTCGGAACTTATTCTGTTATGCAATGTTCGAGTGACTTCATTGTTCGATTCTCCATGCCAAAGGCAAGATACTTGTTTTGCTGAACTACTCCAAAGAGCCTTGTTGCCTTTCGTTAAGCTACGGCCGCATAAATTGCAAGTACCATCATGCCGAAGTCTTAAGGCTTTCCAGTCTTGAGGGTTATGGGGCACTTAACCTGTCTAAAGCAATTCACGTAATTACACAACACTTCTCTCAATGTAAGTTTGAGATTGAAGGGATGAAACTCCTCGCTGGGAATCTGCGCTGGTCTTGACTTAGGGCTGACAAAATCATTTCGCGTCTATATCTTGGTGTCGTGAGCCAAGATCGATATATCGCGCATGGCTTAATGTCCAAAGGTTTTTCCTATCTTTTCCTTCGACGGCGCGCGGGTCGTTATCTAGGTGGACAGTGGGATATTCCTGGTGGGACTGTTGAACCAGGTGAGTCTCCCGAGGATGCAGCTGTTAGAGAATGTTTAGAGGAAACAGGATTCGACACTACATGTGGAGAACTAATTACTCATTACACAAATGCAGACACTGAAGGTCGGGAATTAGCCTTCCACACGATGACGTACAGAATGAATTGGAAAGAAGAAGACGCCACGAATGGAATCAAGATTTCGGAGGAAGAGCACGACGACGCAATATGGCTAAGCATTGATGATGCTCTTGCCTTACCTCTCGTTTGGCACGTGCGCCAGACATTGGATTTTGTGCGCCCGAAGGGATGAAAATGGGCACTGGGAATTAGTTCTCTATTTGGATAGAGTCCTGAAAATAGATAAGGAGTCTCGATGAAACTGGACCCAGTAATAACCAACCCAGACAACTATAAAGTGGTGTTCGAAAATGATCAGGTTCGTGTTCTGGAGTACACCGACAAGCCAGGACATTTGACTACTCCTCATGAACATCCAGATAGCGTTATGTACACCCTTAGTTCTTTTCGCCGCCGTCTTATCTCGGACACGGGCGAAGCAGAAGTGGAAATCAAAGCAGGTACCACTGTATGGCTAGCCGCCCAAAAGCATGCGGGCGAAAACATCGGTAATACCGATACACATGTCATTTTCGTCGAGTTAAAAGGCTCGCAATCTGGCGAAAGCGAAATCGGCCCGCGGGTCTAAAAATGTTGCTCGTATCCGAACGGACAAAATTGGGCATTGGGAATCGATCATCAGACTTGCATGAATCACCTAGTGAATACTAAAAGAATCCAAGATGCTCGTGAGTTGCTGGGTTGTTCTCTTTGCTAATTCGCCTCCAGTGAAGCGCTCGTCATTTGTAACTTCAACGCTCAATTCGATTGGAAAGGTGGAGGGCATGGTGCCTAAGGTCCCCAAATCCACTTCCGCAAGTACCAGTCCAGCTAGCCGCCCACTGAACTCATCTATTGCAATACTGAGATTACCGATTGGGTTGATCCATCTCACCTTCTCCAACTCATTCGTAGGTAATTGAGCAAGCAGGTCGAACTCTTTTGCAGACAAGTAAATGGTCGTGTGAGCATTCTCTGAAGGAGAACCTCCATCCAATCGTATTTTCTGGCCCAGCTTAAATACTGTTGGTAATCCAGATTCCTCAACGCTTCGCAACCTAAGTCGCGTTCCGACCAGATATCTGTCTTGGATATAAAGGCGTCTTCCGGCGTATGGCATAGCAACGGGATTCCGAATTAGGAATCGTCTCTCGTTTTCCACATGGGCGTATTTAAGCGATATCGACTCACCTTTAAACATTGGTAATCCACTGTCAGAAGTCATGTGTGTAATCTAAGTCAAAGCGCGGAAGACCGAACCGTTATATGGCGGGAATTGGAAAGGGGCCCTAGGTTTTGGCCCAGGACCCCTGTTCGACTTTCTTCACTTTTTGATCGATGCCACTAGACCAGTCAAGAAAGCTTGAGACTACGGTGTCAGCGACGGGGATCAAACCCGCACCATCAATTTGGCAAAAATGGATATGCTGCCAATTACAACACGCCAACTTCGCAGTTGAAGTATTTATTGATCGCTGCACCCGGCTTTCGAAGGAGAATACTTCTGTGGGAAAGCAACCTTTGTTGAAATGAAATAGCAATGGGACGCGACCGATAAGCCGAGTCCCATTGCCTGCCAAATTGATGGTTTGGAAAGTATGCCAGAAATTGAAGTTACAGTGAGTAACTAAAGTGCGCTCGAATGGATGAACCTGGGCACTGGATTTCGATCGTAAATTTGTAACTTAAAACTCTTTTTGATCTCGAATTCGAAAAGGAAAGTGAGATGACCCCCCTTGACGAAACGGAGACCACCCCACCTATATGCGACTGGTGAGAGTCGAACTCACCGCCTTCCATTCGTCATATAGATGCTCTATCCGCTGAGCTACAGCCGCATATACGAAAGTTATATTTTTGACCGCGTTATATGTGCTTGAAGAATTTCACATGTTGATAAAG
>JACMQL010000011.1 GCA_014377015.1 Actinomycetota bacterium
CAATTTGGAGAGTCTTTAGGAATTTCTATTCTCTTGATGTGCGCCGGAGTGGTGACAGTCTTTCCATTGCTTTTATTCAATGGTGCAACAACACGATTGCCATTAGCCGTGACTGGCTTGCTCCAATACATCACCCCAACCATCATGTTCTTTGTTGGAGTTCTGATCAATCATGAAGAAATGACGCCCGGGCGACTCTTCGGATTTAGTTTCATTTGGATAGCGCTTATCTTCCTCGGTGCAGATCTGGTGCGATCTAACCGAGCAGAATTGCGGGATTTTTAAGCGCTCGCCGAATCTTCGGCAGTCTTGAGCACCTTGGCACGACCTGCTTCCAAACGCGCAACTGGTACGCGAAACGGTGAGCACGAGACATAGTCCAGACCGAGTTCGTGAAAGAAGTGAATACTGCGCGGATCTCCGCCATGCTCACCGCAAATGCCGAGTTTGAAATCCGGTCGCACTGTGCGCGCCAACTCACAAGCGTTACGAACCAAAATTCCTACGCCAGCTTGATCCAGAGATTCGAACGGATTGAATGGAAGAAGTTCGAGATCCATGTAGCGAGGCAAGAAGGTGGACTCGACATCGTCACGACTAAATGCCCAGGTAAGTTGCGTCAAGTCATTGGTACCGAAGGAGAAGAAGTCTGCGTAATTACCCAGGCGATCTGCAGTAATTGCCGCACGTGGTGTTTCGATCATTGTTCCGATAGGGATATCGATGCTTTGACCTGTACCTACAAATGTCTTCTTGATTTCGGCCTCAAGTGTTTCGCGCAAATACAACAACTCGCGCTGTGTTGCGACGAGAGGAATCATTACCTCTGGCTTTGGATTGTGTCCAAGCTTCTTCACCTCGAGGTAGGCATGGACCAAGGCGCGAACCTGCATTTGATACAACTCTGGAATCAAAATGCCAAGACGTACGCCACGCAAACCAAGCATTGGGTTTGCTTCATGTAGCCGCTTGACCGCTGCGAAAATAGCTTGATCGCGCGCGGGAACTTCTTCGCCGAGTGCTTCGGCGCGTGCTATCTGCGCTGTGAGGTCAGCAAGTGGTGGCAAGAACTCATGTAGAGGTGGATCTAGTAAACGCACTGTCACTGGCAGGCCCGACATAGCCATCATGATGCCGACGAAATCTGCGCGTTGCAGCGGCTCCATTTCGGCAATTACACCGTGCTGCACGTGCTCGTTCTCGGCAAGGACAAGACGTTCTACGTACGAACGGCGCGGTCCAAGGAACATGTGTTCGGTGCGGCAAAGGCCGACGCCTTCGGCTCCCAGAATTCTCGCGCGAATTGCATCTTCAGGAGTATCTGCGTTTGTACGAACTTGCAAAGTACGAATTTCATCGGCAAAACAGAGCACTCGATCCACGGCCTTTACAACTTTAGAGGCTTCATCACTTGATGCAGATAGTCGACCTTCAAGATAAGAAGTAACAGGAGATGCAATTACCGGAACTGTGCCCAAGTAAACGCTGCCAGTGGTGCCATCTATGGAGATCGTCTCGCCCTCATAGACAGTTAAGTTTTCGGCAGTAAATAGGTTGGCTCGCTCATCCACTGAGATGGATTCAGTACCGCACACGGCGGTCTTGCCCATTCCACGTGCAACTACCGCGGCGTGTGAAGTCTTGCCGCCGCGGCTAGTCAAAATGCCTTCGGATGCAACCATTCCAACTAGGTCATCTGGGCTGGTCTCGCGACGCACCAAAATTACTTTCTTGCCGCCACGTGCAAGATCGAAGGCGCGCCGGGAATCAAAGACAACTTCACCGACTGCCGCGCCAGGTGAAGCAGGGATGCCACGGGCAATCTCTTTGAAGCCGGCCGCAAGGTCGAATTGCGGGAACATAAGTTGGGCAAGTTGGTCACCGGAGGTGCGCACCAGCGCCTCTTCCATAGAGATTTTGCCTTCATCTACAAGTTGGGTTGCGATTCGAAATGCTGCTTCAGCAGTGCGCTTTCCCACGCGGGTTTGCAGAATCCAAAGTTTGCCTTTTTCAACGGTGAATTCGATATCGCATAGGTCGCGGTAGTGATCCTCGAGCAGCGCCATCACGCTATCGAGTTCGCCCGCTACCACTGGTGAGCGATCTGCAAACTCTGCCAATGACATGGTGTTGCGGATACCAGCGACAACATCTTCGCCTTGCGCGCGCTCTAGGTAATCGCCGTAACTGCCCTTGGATCCAGTGGAAGGGTCGCGGGTGAAGGCAACTCCAGTACCAGAATCTTCGCTGAGGTTGCCAAATACCATGCACTGAATGTTGACTGCGGTACCAAGGTCGGAAGGGATGCGCTCACGACGACGGTAAACATTGGCCCGCTCAGAGTTCCAGGAAAGAAATACCGCTTCTACTGAACGAATCAGATGTTCGCGTGGATCGGTCGGAAACGGCTTTCCGGTGATTGATTCAGTTTCATGCATGTAGCCCTCGGCAAGTGCCTGCAATCCTTCAACAGTTAACTCTTGAATGCTTGCGACGCCAAAGTGCGCGAGTATGCGCGCTTCAATGCGGTGAAATTCTGATACCGGAACATTACACACGGTGCGGCCGAACATGTCGATGAAGCGACGGTAGGAATCCCATGCAAAACGCGGATTGCCGGTCTGCTCGCCGAGGGCTTGGGCAACCTCGGGAGTGATTCCAACGTTCAATACTGTTTCCATCATTCCGGGCATTGAGAATTTTGCACCAGAACGAACGGAGACTAGAAGTGGCTTTGCCGGATTGCCGAATTCTTTACCAAGACTTTTTTCTAATTCCTTGAGTGCAACATCCATCTCGGCTTGCAGAGTAGCGGGGATTTTTCCAGTTGAAAGAAATTCGCGACAAGCCTCTGTTGTGATTGTAAATCCGGGAGGCACGGGAAGTCCGATGCGGACCATCTCAGCTAAGTTGGCACCTTTTCCGCCAAGCAAATCGGATTTTGTGCGATCACCATAAGTAAATGGGTAGATGAATTGCGTTGCCATTGCGGACCAGCCCTTCGCGCTGAGATGT
Organism: Actinomycetota bacterium; assembly: GCA_014377015.1. Classification (GTDB taxonomy): domain Bacteria; phylum Actinomycetota; class Actinomycetes; order Nanopelagicales; family Nanopelagicaceae; genus QYPT01. Next base: position 3,016 of record JACMQL010000011.1, read on the forward strand.
TGCATATCCTATAAGGTCAAAAACTCACCACATACATGAATTAATTAGAACGTTCGATTACAGCATCGCAGAGAGAGTAGAGCGCCGAAGTAGCGTCGCAGTTGGGCAACGGAGCAAGGGCGGTGCGGGCACCCTGCGCCACTTGCAGAAGTTGCTGGCGCGACTCTTGCAGAGCCTTGTGATTTCGCAAGGCAAGAAGAACTTGCGCCACCACTGTGTCAGACTCGATCGGTGCAGCGAGTAAGGCCTGGAGTTCGCGATCTGCCGGATCTTGCGATGCCATCACACGTAAAGTAACTAAGGTTGGCACTCCCTCACGAAGATCAGTTCCAGGCGTCTTTCCAGAATCTTTCGAATCACTGGAAATATCAATCACGTCATCGGCCAATTGGAAAGCAATTCCGATCTGCTCACCGAAAGCGGTAACAGTTTCCAGAACTTGCGAACTCGCCCCTGATACCAGAGCGCCGTAACGGGCAGATGTTGCAATCAATGAGCCAGTCTTATCCGCAACTACTTGCAAGTAATGCGCGAGCGGATCTTCTCCGACTTTTGGACCTTGGGTCTCCATAATCTGACCGATGACGAGTCTTTCAAAAGTCTGCGCCTGTAATCTAACGGCCTCCGGGCCGAGGTCAGCAAGTAGAGCCGAACACTTTGCAAAGAGGTAATCACCCGTCAAGATCGCAACCGTGTTGCCCCATCGAGAGTTCGCACTTTCGACTCCTCGTCGAAGCGGTGCCTCGTCCATGACATCGTCGTGATACAGAGTCGCTAAGTGGGTGAGTTCTGCCACCACCGCGGCCTGGATGACTGCGTAGCGACGGTGATCGCCATACTGAGCCGCCAATAAAGTGAGAAGCGGGCGAAGTCGCTTGCCCCCTGCCGCTACTAAATGGCGCGAGGTTTCTTCGACTAATGGGTACTTGCCTTTAATGTGATTGCTGAGCAACTCCTCAACCTGTGCTAGGCCGTCGGCAAGTTCCCTTTCTAGAGTCGGCGAAAGATCTGGAATGCCGAAGGAAGCCATCAGCGGATGAAGGTTGCCGTGGATGAAATGAAGTTAAGGAATGGAGATGGGAAGACTCCGAGGAAGAGGGTAATCACGAAGGCGGAGATGATCGTGGCACTTGTTAGGAAGGATGGAATCACAACACTCGTCGCATCCTCGCTTGGATTGGTGAAGAACATCAGCACGATCACGCGGATATAGAAATAGGCGGCAATCGCACTCGACAGTACACCGACGATAACCAGTAACGTGTTTCCGCTTTCGTAGGCAGCAGAGAAGATGGAAAACTTCCCGATGAAGCCGCTCGTGAGCGGAATTCCGGCGAAGGCCAATAGAAAAAGTGAGAATGCGGTCGCGACCATGGGAGAGCGTTTTCCAAGTCCAGCCCAACGATTGATATCGGTAACCTCGCCCTGCGAATCACGTACCAGAGTCACGACCGCGAAAGCACCGATTGTCACAATTCCATAGGCGAAGAGATAGAAGATTGTCGCCTCGAGTCCGGCCTTATTGAGTGCTATTACTCCTGAGAGTAGGAATCCAGCGTGCGCGATGGACGAGTAAGCCAGCATGCGCTTTACATCCCTCTGTGCGATTGCCACGAAAGATCCAAAGAGCATCGTGATAATTGCAATCGTGGTGATGACCGGGCGCCACTCCCAGTATGCGTTATCAAAAGCGGTGTAGAAAATTCGCAACATCGCACCGAAGGCGGCAACTTTAGTGGCCGCCGCCATGAATGCGGTTACCGGAGTTGGTGCGCCTTGGTACACATCCGGAACCCATGCATGGAAAGGCACGGCACCGACTTTGAAAAGCAATCCAACTGAGACGAATGCGATTCCAATGAAGAGAAATACCGAGTTGCCCGAACTAGAACTTACCGCGGCTTGGATTCCGGAAAGCGAGACGCTGCCGGAATATCCGTACAAGAAGGAAGAACCGAAGAGAAAGAAAGTTGACGAGAATGCCCCGAGGAGAAAATACTTAAGGGCAGCTTCTTGAGAAAGCAGGCGGCGGTGACGGGACAGACCTGCCATGAGGTAGAGCGGAAGCGAAAGTACTTCGAGGGCAACAAATAAAGTAATCAGATCAGTCGCAATCGGAAAGAGCATCATGCCCGCAACTGCGAACAAGGTCAGCGGATAGACCTCTGTCATCTGCTCGCCGCTTTGCAAGGACTCTCGCTCTTCTGAAGAACCTGGCAAGGTCGAAGCCACAACCGTGAAATGTTGTTGGTCTGCAATGAGAAATACTCCCAGCAGAGCCATAATGAGAATCGATCCCTGGAACAAGATTGCTGGACCGTCAATTGCTACCGACCCCATTGCCGCATCCATGGTTGTTGCACCGCGGATTCGCCACAATTGAACGAGGGCCGCAACCAATGTGACCAGAGTGATCCCTAGTTGCACTTTCGGACGTGTTCTACTCGACAGGAATGCCTCTACCACTACGGCGAGAACAGCACCACAGAGAACGATAAGGATCGGTCCAAGAAGGAAATAAGAGAGTTGTGGGATGTCGAACGAAACCATTTACTCCCCTACCTTTGCAGTTGAATGAGTCTCAATAGTCGGAAGCGGATCGCTGAATCCCGCTTGGGAAATCGAATGCTGTGCGGCGGGGTTGATCACGTTGAGCAGGGGTGAAGGATAGAACCCGAGCACAAGAATCACGGCGAGCACTGGCGCGATCGCGATCTTCTCGCGAAGATTCAAATCACTCAGTGATTCGTTGCCAGGAGTTGTTGGCCCGTGCAGGGCGCGTTGTATCGGAATCAAAATGTAGAGAGCGGCCAAGACGATTCCGAATGCGGCAATGATCGCCGCAACTGGATAACGCGTGTACGTGCCGACAAGCACCAGGAATTCACTGACGAAACTGGAGAGACCCGGAAGAGCCAAACTCGACATTCCGGCGAAGAAGAAAGACCACGCCATGATCGGAGTGACCCTTTGCAATCCTCCAAAATCAGAAATGGTGGAGGACCCGCGCCGCGCAGCCATCCAACCAGCGACTAAGAAGAGCGCTGCTGTGGAGAATCCATGATTAAACATGTAGAGAGTCGCACCTGATTGCCCCTGCGTGGTCATTGCGAAGATTCCCAAGGTGATGAAACCGAAGTGGGATATAGAGGTGAAGGCGATCAAACGCTTGAAATCCTTTTGACCGATGGCGAGCATCGCTCCATAAATAATCGAAATCACTGCCAGAGTAATGATGAGCGGCGTGAAAGTTTTGCTGGCATTCGGGAACAAGACTAGGCAGTACTTGATCATTCCGAATGTTCCGACTTTGTCGAGAACGCCAAGCAGTAGTACAGAAGTACCTGGGGCCGCGGAATCTGCGGCATCCGGCAACCACGTATGGAAGGGCCACACCGGCGCTTTTATAGCGAAGGCGATGAAGAATCCGAGAAAGAGAAGATTTTCTGTGGTGCTACTCATCTGCAAATTGCTTAGCGCAGCGATGTCAAAGGTGTGTCCGCCTTGTTCGCCGCTTAGAACATAGAGCCCGATAATTGCAGCCAGCATTAGCAACCCACCGAAGAGGCTGTAGAGAAGGAACTTCACTGCAGCAGCAGCCCGTGCACCTGTGCCGTAACCGCCGATGAGGAAGTAAACCGGTATCAGCATCGCTTCAAAGAAAACATAGAAGAGGAAAACATCGGAAGCGCTGAAGACTCCGATGATCATGGTCTGGAGAATGAGAATCAGAATGTAGAAAGTCTTGACGCTCCAGCGTCCACCTGCTGCTTCGTTCCAGCCGGCAAGAACAACAACGGGAGCTAGCAAACTTGAGAGCAGAATTAGTACAAGTGCGATTCCATCAATGCCTACCGCGAAATTTATTCCGAAGGTCGGGATCCAGGAATACGACTGCACGAACTGTGGATCTACATTATCGCGCTGGAACTGCGTCGCCATTGCGATTGCTACTCCAGCCACCGCCAGGGTAGTAACCAACGCAATTCGCTTTGCCAGCAACTCGCTTGCTGCAGGGAGTGCACTCAGCACGAATGCACCAGCCAATGGAATTAACCCGAGAATTATCAACCAGTTCATAGCGTCACTATCCAAATCGTGGCCACGAGGCCAATTGCTCCGAGCAGAATCCACATCGCATAACTGCGTACGTAACCGGTTTGGGTTGTGCGAAGTGCCGAACCAGAACCTTGGGTCAGGCGGGCTACTCCACGCACTGCGCCGTCGATAACGAATTTGTCGATATCCACTAATGCTGCGGTGACTTTCTGTCCAGGTCGCATAAAGACTGCCTCGTTAAAGGCATCCTGCATCAGGTCGCGACGGGCAATCTTTGTGAAGATAGAAACGTTCTCCGGAGCTTCGCGCAAAACCTCGGTTCGCAAATATTTCATTACTGCAATTCCAACACCAAGGGCCACTAGCAGCAGGGCAAGAATCGACACCACTGCCGGGCTGAGAAGTTCTACTTCTACTTCGTGCTCATGTTCGACAACGGGAGCAAGCCAATTACGAAGCGAGTTTCCTTGCGAGAAAATGAATCCCGATGCGACCGATCCCACTGCAAGGAGCACCATCGGAATCCACATCAGGGCGGGAGATTCATGCGGGTGAGCCTTTGCATCCCAACGCTTGTTTCCCGCAAAAGTCATGATGACAAGTCGCGTCATATAGAAGGCGGTTATTGCTGCGCCAAGAAGTGCAGTACAACCGAAAATCCATCCCTTGACACCGCCTGCATTGAAGGCGACTTCAATAATTTTGTCCTTGGAGTAGAAGCCTGCGAACGGTGGGACTCCGATGATTGCAAGATAGCCGATGCCAAATGTTGCGAAAGTGATCGGCATGAACTTTCGCAGTCCGCCAAATCGTCGCATGTTTACTTCATCATCCATGCCGTGCATGACAGATCCAGCACCGAGGAACATTCCAGCTTTGAAGAAGCCGTGTGTCAGCAAATGCATGATCGCGAAGGCATAACCAGCAGGTCCAAGGCCCGCGCCGAGAATCATGTAACCGATCTGCGACATGGTTGAAGCAGCAAGGGCTTTCTTAATGTCATCTTTGGCCATACCGATGATGGCACCGAAGAGCAGTGTTATGGCACCGACGATTGCGACCATCAATTGCGCGGTCGGAGCAGCATCGAAAATAAAATTAGAACGCACGATTAGGTAAACGCCCGCGGTAACCATTGTTGCCGCATGGATGAGAGCTGATACTGGCGTAGGACCCGCCATTGCATCTCCGAGCCATGCCTGCAATGGGAATTGCGCCGACTTGCCGGTGGCGGCTACCAAAAGCATGATTCCGATTGCGGTGAGAGCGCCGGTGGATGCATGCTCCGCCTGCTCTTTGACCCCGGAGAATGAAACTGTCCCGAGAGTTGCGAAGGAGATCATGATTGCAAGAGATAGCCCAAGGTCACCGACGCGGTTGGCTATGAATGCCTTCTTTGCCGCTGTGGCATAAGTTGGCTTTTGATTCCAGAATCCGATGAGTAGGTATGAGGCAAGGCCAACTCCTTCCCAACCTACATACAAGTTGAGATACGAATCTCCGAGAACCAGCAGGAGCATTGCCGCGATAAATAGATTGAGGTATGCAAAGAATCTGCGTCGATCAAGGTCATGTGACATGTAGGCGATCGAATAAATATGGATCAGCGTTCCGACGCCGGTAATGAGCAAGACGAAGCAGATCGAAAGTTGATCTAGCATGAGCGCCGCATCCACTTTGAATGAGCCGACAGATATCCAACTAAAAAGTTTCTGAGTGACGGCACGCTCTTCGCCAGAGCGCGCGAGCATTTGACTGAATTGATAAAGACCGACGACGAATGATGATCCTGAGGCAAGGGTGGCAAGCACGTGGCCCCAGCGATCCGCCCGGCGCCCGGCAAGTAGTAGAACAGCCGAGCCAATGAGCGGTAGTGCAATCAGGTAGACCAAAGAATTACTTGTCATCACATCACCGCTTCAACAAGTTAGCATCGTCAACCGATGCAGATCGACGTGTCCGATAAATCGTCACGATAATGGCTAAGCCGATAACAACTTCGCAGGCAGCAACAACCATCGTGAAGAAGGCAATCACTTGGCCGTCAAGATTTCCGTTAATCCGAGCGAAGGTGACAAATGCTAGGTTGGAAGCGTTGAGCATGAGTTCGATGCACATAAAAACAACGATCGCATTTCGACGAACAACAACTCCGATAGCTCCAATGACGAAAAGGAGCACGGAAACGTATAAATAATTTGCTGGATTCATTTTGGTTCCTCCTCCAATTTCTCGAGTTGGAATGGCGCTGAATCGATAACGTCACCGCGCGCCTCCAGAGTTGCAGAGATAGAGGCTTGGGCGATCGAGCCATCTGGCAGAAGCGCTGGAACATCGACCGCGTTGTGCAAGGCGTAGACACCAGGACCGGGCAGGCCGGCGGCCGTAGCCAGTGAGCCAGTGCGGAACCGCCTGACCGCACGATCGCGCTGCGTTGGACGAGCAACAACTCGATGGTTGTGCGCTAAAACCATAGCGCCGAGTGCAGCGGTAATGAGTAGCGCTGAAACAACTTCAAATGCCCACACGTAACGCGAGAACAAGAGTTGCGCAAGGGCAGGAACGTTTCCGTCAATATTAGCGGCCGTCAATCCCGCGAAATCGTGATCCAAGGTGGCTCTTCCGAGAAGAGAAACCAGCAAGCCACCAAAGCCAAGCGCCGCGGTAATCGCGATGGGGCGCAATCCGGGAATTGTCTCGGTGAGCGAATCAGAAGAATCGACGCCAACGAGCATAAGAATAAAGAGGAAGAGCATCATCACAGCACCCGTGTAGACGACGATCTGAACGATGCCCAGGAACGGTGCATCTTGTGCGATGTAGAAAATAGCCAGTGAAATCATCACCGCTGCTAGCAAGATGGCTGAATGAACTGCCTTCTTTACTAACAACATCGAGAGCGCGGCCAAGACCGTCAATGGAGCAAGAATCCAGAACAGAACTGCTTCAGGACCTGAGGTCTTTGTTAACTCAAGTGCTAGATACATCAGGGCTGCACCTCCTGTGAAGGATGCGCTCCCGGAACTTCGCCCTTGTAATAGTTGCTTTCATCCATATCTGGGTACATCGGATGCGGCGGCATTAGCATTCCTTGCCGAAGCGGAGCGAGTAGATCAGCCTTCTCGAAAATCAATTTGGATCGTGAATCATCAGCAAGTTCGTACTCATTTGTCATAGTGAGAGCGCGCGTAGGACAGGCCTCGATGCAGAGTCCGCAAAAAATACAGCGCAGATAATTGATTTGGTAAACCTTGCCGTATCGCTCACCCGGAGACATGCGATTCTCTTCAGTGTTGGATTCACCTTCAACGTAGATCGCATCAGCCGGGCAGGCCCATGCGCACAATTCGCAACCGATGCACTTCTCAAGTCCATCTGGATGTCGATTGAGTTGATGGCGACCATGGAAACGCTCCGCCGTTGGCTCTTTTACTTCCGGATATTCAATAGTGGTTGGCTTCTTGAACATCGCTTTAAATGTGACCCAAAAACCCCCGAGTTGTTTTCCAAAACTTCGCGCGCCTGCAGTGCTTACTCCGACCGATTGCGCAGCGGCCAACCCGAGATCTCTTCCAAGGAGGGATGAGGGAGGGACGTTACTTACTTCACTGACTTCACTGAATTCATTAGGAGCCTCTGACGAAGAGAGATCTTGTGGATCAACCACGCTGCACCGTCCCTTCGATTTCTGAAGTAGTAGATAACGAGGGAATCATGGGAACTGGGAATGGGGCTGCTTCGTCGGGAAGCGGTGCGAGGGCTGCCTTCTTTTTGGCGCTGTCAAAGCCAGCGCCAATCAACAGCACGATCAACACAATTGCGCTGGCGAATGAAATCACAGTTAGGCGCGAGGCTCCCTGAAGGGAGAGGACGCGCATTGTCGCAACAATCATGATCCAGAAAAGACTAGCTGGGATAAGGACCTTCCAGCCGAATTTCATGAACTGGTCATAACGCATACGCGGCAAAGTGCCGCGCAGCCATACGAAGATGAAGAAGAAGAAGATAACTTTTGCAAAGAACCACACGAGGGTAAACCAACCGCCGAGCCATTGCTCAGTGAAAGTCAATCCAGGAAGTGCGTGATAACCGCCCAGGAATAGTGTGGTTGCAAGTGCCGAGACTGCGACGATGTTCACGTACTCGGCAAGGAAGAAGAGTGCGAACTTCAGCGATGAATACTCAGTGTGGAAACCACCGACAAGTTCGCCTTCGGCTTCTGCTAAATCGAATGGCGCGCGGTTTGTTTCACCGACCATGGAGATTGCATAAATAACAAAAGAAGGAAAGAGCACGACGCCGAACCACCACTTGTGCTGGGCTGCCACGATTTCAGAAGTCGACATGGATCCTGCGTAGATAAAGACAGCCACTAGCGAAAGCCCCATCGCAACTTCGTAGGAAATAACTTGCGCGCTGGAGCGCAATCCGCCCAGGAGGGGATAGGTAGAACCGGATGACCAACCGGCGAGCACAATTCCGTAAACACCAACAGATGCGATCGCCAATACATACAGCACGCCAACTGGAAGGTCGGTTAGTTGCATCGCAGTGCGATGGCCGAAGAGTGAGACTTCACCCGACATCGGAATGACGGCGAATGACATAAAGCAAGCAGTTGCACTAATGATCGGGGCAATGATGAAAACAATTTTGTCTGCCGCAGCAGGAACGAGATCTTCTTTCAGTGCCAATTTCACGCCGTCGGCAAGTGCTTGGATCAATCCGAAAGGACCGACTCGGTTTGGTCCAAGGCGCATCTGCATGCGGGCGACAATTCTTCGCTCGCCCCAGACGGCCATCAACGTCAGCAGAACGCAGACTGCAAATACGAGAACGCCCTTGACGGCAATCAGCCAGCCAGGATCTTGTCCGATTAATTCAGCTGTACTCATTAGTCCCTCACCACCGTTACGACGGCACCGCTTGCAACGCTGAGAGTTGCGAGAAGGTGCGAACCTTGTGAATTTCGCGACATCCAAACTGCGTCATCGCTGATCGATTCGATGAAAGATGGAAGAACAATCGCACCGTGAGAATTCGAGATGCGAATTGCGTCGCCATCTACAACACCCAATTGTGCAGCTCGGCTTGGCGAAATTATCGCTACCGCCTTGCGAGCAGTGCCTGCCAAATTTTCCTCACCGTCCTGCAACGAGCCGGAATCAAGAAGGCGTCGCCAAGAAGTAAGGCGAGCTTCGTTGACTCCTAGTGTTACAAGTGCTGGGGCGACAACGCTTACAAACTTAGCCTTCTCGCCGTCCCACATTCCGATAGATGCGAATTCCTTGGCTGCGGCCGTTACCGACGACAGTCCAATTGGTCGTGACATCTCTTCAGAGATCATTGAAAGGATTCGTACATCCGAACGCTGGAGAGAATCGACTGCGGCATCAAATGATCGAGCGCGACCCTCCCAACTCATGAATGAACCTGACTTCTCAGTTACTGCGGCCACGGGAAGAACAACATCTGCAATCTTCGTGACTGCACTTGGTCGAATCTCAAGGCTGACGACGAATGTGTTCTTCATTGCAACGAGTGCATCGTGACTCTTCTCTGCATCGAGTGGATCGACTCCGCCGACAACTAAAGCTTGGATGTCACCGCTCATAGCCAAAGAAATAATCTGTTGCGCATCTGCTCCGACACCTGATGGCAGCGCGTCAACGCCCCACGCGGTCTGCATATCAATTCGTGCAGCAGCGACATCGACTGGACGGCCGCCAGGCAACAAGTTTGCGATTGCGCCGGCATCGAGTGCGCCCCGCTCCCCAGCACGACGAGGAATCCATGCAATGGTCGCACCTGATTTTTCAGCAAGTGCAACCACTGCGGAAAGTGCACCAGCACTTTCACTCGCGCGCTCACCCACGAGGATGACTGACATGGCAGACAACTCTTGAGCCGCGATAGCCGCGGCTTCTGCACCTGGTGAGACGCAGACAAAAGTTGCGCGCAATTTCGCGTTGCCAACTGAAAGTTTGCTCGCGATTGCAACGACTTTAAGTCCTCGCTTGCGTACCTGCTTGTTAATTCTCAAGAAAACAATCGGTGATTCTTCTTCAGGTTCAAAACCGACCAACAGAACGGCATCAGACTTATCAATATCTTGGTAGGAAGGGTTGCTTCCAACAACTTTCGCGGCCAAGAAATCGCGCTCTTCAGTTGAGGACACGCGTGAGCGAAAATCAATGTCGTTTGTTCCCAATGAAATGCGCGCAAATTTGGCGTAAGCGTATGCATCTTCGACAGTGGCGCGACCGCCGACCAAGACACCCGCGCGCTTCCCCTGCAATCCTGCCGCGGCCGCAGCAATGGCTTCTGGCCATGATGCTGGTTGTAGATCTCCCGCTGCATCACGCACTAGCGGCTGTGTTAAGCGATCATTAGCCGTCACATACTTAAACGCCCATCGACCCTTGTCGCAGTTCCATTCTTCGTTGACGGTCGAATCATCGCCGGCGAGGCGACGAAGCGTCTTGCCGCGACGAACATCAGTACGCAAAGAACATCCCGATGCGCAGTGCTCGCAAGCGGACGGAGTTGAAACCAAATCGAACGGACGAGCGCGGAATCTATAAGACGCCCCGGTTAGTGCGCCGACTGGGCAGATTTGAACTGTGTTTCCGGAGAAGTAACTTTCGAATGGTTGCTTCTCATAAATTCCAACTTGTTGAAGTGCGCCTCTCTCATTGAGCGTGATGAAAGGATCCCCTGCGATTTGATCAGAGAATCTGGTGCAACGCGCGCAAAGAACGCAACGTTCACGATCAAGGAGAACTTGCGACGAAATATTGATCGGCTTCTCAAAAATTCGCTTGGTTCCGGTAAAACGCGTATCGGCCTGGCCAGTGCTCATTGCCTGATTCTGCAACGGACACTCACCACCCTTGTCGCACACGGGACAATCAAGCGGGTGATTGATGAGCAAAAATTCCATCACACCACGTTGTGCTTTCTCGGCAACCGGCGAGGTCAATTGGGTCTTCACGATCATGCCTGGTTCTACGGGAATGGTGCACGAAGCTTGTGGCTTTGGAAAAGCACGACCGTTGATCTCAATTTCGACCAAACATTGGCGACAGGCGCCGACTGGATCGAGCAGCGGATGATCACAAAAACGAGGAATCTGGATGCCGAGCTTTTCTGCTGCACGGATCACCAATGTGCCCTTTGGCACTGATACTTCGAAGCCATCAATTACGACAGTGATCAGATCGACCATAGCGGTGGTCTTATCTTCTTGTGCTGTGGTCATTTGGCATCAACTCCGGCAGTAGCAAAAAGTGTCGCGGCGCGCGGATCAAAAGGACAACCGCCGTTTGTCAGATGTGCGATGTATTCGTCACGGAAATATTGAATTGAAGAAGTAATTGGACTTGTTGCACCATCACCGAGTGCGCAGAAAGAACGGCCGAGAATGTTCTCGCAGAGATCAAGCAATTTATCCAGATCTGCTGCAGTTCCCTTGCCGTTTTCCAGATCGCGAAGGATCTGGACCAACCACCAGGTGCCTTCACGGCAGGGCGTGCACTTTCCGCAAGATTCGTGCTTATAAAACTCAGTCCATCTCAAGACCGCACGAACAACGCAAGTTGTCTCATCGAATATCTGAAGTGCCTTTGTGCCGAGCATTGAACCTGCCGCTGCAACACCTTCGTAATCCAAAGGAGTATCCAAGTGTGCCGCAGTGAATAGGGGTGTCGAAGAACCGCCCGGTGTCCAGAACTTGATTTCATGACCAGCGCGTACGCCGCCGGCAAGCTCGAGTACTTCGCGCAGCGTAATTCCAAGAGGTGCTTCAAATTGTCCAGGGCGCGTTACGTGACCCGACAATGAATAAAGCGTCATGCCTTTGCTCTTCTCGGTGCCCATGGACGAGAACCATTCCGCGCCGTTGGCAATAATTGACGGAACGGATGCGATCGATTCGACGTTATTTACCACAGTCGGGCGCGCATACAGTCCTGCAATCGCTGGAAATGGAGGACGCAAACGAGGTTGACCACGAAATCCTTCGAGAGAATCAAGGAGGGCAGTCTCCTCACCGCAGATGTAAGCACCCGCACCCACGTGGAGAACTAATTCGAGATCCGTTTCAGTTTTGAAAATACCTTTACCTAGATAACCAGCTTTGTACGCATCTTCAATTGCTTGCTGAACGCGACGGACTACATGTGTCACTTCACCGCGAATGTATATGAATGCATACTTGGCACGAATCGCATACGAGGCGATGATCATGCCTTCAATAAGTACATGCGGATTGGCCATCAGCAATGGGGTGTCTTTACATGTGCCAGGCTCGGATTCGTCCGCATTCACAACTAAATAGTGTTCCTTGTCATCACCCTGTGGGATAAATCCCCACTTCATTCCGGTTGGGAAGCCGGCACCGCCGCGGCCGCGCAAACCAGAATCCTTAACGATTTGAATAACTGCGTCGGGCTCCATGGCCAGAGCTTTTTCGACGGCCTTGTATCCACCGTGGCGCTTATAGGCGTCAATAGTGAATGAATCTTTCTCATCCCAATGCGCCGAAAGTACGGGAGTTAAAGTCGTCACGACTTGCCTGCTTTCTTGGAAATTTCCAAACCGAGGAGAGAAGGCTCTCCAGCTTGCACACCCTCAAAAGCATGACCGTCATTTAATCCAGCCAGGACTGCCGAATTCTCTTTCCATGTCGGAAGAGCATTCGGTCCGCGCGTTGGCGCGGGTGGATTTCCTTGGCGAGCGCCGTCGACTAGTGCCTTGGCGGATTCAACTGTTTGATTGTCGTAGAACTCCCAGTTAGCCATGACAACAGGTGCATAGTCGCATGCCGCATTGCACTCAAGATGCTCAAGTGAAACTTTGCCATCCGCGGTTACTCCGTCATTTTCCAAATCGAGATGTTCTTTAAGTGCGGCGAAGATTTCGTCCCCACCCATGACCGCGCAGAGCGTATTTGTACAAACTCCGACGTGGTACTCGCCCACCGGCTTGCGCTTGTACTGCGTATAGAAAGTTGCCACTGCCGAAACTTCTGCGGTCGCAAGACCTAATTTTATAGCCAAGGTCTCGATGCCGTCGCTGGTCACAAAGCCGTCCTTTGATTGCACGAAATGCAGCAAAGGCATAATTGCTGATCGTGATCGTGGGTATCTGGCAATGATCGAATCCATGATCACTAGATCTTCTTCGTTATAGGCCATTAGCGATCAACTCCTCCCATAACAGGGTCAATGGAGGCAACCGCTGCAACGATGTCGGCAATCAAACTTCCTTCGCACATAGCGGAGGTTGACTGCAAATTATTGAAAGATGGTTCGCGGAAATGCATACGGTACGGACGGGTTCCGCCATCTGAAACTACGTGCGCACCTAGCTCGCCGCGAGGTGATTCGACGGTTGCATAAACTTCGCCAACTGGAACCCGGAAACCTTCTGTCACAAGTTTGAAGTGGTGGATAAGCGATTCCATTGAGGTACCCATGATCTGACGGATATGTTCGAGCGAGTTGCCTATTCCGTCACCGCCGAGTGCTAATTGGGAAGGCCAGGCAATCTTCTTATCGGCAACCATGACTGGAGCCCCTGCAAGTCCTTCGAGTTTGTCGACGCACTGTTCGATGATGCGAAGAGATTGCTCAAGTTCTCCCATACGAATCAGAAAACGACCGTAAACATCGCAAGTATCTGCCGTGATGACATCGAAGTTGTAATTCTCGTATCCCGAATACGGCTGCATCTTGCGCAGATCCCATGGCATACCTGTTGAACGAAGCACAGGTCCGGTGATGCCAAGGGTCGTACAACCAGCCAAATCAAGGTATCCAATGCCTTCGGTCCGCTTCATCCAGATGGTGTTACCGATGAGCAACTTGTCATTGTCCTGAAAATCGCGGCGTAATTCTTTTACGGTTTCGCGAATCTTCGTGAGAGCTTCTGGTGGCAAATCTTGGGCAACTCCACCTGGGCGGATGTACGCCATGTTCATACGCAAGCCCGAGATCATTTCGAATACATCTAGAACTTTTTCGCGTTCGCGGAAGCAGAAGATCATCGGGGTAAGTGCGCCAAGTTCAAGTGCACCGGTGCCGAGTGCAACCATGTGAGAAGAAATTCGATTGAATTCCATCATCAAAACGCGAATAACACTGGCACGCACGGGAACATCATTTGTGATGCCCAATAATTTCTCAACTGCTAAGCAGTATGCGGTCTCGTTAAACAAAGGGGCCAAATAATCCATACGGGTTACGAAAGTGACCCCCTGCGTCCAATTTCGATATTCCATGTTCTTCTCGATACCAGTGTGCAGGTATCCGATGCCACACCGAACCTCTTGAACAGTTTCGCCTTCGAGCTCGAGGACGAGGCGAAGTACACCATGGGTAGAGGGATGTTGAGGTCCCATATTTACGACGACGCGCTCTTCCTTCGATGCGCCAATTTCTGTTACCAGTGAATCCCAATCTCCACCGGTGACAGAGAAGACAGTTCCTTCAGTGGTCTCGAGTGATGGCGCGTACGGATCGATAATCGGATCTGTTGAATTACTCATCGATAAGACCTCCTCTCGTCTGGAGGGGGCACGGTGGCACCTTTGTACTCAACGGGAATTCCACCGAGTGGATAATCTTTGCGTTGCGGATGTCCACGCCAGTCATCTGGCATTAAAATTCGAGTCAGACCTGGATGTCCGTCGAAAATAATTCCGAACATGTCGAAAGTTTCGCGTTCGTTCCAATTGTTACCGGCCCACACCTCAACCAGTGATGGCACATGCGGATCGCTGTCAGGAATACAGACTTCGATTCGGATACGGCGATTGTGTGTCATCGAAAGCAATGGGTAAACGGCATGAAGTTCGCGGCCAGTTTCATCCGGATAATGAACTCCGCTAACACCCATGCACATTTCGAAAAGCAGTTTGTCACGAAGAATAAGTGCGACATCAAATAACTTTTTACGCTTGACAAATAAAGTCAGCTCGCCTCTATCAACGACTACGCGCTCAATTGCATCCGCAAAATCCGGGTACGCGCGCTCTAATTCATCAGCAACTTCATCGAAATAACTTCCGTAAGGGCGCTCACTCGATCCAGTAAATGCCGGCGTGTGAACAAGTCCGCCGTATCCCGAAGTGTCTCCAGTGTCGTGAGTTCCAAACATTCCTTGATCAGTTGTCGTGTTCTCGCTCACGCTAGCAACCCCTTCAACTGATGGGTTGGCTTGGCGGCAAGTGCTGCAGCTTCAACGTCTCTGATCACCTGGGCTCGATTAGATCCCAACTTCTCGTCGTAAATTGATGCATGCAGTTTCAAAATCGCATCCATGAGCATTTCTGGACGTGGCGGGCAACCTGGCAAGTAAATATCCACTGGCACAACATGATCAACACCCTGCACAATCGCGTAGTTATTGAACATTCCGCCGGAGGATGCGCACGCGCCCATTGCAATTACCCATTTTGGGGCGGCCATTTGATCGTAAATCTGACGCAGCACTGGCGCCATCTTGTTAGAGACGCGTCCGGCAACGATCATCAAATCTGCTTGTCGTGGGGAAGCGCGAAAAACTTCCATTCCAAATCTTGCTAAGTCGTATCGACCACCGCCGGCTGCCATCATCTCGATAGCGCAACACGCTAAACCAAAAGTTGCCGGCCACAATGAATTTTTACGCATGTAACCAGCAAGTTTTTCAACGCTGGTAAGAAGGAATCCACTCGGTAACTTTTCTTCTAGACCCACAATTAATCCCATTCCAATCCGCCGCGGCGCCACACATAGGCGTACGCGACGAAAACAGTTGCGATAAAAATTCCCATTTCAGCGAGTCCGAATAGTCCGAGCTTGTCGAATGTCACGGCCCACGGATAAAGGAAGACGATTTCGATGTCGAAAATAATGAAGAGCATCGCCGTTAAAAAATATTTAACTGGGAATCGCCCGCCTTCAGCGGCCTGCGGACTTGGCTCGATTCCGCATTCGTATGCAGAGAGCTTGGCGCGGTTGTACTTCTTTGGCCCCGTGATTGCGGCGATGCCGACAGAAATGACGGCGAAACCAAATCCGATGGCACCGATCACGAGGATCGGGATATATGGATTTCCAGTGCTTGTCATGATGAACGAAATCCTATGGTCGCCAAGGCTCTACCTCTAACCCTTAAGCCTTTTTCGCCTTGTGAACTGCAACAACCCCACCGGTCAAATTTTCCCATTCGGCCTCGCCCCATCCGGCAGCTGTTATACGAGCCGCTAGGGCGGCCTGATCTGGCCAGGCTCGGATCGACTGGGCAAGATAAATATAGGCATCTGGATTGCTGGAGGTAATGCGTGCGATAACGGGCAGCAGACGCATCAGGTAATTGGTATAAATGGTGCGAAACGGACGCCAAACTGGGTGGGAGAACTCCACCACCACCAGCCGACCACCCGATTGCGTCACGCGCAGAGCCTCGCGCAACGCTTTGTCGATATCGGCCGTGTTGCGCAGCCCGAAAGAAATAGTGACAACATCGAATTCGGCGTCGGCAAAGGGCAAATTGAGGGCGTCGGCTTTGGTAAAAGGCAGGTGCGGACGGGCTTTTCTCCCTGCCGCCAGCATGCCTTCCGAGAAATCGACCGGAATTACCTCCGCCCCAGCTGCCGCCAGCGGTTCACTTGATGAACCTGTGCCAGCGGCAAGGTCCAAAATCTTCATTCCCGGCTTGGGGGCGATGATTGCGGTGGCGGCGCGGCGCCACGCTTTAGCGCGACCCAGACTAAGCAGATCATTTACCAGGTCGTAGCGCTTTGCGACCCCGTCGAACATGGCGGCAACTTCATCTGGATCTTTATCAAGATTGGCGCGCGACATAGCGATATTGTCCTGCAGAGTAGGCTCGCTTCCAAATCCATTCTTGCTAACTCAGATCCCATGCCGTGAAAAACGAAGGAGTCAAGATGTCTTTCAGTGCTACTACAACTTTACGGGCTGCCGTTTTTCCCCGTACCTCAGCGATTACAAATATTGTCGCCGTTGTGGGCGGAGCAGCTTTGCTCTCGATCTTGGCGCAGATTGCCTTTCCGATTCCAGGATCACCCGTGCCAGTCACTGGTCAAACACTCGGCGTCCTCCTTATTGGTGCCAGTTATGGAGCCAGACTAGGGCTGGCCACTTTTCTCACCTACCTTCTCGTTGGTATTGCTGGGGCACCCGTCTTTGCCGATGGTGCGAGCGGACTGTCACGCTTAACTGGACCGACCGGCGGTTACCTCGTCGGCATGCTCGTCGCCACCTATCTAGTTGGCGCGCTCGCAGGTCGTCGCTGGGATCAGCGACTTCGTACCGCGTTGCCAGCAATGCTCCTTGGCAACGTAGTTATCTTCGGTTTCGGAATGTTCTGGCTACATCACTACACCGGCAAGAGTTGGTCGTGGACCGTTTCGGCCGGACTGACCCCATTCATCATCGGTGAAATTCTCAAAATTGCTATCGCAGGAACTTCGTTGCCCCTCGTGTGGCGCTTCGTCCAGAAATAAAACTGAGTGAGTCCATTAACTCAGGTCACTACCGCACGCCTTGGTGACCACCTTCCGCTGATTGAACTGATTCCTGATACCGATGCATTGGCGTGGGTGCGACGCGGTGAAGGTTTAGTCGGTTGGGGAATTCACGCTAAGACCAGCGTTAAAGGACCGCACCGATTTAAAGATGCACGCGAGTGGTGGCATCAGCACCTCGAGCAATTTTCCGTAACAGATACGGTGCATGGCACTGGCACTGGTCCCATCTTGTTCACTTCATTTTCCTTCGACGAAGAAGACGATTCCGTTTTAATTATTCCTGAGGTAACAGTTGGAATGCGCGGCGGACAATCGTGGATCACTTGGATCGGCGATGCACCGCAACCATCGTTAGCAGACCAAGTGGAACTTCTTACTTCACTGCAACTTTCCTGGAGCGATGGAACCCTGAGCACCGATCTCTGGCAAGAAAGAGTCTCTAGTGCGATTTCTCGGATTCAATCAGGTGCTATCGACAAGGTTGTGTTAGCGCGCGATCTCAACGGCACTGCTGAAGCGCGCATTGATCCGCGTTCAGTTTTGCGCAATTTGGAAAGTGAATACCCCTCGACATGGTGCTTCGCTGTTGGCGAACTCGTCGGTGCTACTCCTGAACTACTGCTCCGCTTAAATAGATCCATGGTTACCTCTCGCGTGCTTGCCGGAACAATCAGTAGAACCGGTGATGATGAAAAGGATTTGGCACTTGCTGCCTCTCTAGCCAGATCATCAAAAGACCTGGAAGAACATGTTTATGCAGTTCGTTCAGTCGCAGATTCGCTGGCTCCATTTTGCTCATCGACTAACGTGCCAGACTCGCCATTTGTTTTGCACTTAGCGAATGTCATGCATTTAGCAACTGATGTGACAGGTGCGATCGCGGAAACTTCGCAACACATCGATACTTTTTCAATTCTGGAAAAACTTCATCCCTCGGCAGCGGTGTGCGGTACCCCGACCGCTGCTGCAGCTGCTGTCATTTCTGAATTAGAGGGAATGTCGCGCGGCAGATATGCCGGACCTGTCGGCTGGATTGATGCACGTGGAGATGGAGAACTTGGGATTGCCCTTCGTTGCGGGCAGATCGAAGCGAATCGCATAAAGATTTACGCGGGGTGCGGGATCGTCTCAGGTTCAGATCCTTATCGTGAACTCGCGGAAAGTCAGGCCAAGTTTACGCCGATGATAAGTGCGTTAAGTCGGGATTAAAGATTCTCGATTAGAGAATAAATCTCTTTGATGGTCCGTGCGTTTGTTGCACGGTCGGGAACATCAGCGACAACTACTGACAACCCTCTAATCGGCATCGTGAGTTTCTCCAGCAAATCATCTATGTTTTCTACTTTTGCGGTGGGAATTCCCATTGCCTGCGCAATTGCAGCCGGATCCTTACCGTGCGGAGTTCCGAAAATTTCCTCAAAGCCCACAACATTTGCTTGCGGCAACGTGGAAAAAATCCCGCCGCCGTCATTGTTGATTACCAGAATTCTCAGGTCAATATTCTCTGCACCGATCAGTCCGGTGATGTCGTGCAGAAAGGAGAGATCTCCAAGAATCGCAAGTGTGGATTTTCTTTGAGAAGCAACTCCAAGTGCCGAAGAAATGTTGCCGTCGATTCCTGCCAATCCGCGATTTGCAAAGACTTCTAAACCTTCGCGCGGCTGGGCAAACGCTTCTATGTCGCGCACAGGCCTTGAGGACGCTACGTATACAGAAGTTCCTGCCGGAAGCGCTGCGGCAACATGTCGGGCAATACTCGGCTCTGACCAAGCGGGCAATCTGTCGAACAGGGCAGATGTACGCTCGCTGTATTGTTGCCACTGGCTCAGCCAGGCTGCGTCGTTCGCGATAGATCTTTTCAGAATTGGCAACTGTGAGAACAGTTCGTCAGCTTGTCGTCGAAAATCCACGGTTGAGATCTTCGGGTCAATCACGATTTCACGAACTGCTAACTTCACAAAGGCGTTGGTCGAACGAGAAAGAGTTGACCGTCCGATCACAATTACAACGTCAGCCTTGAGAATTTGACGAATAGTCTCGGAAGCAAGAAAGAGCGCGCTATGCGCAACCGTTCCAGGAAATGAAAGTGGGTCTTCGGCAATAACTGGCCAGCCGAGTTCATTCGCGAACGTTTCTACGTCGCCGGCATTAATGCCACCATGATCATGGCCGATGACAAGGACACCGCGAGATTGTGTGATTTCACATATCTCGCGGGGCTTTATTGCCTCGTCTGGGATCGTCGGAACTTCAAGTCCGGTCAACCAATCGTTGTCATCATCGGGAAGAAGCGGCTCATCAAACTGCACGTTGAGATGGACTGGTCCTGCACTGAGTGCAGCAAAAGCCGCAGACAAATCTACTTCCGAATCTGCAAGATCAAGGCTGCACGTTACCGCGCTGCCGAAGAGCGATGCCTGCAAGGTAGTTTGATTGGCGCCTGTTTCGCGCAAACGTGCCGGGCGATCAGCAGTGATTGCCAAGAGTGGCACCTTGGAATGTCGAGCCTCAAGAATTGCTGGATGGTAGTTGGCCGTTGCCGTGCCACTCGTACAAAGGATGGCTACTGGACGTTGAGTGGCCTTGGCAATTCCTAACGCGAAAAAACCAGCAGTGCGTTCATCGATTCGGACATGAAGCTTGAGCAAACCCTTTTCTTTCGCTTGAAAAAGTGCAATCGACAACGGAGCGTTCCGCGATCCCGGTGATATAACGACATCCGTGATTCCACTGCGGATAAGGTCAAGAGTTATTTTCCGAGCCAGAGTTGTTGCGGAGTTCATGCAATCCACTCCTCTCGTGCCACTTGATCGCGAGCGCCTGCATCCCACGTCTGCATCACTCTCTCACGCCAGAAGGTATACCGATCAGGTGTCGCTTCATACTTTGCGAGCGCTTCGAGAGTGGGCATCACTTGCGCTACCTGTATTCGACCATCGACGAGTGGAAATTCTGCGACATCGCCCGCCAGCAACTGACCAGTGGCTAACCCAGCGGAGAATGTTTGACTATCGAAAGATGCGGCAAGGCGTAAGCCAGTGGAAATACCCACCGCCGAATCCAAAGCGCTCGACACAACACTCGGAAGACCGTGGTGATCAGCGATTTCGCGCGCGCGCCGAATTCCGCCAAGAGGAGCGACTTTGAGCATTACGACATCTACTGCGCCGCGCAGATCTAGAGCAAACGGGTCTGCCGATTTTCTGATTACTTCGTCGCCCGCGATCAAAAATGGGAAACCTATTTTCTTCTTTAATTCTCGTAATTCATCCAGCGTTGCGCATGGTTGTTCGACGTATTCGATTTCTCCAAAGTTTTCGTAGGTGGCTCGCAGCGCCGTGACAGCTTGGTCCACACTCCAATTTCCATTCACATCCAATCGAATTCTGGCAGAGGGCCGAGCAGATTTTGCGTGCGAAATTCTGACTAAATCCTCTTGCAGATTTGCACCAACTTTTATTTTTATGGTGTCACATCCTGGAAACCACGACAAAATTTCGGCAACCTTTTCCTGACCGTTGACAGCAGGCAGCGTTGCGTTGACACGAATCCACTCGTGCTTCGCAATTGGAGCCGGGACACAAGCTGATTCAATTGCGCTGACCAACCAAGGAATACTCTCGCGCGGACCGTATTCCAAAAATGGTGCGAACTCACCCCACCCGGCAGCTCCGCTGAATAACGCCACCTCTCGATGGGTTATCGAGCGAAAATCTGTTTTAGTCGGAAGGTTTACTACGCGAAGGGATTCAAGAATTGAATCAAGCATTTATGGTCGCCTTGGAAATTTCCCAAAGTCCGGTGGGCGCTTCTCTTTATACGCATCTCTTCCCTCTTGACCTTCTTCAGTCAAATAGAAAAGCAGCGTTGCATCGCCGGCAAGTTGTTGAACTCCGGCTAGGCCGTCGTCGGCCGCATTCAAACTGGCCTTCAGTAATCGCAACGCCATCGGGGAATTGCGCAGCATCTCGCGACACCACGAAACGGTTTCGGCTTCTAGTTCGGAGACAGGAACAACTGTGTTGACCAATCCCATCGCGAGGGCTTCACTTGCGGAATATTCGCGAGTGAGAAACCAAATCTCACGCGCTTTCTTCTGACCAACATGCGCCGCCAACAATCCGGCTCCGTATCCGCCATCGAAGGATCCGACCTTAGGTCCCGTTTGACCGAATTTGGCGTTTTCGGCCGCGATCGTGAGATCGCAGACCACATGCAGAACATGTCCGCCACCAATCGCCCAGCCAGCAACCATCGCAACAACTGGCTTAGGAGTGCGCCGAATCTGGACTTGCAAATCCAGAACATTTAGTCGCCCGATGCCTTTCTTGCCAAGTGCATCGCTTCCTAAGTAGCCGTCATCACCGCGTACGCCGATGTCGCCACCCGAGCAAAATGCATCCGTGCCTGCACCGGTCAAAATAATGACTCCGACACTTTCTTCATCGCGGGCAAGTGAAAATGCCGCTTGCAATTCAATAATTGTTTCTGGTCGGAATGCATTCCTTACATGTGGTCGGTTAATGGTGATTTTGGCGATCCCCTCACCCACCTGGTACAAAATATCTTCAAAGTTTTCGCCACCCGGACCGACTTCCCAGTCTGGAATAACTCGACTGCCGAACTCTCGCTTGATTGGTCTGCTCACATTTCCTCCTGCGTAGTCACACCCGATAGC
This sequence comes from Actinomycetota bacterium, assembly GCA_014377015.1. Taxonomy (GTDB): domain Bacteria; phylum Actinomycetota; class Actinomycetes; order Nanopelagicales; family Nanopelagicaceae; genus QYPT01. The sequence goes on from JACMQL010000011.1 coordinate 25,293, forward strand.
CTACGGCGGTAATGGAACAGTCAACAAAAGAGCTGCGGCTCATACGCGAATCTCCCGACCTGGATGTGGCACATCTGATGGCCGATCTGGCTCGTGCCCTCGCCGGAACTGGCCCCGCACTGGGATTTGGAGACGTTGCGGTGACGCAGGTCTCTCGAAATATATCCGTAGTCATTGCCACAAGTGGATCTACTGGACGTCGAAAAGAGGTCGGGCTCAGCGCCTCAGCTTTGTTGGCATCTGCGGCGGCGGCAAATAAGAACTTGGGTGCGCATCTCGGACAGGTGTGGTCCTTGCTGCTTCCACTTACACACGTGGCAGGGGTCAATGTATTGGTGCGATCCCTGGAGTTAGGCACTCTACCGATCGATCTACGTCATACGAGTAATTATCCAAAAGCAGATTTTACGGCGATCGTTCCAACTCAACTTTTTCGCGCACTCAACGGAGATGAAAAACTTCTTGGACATCTGCAGCGCTGCAAAAAGATTCTTGTCGGTGGCGCCGCACTCACATCTGACCAAGCCGAAGCGGCGCAATCAAATGGACTCGCAATCATTCCAACGTATGGAATGACGGAAACAAGCGGAGGCTGCGTATACGACGGCTATCCGCTGGAAGGCGTACAACTACGAATTGTAGATGGCGTAATTCAGATCAAGGGTCCGACTCTTGCCACAACTTATCTCAACGATGCCGAGAAATGGCACGACTCCCTTAACGATGGCTGGTTCGTAACCAATGATCTTGGTGAATATCGTTCTGGCAGATTGCATGTACTCGGACGATCCGATGATGTCATCGTCACCGGAGGAGAAAAAGTTTCGCTACGTGAAGTTGAAGAATCTCTCTCGCAAAGATTTCCGCAAACACAATTCTGCGCCTTCGTAGTTAAGGACGATGAATGGGGAGATGCGCTACACGTGGCCCTAGCACCCACGGCTCTGCCGACGGATGAAGAGATTGCAACGCACTTGAATTCCACTTTAGGACCTGCTGCAAAACCGAAGGGAATCATCCGACTCAGCGAAATTCCGCGCACCGAAATCGGCAAGGTTGATTCTTTGGCGTTGGCTTCACTAGTAAAACTAGACGGATGACATTGGACACCTGGATAAAGGGTGCGCGTCCGCGGACACTTCCTGCTGCCGTCGCACCCGTTGTACTGGCCACCGCACTTGCGGGCAGCAAATTCAAACCCCTTGAGGCACTCCTTGCGCTGGCCGTCAGCCTCCTTCTGCAAATTGGAGTCAACTACGCCAATGATTACTCCGACGGAATTCGTGGTACCGATAGCGATCGCGTCGGTCCGCTCAGACTCGTCGGAAGTGGTCTCGCTACTCCAACATCAGTTAAACGCGCCGCCTTCGGTTGCTTCGCGCTGGCTTGTTTGGTCGGATTTTTCCTCGCTGCGCGCACCTCGTGGTGGATCATTGCGGTGGGCGTCGCCGCGATTGGTGCGGCTTGGTATTACACCGGCGGTTCGTCTCCTTACGGCTACAAAGGACTTGGTGAAATCTCCGTCTTTGTATTCTTCGGGATCGTGGCAACTATGGGGTCGTATTACGTGCAAACAGGACAACTAACGCGCCAGAGTTTTCTACTCTCAATTCCTATGGGCTCTTTGGCTTGCTCCTTGCTCGCGATCAATAATCTTCGGGATCGCGCTAAAGACGAATTGGTAGGAAAGCGCACGCTCGCAGTTCGTCTTGGAGACAAAGCCAGCCGATACTTTTTTGTGTTGCTTCTGCTTTCTGCTCATGGTGCAGCGATCTTGGTCACACCTTGGGCGCTGCTGACCCTCTTACTTCTCCCGCTCACAATCAGACTGATAATTCCAGTCATGCGAGGTGCATCCGGACGCGACCTGATTCCTTTATTGGGTAAAACAGGACAATTCCAAATCCTCTTCGCAGCCTTGTTAGCAACTATTCTCTGGCTCTCATAACCTGCTACTAGACTTGCACCATGCGTTACTTGATCATCATTGTTCCGATTGCCTTCACCATTTATTCATTGGTGGATTGCGCGGGAACTTCTCTAGGAGAAATTCGGAATCTGCCTAAGTGGGCATGGATACTCATCATTCTCTTGGTAGCCCCCTTTGCCGGGCTTGGTTCAATTGCGTACTGGATTGCTGGACGTCCTCGTCGTCGCGGAGCGGGCGGCGGACCGAAGCGACGCGTGCTTCCTCCAGATGATGATCCAGATTTCTTGCGTCGCCTCTAAATAACTCGCGTCGCCATGTTCATCTTGAATACCTAAAGCCCAGAATAAGTATGTTTTCCTGAACCCCAAATATTCACGTAGACATAATTAAAAAGGAAAGTCGATCCCGCAAAGAGGCAGAGCCAAGCGGCTTTTCTTCCGCGCCACCCGACCGTCACCCGCGCATGTAAGTAGGCCGCATAGGCAACCCAGGTGATAAAGGCCCATGTCTCCTTTGGATCCCAACCCCAATATCTCACCCATGCGTTCTCCGCCCAGATTGCGCCGGCGATGACCGCAAAAGTCCACAGTGGAAAAACAAACGCGACGAGACGGTATGAGAGTTGATCTAAAACTTCTAAGCTCGGCAATCGTTTCGCCCATGCTTTGCGCTCACCGCGCATTTCCATTGCATCCAGGAGTAGGTATGTCGCAGCAATCGCGTTGGCAAGTAGGAAAACTCCACCAGAAATAATCGCAGCCGAAACATGGATGACTAACCAGGTGGATTTCAGCGCTGGCACGAGCGGTGCGCTTGGTCGGTAGAGAATTGTGATTGCAGTGCCGAGAGTGAGCAGCACTGCGATTGAAACCGGCAATCCCAACCAGCGCAGATCGTATTTGCGAAGTGCCACTAAATACGCGCCACAGAAAGCCATCGCGCCGGTGATAGAGAATTCGTACATGTTGCCCCAGGGGACGCGTCCGGCAGAGACTCCACGCGCGACCACGCCTGCAACTAAAAGTAGAAATCCCAGGATCATGAAAGAGGTTGCGATACGTGCGACTTTCTCAGTCCGTGTGTAATCCATTGTGCGAGTAAGTGTGTTGCCCGTCTTTGGAGTTGATTCAAGTTCTGGAGTTCGAACCGACCATGCGGTTTCGTAAGCATGTGCAAAAAATGCCAAAGTGAAAACGGCCATGGATGAATAGATCAAGTAGTTCGATAGATAAGCCCACGAGGAGTTCGTCATTTTCCACCTTTCTGTAAATCAGCTACCAAATCGCGAATCTCATTCTCAAGTCCTGGCGCACCGTTTTTCGCCAGTCCCGCCACTTCCATTGTGCCGTCTTCTCGGTAGCGAATCCAAATCCTGCGGCGCCGCGTGAAGAGAGAAGCCAACAAACCGAAGATCGCAACAATTGCACCAAGGAGGGCGTACCTCTTTCCGGGATCTTGGACTATCTGCACATTTACCCATGGAGTGACCCCATCGAAACGGATGCTGCCTTCGGTGAAGGTGTAGGTCTGCCCGATTTTCAAAGATTTCAGCCCGATCTTCGCTAATTTGCTGGTGTCTAATCGGTAGACCGACTGTGGGATTCCTGTATCTAGTCCCAAATCGCCTTTCCAAATTGAAAGAAGTAGTTCAGGGTCTAGCGCCTCAGGAAATGAGGAGATTCCCGCACCAGCTTTGGTCCGTGCCTGAGTGGGCAGCAGTGTTGCCACAAAACCCAACTGCGGCTGCGAATCTGGAACCTTTATTGCGCCGAGGGAGGTCAGATTTCCATCCTGTGGCAATAGCGGGATTGGTCCTTGTAGAACTATCTCTCCAGCGGAATCGCGCACGGTGACATTGACGGAATATCCATTCGCTTGCAAGTACACATTGGTGTTGCCGAAAGACAGCGGACTATTTACTTTGATGACTTTTTGGAAGGCGGGCGTGCCCGGTTCGGACACTGCGCTCACCGTCAAGGTGTAGTCCTCCGGCGCATTTGTGATCAAGTTGTACTTGGCAACGAAATCATCCACGGTAATTACAAATGGCGGAAGATTTGTGTCGCGGAAAAGTTTTCCAAAACTCAAACTATCGTATGTCGTTGGCGTGTTTGTGAATCGTTCCCCCACGTTAACGATCGCTTCACCTTTCATACCGAAGAGAGCACCGAAACTCACGCCGATCAAAACAAGTATCAGTGCTAAATGGAAAAACAAGTTTCCAGTCTCACGCAGGTAGCCTTTCTCCGCAGAGATTGCCCCTTCAAACTCACGAATCCGGAACCTCTTCGCCTTCAACCATGTACGCCCGGCATCAAGTTGATCGCTTCCACCGCTCCAGAATTGGTAGTACTCCATCTTGTCGAGATACTTCGGAGTCAACGGCGGAAGCGCACGTGCAGCTTTAAAGTGTTCGAAGGTACGAGGGAGCACGCAACCGATAAGCGAAATGAATAACAAGATATAAATTGCGCTAAACCAAGGTGAGCCATATACATCGAATAGTGAGAGGCGATCCAAGATCTTTGCCACAGTTGGATCGTTTGCGAAATATTCGCGTACCTTCATCGGATTTTGACCGCGCTGAGGAATGAGCGATCCTGGAACTGAAGCGATGGCTAGGAGGAGCAGAAGAATGAGTGCGGTGCGCATACTCGTCAATTGACGCCATAAGAAACGAAGGAGGCTACCCGCCCCCAACTCTTGCATTGTCACTTGTTCGCTCATCTAAATCACCGGAATAAAATTGCTAATAAATGAGCGAAGTGCATTCATTATCTCATTCCAGAAACCGAAGACCTGCAAGAGCCCGATGAGGATCATCGTGACACCTCCTATATTTGTGATCACATTGCCGTGCCGTGACATAAAGTGACGTAGGCCATGAGACTTATCTAGGAAGAGTCCAGATAAAAGAAAAGGTATTCCAAGTCCGAGGCAGTAACCCAGGGAGAGGATCGCACCGCGCAGCGCGCTGGCTTCTTGAAATGCGAGCGTCTGTACAGTTGCTAACGCTGGTCCGATGCAGGGCGTCCACCCGACGCCGAAAAGAAAGCCCATTATGGGAGCGCCGAGCAATCCTCCCGTTGTCGAAATCTTCGGACGGATCTCTGGCAACATCGGAAATTTTCCCATGAAGACTAGGCCTAAACCGATTGTGAAAACTCCCAGGACGCGCGTAATGACTTCCTCATGGTTTAGTACTTGCGATCCGATTCCGCCGAAAAGCGCACCGTAAGAGATAAAAAGCGCACTGAATCCCGCAATAAAGAGAAGAGAGCCGAGGAAAACTTTGCCACGGTTCTTCGACATGCCCGCCGCGTATGAGAGATAGCCCGGCACTAGTGGAAGTACGCACGGCGAAAGAAATGAAATGAGTCCGGCAGTCAGCGCAAAGAGAAAGGCGACAAGCATCGCGCCATCCAAAAGCTGATTTACAAATAACTCTTTCACTTGCCTGCCTTAATTTTATTGATGAGATCAGTAAGGGAAGCCACGGTTATCTCACCCGAGATGCGGGCGGCAACTTTCCCATTTGCATCAATGATTAATGTTGTGGGAATTGCATTTGCAACTAATGTATTTCGAAATTTAATAAGGATCGATTCGTCTACCAAGGTCGGGTAGGTGACTTTAAATCGTTTGACGAAAGCCCGCGCCGTTGAAAAGTTATCTCGTATAAGTACACCTACGAAGCTGACTTCGGGATACATCTGAGAAAGTGAAACTAACGCCGGTGCTTCGGCTCGACATGGCGCACACCATGATGCCCAAACATTAAGAATCACTACCTTCCCTCGCGGTTGCAGGTATGTGGCTCCCTCCAATGTTTTTCCCGAGATTACTGGGGCAGGCTTTCTTTCCGCCGGTTTGATAAATGTGACTACACCATTTCCTGCCACGAAATTCTCAGCCGTACTCGATGATCCCCCACCGGCGCATCCCGAAAGCAGAAGCGCAGAAACGACGACGCTGATGAGAGAAAGTTTGGACCGCGTCATCGCTTTTTCGGTGGCAGCAGATGTCGAGCAGGTTCCGAATAAGAAAAACCAGAAATCATTCCTTCTTCATCGAAATGGAAACTCGTTACAGATGCAAGGGAGCACTCGCGCTTGCGCGGATCGTGAATCATGTGCCGTCCTTCAACTGCACTTCGTAAAATCCAAATAGGCAGTTGATGAGATACGCAAATCGCATCCTTGCCTTTCGCTGCCTCTTTCGCAGCAAAAACCGCCGCCAGCATTCGACTCACTTGTTCGTCATACGGCTCGCCCCATGACGGCTTCCAGGGATTCCATAGATGCAACCAAGCTTTAGGGTGACGAAGCGCACCATCGCCGACGCTAAATTTCTGTCCTTCAAAAACATTGGCGGCTTCGATAAGGCGCTCATCAGTTGTAATAGCCAGATTATGTTCGCGCAAGATCGGAAATGCAGTTTCCTGAGCGCGTTGCAAAGGAGATACATGGAGGGCACCCAAGTCGATGGTTCTTGACCATTCAGCAACTGCCAGCGCCATTTGCTGTCCGCGATCAGATAGTCGCCAACCAGGAAGTTTTCCGTACAGAATCTTTTGCGGATTTTCCACTTCTCCGTGACGAACTACGTGAACGGTTGAAGGCATGAGGTAAAGCATAAAGCGTCGGGACCTCCGCGAGATCGCTAGGCTAGGAACATGGCCCCTTCCTCCAAAAGAGCGGCGTTCTTCGATGTCGATAACACGCTCATCAGGGGTTCGACCCTATATTTCCTCGGGCGCGGTATGTATCAACGCGGATTCTTCACAAAAAAAGATATCTCTCGCTTTGTCCTAGCTAACCTGCGATTCAAGTTAACTGGCAAGGAGAATCCAGAAGAGTTGAAAAGGTGGCAGAAGGCTGCGACGGATTTCATCGGCGGTCATAAAGTTGATGAGATCGCAACCGTTGGTCAAGAGGTCTATGACCAGTATGTGTCCCCTGCTTTATGGCAGGGCACTATCGATATTGCACAGACACATCTGCGCAACGACGAAGAAGTCTGGCTCATTACTGCCGCCCCGGAAGATATGGCAGATCTGATCTCAAAACGACTTGGCTTTACCGGGGCGATCGGAAGTAAGGCCGCTGTAAAAGACGGCGTCTACACGGGAGAAATGCTCGGGAATCTATTGCACGGTAAAGAGAAGGCAATCGCGGTCACAGAACTTGCCGAAGAACGCGGTTTCGAACTTGCGAACTGCTATGCCTATTCCGATAGTCATAATGATTTGCCGCTTTTGCTTGCGGTGGGTCATCCGAGTTCCATCAATCCAGATGGCATTCTTCGTCTGCGCGCGCTGCGCGAAAAGTGGCCCATCCATGACTTTCGCCGAGCTCGCGTACTCAATCGAATCCTTGGGCCCCTCATCAGTCGCGTGGCTGCCCTTGGCGCTTTCTTCACTCCCCGCGGCCGAGGGTAGAAATAACGGTATCCGCACCTAAGCAAGAACCACTAATGTTGATAGGTTATGGAAACGCGCTCATTCACCGACTATCTACGCGGGCTCAACGATGCCGCGTTGCTTTCGTTGTTCGAGCATCGGCCAGACCTCATGTCTCCGGTTCCACCAGATTTCGCATCGCTAGCGGTGCGTGCAAGTTCGGCGCCAAGTCTGGCGCGCGCGGTGGATTCCCTAAATGCATGGCAATTCCAAGTTCTTGAAGCATCCGCGGCAATCAAGGAACCGATGTCAGAGAAGGAAATTATCTCGGTAACTGACAGTTCCGCGAAATTTGTTATTCCATATTTGCAATCTCTCGCACTTATCTATAAATCCAATGACGGATATCGACTCCCGCACACCTTGCGGGATGTACTAGGAAACGAGCCCGCAGGTCTTGGACCAATTTCTATGGCGAAACTTTCTATGAAGAAACTCGAGGAAGCACCAGAACCGTCGAAGAAAGTTCTAGAAAAACTTGTATGGGGTCCGCCGCGCGGCAGTGTGGGAGATATTCGCAACCCCGGGCCAGGAATTGAATGGCTGCTTAAAGAGAATTTCCTCGTTCCCCTGGATCAACGCACGGTAGTTCTTCCGCGCAATGTGGCGATTCACCTGCGCGGCGGAAAGGTTCACAAGCACCCTGTCCCCAATCCTCCAGCACTAGAAGGTCGCAAAGTAAAACAAGATTTAGTCAACCACGCTGCCATCGCGAATATCGCAACCTTGCTGCGTTGGTGCGAAGAGATACTTAATTTTTGGTCAGAGGATCCACCCAGTGCACTTCGAGCAGGAGGGCTTGGAGTACGAGATTTACGTGCTTGCGCAGAGCACCTCGGCGTGGAGGAAAGTTGTGCCGCGTTCATCGCTGAAATCGTCTACTTGGGTGGACTCGTAGTGATTGATAACGATGATCGAGTAATCCCGACCCATGCATTTGATCTGTGGCTCACCCAATCAGCAGAGACACGTTGGAGGACGCTGGCTTCACTGTGGCTCGTCACTTCTCGCGCGAGCGGGCTAGTTGGTCGGGCTGATTCGAAGAATATCTCAGCACTTGGACCAGAACTCGACCGAGTAAATGCTGCGTCCACTCGCAAACTATGCGTCGTCCTTCTCAATGAGAACCTTGAACTAGCCCCCGATGCCACGTCTTTTAACGCGCTCGCACAATGGCGCGCCCCTTCGCGAAGAAATCCTGGAATGCAGAAAGACCTTATCTCTTGGACGCTGCGTGAGGCCGAGTGGCTAGGTCTGACAGGACAAGGGGTTCTATCCAAGTACGGAAGAAATTTCAGCAACCAAGAAGATTCGCTGGGGATCGATAAAGACCTCCCTAAACCCGTTGACCACATTCTTATTCAGAGCGACAACACTGCAATTGCTCCCGGCAGACTTGAAGTCGAGATTGCCCGCACTCTTGACTCCATTGCCGACATTGAAAGTCGCGGCGGAGCCACGGCTTACCGCTTCAGCGAAACGTCAATTCGTCGCGGTTTAGATCATGGCAAGACTGGCGAGGAGATTCGAGATTTCTTGCGCAAGACTTCAAAGACGCCGCTGCCGCAACCACTCGATTATTTAATTACCGATGTTGCAAAGCGCCACGGTCGTTTGAGAGTTGGAAACACCAGCGCTTACATCAGATGTGAGGATCCCACTCTGCTCACGCAAATCTTGAGCGACAAGAAAATTGAAGGTTTGCCATTGCGCCGAATTGCACCCGAAGTATTAATTTGCGATCTCGACGCTAAAGATGTCATCGCAACCCTACGAAATGCGGGGTATTTGCCGGCGGCCGAATCCGGTACTGGTGTCCTGCTAACAGCGCAACGATTGAACAGAGCAAAATCAAAACCACGACCTCCGCGAGTTATTGGTGAGATCGAACGTCCGAGCGAGGATTCTCTTGCAGCGGCCGTTCGAACTTTGCAAGCAGGCGAGCGCTCAAGTCACAAGCAGAGTGCGCTACGTGAAATTGCCAATAACGCACTCGGGGCTTTACCGCGCACTACTGCGAATGAAACTCTGGAAATGCTCAATCAGTACATCAAGGAATCACAAACGCTTTCGATCGGTTACGCCGATAACAACGGTTCTGCAACGCACCGAATTGTCGACCCCTTGAGCATCAGCGCAGGTTCACTCATTGCGCGCGACCATGGCACTGGGGATGTACAAGCGTTTCGAATTCCTCGCATCACGGGAGTCGCCCCACTATGAACGAAAAAAACTTAGCAAATTACGGCACAATTGCCCCCATGCTTAAATCCTTGGAGGCCCTGGTTCGGTGCGAGTCGCCGACCGAAGATCTGGTGGCCTGCCGCGAAGTCATCAGTTTGGCAAGTGAACTCGCGCGCGAAGTGCTGGGAGACCCAGGCAAGATTCTTGAGGTTAACGGTCGGCCGATTTTCTGGCTCGGGGACGAGAATCCTCGCGTTGTTCTCTTGGGTCACCTAGATACGGTCTGGCCGAAGGGTTCCTTCGAGCCGCTATGGGAAGTAAACGGTGACGTCATTCGAGGTCCTGGAGTTTTCGATATGAAAGCGGGCTTTATCCAAGCGCTCTACGCCTTGCAGGGCATTCAGGGGCGAGTCGCACTTGTTGCGAGCAGCGATGAAGAAACAGGAAGTGTGGCCTCCAAAGAATTGATTCAGAAGATATCGCAGGATTCGACCATCGTCTTGGTTCTCGAAGCCTCACTCGATGGCAAAGTGAAGACTGGTCGCAAGGGCACGTCGATGTACCAAATTGAAGTGCACGGTCGGGCCGCTCATGCTGGACTCGAACCTGAAAAGGGAATCAATGCCACCGTGGAAATTTCTCGCATTGTTCTTGATCTAGCAGCATTGGAAAATCCTGAATTCGGAACGACGGTGGTGCCAACAGTGATGCGATCGGGGAACACGACTAATACTGTTCCTGATCATGCAGTTCTTGACATCGATGCGCGCTCATTCTCACAGGCGGAATTGATACGCGTGGATGCCGCGATTCGAAAGATCGCACCACTTAACTCCGGCGCAACACTTGTCATCACAGGCGGCTTGAATAGACCACCGATGGATCCAACTTCAACTCAAGAAATCTACGCGGTGGCAGAGAAAGTGGCACAACGAATAGGAATCACCTTGGGCTATGCAAATGTAGGTGGCGCAAGTGACGGAAATTTCGCAGCGGAAGCCGGTGCACGAGTGCTTGATGGTTTAGGTGCTATTGGAGCAGGAGCACACGCACAGAATGAATGGGCGAGTGTGTCGGCACTCGAAGAGCGCACCGAATTTCTTCACGAACTAGTTCTGGAGTTGTTGCATGACTGATGGGCCACTGATTGTTCAGAGTGACAAAACACTCTTACTCGATATCGACCATCCGCTCAGCACCGAATGTAGGCGGGCTATCGCACCTTTTGCAGAGTTGGAGCGCTCTCCTGAGCACATTCATACCTATCGACTTACATCACTCGGCTTATGGAATGCACGTGCTGCCGGCCATGATGCCGAGCAAGTTATCGATACTCTGCTTAAATATTCACGTTACGCAGTGCCGCACTCCATTCTTGTCGACGTCGCAGAAACCATGTCGCGGTACGGACGCCTTCGACTCGAGTCTGACCCAATCCACGGACTTGTTCTCGTCACAACAGATACCGCAGTACTTGAAGAAGTAATCCGCGCTAAGAAAATAGCCCCCCTGCTCGGAAAGCGCGTCGACGCAGAAACGATCGTGATCCATCCAGGACAACGTGGACACATCAAGCAGTCCTTAATGCGCTTGGGTTGGCCCGCCGAAGATTTCGCGGGCTATGTGGACGGAGAGCACCACGAGATCGCATTAGTTGAAAATGGTTGGAAAGTAAGGCCATATCAAGCACTTGCCGCCGAGGGTTTCTGGCATGGCGGCTCAGGAGTAGTCGTTCTTCCCTGCGGAGCTGGAAAGACAATTGTAGGCGCAGCGGCAATGGCTCATGCCAAAGCGACAACTCTAATTCTCGTGACCAACACGATTGCCGCACGTCAATGGCGCGATGAGCTCCTAACTCGCACAACACTGACAGAAGATGAGATCGGCGAGTATTCGGGATCCAAAAAAGAAATTCGCGCAGTCACCATCGCCACTTATCAAGTGATGACCAAGAAAAAGAATGGCGTGTACGCCCACCTCGATCTATTTGATACCCATGACTGGGGATTGATTATTTACGACGAAGTTCACTTGCTTCCCGCGCCAATTTTTCGATTTACAGCTGACATCCAGTCGCGTCGGCGACTCGGCCTTACTGCAACCCTCGTACGCGAAGATGGTTTGGAAGGTGAAGTATTTTCACTCATCGGACCTAAGCGTTACGACGTGCCTTGGAAGGAAATCGAGTCACAAGGTTACATCGCCCCCGCTGAGTGCATTGAAGTACGAGTCACTTTGACTGAAGCGGAGCGACTCGCATACGCAACTGCCGAACCCGAAAATCGCTATCGCTATTGCGCCACCACTGCCACAAAAAGAAAAGTGGTTGAGACCCTCACAAAAATGCATGCAGATGATCAAGTTCTAGTAATCGGACAGTACATTGATCAACTCGACGAATTATCTGAAGTGCTTAAGGTTCCCCTTATCAAAGGTGATACTCCAATAAAAGAGCGCGAGCGCCTCTTTAATCTTTTCCGCACCGGCGAAATAAAATGCCTCGTTGTTTCGAAAGTCGCCAACTTCTCAATTGATCTTCCTGATGCGACAGTAGCGATTCAGGTTTCGGGCGCCTTCGGCTCGCGTCAAGAAGAAGCCCAACGTTTAGGCAGAATTCTGCGCCCCAAAGCTGATGGTCGTACGGCGCGTTTTTATTCCATAGTTTCGCGCGACACCATTGATCAAGATTTTGCGCAGAACCGCCAACGATTCTTAGCTGAGCAAGGCTACTCGTATCGAATTATTGATGCTGACGACGTTTCGCAAGGGAAGATTTAAATCTCTCAATGTTGACTCGGTAATAATCGTGCAGCTCGCCATCAATAAACACCACTGGTACAAATTCTCCGTGCTTCTCAACTAGCACGGGGTTGTCCTCAATAAAGATCATCTCCAAGTCGAAGTCCAACTCGAGGACCAGGAGTTCGAGTATTTCGTAGGCCACATCGCAAAGGTGGCAACCATGGCGAGAATAAATAGTGACCAAATTTCTCATTTGACCATCTTCTCACCGTTCTCTAACCCAAACCGTTACTTTCCCCGCTACTCGTCCTGATACGGTTTCCTAATATGCACGCGCGTTTGAAATTCCGATTCTCCGGCTTGGCGATACTTGCTGTATCCGCGGGCCTCTTTTTCGCGCCACCTGCAACTGCGCTCAAGAATTTCCGCGAAATCCCTTCCACGGTATGGGGTCACACATACGCAGGCGCGACGGGCGGGAACGTCACCGCATCACGATCGGATGTTGCGAAGGTCGAAGGAAGCACAGTTTTCAACGTCACGTACACAAATTTTCCTGCGTGGGCAAAGCGCGACGTCCAGGCTGCCATAGATGTCTGGGCAGCGAATTTTCCTTCAACAGTACCCATCTCAGTTGAAGCGACGTGGGTACGACAAAGCGGTGGAATCTTGGGCAGCGCACGCCCCGGCAGTTTTTTCGCCAGTTTCAACGGTGCTCCAGATTCTTCACTCTGGTATGCCTCCGCTTTGGCTAATGCCCTTGCGGGTCAGGATCTCGATCCCGATAATCCGGAGATCGTGATTCAGGCAAACGCACTTGCTAACTGGGATCAACGAAACGACGGGCGACCAACGACGAGCGAATACGATCTTATGTCAGTCTTCATCCACGAAATCGCACACGGGCTTGGCTTCCTTTCCACGAATTCGTATGACACTTATTTCAAATACGGGATCCTCGATCAGCCCACAATCTTCGATGCCTATCTGCAAACAGCCGATGGTCACCGCGTATCTGACAGTCCCTCCCCTTCACTTGAACTCGGTCAGTCGCTCACCAGCTCTCTTGTCTGGGCTGGTCCGCTAGGAATCCTGGCAAATAACGGTGTTGCGCCGAAGATGTATACGCCAGCGCCCTACGAATCTGGCTCATCCGTAAGTCACCTCGATGAGGACACATTTTCATCTGCGGGGCTGGATTCAGTAATGACGCCCAACCTTGATGCAGGAGAAGTTTTTCATCAACCGGGTCCGCTGCTGCTTGCAATGCTTGCTGATCTGCGCAACAAACCACCAGTTGGCATAGTCACCGACGTTCCCCTGCCACCGCAGAACGCTTTGGCTCTCATCGGTGATAGTTCGGCCATCGTGACTTTTGATCCACCTACCAATGTTCGACTCGCGCAAGTATTGGATTACACGATAACTAACAACAAAACGCAGCAGTCAATCACTTCAAATACGAGTCCTGTCGTTATGTCGGGACTTCAGAACGGCACCCCCTACAACTTCTCCGTCACTGCACGGAACGTGATTGGCACATCACAAGCGGTTTCAACGAACACAATCACGCCGACAAACACGTGGATTCCCACTTACCTTGATAAAGGTGCGGATGGAAAACACATTGCGACTGCGACCTTCCGCGGCATGCCTGCGGTTGTCTACACCGACTCTCCTTCGGGAGATGTGAAACTCGCACTTTGGACTGGTAGGACGTGGAATCGCGTTCTCATTGATGGTCGAGGTGGAACGGCTGGTCGCACAGCTGATGATGTCTCTGGCCCCGTCTCGGTATGCGTCAGTGGCGCCGGTGCGAAACAAATTATGCATATCTTCTACACAGATGTCACCACCAGAGATATCCATTACGCCTCATATGACACAAAGAAATTTTTATACGCCGTGGTTGATGGAGACGGACCAATTGTCCAGCCATACGATCAAACTGCGCGGGTGCGTACTGCTAGCGATGTCAGTGTCAGTAATGCATGCGCATCAACTGCAGCGGGAATACAAGTCTTCTATCGTGATGAATCTCAAGGCATTCTCCTCGGCGCCCATAAAGCGCCCGGTGCAAATTGGGTTTACGAACTCATTGACGGAGATCGCAAAACAAATAACAGAACGACCGGCGACGTCGCAATGAAACTTCGAGCCGTCGCAGTCGGTTCTAAAGTGACAATAATTTATTCTTCAATCATCAACATGAATTCACAAAAAGTGGCCACAAACGGCGAAGTCCGCTTAGCCACTCGTATCGGAACGACTCCCCTCTGGAACTATCAGACCCTTGACAAAGCAACTTCCACTGTCGCCGTTGCCGGATACGACGTTGCGCTAAGTAAGACGGCCAACGGAGTGATCGCTTCGTGGATGACATCTAGTCGCTTGAGCTTGGCACACCCAAACCAGATTCGCTGGGTAAATACCGATGCTCCCTCGCTCCTGCATACTTTGACCACCGGCGCGTTTGGAAGTCCTTCCAGCCCCATGAGCATTGATGCCACTTCTTTACTCTTTGGGTGCCAAGAAAGAATCTGCGCAACGAAGTTGGATGCCGACCCAACAAAACAATCGATAAAGTTAGTATCGAACTCGCGCATGGTTCCTGATATGGATGTCTTGTGGATTACCATAAAAAAGATTCGTTATGCACTTGCTTCCGTGGACGGAAAACTCACGTTACTTAAACCTTGAAAGCGGCTTAAGTTACGTGAGTCGTCCTACAATTTCTTTAAGTAATTCCTAGATATTACTTGGCGTTACGACGCTGAATACGGGTCTTCTTTAGAAGTTTCTTATGCTTCTTCTTAGCCATCCGCTTACGTCGCTTCTTGATAACTGAACCCATACGCCACTATCTCCCTATTAAATCCCTAAATTTTAGAGCGATTCACTCCAAGGGGTTAGGTTAGCGCGTAAGTGCATGAAAAATCGAAACGCCTTCTGCCCCCCGCGCAAGAAGGACTGCCCCTAACTCAGCGCTAAAACCTGCAGCGATCGGGCTAACCATCCCTTTCGCGCTGAAAGCTGCAGTAATCAGCCCGCTTTTATCGAATACGAGGGAGATTGCTTGAGCTTGACTCGGCTTCCATGACCTGATTCCAGCGATTGGCGCAGTTGATGAAAAAGTTGCTAATTGCACCAATGCCGAATCGGCCGTGATAGCCGGACCAGCGCTGGAATATCGGGAAGTCCAGACAGGTGAAAGCGCAGAACTGTATTTGGTGACAACTGCTTCACCTTTCGTTCCGGTGACCTCATCTCCGCTGATCACGTACGCACTCGTGCCGCTCTGCCAGGTACGTGCAGCGCCAGTTTTGAAACTGCGCAGAATCGCGACAAATGATCCAGCCGTTGTATACCTCGCAAGAATGGCATCACGAATCCCCGAACGAGTTTTTCCGAAAAGACTCTCACTGCTGCTGCCAAGTAAAAGTAGATACTTTCCGCTTTTCACTACCGCATTAATTTCAGTATCGCGCTGGCCGATAATTGACATCTTGCCAAAAGCACCTCTGCGCGTGCTCTGAATGAAAAATCCAGCGCTACCTAATGCCGTTACAGCAACACCGACAATGGAAATTGTCGCCGCACTGGCGCTAATTCCCTTGACCAAAATCGTACGTCCGACATCCTTCGAATATGTTGCGATCAACTCGCCCTTTGGGGAAATCAACCACGTCGTCACCAAATTTGGATCACCCCGCAGCGGAATTTTAGGAACGGTTGTCACGGAATCCGGATTGAGTGCAGATGAAGTATCCGAATTCACCGGGTCAGGTGCATCACTTGGTAGCGCGGAAGATCCAGCTACCCAAATATTGCCAAATGGATCCAATCCCGCAGCGGTCGCAATATCGTCTCCGCCAGTATCGAGAGCCAGATTCCACATCTGAGTGCCCGTTGCATCAAAGGCCTTCACGAAACCATCAGTGGCGGATGTATCGTCAACGGTGGTACCGAAGACGTACACAACGCTCTTTTTTACAAGTATCCCTTGCGCGTTTTCCGCCGCATCCAAGTTCGCGATGAGCGACATTGGTTTTACCCATGTCAGCGGGGTTGCCGCAGAGGCACTTTGAGATACCAATCCAGCCATCAAAGAGACGGCAAGCAGAACTCGTACTGTTCTGGATGACAAGTCTTTTACGCTAACTCTTGTGATCTATCACGAGCAGCGGTCATAGCCTTGTCAACGATTCCTGCCAAATCTGATTTAGTAAACGATGCAAGCGCAGCGGCCGTAGTTCCATTTGGGCTTGTGACATTTTCACGAAGCGTCTTAGCAGTTTTACCAGAGGTATCTAACAACTTAGCCGCGCCCACCAACGTTTGCACCGAAAGTTGGGTGGCAATATCTTCGGGCAAGCCCAGTTCCTTTCCAGCTTCGACCATCGCCTCAACAAAAGCAAAAAAGTATGCTGGCCCAGAACCGCTTACTGCGGTAACTGCATCTTGAAGTTCTTCTGCAACTACTACAACCTGACCAGTAGCCGAAAGAAAGTCCTTCACAAATCCAACTTGAGATGCCGATACACCGGTTCCGATTGAGATTGCTGCCATACCTTCGCCCACTAGCGTCGGTGTATTCGGCATGACACGAATGACTGGTATGGCCGAGCCCAGTCTGGAATTGACAAATTCAATCCGTTTGCCAGCGGCAAAGGAAATTACAAGGGTTGAAGATCTGATTGATTCTTTCATCTCATCAAGGGTCGTAGCCATATCCTGCGGCTTAACAACTAAGAGAATCGCATCAGAAGATTGCACGTTGGCGCGGAGTGATGCAGCCCGTACTCCGTACTTCTCTATGAGCTCTGCGGCACGTTCTTCACGCTTCTCGGAAATGGTTATCGTTGCGGGTTGGCGACCGGATGCAATTAACGCACTAATCAAAGCTTCGCCCATGATTCCCGCGCCGATAACACCAATTAGTTGTGGTCCGCCTTCATTTTCCATGACCGAAGATTACCGCGCTATCTTCTTTGAGACGTATCTGGCAGATGTGCGTTGGCAGTGAATTGCCCGTAGGCTCTACAACTGTGTCTGAAATCAAGTCCGGGTTTGCGCGCGATTGGATTGAATTCAGCGACCCGAATGACGAAACTGAAATCCTCAAATGCGATCTCACCTGGCTCACGTCATATTGGTCATGCATCTACGGAGACGGTTGCAAAGGCGTTTTTGCTGATCGCCCGAATGATGGTTGTTGCACTGAAGGTGCCATGTATTCCGATAGCGAAGATGAGCTCCGCGTATTAAATTCTGCCGCAGATCTCACCCCAGCTATGTGGCAGTTTTACGATGAAGCTCGCACTGACAATATCGGTAGCACACTTAATATTTCCGACGTTGACGAGGACGGGGATCGTAAGACCCGCACCATAAATGATTCGTGCATTTTTCTTAATCGCAAAGGATATTCAGCCGAAGGGTTCACGGGATCATTCGGTTGCGTCCTGCACCACCTCGCTCAAAAGGAAGGGCGCCACTTCGTAGACACCAAGCCGGATGTCTGTTGGCAACTTCCGCTGCGACGTAGCTTTGAAACTCGCGAAGTGGGTGACCGCCAATATTCCATCACGGTAATTGGCGAGTACGAACGGTTGGCCTGGGGCGATGGGGGCGAAGATTTCGATTGGTACTGCACCAGCAATACCGAGGCACATGTTGGCAGCGAACCGGTTTACATTTCAAACCGAACCGAGTTAATCGCGTTGATAGGAATCGCGGCTTACGAAATACTGGCCAAGCACTGCGATGACCGCATTGCAGTGCTTAACGAAATCGACAGCCGGCGACTTCCTCTCTTTGTCATCTCGCACCCGGCTTCTGCCCAGCGTTACCAGAGGAACAACTAAGCGACTAACCGATACTTGCGTGTGGTCGTGAGTCGGCGGCGCACTCTAGGCTGTCTCCATGTCAAAAGGTCCAAAACCCGAAAAGGATCCCTACCGCTGCTCCGAATGCGGTTGGACCAGCGCAAAGTGGATGGGTCGTTGTGGCGAATGTCAGGTGTGGGGCAGCGTCGAAGAAGTTGCTGCGCCTAAGCGCCTCTCCCTGGTCCCCGGTTCCGTGACTCGAGCAGCCTCGCCAATCGGCGATGTTGATCTTTCATCTGCAGCCGCACGATCCACTGGAGTAAGCGAACTTGATCGAGTTCTCGGTGGCGGACTTGTTCCGGGTGCAGCAATCCTCCTCGCGGGTGAGCCAGGTGTCGGTAAATCAACTCTTCTACTCACCGTTGCTGCTAAAAGTGCAGCGCGCGGTATTCGCGCGCTCTATGTCAGCGGCGAAGAATCCGCTTCGCAAATACGTCTGCGTGCCGAACGAATCGGCTCAGTCGATCCGCTGCTCTGGATTGCTGCGGAAAATGATTTAGGTGCAACCATCTCTCACATTGATGCAGTTAAACCTGATCTACTCATCATCGACAGCATCCAAACGATGAGTTCCAGCGCAGCAGATGGTGCGTCGGGTGGAGTTACTCAAGTACGAGAAGTTGCCGCAGCACTCATCCGGATTGCAAAAGAGCGTGATATGACTTTGCTACTCGTGGGACATGTGACTAAAGATGGTTCTATCGCAGGTCCACGTCTGCTCGAGCACATCGTTGATGTTGTTCTGCAATTCGAAGGCGAGCGACATTCCAGGCTTCGCTTGATACGCGCAACAAAGAACAGATTCGGTGCTAGCGATGAAGTCGGTTGCTTTGACTTGCACGATGGCGGAATCGAAAGCGTCGCAGATCCGACTGGTCTATTCACTACGCGACATACAGAGCCCGTCCCAGGAACGTGTGTCACTGTCACGCTCGAAGGACGGCGACCACTTCTTGCTGAAATCCAAGCGCTGGTGGGGCAAGGCCGCGATAACGATTATGGAAATGCGCGTCGCGTCACGAGTGGTCTTGATTCTGCACGCACTTCCATGACGTTGGCCGTTCTCGAACTTCGCGCGAATATTCGTATCGCGGGCAGAGATGTTTACGCCGCCACTGTTGGCGGAATGAAGATGACTGAACCCGCTGCTGATCTCGCTCTGGCTCTGGCAGTTGCATCAGCGGCTAAAGGCCTAGCCCTCCCATCTGATCTAGTCGCAATCGGTGAAGTCGGTCTCGCCGGTGAGATCCGCAAAGTAAGTGGCGTCCAACGTCGTCTCGCCGAAGCCAGCCGGCTCGGATTCAAACGCGCGCTAGTCCCGCTGGGCAGTGATGTGAAGATTGATGGCTTTGAAATAGTGGAAGTGTCGCGTCTTGATCAGGCACTAGCGCGGGTAAAAATTTCGGGAGAATGATCATGCTGCAATCTCGCTCGTAATAAGTAGGCTAATGAGGTGAGCAACTACTTTCTGGCTGCCCTTGTCATCCTCGTGGCTAACACTTTGCCTGCATTCGCGCCGCCAACCTGGTCAATCTTGGTTTTCTTTTCATTGCGCAATGGGTTAGATCCAATTGCGCTAGTTTTGATAGGAGTCACATGCGCCGTATCGGGTAGAGCAATTCTGGCTTATACATTTCGTGGGGTCAGAGGCTGGCTACCAAAAGGCTACGTAACAAATATGGAGAACATCGGTGTCTATATCGATGGCCACTCACATCGCGTTATCGGATTACTCGCACTCTTCTTTCTCTCGCCGATTTCGTCCGCACAATTATTTGAAGCGGCTGGCATCATCAAGAGCATCGATTTGCGTCCCCTACTCGCCGCATTTGCCGGGGGTCGCCTGATTAGTTATTCCATTTACGTCTCAGGTGCCGCAGCTCTTAGCGAGACTTCCCTAGGAGAGATCGCGAAGAAAGAATTAACCTCACCACAGGCGATCGCCATTCAGGTTTTACTCATCATCGGACTCATAGCTCTCGGGAATATCAAATGGAAGCCACGCACCCCGAAATAGAGCTGCATGAGTTTGCTAGGCTGACTTAATGAATAAGTACTTCGTGCGTCGTGTAGTTGCGTCCTTAGTGCTTTTAGGATTATTCGCCTCTATCGGAAGCATCGTTAAATACGGGCTCTTACCTAATGCTGATGCCATCGCCGTTGAGAAAGTTGCGGTGAAGAAAGTAGCAGCGGAGCCGGAAGATCCCTTCAAGTATCCGGCGCTGGCGAAATATTTGGCATCGCGGACAAACAAAGTCACGGCCGGTCTGTACGACGTAAATACTGGCCAGACTTTTCTCTATCGACCAGGTGAGCGCCACGTCACGGCGAGCATGGTCAAGATCGACATCCTTGCCGCGCTTCTGTATTCAGCGAAGCGGTCAAACCGCTTGCTCACCAGCAGCGAGAGCCGCAATGCGAGAGTCATGATTCAACAATCTGACAATGCTGCTGCCACTGCGCTCTGGCCCAAGATTGGCTATTCCGCCGGGCTCAATGCCTTCAATGCCAAACTCGGATTCACCCAGACTAAAGCAGTGCCCTCATGGGGAATGGAGGCGACAACGCCAGCCGATCAATTGAAGTTATTAAAGGCGATTGTGCTACCAGATTCCTTGTTATCTGCGGATTCACAGAAGTACATCCAGAAACTGATGGAGAGTGTGGTGAATTGGCAGCGCTTCGGAATCCCGACGGGAGTGCCGACTACAGCAAAAGTTGGTGTGAAGAACGGCTGGTATCCAGTGCGTACTACGGGTTGGCAGGTAAATTCGGCTGGCTATGTTAAGACCGATGATCACTTCTATTTGGCGGTCATCATGACCGCGCACAATAAAAACCAGCAGTACGGAACAAATGCCGTCAACAAAATCTCGCAACTACTGTGGGCGTTTCAGTCCAGCCGTTGATTTACTCAGCAGTGCAGCGAATTAAACGGTTGGTGTTTCCGTAAGGTCGCTTGGAGTATCTGGCAGCAGAGCTTTTGGAGTTCCTGCAAAAGTGAACTTGGCATCAGCGCCTTCGCCTTCGACATCAACAACGATGATTTCGCCGGCTTTGAGTTCTCCGAAAAGAATCTTCTCAGAAAGTCCGTCTTCGATCTCGCGTTGAATCGTACGGCGTAACGGACGCGCTCCGAGCAACGGGTCATAACCACGAGTCGCAAGAAGTTCTTTAGCGGTTGCAGTTAGTTCGATTCCCATGTCCTTGGCGCGCAAACGCTCATCCAAGTTAGCAATCATTAGATCAACAATTTGAATGATTTCAGGCTTGGTAAGTTGATGGAAGACGATGATGTCATCAATACGGTTAAGGAACTCCGGACGGAAGTGAGTCTTGAGTTCGTCTCCAACCTTTGCCTTCATGCGTTCGTAATTGCTCATCTCATCTGCAGAGTTTGCAAATCCAAGACCAGCACCCTTAGAAATATCACGAGTTCCTAGGTTGGTTGTCATGATAATGATGGTGTTCTTGAAATCAACAGCGCGACCTTGTGAGTCAGTGAGGCGACCGTCTTCCAAAACTTGCAATAACGAGTTAAAGATATCCGGGTGCGCTTTTTCAATTTCATCGAAGAGGACAACCGAGAATGGACGGCGACGAACCTTCTCAGTGAGTTGTCCACCCTCGTCATATCCGACATATCCGGGAGGGGCACCAAAGAGACGTGAAGCAGTGTGGCGCTCGGAGTATTCCGACATATCCAACTGGATAAGTGCGTCGGCATCACCGAAGAGGAACGCGGCGAGTGTGCGAGACAACTCCGTCTTTCCTACACCGGATGGACCAGCGAAAATGAACGAGCCACCAGGGCGCTTTGGATCTTTCAAGCCAGCGCGCGTGCGACGAATAGCCTGTGAAAGAGCCTTAATTGCTTGATCCTGACCAATAACTCGGCGGTGGAGTTCATCCTCCATGCGCAAAAGTCGGGCAGTCTCTTCTTCAGTCAACTTGAATACCGGAATTCCGGTCGCAGTGGAGAGAACTTCGGCAATAAGTTCTTCATCAACTTCGGTGACCATATCAAGGTCGCCGGCCTTCCATTCCTTTTCGCGCTCGTGCTTCTCAGTGATCAATTGCTTTTCAGTGTCGCGAAGTCCAGCTGCCTTTTCGAAATCTTGCGAGTCAATTGCAGACTCTTTGTCGCGGCGCACATTGGCGATCTTCTCGTCATATGCACGCAACTCTGGAGGTGCAGTCATGCGACGAATGCGAAGTCGTGATCCTGCTTCGTCAATCAGGTCAATTGCCTTGTCCGGCAAGAAACGATCGGAGACATAACGATCTGCAAGTGTTGCGGCCGCAACGAGTGCCGCATCAGAAATCGATACCCGGTGATGTGTTTCGTAACGATCGCGCAGACCTTTGAGAATTTCGATGGTGTGAGCAAGAGTGGGCTCAGCAACTTGAATAGGTTGGAATCGGCGCTCGAGAGCAGCATCCTTTTCGAGATGCTTGCGATACTCATCAAGTGTGGTGGCTCCGATTGTCTGAAGTTCGCCACGCGCGAGCATCGGCTTCAAAATGCTTGCTGCGTCAATTGCACCTTCAGCTGCACCCGCACCGACGAGGGTATGAATCTCATCAATGAAAAGAATGATGTCGCCGCGTGTACGGATCTCTTTAAGAACTTTCTTCAAGCGCTCTTCGAAATCTCCGCGGTAGCGACTACCTGCGACGAGTGCACCAAGATCGAGAGAGTACAACTGCTTGTCTTTGAGAGTCTCTGGAACATCGCCCTTGACGATTGCTTGTGCCAGACCTTCGACTACGGCTGTTTTACCAACGCCGGGCTCGCCGATCAAAACTGGATTATTTTTAGTACGACGCGAAAGAATCTGCATCACGCGCTCGATCTCTTTCTCACGACCGATCACCGGATCAAGTTTGCCTTCGCGAGCGGCTTGCGTGAGATTGCGGCCGAATTGATCAAGCACCAAAGAAGTAGAAGGTGTGCCCTCGGCTGGACCGCCAGATGCGACGGTCTCTTTTCCTTGATATCCCGAAAGCAATTGGATTACTTGCTGACGTACCCGCGCCAAATCTGCGCCGAGTTTAATAAGAACCTGCGCCGCTACGCCTTCACCCTCGCGGATGAGGCCGAGAAGAATGTGCTCTGTACCGATGTAGTTGTGGCCGAGTTGAAGCGCTTCACGAAGTGAGAGTTCAAGAACCTTTTTGGCGCGGGGAGTAAATGGAATATGTCCACTGGGGGCTTGCTGTCCTTGGCCGATGATCTCCTCAACCTGCGAGCGGACTGCCTCGAGGGAGATTGAAAGGGATTCCAGAGCCTTGGCGGCGACGCCTTCGCCCTCATGGATGAGCCCAAGCAGGATGTGCTCGGTACCGATGTAGTTGTGGTTGAGCATGCGTGCTTCTTCTTGAGCCAGCACCACAACTCGTCTTGCCCTATCGGTAAAGCGCTCGAACATTGAGTCTCCTCTGTTTTCCTTAACTTCAACATCTCCAAGCCTAACGGTCTGGAGATAAAGAGGCTAAATCTCGGTTATGACTTTTATAACCCCGAAGAGGTGGCATTTATGCCCACGAATTAATCTTTACAAGTATTTCAGCCATTCCGTCGTGCTGAATTACAGGTATTTCAGCCATTCCGTCGTGCTGAATTACAAGTATTTCAGCCATTCCGTCGTGCTGAATTACAAGTATTTCAGCATGCGAGTATTGCCCAAAGTGTTCGGCTTCACACTTTCCAAGTCCAGGAACTCAGCAATACCTGTGTCGTATGAATGGAGTAACTGGCTGTAAACCTCAGGATCGACGGGGGTTCCCTCGATCGCCTCAAAACCGTTGCGTCCGAAGAAATCCGTCTCAAAGGTGAGGCAAAAGATGCGCTCCACACCCAGACTCTTAGCTCGTTCCACGACCGCGGTGAGCAGACGCTCGCCGATCCCGTGTCGGCGCAACCGTTCTGAAACAGCAACGGTGCGGACTTCGGCCAGATCCTCCCAGAGCACGTGCAGACCAGCACAGCCGACGACTTCCTCACCATCGACAGCGACAATGAATTCTTGGACGCTCTCGTAGAGAGTCACTGTCTCTTTAGAAAGCAGGCGACGTTGCAAGGCATAACTATCGATGAGTTTGCGAATCCCTTTAATGTCGCTAGTACGCGCGGCACGAATCTCGATCATGCTAATCCGATTCTGGTTTCACGAGTGGGAAAAGAATGGTCTCGCGGATTCCAAGTCCAGTCAGCGCCATGAGGAGTCGATCAACACCCATACCAAGGCCTCCCATCGGAGGCATCCCGTATTCCATAGCGCGCAAGAAATCTTCGTCGACATTCATAGCTTCAACATCGCCCTTTGCGCTGAGTCGCCCTTGTTCAACTAGACGTTCGCGTTGGATCACCGGGTCGATCAACTCTGAGTAGCCAGTAGCCAATTCAAAGCCGTCGACATACAAATCCCACTTTTCAACAACGCCAGAAATTGTGCGATGCTCACGAACAAGTGGTGCGTTGTCAATCGGGAATCCCATAACGAAAGTGGGTTCGTTCAATTTTCCTTCAGTGACATGTTCAAATATCTCCTCGGCAAGTTTACCCGTGATCCAATTTGGATCGATCTTCATTCCTATGTTCACGGCAATTTTCTTCAACTCCGCAATCGGGGTCAAAGCAGTAACACTCTCGCCGACACCTTCAGAAATCGCGTCGTAAAGAGAAATCTCTTTCCACGTTCCGCCGAGATCTGAAACACGACCGTCGTGATGAGTAACTTTGGTCGAGCCGAAAATACTCATCGCACTTTCTTGTACCAATGCTCGCGCGAGGTCGGCCGTTGTGCGCCAATCACCGTAAGCCTCATAACTTTCAATCATTGCAAACTCAGGTGAGTGACTGGAATCTGCACCTTCGTTGCGGAAATTGCGATTAATCTCAAAGACTCGTTCGATGCCACCGACAACGCAACGTTTGAGAAAAAGTTCTGGCGCGATACGCAAAAAGAGATCCATGTCGTATGCATTGCTGCGAGTCTTGAAAGGACGTGCCGCTGCTCCCCCCGGTTGCACTTGCAGCATCGGAGTCTCAACTTCGAGGTAATCGCGCGCCTGGAAAGTCTGACGCAGCGAGCGCATAACCGCCGGACGAAGGCGGGCGTTGAAACGCGCCTCTGGGCGCACGATTAGGTCCACATAACGCATGCGGACGCGGGTTTCCTCCGACATCGGCTTGTGGTCATTTGGCAACGGACGAAGGGATTTTGCCGCTAGCGCCCAGGTGTTGGCCAAAATGGAAAGTTCGCCGCGCTTTGAGGTGATGATCTCCCCCGTCACGCTGACGATGTCACCTAGATCGATTTCGCTCTTCCAGGAATTAAGTGAGTCTTCTCCAACTTTATCGAGAGAGAACATCGCCTGCAGTTCAGTTCCATCACCTTCGCGCAAAGTTGCAAAACAAAGTTTGCCCGTATCGCGTTTAAAAATAATACGACCAGTAACACTCTCAATATCACCGGTCGCGGTATCGATTGGTAACTCTATATAAGTAGCGCGAATCTGCGCCAAAGACTTTGTACGAGAAACACTTACTGGATAAGGCTCAACACCTTTTGCGATGAGCTCCGATCGCTTTTCGCGGCGGATACGCAACTGCTCGGGAAGATCATCCTCGATTGCAGTGGCAGGGCTATTTGGCGGAGTCTGTGTCATCGTGGCGCAACCCTACCTAATCAGGCATTTTTCTCGTGAATCAAGCGCAGACCGATCAGCGTCAAATCGGGCTCATGATGTTGGATTGTTTCTGAAATTCCTAATACCAACGGTGCTAATCCGCCAGTTGCAATGACCGTGGGCTCGCCCTCATAAGTATCAGCGAGTTCGGCTGTGATGCGATGAACCAGGCCATCTACTTGACCAGCAAAACCGAAGATAGTCCCTGATTGCAAGGCTTCGACGGTGTTCTTGCCTATGACCGAGCGCGGGCGGATGAGTTCCACTTTGCGCAACTGCGCGGCGCGTGCCGCCAGCGCATCGACAGAAATTTCAATGCCGGGCGCAAGCGCTCCTCCTAGGAATTCACCTTTCGGTGAGACAACATCTAAATTGGTGGACGTACCGAAGTCGACCACGATCGCCGGTCCGTGCGGATACATCGTATGAGCGGCCAACGTATTCACAATTCTGTCCGCGCCAATCTCTTTCGGATTATCAACCAGAAGAGGAACTCCGGTCTTGATTCCTGGCTCCACAATTGTCACTCGCGTCTTTGGGAAGTACCAAGCAATCATGGTGCGCAATTCGCGAAGAGTGGCGGGCACAGTCGAGCAGATACTGAGCCCGGAGATATCAAAAGATGCGACAAGGGCTGAATATTGCAACCAGAGTTCATCAGCGGTGTTGCGGGGGTCGGTCTTCACGCGCCATGAGCGCGTCATTACCTTCCCGTCGAATACTCCTAGAACCGTATTGGTATTTCCGACATCTATCGTAAGTAGCATTTAGATCTCCGCCTTTAAGTCGAGTCCGATATCTAGAACTTTTGCAGAATGAGTAAGGGCGCCAACCGCTAAATATGTCACGCCAGTTTGCGCATAAGCACGCGCATTCTCAATCGTCAACCCACCAGAGGCTTCCAGCGGAAAACGCTTCGCCACTAATTTCACTGCAGCGGCGCATTGCTCGACACTCATGTTGTCCAACAAAACCAAATCGGGGTTGAGCGGAATTATCTCTCTTAATTGATTTAGGTTATCTACTTCCACTTCAATTTCAATGGAGGGAAAACTTGTCCGAACATTCGCAAATGCCGCAGCGACTCCGCCAGCTGCCGCGATGTGATTATCTTTAATTAGCGCGGCATCACGCAGCGACATTCGATGATTCACAGCACCGCCCATGCGCACGGCATATTTCTCAAGTTGGCGAAATCCTGGAGTCGTCTTTCGAGTATCCCGGATCTTCGTCTCTTTGTATTCCGCAATCTCATCAACCCACTTACGAGTCAACGTTGCGATACCACTCAGATGACCCAGGAAATTGAGCGAAGTTCTTTCGGCTAGCAGAATCTGGCGAGTGTTGCCGCTAACTCGAAGTGCAACGAACCCTTTCGGAACACGATCGCCATCACTGGCAAAAATTTCAATTTCAGAAAGCCCAAGCATTTCAAGAACTGCGACTGCTACATCGATACCAGCGACAATTCCGGCAACGCGTACTACGTACTCACCGCAAGAACGGTGATCGGCGGGAATAGTTGCGAGAGAGGTGACATCCTCACCACCATCAAGATCTTCAAGTATCGCTGCTTCAACTAATGACACGATTCCTTCCGGAGTGAGTCCATCGCTTATCAAACGCTCGCGTGTCTGGCTACTCAAGTCATAGAAAATCATTACTGCACGACTTCTTCGGTTGACTGACTCCAGTTGCCCTGTGCGTCCATGTGTTGACGAATGCGCTTAGACCACTGAGATAGCATGTTGGGGAAATCTTCACGCCAGTGCGATCCACGCGTCTCTTCACGAGCTAAAGCGGAGCGGACGATAGCCACTGCAAGTTGATAGAGGTTGGTGGTCTCCCATGCTTCTACGCAAGGTTCGTTGCTTTCGGCTTTGGCAATGATGGTCAGTTCATCGAGTGTGCGCTGTAAAGATACGGCTGAGCGCAAGACACCTGCCCCAGTGCTCATGCTTAATTGAATGGCTTTTCGAGCCTCTGGGCGTAGCAAAATTGATTTTCCAATTGACTTGTCAGAGGCGGGCAACGGCTCAGATAAAGGTGGAAGGTTGCGCGAAATGTCTTCTGCGATACGTGCGCTAAATACTAAACCTTCTAAAAGTGAATTTGATGCAAGACGATTAGCGCCATGTACTCCAGTGCAAGCAGTTTCACCACAAGCATAAAGTCCAGCAATACTCGATCGACCGTTAAGGTCAACACGAACACCTCCGGATGCGTAATGAGATGCAGGTGCCACAGGAATTAAGTCTTTCAACGGATCAATCCCGTGTGACAAACAGGAGGCATAGATTGTCGGGAAGCGCTCTTGGAATCCCTCGATGGATCGCACATCCAGCCACACGTGATGTGCACCAGATTCATTCATGTGGCGCATGATCGCTTTTGCTACGACATCGCGCGGTGCAAGTTCGGCAAGCGGATGTTGCCCGACCATGAATCGATTTCCGTTGTCATCAACTAGTAGTGCACCTTCACCGCGCACCGCTTCGCTTATGAGCGGCTGCTGGCCAACAGATGCATCGCCTAGCCACAGCACTGTCGGATGGAATTGGATGAATTCGACATCAGCAACTTCGGCACCAGCACGTAGGGCGAGGGCAACTCCATCTCCAGTAGAGACAGAAGGATTTGTGGTCTGCGCAAATACTTGTCCGAGCCCGCCAGTTGCCAGAACTGTGGCTCGCGCGATGGCACGGCCGACACCGTCGCGACTTCCTGCCCCGATAACGTGGAGTGTGACTCCGCAAATTTTTCCGTCAGCGTCCTTGAGTGCATCCAGAACAAGTGCATGTTCGACAACTTCAATCGATGGGTCATTTCGAACTGCAGCCAGAAGCGCACGCGATACTTCTGCACCTGTTGCATCTCCACCCGCATGAAGAATGCGATTGCGTAAATGTCCGCCTTCGCGCGTGAGTGCAATTTCGCCACTGGCTTCCTTATCAAATACTGCACCGCGCGCGATTAATTTCCTGACCGCCGCGGGGCCTTCGGAGACAAGAACTTTCACTGCCTCCGCGTCGCACAAACCCGCGCCAGCAACGAGGGTGTCTTTCTCGTGCTGCGCCGGCGAATCACCAGGACCGAGGGCGGCTGCGATGCCACCTTGCGCCCATTTGGTCGAACCTTCATCCACTCGAGCTTTTGTCACTAGCAAAACGGAGAGTCCGAAACTGCGCACTTGCAAGGCGGTAGTGAGACCGGCCACGCCAGAGCCGACCACAATTACATCGGCGCGCGCCGTCCAACCAGGGTCTGGGGCAAGAAGTTTCATATCGCGGCGACGCTCATAGGCATATTGTCGAGCAATCTGACCCCATTTACCCAACCGGCGACTAAGCCCCGCTTCCGCGCCGTGCTCGGCACTGCCGGTGCAAAAGTGTCTTCGTCGATGATGACCGCGTAATCGAGGACAAATCCCGGTTTGGTAGCAAGAGTGCTGCGCAGAACTTCAACCATGTTTTCACAATCACTTTGTGCGGCCGCTGCAATGAGGGCGCGCGAGATAACCAGCGCTGATGCTCGATCTTGAGGACTCAGGCGAACATTTCGCGATGAGAGCGCCAAGCCGTCCAGATCTCGCACTGTCGGGACCCCGATAATCGAAATCGGAAGATTGTGCGCCGCAACCATCTGTCGCACTAGAAAAAGTTGTTGGAAATCCTTCTCGCCGAAAAGTGCCCAGGTGGGCTCGAGGAGTGAGAAGAGTCGATTAACGATGGTAAGTACGCCCGAAAAGTGTCCTTTTCGAGAGGCGCCTTCATACAGTTCACCGACGGGACCGGGCGTAATTCGCTCGATTTCCTCATCTTGCGGGAAGATCTCCGCCAACCTTGGAAACCACATTTGCGTTGCACCTGCGGCAGCCGCAACCTCAATATCCTTTTCAGGAGTGCGCGGATATTTGGCCAGATCAGCTTCATCATTGAATTGCAGTGGATTGACGAAATCACTCACAACGACAGAGTCCGATAATTCTAAAGCCCGCGAAATAAGAGCGGCATGACCCTGATGCAAAGCGCCCATCGTGGGGACAAAACTCAACGGGCGGGCAAGGGAAATGCCTGGTTGCGCGAGATCACTGATTACTAACATTGCTCCAGTCCTTTCCGGTACCGGGCGAATTTACTATTCAATAAAAAAGATTACTCGGCAAGGGGCAATTGCGCCAAAATTGCGGAGACGGGGCCATGACCGGTTAAGACTGCGGTGGGATCAATTTCCAGCCACGGCTCCAATACAAATCTTCTCTCATGTGCGCGCGGATGAGGCAAAGTTAATTCTTCATCATCCAAAATGAAATCGTCATATGCGATCAAATCGCAATCAATCACGCGAGGTCCCCATTTGACGTCGCGCACTCGACCCATACTTTTTTCAATACCTTGTAATACATGCAAAAGATCATGCGGCGGCAATTGCGTCTCAACTATGCAGACTGCATTTACATAGTCTGGTTGCTCCGGACCACCGACAGGTTTTGTTTTATATAGCGAAGAGCGCTCAACCAAATCCGTTGATTGGTCAAGTATGGAAATTGCTAACTCTACATTCTGCGCAGGCTCATCAAGATTTGCACCTAAGGCGATGATGGCCCTCATCTTGTGCGCCTTACCGTAACTGCCACATCGTGGAATTTAACGGTAAGTGGTGCTTGCGGTTTATGAACTGTAATGCTGACTTTTTTCACATCTAAAAACATGGCAATGAGATCGTCGGCAATTGAGCCCGCTAATTTTTCCAGTAGCGCATAAGGCTTGCCCGTAATCGCCGCTCCAACAAGATTGCTTATTGCGCCGTAATCAACGGTGTCAGCTAAGTCATCAGAGGTTGATGCCTGGACCAGATCTAGATCAAGGCAGACATCAACTCGAAAGGTTTGGCCGTTCTGGCGCTCATGATCAAATACCCCGTGGTATCCGAAAGCTTCGATTCCTATGATCTCTATGCGATCACTCATGACATTCTCCCTGCAACTCTTACCGCATCTACATGGGCCTTCGCTCCGTGTACACGCACCGCCCAAACTCCACGTTGAGCCAACAACGCGGTCAGCGCTATTGAAGCGTTATTGCGATCGTCAGGTGAATCGCTACCGACCAACGCACCCAAAAACCTTTTGCGCGATGCACCAATAAGCAAAGGAAAACCTAACTCTTTAATGTCTTCTAAGTGATTCAGTAGTTCCCAATTCTGTTCAGCATCTTTTGCAAAGCCCAAACCAGGATCAAGAACGATGTTGGTCTTATCTATACCCGCGGCGAGCGCAGCTTGTAGTCGTACCAGGAGTTCGCTCTTCACTTCTGCTACAACATCTTGGTACTGATTTAGCGTCGTCATAGTCTGTGAATTTCCACGCGTATGCATTGCTATATAAGGGCAATTCAGCTGCGCAACGGTTGAAAGCATCTCATCGTCATAACGACCTGCACTGATGTCGTTGATGATCCTCGCCCCGGATGCGACCGCTTCCTTAGCGACGTGAGCCCTCGTTGTATCAATACTCACGACGACTTTTGAACCCAAAGCTTTAACGACTGGAATAACTCTACGCATCTCTTCTTCTTGCGACACTCGTTCAGCACCAGGTCGAGTTGACTCTCCTCCTATGTCGATGATGTCGACACCTTCGGCGATCATCTGCAAACCATGCTCGATTGCCGAATTCTCAGTTGCATAGCGTCCGCCATCTGCAAATGAATCTGGCGTGACATTGAGAATACCCATCACCAGGGTTCGCTCATGCGACAATGGGAGATCGGAAATCGCCATGAAATTACTTATTTGTGATCAGGCTTATGGCTTCGGCTCGCGTTGCAGAATCTCGCAAGATTCCTCGCACCGCACTTGTAACAGTCTTCGCGCCAGCTTTGCGCACTCCGCGCATAGACATGCAGAGATGTTCGCATTCGATGATGACAATCACGCCGGCTGGTTTCAAAATATCGATTAGTGCATCAGCGATTTGGCTTGTTAACCGTTCTTGCACTTGCGGACGGCGCGCGTACACATCAACCAATCGTGCAATCTTCGACAAGCCAGTAATTTTTCCCGACGGGATATATCCGACATGGGCAACACCATGAAACGGAGTCAAGTGATGTTCGCAGTGAGAAAAGACCTCTATGTCTTTCACAATGACGAGTTCTTCATGACCAATATCAAATGTCGTGGCGAGTACTTCCTGTGGCGTTTGCCATAACCCGGCAAAATTTTCGGCAAGTGCACGGGCAACACGCGCCGGAGTATCACGTAAACCTTCGCGATCTGGATTCTCGCCTAGTGCAAGCAGGAGTTCGCGGACGGCTCGTTCAGCGCGTTCGGGATCGTAAGGACGGTCAGCGCGACCATCCTCGGGTCCCATCGTCACGGGGTTGATGGTCACGGGGTTGATGGTCACGGGGTTGATGGTCACGGGGTTGATGGTCACTGGGCTGATGTCAGTCACTAGCAGGTTTCTTCCGCGCAGCCCGCTTGACCGGTTTCTTTGTCGGCTTGTCTTCAACCTCGCCTGGTTCGGCTGTCGGCTTGTCTTCAACCTCGCCTGGTTCGGCTGTCGGCTTATCTTCAACCTCGCCTGGTTCGGCTGCCGGCTTGTCTTCTTCGACGATCTTGCCGTTGCTCAACGCAGGACGCGTCGCAATCGGTGGAATGTCGGAAGGCGCGCGAGTTGTCGAACCAGTCCAGGCCGGACGAGGAGGCCATGGGGTGACCTTCGCAAAAATTTCCGCGATCTCTTCTTTATTGAGGGTTTCGCGCTCCAAAAGTTGAACAACCATCTCATCGAGGATGTTGCGGTTTTGCACCAAAATATCGAAAGCCTCTTGATGAGCGTTCTCGATCAGCGAACGGATTTCCGAATCTACAATTGCCGCAACGCTCTCGGAGAAGTCGCGCATATGTCCGTAATCGCGGCCCATGAAAGGCTCTGAAGAATCAGTACCCAGTTTCACTGCGCCAAGGGCGGCGGTCATTCCATATTGCGTGACCATTGCCTTAGCCAGTGCGGTAGCTTTTTCGATGTCATTGCTTGCCCCAGTTGAAGGATCGTGGAAGATCAACTCTTCAGCTGCTCGGCCTCCCAGCGAATAAGAAAGTTGATCGAGTAGTTGATTTCGAGTTACTGAATACTTGTCCTCGTCAGGTAAGACCATCGTGTAACCAAGGGCACGACCGCGTGGCATGATCGTGATCTTGTGAACTGGATCTGTATGCGGCAACGCATACGCGACAAGTGCGTGACCCGCCTCATGGTAAGCAGTGACCCGTCGTTCGGCTTCACTCATTAAACGACTCTTGCGTTGCGGACCAGCCATCACACGATCAATGGCTTCGTCGAGTTCGCTATCTGAAATCTCAGTCTTGTTCTCACGTGCCGTGAGGAGTGCCGCTTCATTGAGCACGTTCGCTAAATCTGCACCCGTGAATCCTGGGGTACGTCGGGCGTAGGTAAGTAGTTCGACATCCTTACTGATCGGTTTACCCTTTGCATGAACGGCAAGAATTTGTTCGCGTCCCTTTAGGTCTGGGCGTTCAATAGGAATCTGTCGATCAAAGCGACCAGGACGCAAAAGCGCCGGATCCAAAATATCTGGTCGGTTAGTTGCGGCGATAAGAATTACGGAGCCGTTAGATTCGAAGCCGTCCATCTCAACAAGAAGTTGGTTGAGAGTCTGCTCACGCTCATCATGTCCTCCACCCATTCCTGCACCGCGCTGGCGACCGACTGCATCGATTTCATCAACGAAGACAATTGCCGGGGCGTTCTCTCTGGCTTGATTGAAAAGATCGCGCACACGCGCAGCACCGACCCCCACAAACATTTCAACAAAGTCAGATCCGGAAATTGAATAGAAAGGTACATTCGCTTCGCCCGCAACCGCGCGCGCCAAGAGAGTCTTGCCTGTACCTGGAGGACCGTAAAGCAAGACGCCTTTGGGAATCTTTGCCCCGAGTGCCTGGTACTTGGGTGGGTTGGCGAGAAAATCCTTGATTTCAGCTAGTTCTTGAATAGCTTCATCAGCACCGGCTACATCAGCAAAAGTGGTTTTAGGAACATCATTGCTCTGCAGTTTTGCACGCGAACGCCCGAAGGAGAATGCGCGATTGCCGCCCTGCGCCTGACTCATCATGAAGAAGAAGAGGAACCCGATGAGAAGAATTGGCGCTAAAGAGAATAGGAAAGTTACGAATAAAGATTGTGAGGCTACGCGGACGGACCACGATCCCGGAGGTGGATTGCTGGTCAACAAGTCAACGAGAGTCGGCTCCTGACCTTTGATGTAAGAAGCCTCGACTTTGTTCGCACCGTTGATCAAATTGCCAGTTTTGAGAATAAGTTGAATTTTTTGATCTCTATCAACCAGTACCGCAGATTGAACTTCACCTTTTGAAATCGCAGCAAGAATCTCCGAGGTCTTTGCTTGCGTGTATTTATTGTTGGCGCTGGAAATCTGCCCAAACAGGGTAACGCCAATAATCGCAGCAACAATCCAGAAGAGCGGACCGCGTAGAATTTTCTGCGTACGCGTTGTCGGCGGCTTGCGCGGTTCCTTCTTCTTTGACTTCTTTGGAGATTTCATTTCAGCCATGATTTGTTGGGGATCCTTTTCTAGGGTTTCGAATAAATCTTTTTAGGCGTACATATGCTTGGCGAGAACGCCGACAAAAGGAAGATTGCGATACTTCTCGTCGAAGTCCAATCCGTATCCGACAACAAAGTCGGTGGGAATATTGAAGCCAACATATTTCACGTTAACGTCGACCTTGGCAGCTTCGGGCTTTCTTAAGATCGCCAGAATCTCCACACTCTTTGCTCCGCGAGATTCGAGGTTAGATTTCAACCACGAGAGAGTGAGCCCAGAATCAACAATGTCCTCCACGATAAGCACATCACGTCCCGTGATGTCGCGATCTAGATCTTTCAAGATTCGCACAACTCCACTTGATTTTGTGCCGGAACCGTAAGAAGAAACTGCCATCCAATCCATGTCTATGTGACGCTGCAGGGCACGTGACAAATCTGCCATCGCCATAATTGCGCCCTTGAGAACTCCGACCAACAACAAATCACGACCGTCATAATCAGATTCAATCGCACGTGCCAATTCGGCTACTCGCACCTTGAGCTCGTCTTCGGTGACAATCATTTTTTCGATGTCGCTATGTACAACAGAGAGTTCCACTGTGCCTCGCATTTCGTCTTTGGGCTCAGGCGAGCCCTAATGAGGATGGGGTAAGAACGAAAGTCTGCCTGATAAACGGCCTGCCTTCACACCGCCCGGCAGGCTGACCTCCCCTTGACCGTGCCAGTTAGAGACGAGCGCCTCCACGGCCGCCACATGATCGGCACTTAAGGTCCCGGCTGGGGTCCCGGCTCGGTAGATAGCCAGCCGAATAACGCGGGTCCGAATCGCGCGCGGCAAGGCGGCCAGCGCGCGGATATCTAGGGAATTTGCCTCCAAAGTCTGGAATTCGCGCGTGGCCCAACCGTCCAAGGCGTCCGCATCATCACGGGAGAGGGCCGCGCTGCGGGCCAAAGCCGCTCGCACCCCTGGACCCAGCGCGGATTCCAGAACTGGAATTACCTGCTTGCGCACCCTCACCCGAACCAGCGAGAGGTCGTCATTGTGTGGATCCGACCACGGCATAAGCCCAACTTCGGCACAAGCAGCCTCAGTCTGCAGACGCGTAATCCCCAAAAGTGGTCGCAGGTAGCGCCCCGTATCGGCGGCCATGCCTGATAGAGATCGCACGCCCGAGCCGCGCCCCAGTCCTAGCAGGACAGTTTCCGCCTGATCATCTCGCGTGTGGCCGAGAAAGATCTTTCGCGCTCCGTATTTCTCACTGGCCAGTCCGAGAGCGAGATAGCGCGCGCGGCGGGCCGAAGATTCCAGGCCATCTGTGAGATCGACCCTCACCTGTATCGCCTCTGCGGGTGAGATTGCCATATCCGCGAATTGTTCGAGAACGCGTCGCGCCTGTCCCCCCGAATTGAGCTGCAGTTGATGATCAATTGTGATGCCGATGACTGAGATGGCAAATTTTGGTGCTTCTTGGGCCAGGGCGTGACTCAATGCGAGGGAATCAGCGCCGCCCGAGCAGGCGACGATGACTTTCTCTCCGACTTCCATCTTCAAAAGGGTGCTCCGTACCGCCGCCCGAACAGCAACCATTGCGGGTGTCACTCCGGGACCAGCAGCCATGCCGATAAGACTAGACCCGACCCCCAAATGGCAAAAGTCCTTTAATGCTGTACATGTTTGCGAAAGTTAATCCGCTTCGAGTTGAGTTTGCTTGCCAGATCATTCCGTCGCCGGCGTAAATTGCCATGTGATGAATATTGCTAATTGTTCCGTTGTATGAATAGAACAAGAGATCGCCCGGAACAAGATCTGCAAATGTTACGTGCATCGTCGCAACTGAGTACAACGCAGAGTTGAGTCGATCCCAATTTGGCCAACCAAGTCCGGCAGATCTATACGCGGCATATACCAAACCAGAACAGTCAAATGAATTGGGACCTTCCG
Organism: Actinomycetota bacterium; assembly: GCA_014377015.1. Lineage (GTDB taxonomy): Bacteria > Actinomycetota > Actinomycetes > Nanopelagicales > Nanopelagicaceae > QYPT01. The sequence continues at coordinate 61,731 of JACMQL010000011.1, forward strand.
AGCCCCAGACGTAAGGCTTTCGCGCCAGCACTTGTTTCTTGGCATATTCAACGGCAGCCGCGCGAATCGCTGGTGTTGATCGGAATGTGGTGCGACCTTTGAATCCGAGATCAGGCCACACGCTCTTTTGTCCTGAGGTCTGCGCCGCGCGGGCTGCGGCAGCTTCTTCCAAAAGAGCCAACTGACGTTGTTGCTCAAGAGTCGTACGCACTCGCTTGGCGCTTAAGAGTTCTTGCATCAATTGATCTTGAACGCGTTGTAACTTCTTGACCTCGACTTGCTGCGCGGCCTTTGCAGTGTCGGCTTCGTTTTTTGCTGATGCCACTTTATTGGTGGCTTTCTGTTGGGCAATCTTCGCGTTCAGCGCCTTGCGCTTAGCTTCGCGCGCCACAACTTCGGCTGCTTTGTACCGATCTAGCGCAGTTGAGTTGTTAGATCCCAATGTTGTGAGAGTTGAAAGGCGATCAACCAAGTCCTGTGGTCCGTTGGAACTTAACAAAGGCTCGATATCAGTTAAACCGCCGCCCATGATGTAAGCGTTCGAAGCGAGTCGACCAATAGTGCGATGGGCAGCACTAACCGACTGGGCAGTTCTCTTGGCATGAATGCTTGCCGTCAAAGCAATTCGCTTGGCAACTACTAATTCCCGCTGTGCGCGCTGATATCGATTTAGCGCAGATTGCGCACGTGAAGTTAAAGTACGCAAAGTTTGGGTTGCCTCAGCAAGTTTGGCTGACGCCATTCGTGCGGCGGCGCGCTTAGCATCTTCTGCTTTCTGCGCAGCCTCGATCTGCGCCAGAGTTGGCTTAGGAGTCTTAGCCAGCGCAGGAGTGGTCGTGAAAATCAGACCTGTGGCCACGACAATTGAAGTGGCAAGGATTCCGTATCTTTGGGGACGCAAGGGGAACCTCCTAAGGCGCAAATAGTAAGCGCCTGGGCTGAGAATTCAGCCGATATCGGGGTTGTGTCTTTAGTTTGATACATCCCGGTGCCGAAAGAGCACCGCAACAACAAGAACTCCGAACGCTAGGTATCCCAAAAGAGTTGTAATCGCATGCGAGTAGGAGGCATTGAAATCGCCGCCAGATGCAATCGAATTTATCAGTTGGCCCGGCATCCACTGCGCCGAATTTTTCACCACCGCTGACAGGATTGTCTCAATCACAAGCAACCAAGCAACGCCGATAGAGATTGCGCTAATAGGCGAGCGCAGAAGAAGGCCGAGAATCATTCCGATCGTCCCGAAGGCGATGACCGAGAGGAACACATTTATAAAAGTGTGAATCAACGCTGTGCGTGCATCTGCGGTAGTCCATAGCTCGCTGCTGACTTTGGCCCTCTCGGCAAGAGCAAATGCAAGACCGATGCTTACTGCCGCTGACAAGATCACAGAGATTAATGAGAACAGCGCCATTGAAATGAATTTTCCGGCCAACAGCGTCATTCTCTTCGGCTGTCTGACCAGCAAATTACGCAAAGTGCCGTAGGTGTATTCCTGAGCCGTTTGCGATGCGAAAACACATAATGCAACCAAGCCGAGCAAGCCAGCCGAGCCGCTAAAGCCAATCGTTATTCCTTTAAAGGACGAAAGAACTTGTCGATTGATCAGTTGACCTTCGCGCGAATTTCCATTTCCAGAATCAATCATGAGAAAAAGAAGTGAAGTGACTAACGCTGTCACTCCCATAACTGCAATCAGAGTTCCGTAGAAAAGCGTTGGTCGGCGCAGTTTGCGCCATTCAGCTCGAAACACTCGATTCATTTCTGATCTCCTGTCATCTCGAAGAATGTCTCCTCAAGTGATGGAAGCACTGGGGCCAACTGGGCGAGGACAATTCCAGAATCAAAGGCCAATCTATTAAGCACTGGTGCCCATTGCGTCGGACCGAGGATGTGGGCAGTGTCGTTGATGATTGAACCTTCGTGACCTGCATCGTGGGCTATCTGCACAAGGCGCAACAAATCCTTGGGGTCCAGACTTCTTGCCATGATCGTTGGTTGCTGTCGCAGCAAGAGATCTTGTGTTTTACCCGCGAAGATCACTTCGCCTTTACGTAGCATGACGAGGGAATCACTGATCATCTCGATTTCTGAAAGTAGATGCGACGATATAAATACCGTTGTTCCGTCATCGGCGAGGGTTCGCAGCAACTCACGAATTTCTTGAATCCCCGCCGGATCAAGTCCGTTTGTGGGCTCGTCCAAAACCAACAAATGTGGATTGGGTAGTAATGCTGCTGCTATTCCCAAACGTTGCTTCATTCCAAGTGAATATGTTTTGTATTTAGAGTCTCCTCGATCACCTAAACCAACGCGCTCGAGCAGATCTTGTATTTGGTGAATTGAATAGCCGCCCAGGTCGGCCAAGACCCGCAGATTTTCAGCTCCACTTAACGCTGGGTAAAAAGCCGGACCTTCAATCATTGCTCCAACGCGGTGCAAATATCTCTCGGGGTGATTGATTGACTCGCCCAGAATTGTCGCGGTACCAGCAGTTGGTGAAATCAATCCCAAGAGCATGCGCATCGTGGTCGTCTTGCCTGAGCCATTAGGTCCGACAAAACCGCAGACAGTTCCTAGCGAGACCTCGAAAGTTGCATGAGAAACAGCGACACGATCGCCGTATTTCTTCGTCAGATCCGTTGCAGAAATCGCAATTTCGGGTTTATTGAACATGGTTGTCACCTTACACTTTCCACATGTCGAAGCGCCCTTGGGGATACCAGCCTCTGCCTAACCGACCGGATCCTGATTGGTCACTGCACCCAGATACCCATGCCGTCCGAACGGGATTGGCGCGCTCTGGCTTCGGTGAGACTTCAGAAGCGCTCTACCTCACCAGTGGTTTCACATATGCCAGCGCAGAGCAGGCTGTTGAGTCATTTACAGACGAGACCGATCACTTTGTATACGGGCGATTCGCAAACCCGACGATTGCAATGTTTGAACAACGGTTAGCTGCGATCGAGGGAGCTGAATTCTGCGTTGCAACCGGATCTGGAATGTCGGCGATGTTCGCGTCCATAGCTTGCTTGGTAAAGGCCGGTGACCGAGTTGTCGCCTCTGCATCAATGTTTAGTTCTTGTTACGTCATCCTCATGGAAATCCTGCCTAAATGGGGAGTCACTACAGAATTGGTAGCAGGAAATAATCCCGAAGATTGGGCCAAAGCGCTCTCGCAACCAACCGCCGCAGTCTTCATAGAAACTCCGAGCAACCCGATGCTCGACATCGTGGATATCGCGATGGTTAGTGAGCTCGCGCATAGAGTCGGTGCAACCGTGATCGTCGATAACGTTATGGCATCACCAATTCTGCAAAAACCACTTCAGCATGGTGCCGATGTCGTGATGTACTCCGCGACCAAACATATCGATGGTCAAGGTCGCGTCCTTGCGGGCGCGATTCTTGGAAGTTTTTCTTATATCCACGAATACCTCAATCCGTTCATTCGACATACCGGACCATCTCTCAGTCCTTTCAACGCCTGGGTGCTCGTGAAATCTCTCGAGACAATTGGGATGCGAGTTGAGCGAATGAGCAGCAGCGCACAGCGGATCGCAGAGTTCCTCGAAGCGCGACCTGAAATCAAAGAAGTGCGATATCCAGGCCTACCTTCGCATCACGATTATGCAATTGCACAGAAGCAGATGACTGGCGGTGGCTCGACCATTGGCATTGAATTCAACAATGATCAATCCGGAGTTTTTGCTTTCATGAATGCTCTACGAGTTATAGATATTTCAAATAATCTCGGCGACAGCAAATCACTTATAACTCATCCGGCTTCGACAACTCATCGTCGCCTTTTACCCGAGATACAAGCTGAGATGGGAATTACCCAATCCGTACTTCGATTGTCAGTGGGGCTAGAGCATCCATCGGATCTTTTGCACGATATTGAGCGAGCCCTCAAGTAAGGAGTTGCGCTACCACTAACAGCACTGAGTACAAACTCAAATAACTAATCGATGCATGAAAGATCTTGCCTGCGACCTTTGTATAAATTTCTGAAGAGTCCTGCAATTGAAGTAGCTGATAAGCAAATACCAGACCCAGAATTAACGTCCCCACAAAAGCCCAGGTCTGCAACTCTGCCAATTGAATTACCGCTAGCGATGAAATTACCATAGCGATAGTATGAAACCACATTTCGGTGCGAACGCGCGATTTAGGAGCGACAACAGGAAGCATGGGAATTCCAGCGGCTGCATAATCATCACGGTACTTAATTGCGAGCGACCAAAAATGCGGTGGAGTCCAGAAGAAAATCACCATGAAGAACGCAAAGGCACTCCAAGAAAGTGAATTGGTTATCGCCGCCCAACCGATAAAAACTGGCATGCAGCCGGCGATTCCACCCCACACAATGTTTTGTGCAGTGCGCCGTTTAAGCGCCATCGTGTAGACGAGTACATAAAATGCAATAGCAATCAAAGCTAGTAACGTCGCGAGGGCAGTCGTGAAAACCCAGAAGATAACTAAGGAAATAATTCCAATGACTGTCGCAAATATTGTGGCTGCCTTCTTAGTCAAAACCCCTGTCACTAAAGGGCGCTTGGCTGTGCGTGCCATAAGTCGATCGATGTCGCTTTCCACGATCATGTTGAACGCGTTTGCCGATCCCGCGGCAAGCAGTCCGCCGAAGATTGTCGCCACACTTACCACCAGCGGTGGTACACCTTTGTATGCCAGCACCAGTGCAGGCAATGTCGTCACAAGCAGCAACTCCACCACTCGCAACTTCATCAGGTCGAGGTATCCGCGAGCGGCGACGGAAAAACTTACGGGGGAATCAATGCTCACCGCCCTAGATTACTCAGCAATATTGACTGGTGTTCCCAGTCGCTTTTAAGACCAGAAAGTTACATTTCCCTCAAAGAAAGGAAAGTCGCTTGAGCGCACCTGATTTTGCGGGCACCGAATCACACAAGCCTGAATGGTTCTCTCTTATAGATGCTGATCCGCGTATTCAGCACCACCCCCGTAACCGACGGATTCGCGTAATAGCTTTGGCTGGTCCACTTCTCCTGATCAGCACAGGTCTTCTTTTTGCGCAGGCCAGCGAGAGCCAGAATGCCTCAGCGAAAGAGAGTTCCTCCATCAGCGCAACTGTCACCTCTGGCAATAGTGAATTGGCAAGTTCACAAGCCGTCGTCATTGACTCCGTCGCAAACGGCGTAGTCGCAGAACCTGGTGCAACCTCCTTGGTGACAGTTACGTCACAGACCTCAAGGTCTCCAACCAATTCAAATCAATCAACCTTTCCACCTTCCACTCCTTCAGGGACTGATATTAAGTTGGCCAACCTTGGAAAAAATCAAGGTTTCGTAGCTCCAGCGCCCTTTGCAACTAAGTCTTTTTCCTCAGATGATGGCGATGATGATACGGATATTTCTGATAAAAGTAATGGTGAAGATGAGGGATACGAGCACGAAGATTCCGACGAAGGCGATGACGATTAACTAGATATCGTTAGCACATGCGCAAACGACACATCGCAGTACTTACTTGCGCGCTGATACTTTTCGGCGCCGGTCAAGCAGTTGGATCAGAAGACAGTGATTCGCCAACCGTCATCCCGAGCGCAACGCCGGCGGAGATAAAACTCACGTCGGACTCAAAGTTGGTTCTTGTTAAGACAATTACTGGGGAAATAACTCCGAAATCTGTGCGGTCATCAAAATTCGGAATCGTCAGCGCACACAACATGATGTACCGCCACTCCATCACGATTTACAATTCCAAGACTTTTGCATTGATCAAGACCATTCCTGACAAAGTCCAACTTTCCTCATTCGGCCTGAAAGGCTATTCCGGTACATACCAAGGCGCCCCGGTAGAAGGGGCTTTCTCGCCAGATGAGAAATACCTATACGTCACGAACTATGCAATGTACGGAAAAGGATTCAATCGCGAAGGGCATGACACGTGTTCACCTGCCTCGAACTTCGACAAGAGTTACTTGTATCGAATTAATCTTGATAAGTACGTCATCGACGCTGTTTATCAAGTAGGCGTGGTGCCGAAAGTTGTCGAAGTTACCCCTGACAATAAGTACGTCCTTGTCACCAACTGGTGTTCCTACGACTTAAAGGTAATTTCTGTCGCGACCCAAAAAGTGGTGAAAACTATCAAGATCGGGGCTTATCCGCGTGGAATCACGGTTTCCAGTGATGCGAAAACTGCCTATGTCGCGCAGATGGGTGGCTCCTCCATCCACCGCATCAATCTCACGAATTTGAGCACCAGCACTATCTACATTGGCTCCAACCCGCGAGCTCTGGTTCTTTCACCAGATAATAAAACTTTGTACGCCACTCTCAATCGTTCGGGAAAAGTCGTTGCGTTCGATCTAGTTAGAGGCAGGCAAGTTGCCAGCGTGACTACTGGCAAAGCGGCACGAAGTTTGGCTATCTCCACCGATGGGAGCGCGATATTTGTCGTCAATTTTGTAAGTGGAACGGTATCTAAGGTCGCAACCGCCGGCTTAAAAGTTATGCAGACAGTCTGGGCCTGCAATCACCCAATCGGTGTCACATTTGATGAATCTACAAATAGAACGTGGGTCGCGTGCTATCACGGACAGATAAAAGTTTTTGACAATAAATAGTCTGCTACAAGTTGGCTGTCGCGGGGAAGGCTAACTTTCCAACGAGTCGATCTAATGTAGTTCGGGCATTTCGTGTCGAGGTAGAACCCTTTTTAATTCTGTCAGCAAAGGCCACGAAAATATATTCGTCATCGCCCGCACTCACATATCCCGCAAGAGACACCGTTCCATCCAATGTGCCGGTCTTTGCATGAACCAAGCCGACTGCATACGGAGATGTCTCAATAAATCTATCTTGCAAAGTCCCCGATACTCCTGACACTGGTAGCCCGGCATAAATCGGTGCAAATAAATCATTGTCGCGAATCCTTATTAATAGATCGGCAATCATCTGCGCCGTCACGCGGTTCTGCTTCGACAAACCACTTCCGTCTTTCACTGAAAGTCCGGTTGAATCAATTCCTTGCTCCGTTAAGAATTCGCGCAGCGCAGCTGAAACTCCCGCGATATTTCTCGGATATCCATTGGCTACTGCACCCGCCTCTACTAATCGGTCAGCCAGTAGGTTGTCGCTCCAACGAAGCGAGTACTCGACCATCGCTTTTACGGTCGGAGATAAAACCGTGGCGATCTTTTCGATCGAAAGCTCCTTAGCCTGCTCGGCGTTGACGGCGGTAAAATACGCCTTGATATTGCGGCTTTTGAAGTAAGTTCCCAAAGCGTTGATATCCGCAAGGTAGAGGCCGTTGTACTTCACGGAAATCGTGCGTGGAACTCCACCCTCTAGTGGGATCATCCACTCAATCGCCTTATTGCCCAAACTCGTCAATGAAGCCCGCTTATTAGCCACAGCATCCACATGGCGCGATGCCATCCAAGGATCGAAAGCACCAACGACCACAAGACTGCGCGGTGTCGGCCCGAGAGAGATCGTCGTGTCATAACGAAAATTGGGATCAAGGTTTTGCAGAGCCAGGGCGGCAGAGAGCAACTTCAAAACGGAAGCCGGCTTCCGCGGAGACATGGGATCCTTCTCGAAAATCACCTCACCACTACCTCGATCAATAAGAATTATCGATGGGTCCGCAAGAGAAGCCGATTCTGAGATTCTCTCAAAAGTCTTTGCAATGGCCGCAATGCTTTGCAGAGGTGTGGCCGATGCCGATACCAAGGTCGCGGGAGCCACCGTTGCAACCGCCATCACAAGGGTTGCGAAAAGCAAAGCGTGAGCTTTGAAAGAACGCCTACGGAGAATTACCAGAGGACGGCTATCAGAATATTCGCGATGGTTAAACCGATAAGCGAAAGCCAAACCGCAGTCTTAACTTCAGCCCTCTTTTGATACTTGACAATTAAATAGATGATGACGCCCAGGATAAGAAATTTAACCCCGACTTTAGCTTGATCAAACTCTTCCCACTTGACCGCATCTTGACCGTGCAGGCTGTTGCGAATTCCAACCATAAGTCCGCCGGCGACGAGTGCCGTCAACGCGGCATGCAAAGTGCCAACCGGAATAACGCGAGACTTTTTGGTGGCCTGTGTTAGAAGGAGCACCAAGATGCCAACTACTGAGAGGATATGGACGATCAAAGAAATATTATTTACCCAACCGAGTGCAGTCACCTTGAAACCCTTCTAATGAAGCCTAGATAGCGCAATGAATGTATTCAGTTTAGAGTGCGGTTCATGCTTCCACCACCAGCCATACCACCAGCTCAGATTGGCCCAGGTGAATTTTTCCCAGTTATAGGAGTGGGGCCACATCCACAACCTTGGCCTACGGGTGAGGATTTTGATCCTGAGTTGCTCGAACTTGGTGATCGACGCAATGTCTTGGATAGATATCGTTACTGGAAAGTTGCAGCAATAGTCGCTGATTTGAATACAAAGCGACACAAACTTCACATTGCCATAGAGAATTGGCAACATGACCTGAACATTGGATCAATCGTGCGCACGGCAAATGCATTCAACGTGGCAGGCGTTCATATTGTGGGAAAGCGCGATTGGAATCGTCGCGGCGCCATGGTCACCGATCGATATCTCACCGTGATGCATCATCCGACTATCTCTGATTTTGCATCGTGGGCAAAAAGCGCTCACATTCCTATTGTCGGCATAGACAACGTTCCAGGATCCACGAAGCTCGAAAGTGCAACGTTGCCTGAGGAATGCGTGCTTCTCTTTGGTCAAGAAGGTGCTGGCATGTCAGACGAAGCGATCGCCGTCTGTCCAGTGCTTTACGCCATTGAGCAATACGGATCGACCCGTTCTATGAACGCTTCGGCCGCGGGAGCGATTGCCATGTATCACTGGGCACTTCAGCATCTTCCCAAGTAGCAATCACATGAAGGGGCGTTGAATCAGTTGAGAAAAGAGTGGCTTACACGTAACCTAGCAATTCTTACTTTGGTCTCACTTGCGCAAGATGCGGCTAGCGAATTGCTATATCCCCTGATTCCAATTCTTCTCACTAGTGTGATTGGGGCGGCACCTTTAGCGCTGGGACTTATCGAAGGATGCGCTGAGGCGGCCGCTGGTTTTACCAAACTGCTCTCTGGGCGAGCCAGTGATCGAATAGGGCGCAAACCATTCATTGTTGCGGGATATTCAGTAGCAGGAATCGGAAAAGTAATGGTGGTAACGGCATCGGCCTGGCCACTATTCTTGCTTGGTCGCATCACTGATCGAATCGGAAAAGGCTTAAGAAGTACACCCAGAGATGCGCTAATTCATGATTCGGTGCCAGAACAGCATTTAGGAAAAGCTTTCGGATTCCATCGTGCGGGCGATAATTTAGGCGCGGTGATTGGTCCGTTACTTGCCCTAGCAGGGCTTTCATTATTCAACGACGATGTTCGCAAAGTAGCAATGTGGGCCCTCATCCCGGCCTTCATATCTGCCGCCCTCACTTTTTTTATTAAAGATAAATCGAGGGCGCAGATAAAGGCACAGCCTTCGATTCCACCGTCCGGTCCACTGCCTGCACCTCTTAAGCGCGCAATTGCGCTTCTGGTCTTTATTCAACTTACAAATATTCCCGATGCGCTTCTGCTATTGCGTCTACACGACATTGGATTTTCTACACGTGGAGTTGTTCTTGCTTACGTTCTCTTTAGTGCTGTCACGATGCTGCTCGCCTTCCCCGGCGGTTACCTGTCAGATCGATTCTCCCCTCGAATTATTTATTCGATTGGTTTACTCGCCTTTGCGATCGCTTATTTCACACTTGGCTTTACTCAGAACCACACCTACGCAGTGTTGGCGTTAGTTCTCTATGGATTCTTCCCCGCGCTCACTGATGGAGTGGGCAAAGCATGGATCGCTGGGCTGAGCGCTTCGAACCAACGTGGAAAGGCGCAGGGTGTTTATCAAGCATCAATGAATTTTGCAGTTCTGGGCGCTGGAATATGGGGCGGGCTCCTCTGGAGTCAGGGTGAAAAGCAGTGGCCTCTGATCGTCGCGGCTATCGGAGCGCTAGTGGGAATCTTCATCCTCTTCGGAGAGAACGTCAGAAACAGCCGCAAGCCTTCTTAGGATTTCATCAGCCTCAGAAACACGACCTTGCGAGCGCATAACCTCCGCAATTCGAGTTTCAACATCCACGATGAGTTCGAAATCTTTCGGGTCTTCCTCAGTTGCAGTTTGCAGTACTTGGTCAAAAGTGGTGAGTCCGTCAGTCAACAAACTAAGCAGAATCTGTGCCTTTCCATACTCGAGCAATGCAAAAGTTTCGCGTCGATGATCATGGGCCGTCTCAAATACATCCACTGCTTTACGGGCGGTTTCAAGTGCGAGATCGCCTTTGCCTAGTTCGACGTAGCAAGCCGCAATCTTTTGGTCGCAACGGGCGACGTGAATAACTTCCCGAATCTTCTTGAAGAGCACACGGGCTTCTGAAAAAGCACCAATCGCCTCGTCAAATCTCTTCAGTTCGCGGTATGCGCAACCAATAAGGTGAAAGTCATTGGCCGCGCCGATGTCGTTGCCATCAAGTAGGTGTTCTTGTGCGCATTCCTGCATGGTCTCGATGACCTTGTCGTATTTCTTGGATGAGAACCACCATTCACCCAATGTGCAGGCGAGTTCGAGGGCAATTGGCGATTTGTTATGACGCAAAATCTCCACCGCTTTGCTCATCGCTGTCGCAGCTTCGTCCATCCGTCGCAATTGGTTGAGGTTGTAACCGATCGCCGAATAAGCCTGGGCCAAGCCTTCGCTAGAAGCCAAAGTTTCCAGGCCGAAGTAAATATCACGGGCGGTCTCAGCCAGCGCGAGCGCCTCGTCGTATTGTCCGCGGGCATAAATGCGCGCGCTGAGTTCGTAATAGGTGCTCGCTCTATCCGCACCCTCAACCTCCGGAATGCGATCCCACAGCATCTCCTCGGTGATTAGCTCGTCTTGGCCTGCCTCATCATCATCATCCACGATTGGCACCCCCAGTTCGCTCCTGTCGCCAAACCTTATACTCCCAATACGAGAGAAGGCCTAGAACTCATGAAAAGACCGAGCAGGACATCCTGGAAAGTGACGCTCGCGGCGCGCGTTGTCCTCATATTGGGACTGGTTGGAATCGCCTCCAGCGCTTTCCGTCCCTTTCATGCGCGAGTTCGGCTCATTGAGTCCATATTTCCGGATGGTTGGCCCAATTTCGCAACAGCGGGAGCGATCATAGTCAGCGCATTACTTATTGTGCTCTCCTTCGGCTTAGCCAGAAGAAATCGGGCCGCTTACCTACTCACGCAGTTATTTCTCCTTGTAAGTGTTGGGTTGGATCTCACCAAGGGTCTCTATTTTGGTGAAGCGGCACTTGCCCTCGGCCTGAACATTTTTCTGTTTTGGAACCGTAACGAGTTTTATGCCAAGCCAGTGAGAAAAGTAATGAGTCGCGCGCTCATCGTTTTTCTGCAGATGACTACTTTAACCATTGGGGTTGGCCTTCTGCTAATACTTGCACCCGACAAACTATTCGGCGGAGAAGTTTCTTCAATCAATATTTTCGAAACAATTGCGCGCGGACTTATTGGACTCTCTGGGCCAGTTTATTTTGTAAGCAATCACGAGCAATCCGTATTTAATCTCGCAATGCCAAGTTTGGGATTACTCACAATCATTATGCCTATCTTTTCACTTTTGCAACCGAGTCCCCCAAAACCACGAATGAGTATTGAAGATGAAGATTCGTTACGAGAGTTGCTTAAAGAATTTGGGGCAAGAGATTCGGTGGGTTACTTCGCTCTTCGTGAAGATAAAAGTGTCATTTGGTCGAACACAAAGAAAGCTGCCATTACCTACCGGGTGGTCGGCGGATGTGCATTAGCGAGCGGAGATCCAATTGGAAATCCAGATGCCTGGCCTAAAGTAATACACGCATTTATCGAGCTCTGTTTGCAGAATGGGTGGATTCCGGTTGCCGTCGGATGTAGTGAAGAGGCTGGGCAAATTTGGGTAAGAGAAGGAAAGATGGATTCCTTAGAAATTGGCGACGAAGCAATTGTTCATGTCAATGAATATGACTTAGAAAATCCTCATTATAGAAATGTGCGATACCTGGTTAGGAAAATTCTTAAGCAAAATTACACAACTCGTGTGGAGCGTTCGTCCGACCTTACTGATGAGATGCGTACCGTGCTCATCGAAAACTCCAAACTCTGGAGAGGCGATGTAACCGAGCGCGGGTTCATGATGGGGTTGGGAAGAATTGCCGATAACAACGAACCTGACTTAGTGATTGTCACTGCGTATCAAGATGGAGAGATGCGCGGCATCTTGCAATACGTCCCATGGGGAGACAAAGATCTCTCCCTTGACCTCATCCGGCGTTCACCCAAGTCGGATTCAGGTTTGAGCGAATTAATGATCAATGCCACCGTGAATTACGCGCGCCAGCATGGTCTAACTCGCATTTCACTTAACTTTGCAGTTTTCCGATCAACTTTCGAACGCGGCTCCCGACTCGGTGCCGGACCAATCCTTAAATCTTGGAGGAGCCTCTTGATCTTCTTTTCACGCTTTGTCCAGATGGAAAGCCTGTATCGATTCACTGCCAAGTTTCGCCCGGAATGGCTGCCGCGCTACATAATTTTTCCGGCGAACTCCAACTTACCCAAGATTGGCCTGGCCACCCTGCGGGCTGAGGCATTCATTGGAACGCGCCTGACGACGAGCCGAAAAAACACCTCTCTTGGATAGTTGGGGATAGTTGGGGCAAGTTTGAATAAGAATGGGTTGGACAGAGCGTTGCCTCTGGCTCTACGCTCCTTCTTGCAAACGATTCGCATCTAGCAGAACGTACGGAGAGGTCCCGGCATGAAGATCACTGAACCTGCGAAGCCTGCGCTCAAGTTGCGCGACCGCCTCACCAAGGACGAATGGCGCCGCCTCTACGCCATGTTCGGTTTCATCGCATTCCTACATATAGCCGGCGCCGCTTTGATGTGGGCAGCTACGAGCGGTAATTACAAACTTTCTGATGGATCACTTTTCGGTTGGGGCACGGCCGTGTTGGCATACACGCTCGGAATGCGCCACGCATTTGATGCCGACCATATTTCGGCGATCGACAACACGACTCGTAAGTTAATGAGTGAAGGACAGCGCCCGCTCGCAGTGGGATTCTTCTTCTCTCTCGGTCACTCCTCCGTCGTGGCCGCTCTCACTATCTTGTTGAACTTCGGAATCAAAGCGCTTGGGTCGCAATTGAAGGACGAGAATTCGTCACTGCACCACTACACCGGACTCATCGGACTTACGATTAGCGGAACTTTCCTAATGTTGATTGCGATTCTCAACTTAATAATTTTAATATCTATTTTGAAAGTGTTCTTTGCGATGCGTCGTGGTCTCTACAACGAAGAAGAACTTGAGAAGCATCTCAATTCGCGCGGTCTCCTTATGCGCTTCTTTGGACCGATCGCCCGCCGCATTGATGCGAGCTGGAAAATGTATCCCCTCGGAATTCTCTTCGGGCTCGGATTCGACACTGCGACTGAAATCGGTCTCCTTGTTTTGGCAGGTTCCTCCGTTATCGCTGGGTTGCCATGGTGGGCGATTCTCGCACTTCCGCTATTTTTCGCAGCCGGAATGAGTTTGCTCGATACCATCGATGGCTCATTCATGAACTTCGCGTACGGATGGGCATTCTCCAAGCCAGTTCGAAAGGTGTACTACAACATCATAATTACTGGTCTCTCAGTTTCTGTTGCGTTTTTCATCGGCGGTCTAGAGATAACCCAAGTGGTTGCTCAGCAACTCAATCTCACTGGTGGCTTCTGGAATTACGCAACAAGTTTTAATCTCAATTCAGCGGGCTACATCATCTTTGCAACATTTGCAATTGTTTGGATTGTTGCGCTGGCGCTGTGGAAATATGGAAAAGTCGAAGAGCGTTGGCACAATAGAGCTCATGCGGCTCAATTACAGCGCGGAGAGATCAGCGATCACTCCAAGGCGGGCATTGAACTTGGCCCGATTAGAGATGCCTTTAAAATAGATTAAGAATTACTTTACGGTGAACCAAAGCATGCACAAAACGCAGAACGCCACCATTGAAATAATTGCAAGGTAAATCGCCTGCATGCGCGTGCTAGCGCGAAATTCACCCATCAGTCTTTTGTCGCGCGAGATACCGAACATGTAACACAGCAGCGGTAAAAGCAGAACGGCATTTAGTACTTGAGTCCAAATGAGGATTGTCACCAACGGCGCACCAGGTAAAAGAATCAACCCCGCGCTGATGAGAGTTATCGCGCCGAAAGTGCCGTAAAACAAAGGCGCTTCGGCATATCCGTCATCAAGTGCTGCGGGGCGACCTGTTAAGTCGCTCACTGAATACGCAGTTGATAGAGGCAGAATCGATGCAGCAAGAAGTGCAGCTCCTATTAAGCCCACCGCAAATAGATCCTTAGCTAATGTGCCAGCAAGAGGCTTCAGAGCTTCGGCCGCTTGCGCTGCGTCGGTGATTTCGAAGATGCCCTGGCGATTCAGAGTTGCGGCACAAGTAACGATCACAAAGAAGCCGATGATTCCGGTCAGGAGCGAACCCGTCCAAACATCCACCCGCAGAAGTTTGAGATCGTCGCGAGTAAGTCGCTTATCAACGGCGTAGGACTGAATGAAAACCAATCCCCACGGTGCCAGAGTGGTACCGAGAGTAGCCGTGGCTATAAAAATTGCATCGCGAGTGAAAGGGATGGATGGAACGAACATGCCGTGGAGTGCTTGGCCCCAGTCGGGATGTGAAAGGAAGCCAGCCAAAATATAGGAAATAAATACGGCAGAGAGTAAGAAAAAGACTTTCTCCACACGACCAAAAGATCCTCGCAAAACCAAGAAGGTCACCAAAATCGCCGCAAGCGGTACGGATATATATTTTGTTAGGCCGAACAACTGCCCGGCGGCTGCGATTCCCGCAAATTCTGCGGTCATGGTGCCGATATTGGCCAAGATCAAAGATGAGGCGCTGAAAACTCCGGAGCGGGCGCCGTACTTTTGCCGAACAAGCCCGATAAGTCCTTGCCGCGTAACAACGCCGATGCGTGATCCCAGATCTTGAAACAAGATCAGCGCCAACGTTGATAGAACCAGCACCCAGAGAAGTCGATACCCGTACTTTGCGCCCATTTGGGAGTAGGTCGCGATGCCCGCTGGGTCATCATCGGAAAGTCCGGCAATGACACCAGGTCCCATCACCGCAAGCAGGGCAGCGATGCGAATCTTTTTCGGCGAGATTGCTGGCAACTTTACGCCAGTCGCCGGTGCTTTGGACCCGGACTTCTTCTCCTCTGTCATGACGACGCGCCACTTCTTTGCGCAAAGCCGCGATGTTCCGAGCGAGCAACAAGCGCGTCAACAAGATCATCAGCCATGATGCGCCCAACTGGTCGATACGTGTCGTCGACAACGATGATCGATGAACCGCGGTTGTTAGAAAATTCTTCAATTACTTCATCCAAAGGCGTATTAAGTGAGACTGCAGTAGGCAACGGTGGTCCGATCAATTCTCTTAGCAGAGATGTCGGAGCGGCTGAAACCAGTTCAATCATCTGAATGTGATCGCGCAATTTTCCCTTTGAGTCAATAACAACTACTCCGTCAGAAATATCTCGCGCTCGATGCTTTACTAACTGCGCGAGCGCCTTGGCGACCGTGTCGGTCTCTTTACAGAGCACCGAGTGCGTGGTCATGATTCCGCCTGCCAAAGTTTCATCGAAGGAGACCAGGTGGCGAAGAGACTTAGAAGTTTCAAGAGTCATCGCGTTGAGAATGCTTTCGCGGTGCTCGTCATCAAGATCGCGTAGAACTTCTGCGCTCTCATCAGGTTCCATACGCGCCAGTAATTCCGCAGCCCGCTCTGCCGACAAACCGCGCAGCAAACCCTGCAGATCCTCATCTTCCATCTCTTCAAGCACATCTGCCGCAAGATCTGGATCTAACAACTCAATAAGTGCACCCTGCTCACGACCGACTAAATCCTCAATCAAGTCCGCTAAGTCTGCCGGACGAAGTTGACTGAGGGCCGATCGTGGTCCGGAAGTACGAACTTGACCAGTGCCATCAGTAAGCGAAGCGACGGTCGACCAGTCCACCACTTTATCTGGCGTCGGACGTCGGCGGATTATGCTCGGGAAAATACGACGAAGAAAAGAAACAAACGAAACATCAACGGCAACAAGTCTTATCTCTCTATCGAGTGGTGCTAAATACAAATCTGAGGATCGCACAACGCGCAGTCCATCAACGTCTACAATTTGATGATCGATAACATCGGCATCGAGAAGTGATTCGCCCTCTCGACGAATAAATTCTTTCAAATCAATCTTCGTTGAAGACAAACGAATTTCATCTTGCGCCAATTTTGAAATTCGCGCGCCATCGATAAAGGATTTCCGAGATCCGACTTTCACGATTAGACCCGTGACAGCGGGGTAGGTCTCTTCTCCATGTCGAACTACGACGTCTACTAATTTGCCGATGTCTTTGCCCTCATCGTCACGGACGGGACAGCCGATCAATCCCGCTACGGAGACAAGTGCGTCACGAATACTTTTGCGCGCCAGTACAGAATCTCCGCGACCCACTATCCTCTGAGCCCTCTGAGCCCTCTGAGCCCTCTGAGCCCTCTGAGCCTTCTGAGACGTTTTCGCAGTATTTGCCAGCGTTGCCGTGGCAATGGTCGAAGGAGTTTTCACTCTCGGATTTTAGCCGTCAAGGTGCGCGGGCGGTCTTTTATTGGACCTGTATTGAAGTTCGCTAGATTCCCTGGAGTGGTGGTAATTGAGATTCAAATTTCAGGGTAATATTGCCACCATTGCTTCAACCGAAGCAGTGTAATTTCCCCCCAAAGCGCGATTAACGAACAATTTGCGCTTACTTGCGAGTCTTATCACCACTTGACCGGCCCAGAAGTACTGCACGACTACTAGCCCCGCGCTAGATCCCGATTCGGGAAGGCCCAGTCACACCGAGACGCGCTTGTCGTCTCGATTGGTATCGCTAAATCATGTCAATACAACCACGCTCGAAATCTGCTGCGCCCGCTCGCTCGAAGTCTCCTAAGCCGCATCGCAAAGGCACTTCAGCCACACCTCTTAAGCCGGGAACGCGATCAGTTGCCTCTGTTGAGAAGCCAACCAGATCTGAATACTCCCGCTCGGAGAACGCAGGCAAGCCATCTACTTCTACATCTTCACGCGAAGCGAAAACTTTTTCGAAAGCATCACCACGCAAGCGCGAGAAGACCAACGCTCGTTCGCAAGATAGAGCAAAGCGCTTTGCTGATACCCGTGGGACTCAAGTACGCAGTGAAGAGCCACGCACGGCAGCTCCAACAGTCCGCCCTGATACTCGCCCCACCACTCGACGCGATGCTCGAATTGCCGAGATAGCTCGTGGAGATGGTCGACCTAACTTTGAACCACAAAAGCGCACCAAATTTATTCCTGGTGGAAAGCGCACCGGATCAACTACTCGCAGCGCGCACAGTGGCATAGCAACGCCCGGCAAAAGTTCGTTTAACCGAACTAGTTCATCTCGTTCAACGAACAACTTTGCATCAAGTCCATCCAATTCTTCACATTCATCGAAGGGTGGCAAGTCATACAGCTCTTCACATAGCCAGCATGGAAGTTACGTTGAGGATTTTGGCGCCGATGACAATTACATCGTTGATATTGAGCAAGAAACCACAGAGCAGGCTTTGCATCACAAGCCAACTGAGGCAACGGGCACCACATTTGCTGACCTTGGCATTGCACCTGAGCTAGTTCAATTACTCACCAGTCAAGGTATTAATGCGCCGTTCCCGATTCAGGTTGCAACACTTCCTGATGCAATCAAGGGCCTGGACATTCTCGGTCGTGGTCAAACCGGATCAGGAAAGACTCTCGCATTCGGACTCGCTTTACTCACACGCCTGCAAGGCAAGCAGGCAGCACCGCATCGCCCGCTCGCATTAGTTCTTACACCAACACGCGAACTCGCGCTCCAGATCAATGATGTGCTCACGCCTCTAGCAAAAGCACTTCGCCTTGATTCCGTAGTTATTGCTGGCGGAATGCCTTACGCAAAGCAGATTACCGCCATGCGCAAAGCCTGCCCAATCTTGGTTGCTACACCTGGTCGACTCATTGACCTTCTCAACCGCGGCGAAGTGCAACTCGACGACCTGCAGATCACTGTTCTCGATGAGGCAGATCAGATGGCAGACATGGGCTTCTTGCCTGTTGTAAAAGAGATCCTTGATCAAGCTCGTCCCAACGGACAACGCTTACTTTTCAGTGCAACTCTGGATCGTGGCGTCGACTCACTAGTCCGCCAGTATCTGAATAACCCAAAGACCCACTCACTCCAAAATGATCGCGCTTCGGTAAGCACCATGGAGCACCATGTTCTTGTGATGCACCCAAGTGATAAAGATGAAATCACAGCACAAATTGCGGCACGCGACGGCCGCACTATTCTCTTCGTGAAAACGCAACGTGGCGCTGACAGACTGGCAGACAAATTGGCCAGCGTAGGTGTTGCCGTTGGTGCATTGCACGGCGGAAAGTCGCAAGCAGTCCGAACCCGCACCCTGGCGCACTTCAAAGCGAATTCAACTGCTGCACTTGTGGCAACTGATGTTGCTGCGCGCGGAATTCACGTTGACGGAGTTTCACTCGTGGTACATGTTGATGCGCCAACAGACCACAAGGACTATCTCCACCGTGCAGGGCGTACTGCGCGCGCCGGAGAAGCTGGAGTTGTCGTCACACTTGCTACGTCAAAGCAGCAAAGTGCAGTGCGCGGATTAACTTCACGCGCCGGTGTCTTCCCTAAGTTTGTCGATGTGCGTCCGCATCACGCGGAACTCGTTTCTATCACTGGCTCAAAAGAACCAAGTGGAATCGCTTACGTGGCACCAGTTGTTGAGAAGTCAGATTTTGGTGGCGCTCGTCGCCGTCCGCGTCCTGGCTCTGATCAGCGTCGTCGTCGCCCAAGATAGTTTCGTAGTAGCTCAACAACTATCTGCGTGCCTCGGTAAAAACCAGAGCCGCCTCGGGGATTCGAACCCCGGACCTACGCATTACGAGTGCGTTGCTCTACCCCTGAGCTAAGGCGGCCAATCTGAGAGATACTTTTCACTGGCGTGCCAAAGGATATATGAGTTAAAGCGTGCCAAACGCCAAATTTCATTCTGATTAAAGCACTCCCGCATTGCTTTTTAATCTTAGAAACTTCGTTGTTAATAAACCAAAGCACTCTCAATATCTTGAATGCACGCCTCGTGAGGGTGCATTCCATTATTTAAAACTTTATCCCACCAATCTATTGTCGCGGTAACGGCTTCGGATTGGCTCCACTTCATATCCCAGCCGAGCAAAGTATGTGCGCGATTTGAGTCGAGTTGAAGGGACACCGCTTCACTCGCGAATTTCGAATCACTTTCCGAGAATGCAACAGTCGTCGGTGTGGGCCACGCATTTTGGGCAACTTTCACGACTTCTTGTACCTTAAGACTCGCATCACTCGGGCCAAAATTAATCGCGTCAACGTCCGTCCCGGCTAACGCGCACTCAAGTGTCATTAAATATCCGCGCAGCGGATCTAGGACGTGCTGCCATGGTCTCGTGCTCTCGGGATTTCGCACATCTACTTGTTTGCCTTCCCAAAATCCTTTTACGAGATCAGGTAGCAATCTGTCCTCAGCCCAGTCTCCTCCACCAATTACATTTCCCGCACGTAGCGAAATGACTCTCGGTCCGCCAGAGATCTTTCGAATGTGCTGCCAGGCAGCCACCGCTGCTTCAGCGCCGACCTTGCTTGCAGAGTACGGATCCTTACCCGCAAGCGGATCACTTTCAACGAATGCCCGACCAGAATCATCGTTGCGATAAACTTTGTCGGTCGTGACGACGCCTACCGCCTCCACTGAATCACAGGCAAAAGCACAATTGAGGATATTTACGGTTCCCATGACATTGGTGGCAAAAGTTTCCCGCGGGGCTTTGTAGGAGCCCATCACAAGGGGTTGTGCCGCCATATGAATTATCAAGGACGGTTGCGTCTCGAATACAAATTTCTCCACCTGGGGGTATCCGCAGATATCAGTGAAGATCTCTTGAATTTTGCCTTCCCGATCGGCTCTACTAAAAAGCGAATTTTCCAATGGGGCTAGCGAAAGGCCGACCACCGGCACACTCAGTCTCTCGAGCATTATGGTGAGCCACGTTCCTTTGAAGCCCGTATGACCTGTCAGTAATATGGGACCAGGGAGTTCTCGCAGGCGTCGGCCGAGCGCTAAATCCATGGTCAAACAGTAGTCTTTACGCATTGAAGTTCGAACACACTGCAAAGTAGAAGTCGATCCCAGAGGCTTCGGATTGGGTCTGCATTGAATTCCAACAGCGATGAAACAATTGCCCAATTGGTCGAATCCGCGCTCCTCGAACGACACTCCACGAAAGCTTTTATCCCTGGTGAAACCTCGATTCCCGTTACGGGCAAGGTTTTTGGCGCACCAGAAATGACTGCCGCAGTCCAAGCGAGTCTAGATTTTTGGCTAACTTCTGGGCCATACACCGAGAAGTTCGAAAGCCGTTTCGCTAAGACGGTAGGCATGCGCCATTCATTTATGGTCAACTCCGGATCTTCGGCAAACCTTCTTGCACTGACTGCTCTCACGAGCCCGACACTTGGCGAGCGCGCGCTCAAACCTGGTGATGAGGTAATTACCGTTGCCGCGGGTTTTCCTACAACGGTCACTCCAATCATCCAAAACGGATTGATGCCGGTTTACGTGGATGTGGATTTAGAAACCTATGTCGCGAATGAAGAAGAGCTAGAAGCAGCGATCGGCCCAAAAACCAGGGCGATCATGATGGCGCACACGTTGGGTAATGCTTTCAATCTCGATCTGATTGAGAAATTAGCAAAGAAACATGATCTCTGGTTCGTAGAAGATAGTTGCGATGCCCTTGGCGGAACGTACAAGGGCCGAAATCTAGGAACTTTTGGGGATCTTTCTACCTTCAGTTTCTATCCTGCTCATCACATCACGACTGGTGAGGGTGGTTCAGTACTAATAAAAAGTGTTGCACTTAAGCGAATCGTCGAATCTATCCGCGACTGGGGGCGTGATTGCTGGTGCGCACCAGGCTGCGATAACACGTGCCTTAAGCGGTTCGAATGGCAACTTGGTGAACTGCCGGAAGGCTATGACCACAAGTACATCTATTCGCATGTGGGTTACAACTTAAAATCCGGTGACGTGCAGGCCGCAATTGGATTAGCTCAACTCGATCGCCTGGATAATTTCGTGGAACTTCGCCGTAGGAACTGGTCCTATCTGTATGCGGGGCTAAAAGATTTAGAAGAGTTTTTAATCCTGCCAAAGCCAACTCTGCACAGCGATCCTTCCTGGTTTGGCTTCGCTTTGACAGTACGGAATTCGAGTCCGCAAACACGTAATGAAATTGTGAAGGAACTCAACCAGAGAAAGATCGGAACCAGACTGCTTTTCGGAGGCAACCTCTTACGCCAGCCCGGCTTCATGAAAACTCCGCGAAGAGTCCACGGAGATCTCAAGAATACCGATGTAGTCATGAATGACACCTTCTGGATCGGCGTATGGCCAGGGCTTACTGTTCCGATGCTGGATTACATGATTGAATCTCTGCATAAAATTCTGGGAGGTTCAAAGTGAAGGTCGCAATTCTGGCAGGCGGTTTAGGTACCCGCCTTTCTGAGGAGACAGAAAGTAAACCAAAACCCATGGTTTTGATTGATGACAAGCCGATCCTCTGGCACCTCATGAACATTTTTGCCCAACAAGGCCTAGATGAGTTCGTATTGGCCCTCGGCTATCGAAGTGATGTAATTAAAAGATGGCTATTGGACCTCAATGATTTAGATGGGGACATCACCATAGATACTCTCCATAAAAAAGTTCATCAGTTTAAAAAGAACTCTTCTATCTCTTGGAAAGTCACGGCGCTCGAAACGGGATTGCACACACAGACCGGCGGGCGAATTGCACAATGCATGAGGGCCTTCCCAGGTGAAAGAGTAATTGCAACTTACGGAGATGGACTCGCAAATATTTCGATCAAAAAGTTAATCGCGTTTCATGAAGCTCACGGCAAGTTAGCAACCGTCACGGCAGTCCGACCACCAGCTCGGTTCGGTCATCTGCATATTGAGGATTCCAAGGTGATTCACTTTGGTGAAAAGAATCAGTCAGATGCTGGCTGGATTAACGGTGGATTTTTTGTACTTGAGCCAGAAGTTGCAGATTATGTGGACGGAGATTTCGAATCATTTGAGTCAGGAGCTCTTCCGCGTCTTGTAGAACTCGATCAACTTATGGCGTATCAGCATCAAGATTTCTGGCAACCCATGGACACTTTGCGCGAGAAACAGGATTTGGCTAGATACGCCCTTGAAATTCCACCCCCTTGGTTACAAGGAATCATCCCTCAATAAAAGTTACTCCGGCAGGTGCGGTACGTAGCGACGGTATTCCTCAGTACTCAGCGGTGGCTCCATTTTGTGAAGTGGATTAGATTCGACTATCCCCTCTGAGTTGATTCGGCTGCTGATTCGAGGAGCAGAGATTTGATCTGGATCGTTTTTTACAATGAAAACTACGGGAGTCTCGGAATTAAGGTGAGACATAAAATCCGCATCAAACGCGGTTTCAGGAGTCACGATAAAAGTCTCTAAATCAAATGCTTTACCAATTATCGCCCAATCAGGAAACCATAATCCAGTCTCTCTATCACAGCCAATATAGTGATTATTGAAAGCGGATTTCTGATTTGCTCGAATTGACGCATAACTCCCGTTATCCATGATGAAGATCTTCATATTTAAATTGTGGCTGCGCACAACCCCAAGTTCTTGAAAGTTCTGGGCAAAGCCGCCATCCCCTTCGAGCACGACGGTACGCCTATCTGGATAGGCGAATGCCATGCCGATACCCCCTGCGAGCCCGAAGCCCATGCTCGCGAGCCCGTGACTAGTGACTATTTTCTGCCCCGTTTGGTTGAGCATTATCCGACCAAAACTCTCGTAACTTCCGCCACTACTGCTTGGCGTAACCACGTCGTCATGGCGCAACACCTTCATGAGTTCGTAAATGAAATTGTAAAGTCCAAGATACTGCGGACTGTTCGAATTCGAACTCTCTGGTCGCGCTAAATCTGCGCGGATCAAAGTGATCAAATTCTGCCACTCTGATATGGCTGGCAAGTCGCGGGTGACAATCTCATTACTTAGTCGTTCAAGGAAATCATTTGCATCGGCTCGTATCGGGAAATCCACATGGCGCGTACCTTTCTCGAGTTCATATTCGTCGAGATCAACTTGGATAACTTCCCCATTCGGTACGTATTGATCCCAGTTATACCCAGTCTGTGCTATTCCCAATCGAGTGCCCAAGCAAATAACGAGATCAGCCTGCTGGTTTATTAAGTTTGCCCATCGGGATCCGTACCAATTCGGACGACCTGCGTAAAATGCGTAATCACACCCCACTCGATCGGCACCGTTGAAACTAGTGGCAATTGGTAAACCTTTAGATTTCAAAATTTCAATTGCAGAGTCATTTTTGTCGCGAACAACCCCTGCACCAATAAGGAAAAGTGGTCGCTTTGCCTGAGAGAGTTTTCCAAGAACGATTTCTAATTGCTCTGACGTTGCACGCGGCAGTTGGTCCAGCGATAGAGGCGGATTTTCGATCTCCAGAGTTTCGGGCAAAGTTTTTTGCATCGAAATATCCAGGCAAAACTCTATAAATACCGGACCTTTGCGAGGCGATTTTGTAAGTGCTACAAGTGCGAACAAGTCCGACCTCTTCATCTGCTTCTCTAAGAGAAATGAGGCCTTCGTTATGGAACGACAGATATCAACTCCCCCGACTTCTTGAAATCCAAATTGTCGAACTTTGTGCCGAGCTAGTTCAGTGGATTTTGCCTGACCACCGATCACCAACAACTCCCGGCTCTCAATCCAGGCAGAGGAGATCGCGGTCACCGCATTGGTGATTCCCGGTCCCGCGGTAACGATCACAAAGGCACGCTCTTCGGGACGACAAATCTCATTGAAATAGTCAGTCGCGATACCTGCGCCCACCTCGTGAATTGTCGGAATACATGTAAAGCGCGAACTAGCAGACTCGATGAGATGCATTGCATTACCTCCTGCAACAAAGAAACAGTGGGTGTACCCGGCTTCAACCAACCAATCCATAAACTGATCGCTGTACTTCTTCACGGTGTGCCCCCACGTCTGTCACGACTAATATCTGTCGAGTCGGCTTGTCATAAGCCAGGTACATACTAATTGACGGGCAAAGCTTGCTTTGGGTGCCCCTCCTTCCTCTGACTTGTCTAAATCGTCTCAATTTGGCTGGTTTTCGGGTAACGTCGGAGCGTGAAATCAATCGACATCATTTCTCCCGTCTACAACGAAGCGGAGAATCTCAGAGAGCTAGTGTCGCAATTAGTGGGCATCTTTGATTCTAATAAAGACTACAAATGGCGTCTCATCTTCGTTGAAAATGGCTCTACTGATCAGTCATGGTCAATTATCAAGGAGCTTGCTGGGCAGGATGATCGGATAACAAGCATAAAACTGTCCAGAAATTTCCGAATGGACGGTGGTCTGACCGCTGGACTTGAATTCGCGAATGCGGACGCTGTTATTTTCATGGCCTCTGATCTGCAAGATTCACCGTCGGCGATACCTCTCTTCTTGGAGAAATGGGAGGAAGGCTATGAAAACGTCTATGCCTACGTAAGTAAACGAGAAGGCACGACTCTTCTGCGCCGCATGAATTCTCAAATCTTCTACTGGATTGCCAACCGCTTCACCGGCAACAAGATTCCTAAGAATGTGAGCGACTTCAGGCTTCTCACGAAAAGTGCCTACGAGTCATTACGTGAAATGCGGGAAGCAAATCGATTCATGCGGGGGCTCGTCGGCTGGATGGGATTCAACAGCGTAGGTATCGACATTCCTCGACCACCTCGTTTCGCAGGTACGAGCAAGGCCTACACATCCATTGTCGTTGGGATGGCGATTCGAGCGATCTTGGCGCACTCCTATGTGCCGCTCAGGCTGATATCAGTGCTCGGAGTAACCCTGAGTTTAGGTTCGGTCGTAACTCTGATTGCCACCACTTTTCTTTTCCTATTCAAAGGAGTTCCTTTCCCTGGATTCGGCACTCTGCTCTCAGTTGTACTCCTTCTTTTTGGAATTGTCTTTTTGATTCTTGGAATTATGAGCGAATACCTTGCCTTGATCTACGAGGAAGTTAAGAAGCGACCAAACTTTATCGTTAAAGATTCCATCGGACTGGAATTAGAATAATTGAAGTACGTGATCTCAGGAGTTAAAGGATGGCTAGGGCACGCGGCCGTACACGTCCTCACAGAACAACGCGGCGTAAGTTCGCAAGACATCATCGGTATCGGCCGCATTACCGAACAAGTTCTGATTGGTGACAAGAATTCAATCAGAGTGGTGACTTGGAATGAAGCTGAAGAATTTACTGGGGAAGTAACGTTCCTGCATTTCGCGTTTTCGACGAGAGACAAGATCGAGTCACTCGGTTATGACGAGTTTGTTAATCGCAACAGAGAAATCATCCGGAGTGCGAGCCGATTTATCACTTTAGTCAAACCGCGACGAGTGATCCTGGCTTCTTCGGGAGCCGTTTACGATAACGCTGACACGCAGGAGTTGACCACCGACATCGTCGAAAACCCTTACGGGGTGCTCAAACTCGAAGAAGAGGTCGAACTATCCCAAGCAGCGAAGTCCGTCGCAGCCACATGCGTAATAACACGATTGTGGAGCCTGAGTGGTCAGGACTTACAGAACTCCCAGCCCTTTGCTCTCGCAGATTTCATTCTTTCGGCAAGGAAAACAAAGCAGATAGTGATCCATTCAGATTTCCGGGTATTTAGGCGCTACGTCGACGCCAGAGAATTGATGCTTCTAATGCTAATCATTGCCGAAGCAGATGCTTCGATTACTTTTGATTCCGGTGGCCCGCTTGTCGAGATTCGGAAACTGGCCAAAGAGGTGGCGCGGCAGTTTCCGGAAGAAATTGAAATTCATGAAGCAATACTCAATGAACTTAAAGTTGAAGATAGGTACTACTCCCGATTAAACACCTATGAGGAGTTGTGTCAAAAATACCTTGGGATCAAACCTCTTGCCTTGAATCGGCAAGTAAAGAACACAATTGATGGATTACTTTGCTAACTCAAAAAGTGTGTCGTTCGACCAATAGGAAAGATGAAATGGGATTCCCTCACCTATCACTCGTAGGTTGAGCGTCGCTGCAACGCTATCTGCATATGCCCTTGCCCCGCAAACAAAAGTTCTTGACGGTTGACTCGCCACTTCTTGATCTTTCAATACCCAAGCCCAATTGACATAGCTGGCATCCACTTGCAGATAGGAGCCGGTCCATGTCGAGATCAGACCGTCGCGACAGAAGAATTGTGCCGACCTCGGAGCAAGATCTCTCAGTGCAAAATCGACTGCCGCATAGGAGGTGAGGTACTGACCTTCCACCTGCATGCCTTTGAGGGCACCGGCGGCGATCTCGACGCGCGGAACCTTGATGAGTCCCACGAACATCACCACGGATGAAATGAGCGCGGGCACTAGCAGGGAACTCATAATAATTTTGACGCCGTACCTCGACACGAAGTTAGCAAGAATGTAAGGAATGAGTACCATAAAAAGAGGGACTGCCCACCACAAGTGATATACGTCTGCAATCGGATAAAACTGAACTAAGAATGGGATTTCTAGTAGCAGTAAAGTGCCAAGAACTGCCATCTTTTGGCGTCGTGCAATTTGGATGGGAGTCGAATAACTCGATGTATCTTTGGGAGTTCTACCGAATACTTTTAAAGTGTCTCTGAGGGTGTCGCCTAAGGCATTCTCACTAGCGAGCACCGGATAAAGAAAATCTTTAGTGAAGAAATAGCAGATTGCAAAAAAACCAATTACTAGACAGAAGACAACAGAGGAAAACAAGAAGGCAATTCCCTGAATATCAAGAATTTCACTCCAAATCGGAAATTTATTGAGATAGGCGCTATCTCGCCAATTCCCGAAGTACATGAGCAGACCCAGTATGAGTCCGAAAGGCACGATCGTCATCGTGCGGATAGCGCCTCTGAAATGTCTCCAGGCCAGAACCATCAGGATCATGGCGATAAGAGTGGGCAGAGTGCCCAACACATAATAGAGTCTGAAGAAATTCCAGTCGAAGGGATTTGTATATTGCCTAAGCGGACCAGAGATTATCTGCTCGAAAAAACTCGGGATCGATCCTTGAATGGCAAGAATACCAACGAAATATCCCACTCCCAGTAGATGGGCGAGAAGGAATTTTCCAATTCTTGAATTGCGCTCTGAAACTGGTGAATGTCCAAGTCCGATGCCGATGAGCACTAAATTCACAACAACCGCAGTGAGGCCAACTTGAAATCTTGTAAATATGACGACCGCACACGTTATTCCGGCCAGATAGATCTCCCAATCAGAGAGAGCTTTTCGCTTTGCTTGAGAATTCAACAGCACGCCTGCGTTAGCAAGAAGAAATACCAACGAAAAGACCGAGGACCAGGGCCAGAATCCGAATGCGCCTTGTGAGACGGAAGACACTGGGCAGCTGATCGCCCACACCAGGCATACTAAAATCGATACCGACTTTGGAATTCTTAGCATGAAACAAATTCGCAGGAGCAGTAATGCGGCGATGGTGAGTAAGACCGCATTCTCAATTCTTAAATTAAGCAGAGTCGAACCGAACAACTTCAACGTAGCGCCTTGAATCCACGCGCCGACAGGTCCGTACTGCTCAAAAACCTGCGAATGAATTTTCAACCCATCCGCTACCCCTGCGGCTGCGGCGAACTGAACTCCGTCGTGGTGTGGATCTGGATTTATCCGAACGAGCCCAAGAAAATACAAGAAGGCAAGCATGCCCACGCCAAGGTATGACAGCGTTTTGTCGTCGATGGTACGCGATTTAATAAAGCTCTTCTTTGCAACAGCAACCATCATCTACCCCTATCGAGTGAAGGAAGTGCTGTATATGTATCTTGCGAAAGCCTCACGACTTATTCGTACCCGCTCCAAAATCATTCCTGTCACCCAGAGGAGGGCTGCCATAAGAAATGAACCGACGCTTGCGACGAGTGAGGGAAAGTGCGGCACAAGTCCAGTGTCGAAATAGTCGACCAAGGAGCGAAGCAGAAGCAGAGCGCTCACTATCGCCCAGGGCAGGGCAGTGATCGCAAAGGCGATATATGGTCTTTCAGATCGGAACAATTTGAGATTCTTGCGAAGGATGCGAAAACCATCCCGAAATGTATTTAGCTTTGAGAAGGATTCTTCACCACGACCTCGATACGGGACTGCCACTTCTGCAACCGGACATTTCAACAAGAACGCATGAGCGTTGAGTTCGGTCTCGATCTCGAAACCAGAATCACCGCCGGTAAAAGACATCGCGAAACCACGCGATATAAGCCGCCAGCCCGACAGCGTGTCGTTGATCTGGACCGGGAAAAGAGTACGGAATGTTCGCGTTAAAAGGGTGTTTCCAACATTGTGGCCAAATCGAAAAGACTCTGAGCGATTCGGATCAACCACCGCTTCTGGAACTCTTCGACCGACAACCATGTCATAGCCATTCTCACGGACTAGTCGCAGCGCCTCCTCTAAGGGAGCTATGGAATGAGTGTCATCACCGTCGGTGATAAACACGACATCGCAAGAATCCGGAATTCGGACAAAGCCATGCCGAACTGCATACCCTTTACCTTTGAGTGGTTCATGCCACACGGTGACATTTTCGCTGACCGCGATCTCGACTGTCTTATCAGTACTCCCATTATCAACCACTGCGATGATTGCTTTAGGTACGACCAATCGAATTTCGCGGATCGTAGCTCGAATGGATTCAGCCTCATTAAGGCACGGAATGACAACGAAGACGTCTTGACGACTCAAAGTTTACCCCGAAATGTGACTGCCTTCATGTCGCAAAATATAGCATCGGCACTCATCAAGAACACCAGAAGAGGTGGTTGAACTATGTCTTCTTTCGTGCGATCAATATGAGATTCTTGCCAACCAAGTATTTAAAACCGGCATTATCGAGAACACGTGAAAGTGGATAAACCCAGGAATCGTAGAATTTCAAACTACCTGTCGAACCAAGATTTGTACGTCCCTTGAAGCCCACGATTTTTAGCGCGATGGATGCAAAGTATCCAATGAAGTCCGCATAATGACATGACTTCACCTCGAAGCCAGCTCTTTGCACTTTTGAAATCAACTCCTTGCGTCGATACCGCCTGACGTGCCCGACAGCGACATCCATTCCCGAGAATAGGAACGGAAAAGCTGGAACATAAATACCTATGGTTCCTGAAGAAGTGAGCGCTTGATAGAGATCTTTGAGGACCCTCTCGTCATCCTCAATATGCTCTAAAACATTCGAGGTGTAGATGTATTCGTATTTCTTGGGAAGCGTGCCGATATCTGTGTAACACACAAGCCCACGACTTTTTATTTCAGTGATAAGTAATGGGTCAATCTCGCAGCAATCAGGAGTAGTGCCCAATTCGTTGCGCCATATATCGGCTAAGAAACCGCTTCCGGCTCCGAATTCAAGGATTGAAATATCTCTTCGTTCGGATTTTCGAATACCCATCTTCTTTGCAAGATTCCGAACAATATCGGTGCTGTATCCGATAAGTCCTTCTTCAGTAGCTTTTAATTCCTGATGACCAGAATACTCAACATGCTCTTTGCTCTGAACGTGTTGAAGTGGTTTCCGATTCCTTTTCATTTTAATCTATGCGCACAACTCCATGAGGTGTGGCGATGTGAACGGCAACAATCCCGTTTTCGCCTTCATTCTCTCCTGGAGCAATCCATTGGACTTCAATTTCACCAATTGCATGACTCATATCTGAACCTAACCATTCAGTAATTGTTTTCTCATCTCCCGCAATTTCGATCTTAAGAATTTTCGAAACAGCCTTCCCGTCTGCGCAAGGATGATCCTGCGAAAGCCACTGAATGAAGAATGGAAGTTGCGCATCTTTTATTGTTTCGAGTACGCCGATCTGCTTCCATCGCAAATCAGACCCGTCGGGTCGAGTGCGGTGTCCGTCAACTGCGGGACGACCAAGGCGAGACTCAATGATGGATACGTCATCCACTGATACGACCCATGTAAGCCATCCGCCGCCTTCACTCGCACGCTGAGAGACAGCCTTGCCAAACGGTGATGAGTCTGAAGCAGGATGATCAAGTGGGCAAACAACTTCAAGGTAATGGTCACCGATCAACGGCATCGTGAAATTACGAGTGCCGAACCGAGGGTGCACGCCTCCGTCTACAAAAGTCGAACCAAGGCGAGATCCAAGACGTTGAACTGTGTCCGCTAATTGGTCGTGAGAAGTAACGTAGGAAACGTGGTCGAGGCGCATAAGTATTATCCTGCCCTATCAAAAGGGGTGCTAATTACCATCTACCTGCTCCCCCTAAGCCAGGGCTACCACTGGGTTGCGTGGGGAAAATCGCCCTAAAAGGGCTAAAAAGTCGAGGTGCAGAAGAGATCTTTCTTTGGCAATTTCCCGCTTAAAAAATAGAGATCGACAGCAGAATCCACACAGGTTGAGCCGTGGCCGTATCCCGTATGCCCGTCGCCATCGAGGGAGATGAGGCGGGAATTTCGAATTGTCTTGTGCAGCGCCTTGGCCCATAAATAAGGAGTTGCCGGATCGCGAGTAGTGCCGACTATTACGACGGGAGAAGTATCAATCGTGGTGATGACATCTGGCTTTAGCGACAGCGCCGGGAAAAATTGGCAGGAGAGTCCAGCGTATGCAAGGTAGGGACCGAAGATGGGGGCCTCGATGGAAAATCTTTTCGCATCGGCTTGAATCTGCTTCGTCGAACGATCTTGTTGCCAATCTAGACAGTCGATTACGAAGGCCGCATCCGCCTCATTGTTGCCGTAACTCCCATCGCGATTGCGTTGCGTGTATTCGTCGGCGAGCGCCAAGAATTTCGTGCCCACCCCTATCTTTACCTCTCGTATTGCCTCTCTAAGTTTCGGCCATCCCGAGCCGCTGTCATAAAGAGCTGAGGCAGTTCCAAGGACTATCAACGATTCCGTCACCAAACGTTGCGAACTGCTCGCAAGCGGAGATTTGGCCGCTTGAGAATAGATCGAGATTATTTGAGCGATGGCTTTAGATTGCGGCGCGGCCAGTGGGCAATCCGAGCGCTTGTAACAATCCTCGATAAATGATCGAAACGCGGTGTCGAAACCGATGGCCTGAGTCAAGTCCTGTTCGGTGCTCGTTGCCTGCGGATCGACTGCGCCGTCGAGAACCATTCGTCCAACTTTGTCAGGAAAAAACTTGGCATAGAGGGTACCTAGGTATGTGCCGTAACTGACACCTAGGTAATTCAACTTCGCTTCGTTGAGGGCTGATCGCAAAAGATCCATATCTCGCGCGGTGTCAGCAGTGCTGTAATTAAGAATGTTCACATTCTTGGCTTCGCATTTTGCAATGTAGGAGCGAACTTCCCGTATTAAAGTCTTGAGTTCTTTCGGTGTTGTTGGATTGCTGTCTGCCGCGAAACTTTCATCAAGCTCTTTGTCAGTAAGGCAGTTGATAGGTGAACTCAGTCCGACGCCGCGCGGATCAAATCCCACAATGTCATATTTATCAAGGATATCGGGGTTAAATGCAAACTCCGCGTTGTACGCGTAATTAACTCCCGAGGCACCAGGTCCACCTGGATTAATTACTAACGATCCAATCTTTTGGCCTTGATTTCTTGCGCTAAATTTCAGGACTTGAATGGAGAATCTCCCAGTGCTCAGTTTCTTGTAATCAATCGGTACGAGTAACTTCGCGCATTGATAGCCGTCATAACACGAACTCCATGTTAATTCTTGAGTTTGATAATCTTTCATCGTGGTCGGTATTTTCGACGACTGCGGACGAAGCAGCAGACTTGTAGCTACCAATATCACGATAGCGAAAGCAGCTGAGTAGCGAATAATGCGTCTTGGTGCCACTCAAATTCTCTTTCTTGGCATTAGTCTATTTCCCGCTATTCGGAAAGAGCGCACATAAGGGCTTCGATCGTGAGAAGCGGTGCCGCATTGAAAGAAAGATTTGTGCGAGCCTGCATTATTGAATCAATTTTCTGAAGTATTTTCTCTGGGCGAATCCTATTTGCAAGTTGCACTATCTGCTCTCTTAGTTCGCTGTTTATCAGGCTCGCTTCAACGCCTGACTGAACCATCAGGACATCTCTGTAAAGCGTGGCCAGATCAAGCAATGCGCCATCTAGAGAATCACGAACCATCCGTGTTGCACGCGATTTTTGTTCTTTCTCCAACTCCTTAAGCGCTTTTGCTCCGCCGCTAGCCATTCCACGGCCTGTTGCGCCTTGCCCCCATGCCATACCAAGTTCTTGCGTCTCCTTTTCGCTCTTACTTGCAGATTGAGAATTCGCTTCTTCGGTTGCAAGTGATACAAGAGTTGCGGCTGCAGAAAATGCGGTTGCAATATTGGTAATCGTGAACGGCAGAGAAAGAATCACATTTCGACGTGAACGGATATTTTCATCGCGTGCCAGATAACGAGCCCTACCTATGTGGCCTTGACTTACCCGAGCTGCGAAGTCAGCCATGCCAGGCGCTATTTGGTCGCGTTCGACCAACACGCGGACAACCTCAGATTGCGAAGGCGTTCGAAGTTGTAAGTGTCGAGTGCGCGAACGAATGGTGGGAAGAACGTCTGAAAGTGAAGGTGCGCAGAGCAACCAGACTGTTCTGGCCCCCGGCTCTTCGATAGCCTTTAAAAGGGCGTTGGCGGCTGATTCTGTCAGGCGGTCTGCATCTTCGATTACTACTACCCGCCAAGGCGCAACGCTCGGCGACCATGCAACACGTTGCATCAATTCACGAACTTCGTCAATCTTTATTGAGAGACCTTCCGTTGCCAAAATCTCAACATCAGCATGACCCCCCGCTTTGGCACTTCTGCAATCAATGCAGGTATCACATCCGGATTCGGGGCAAACCAGCGCTGCGGCAAAAGCGATTGCCGCGCTGGATCTCCCACTGCCTGGTGGTCCAGTGAAAAGCCAGGCGTGAGTCATTTCTTGTGTTTCTTCGCCATTACGCGCGGAGCGAACCGCATCCTTGAGAGCAAGCACAATATGCGGTTGCCCAATCAATTCTGCGAAGACTGACATCGCTCTTATTCCGCTAGCACTGGCGGCTTAGGTTTGCGCTTAAGCGCCCGAGTAATTCTCTTCGGTTTTTTGGGAATCTTGCTCAACGCTGGCAACTCCGATACACGAGTGACAATTGCAGAATGAATTTCTTCAACACTCATATGTCCATCGACGACCAAGTAACGCTCGGGATCTAACAAGGCAAGTTGCAAAAACTCCTGACGAATTCGCTCGTGGAACGCCAGTGGTTCTGCCTCCAAACGATCCTTCTTCCTCAAGCGGGCGAGTCCGACCTCAGCAGAAACATCCAAAATAATCGTCAGGGTCGGATAGAGGGATTCTGTCGCCCAACGTGAAATCCGCGCAACTTCGCCAGGTTCGAGTACTCGACCTGCACCCTGGTAAGCAATCGAGGAATCAAAATATCGATCGGTAATTACAATATCTCCGGCAGCGAGGGCAGGACGAATTACTTCGAAAACATGATTGGCCCGATCGGCTGCATACAGCAACGCTTCGGCGCGAGGTGATATTGCCCCTGTTCGGTGAGATAGCAAAATATCGCGGAGCTCTTTACCCAGTGCCGTGCCGCCAGGTTCGCGGGTGAGCACAACCGAATGTTCTAGATCTTCCAGCCACTTCTTTAGTAATTTAGTTTGCGTGGATTTGCCAGAACCTTCGCCGCCTTCGAAAGCAATAAAGAGTCCTAGAGTTGGCGCACCCGTAATCGACCCAAGTTCCCCGCGCAGAGCATTCGTAATATCGCTCCAGATCGAGATTTTCGGCCGATCTTTCATCTGTCGATACGAAATGACGCCGATCAATGTCGCAACGATGCCTGCAATAAGAATGGTGATTGAGGCGCCGTTGTAACTTATCTGCACATTCTGAAACTTGAATGTATGTCGCCCTACTGCCGCAGCAATCAAGGGCGAGATGGCCAATACGGCCACGAGAGTCACGCGAATCAATGACTGCACGAACGCGAAGGTTCGCCCGCGGACTTCGTCGTGAACCTCCATGCCCAACATTGTGAATCCTGTTACCCAGCAAACTCCGGAAAAACAGCCCAGCAAGATGACAATAAAAACAGCCAAAACTAAGTTAGGAATCGCAGCTAAGAGAACAAGGAAGCCACCGGCAATTGTGAGTGAAGCGCCAAAGAGGCGACGCTTTGAGAATTGCGAAAATACTTTGGGGCCAAAGGCAATTCCGCCGGCCAGCCCAGTAAAGACCGAACCGAAAAGCACGCCGTAAGCCGCGTTACCACCGCCGAGATCTCCCACGAATGTTCGGGCTAACCCAATCACAGCACCTGCTGCGATAAACGCCCCGACCATCCCGACAATGAGACCGCGCACGATCTGCGAAGTACTGACAAAGCGCCAACCTTCTAGCAAAGACTTTGCAACCCCTACATCGCTGCCTGCTTTAGCAGCAGCGCCTTTCGGAAGTTCGTGAAGGCCCCAGACAATAATCGCGCAGTATCCGAAACTTAATGCGTTTATATACAAAGCTAGATCGGTGGAATTTCCAGCGAAGAACGGAAATGCACTTCCGATTGCCCCACTTACGAGTGCAAGAAAAGAGAAGAGGATCGCAGCAATCGGCGCGGTCCCGTATGCAGCGAGAAGTGAGAGTTGATTTGCACTCTCAAGTTTTTCTTTCGGCACGAGATTGGGAACGCTCGCCTCTTTGGCAGGTGACCAGAAAAGGGTCACGCACTCCACGAGAATTGTTGCGGCGTACAACCAAAAATAGTTCCTGACTAACGGAATCGAAATGTACAAAGCGCAACGCAAGACGTCGCACACAACCATGAGAATTCGGCGGTCGAATTTGTCAGCAATAACGCCTGCCAACGGACCGAGAAAAACTGAAGGCAACAGCCGAGCGATGAACACACCAGCGATCGCGAAGTTTGCCTTGGAGTAATCACCGGCTGAGAGTTGTTGCGCCATCGCAGTCGTGCCCAGGAGTCCGAGCCAGTCGCCCAAGGAGGAAAAGGCCATGGATTGCCAGAGACGACGAAAAGCAGGGATGGCCAAGACCCCGCGCGCTTGGTCTGGAGCGGGGGTGGAGGGGGTTGGAAGGGAGGCTGCCACGAGGTTAAGGGTAGTCCGCGACGCTATTTCGGTCTCGTGCTGGACTTTTTAACTGGCGCGACCTTCTTTGCAGTGGTGGCTTTGCCGGTCGCGGCCCGCTTTGCCACCCGTTTAGCCGCAGCTTTCTTGACCACATTCTTCGTCAACGTAGGCGCGCCTGCCGCAGCGGCCTTCTTCCTGCTCTTTTTCACAGGCGTTACTCCACCATTTTCCGCCTGCCAGGCTCGACGCCCCGCCAATAGTTCCAAACCACGTTCCAGAGTTAGACCTTCGATGGTATCGCCACGACGAAGAGTTGCATTTGTTTCACCGTCCGTGATGTACATACCGAATCGTCCATCTTTGACCAGGACCGGTCGCTGGGTCTGCGGATCAATTCCCAAATCCTTCAGCGGTGGCTTAGCAACTCCGCGTCGTCGAACTTTTGGCTCTTGGTAAATTGCCACCGCATCATCAAGGGTGAGTGAAAAAAGTTGATCCTCGCTCGTGAGAGTTCGTGAATCGACGCCGCGCTTGAGATAGGGACCGTACCTACCGTTTTGAACAGTGATTTCTTCTCCGGTAACTGAATCAGTACCAAGAACACGTGGAAGAGAAAGCAACTTAAGTGCATCATCGAAAGTAATGGTGTCGAGTGTCATCGTGGAAAGCAAAGAAGCAGTCTTAGCCTTATCACTCTTCTTTGCGTCTTCGGGAAGTACTTGCGTCACGTAGGGGCCAAAACGACCAGACTTTGCAATGACATCTAATCCCGTGTTGGGATCCACACCTAATTCGCGCTCACCAGAAGGTTGGGCAAGAATCTCAATGGCTTTTTGAAGCGTGAGTTCGTCTGGAGCCAGCGTCTCAGGAATATTTGCGAGTTTGCGATCATCGCCCTCACCCTGCTGTAAGTAAGCACCGTAGCGACCCACGCGGATTTGAATGTCATCACCTAAGCGCATCGTGTTTACTTCGCGCGCGTCAATTGAACCAAGGTCGGCGGAGAGTTCGTTTAGACCCGGTTGGCCGTCGCGACCGTAAAAAAAGTCCCGTAACCAATCGACGCGGTGAGCCTGCCCGCTAGCAATTTTATCCAAATCTTCTTCCATGCTCGCCGTAAATTCGTAATCCACGAGTTTAGAAAAATGCGCCTCAAGAAGACCAGTAACCGAGAACGCTAAGAATGTCGGAACGAGCGCGCGACCACGTTTGTATACGTAACCACGATCTTGAATTGTGGCAATAATCGAAGCAAAAGTTGAAGGGCGACCAATTCCTAACTCTTCGAGCTTCTTCACCAAGGTTGGCTCGGTATAACGCGCGGGTGGTTTGGTGTCGTGCCCTTCGCATTCGTATTCATTTACCTTTATCGCCTGTCCAACAATCATTGCCGGAAGGCGACGATCTTCACTTTCTTCATCGCTTTTTTCATCCGTTGAATCATCGTAGGCTGCCAGAAAACCCGGGAAAATCACTACTGATCCGTTGGCTCTGAAAACGAGGGAACGTCCATCGTTGGCGTTAACGTTGAAATCAACGCGCATTTGCATCTTCTTAGCATCAGCCATTTGTGATGCAACGGTGCGCTTCCAAATCAAGTCATAGAGCGCAAATTCATCTCGCGATAATTCAGGCGCCAATTCACCTGGAGTACGGAAAGAGTCCCCAGCAGGACGGATAGCCTCGTGAGCTTCCTGCGCATTTTTACTTTTACCGGTGTACACACGCGGGGCATCGGCCACATGATCAGCGCCGTATAGCGACTTCGCGGATGCACGAGCCGCCGAGATCGCTTGCGCAGAAAGGTTGACAGAATCTGTACGCATATAAGTTATGTAGCCGTTCTCGTACAAACGTTGCGCGATGCGCATTGTGATCTGCGCACCCCAACCAAGTCGTCCGCCGGCCTCTTGCTGAAGTGTGGATGTAGTGAAAGGAGGCTTTGGACGTTCAGTACGCGGAGAATCCTCAATAGAAAGTACGGAAAGAGGCGAAGAGGCGACAGACTCAACTAAGGCTTTGGCATCAGTTTCATTGAGCAACAAAATATTTGAAAGTGATTTTTCTTTGATTGCTCCATCAGCACCAAAATCACTAGTGGCGGCAACTTTCTTTCCATCCACATTAATGAGTCGGGCTGTAAATCCGAGATCGCACTTTGCGGTGACATCCCACCACGATGACGAGATAAATGCCATGCGCTCGCGTTCTTTTTCAACAATGAGCCGTGTTGCCACTGATTGCACGCGACCAGCAGAAATTCGCGGCATTACTTTCTTCCACAAAACTGGCGAGAGGCGATATCCATAGAGACGGTCCAAAACGCGACGTGTCTCCTGCGCGTCGATCAAGTCGTAATCTAAATCTCGAGTTTCATTGACTGCTTTTTGAATGGCTTCCTTGGTGATCTCATTGAAGACCATTCGCTTGACAGGAATTTTGGGCTGCAAAACTTCGACTAAGTGCCAGGCGATTGCCTCACCTTCGCGGTCTTCATCAGTGGCAAGAATTAGTTCATCGGCTTCTTTCATCAGTGCCTTGAGCTCGGCAACCTTGGCTTTCTTATCCGGGTTGATCACATACAGGGGAGCAAAATCCTCCTCGATATTTACACCCTCTTTAGCCCACGCAATTCCTTTGTATTCCTTAGGAATATCCGCAGCGCGCTGCGGCAGATCGCGAATATGGCCGACGCTAGCCTCGACGATGTAGCCATCGCCAAGGTAGCCGCCAATCTTTCGTGCCTTCGCAGGTGATTCAACAATCACCAACTTCTTCAT
Source organism: Actinomycetota bacterium (assembly GCA_014377015.1). Taxonomy (GTDB): domain Bacteria; phylum Actinomycetota; class Actinomycetes; order Nanopelagicales; family Nanopelagicaceae; genus QYPT01. The sequence continues at coordinate 99,944 of JACMQL010000011.1, forward strand.
ATCTTTTTTAGTGGCCATCCAGTGCTCCGTCGAGTTAGGTTCGGACAGTTACGGGATAGTTAGTCGAGAGAGATAATCAAAAAGGCTTAATACTCAATAGTCGTAGATTTACGACGATTGTGAATAAGCGCTCCAATGATTACGAGTAGGGCAAGTACGCCGATGAATGTACTCATCGCAGTACGTCCGCTTAGGGCCATTCCAACTATGGCTGGCGTAATTAAGAGTCCGACCAAGTTCATTACCTTGATCAACGGGTTGATTGCGGGACCCGCGGTGTCCTTGAATGGATCTCCAACGGTGTCACCGATGATGGTGGCAGCGTGGGCATCAGAGTACTTGCCACCGTAGTGTCCATCTTCAACCATCTTCTTTGCGTTATCCCAGGCACCGCCGGAGTTGGAAAGGAAGACTGCCATCAAAGTTCCAGTTCCGATTGCACCGGCAAGGTAGGCACCGAGGGCGCCAACGCCAAGTCCGAATCCAACAGAAATTGGTGCCATGACTGCAAGCAATCCTGGTGTTGCAAGTTCACGTAGTGAGTCGCGTGTACAAATGTCTACAACGCGGCCGTACTCCGGCTTCTCGGTACCTTCCATAATTCCTGGGTGCTCGATGAACTGCTTGCGTACTTCCACTACAACGGCGCCCGCTGCACGTGATACCGCATTGACAGCAAGACCTGAGAAGAGGAATACAACTGCTGCACCAATGATAAGACCAACTAAGTTACGTGGGTTGGCAACATCCAAGATTCCTTGATACTGCGAAGCAAGGTCGCCCGCGACTTTACCTGCATCGACAACTGCCTTCTTGATCGCATCTGTAAATGCACCGAAGAGGGCGGTAGCTGCTAGAACTGCGGTTGCAATTGCGATTCCCTTGGTAATGGCTTTTGTCGTATTACCAACGGCATCGAGTGAGGTAAGGATCTTTGATCCTTCACCCTCTACATCACCAGACATCTCGGCAATGCCTTGTGCGTTGTCAGAGATTGGTCCGAAGGTATCCATCGCGACGATCACACCAACTGTGGTGAGCAAACCAGTACCGGCTAAGGCAATTGCGAGTAGTGAGAGAACAATGCTGCCTCCACCAAGAAGGAAAGCGCCGAATACTGCTGATGAGATCAGGATTGCTGAGTAAACAGCCGATTCGAACCCGATCGAGATTCCGGAAAGAAGAACGGTTGCTGCACCAGTTTGTGATGACGCGGCAACGTCATTAACGGGACGCTTTCCAACTGAGGTGAAGTATCCGGTGAGTACCTGAATCGCGGCGGCGAGAGCAATACCGATTAAAACTGCACCAAAGGCAAGGAAGCGCGGATTGAGATTGCCCGCGGCTGCGATTGCTTCTTCAGACAAACCAGTGAGAAGTTTGAAGTCTCCTGGTAGGTAAACGAAAGTTGCGAGACCAGTGAGAACTGCACTGATTACGGCTGACATAAAAAAGGAACGATTAATGGCGCTCATGGCATCTTTATCGGTCTTGCGCGTCTTGGTCAGGAAGATTCCGATGACGGCGGTTACGGTTCCGATTGCTGGAACAATGAGTGGGAAGATTAGTCCTGCATCTCCGAATCCAGCTTTACCCAAAATAAGAGCGGCGACGAGTGTTACGGCGTAGGACTCAAAGAGATCAGCGGCCATGCCTGCGCAGTCACCGACGTTATCGCCTACATTGTCTGCGATAGTCGCTGCGTTACGTGGGTCATCTTCTGGGATATTCTTCTCAACTTTTCCTACGAGGTCGGCTCCCACATCTGCAGCTTTCGTGAAGATTCCTCCGCCAACGCGCATGAACATGGCGAGCATTGCGGCACCGAAACCAAAGCCTTCGAGAACCGAAGGTGCATCTTCGCGGTAAATGATTACAACGAGTGAAGCGCCAATAAGTCCCAAGCCAACCGTTGTCATACCGACAACGCCGCCGGTGCGGAAAGCAATCTGAACTGCGCGCTCCGATGAGTTCTGTCTTGCTGCTTCAGCAACGCGTACGTTGGCACGCACCGCCAGCCACATTCCGTTGTATCCGACGAGCGCGCTAAAGGCTGCACCGACGAGGAAGAAGATGGAGCGACCGATGCGAATATCAGCCTCACCTGGCAGAGCAAAGAGAAGCAAGAAAACGATTCCAACAAAATAGGAGAGAGTGCGGAATTGACGAGTGAGATATGCCGCGGCACCTTCCTGTATCGCGCCGGCGATCTCTTTCATCTTCTCAGTGCCTTCGTCAGCGGCCAAAACTTGCGCACGAAGGGCCCAGGCAATTGCCAGGGCACCTAACGAAATTGCCAAAATAATGTAGACGTAGGTGAGATTGCTTCCGGTTACCTGCACGAGCGAACTTGCAGCACGCATTTCTCCTCCATTGGAGTTTGGGTCCCCTTAGCGGGGCGCGGATGAGCCAAAGATGAGCGAAGACTACACATACCCTCAGCTTTATCCCTAAATTTAGTTCTCGTACCTATCTATTACATCTCGCCGAGGCAGATCGCCCCCTTTGGGAGTAAGGTCATTCCCCTATGAATATCCTGGATGCCAAGACCATCGTCGACGAACTCGGAGTCGCCGGAATCTTAGGCGTCCTTTTTACCGAGACCGGGTTACTCATCGGTTTAGTTTTGCCAGGTGACTCCTTGCTCTTCATTGCTGGGGTGGCCGCCTCTGGAACCGCCGCCGCCATGTTCAGCGGTGTTCATCTCTCCTTAACGGCTCTGCTAATCGGGGCGCCGATCGCCACCATCGTAGGATCTCAATTGGGTTACTTCATTGGGCATAAATATGGGCGACCGCTCTTCAACCGCCCGAACGGACGCTTTTTCAACCAGGATCGGGTAGCCGCGACAGAAAAATGGCTCAAAAAATACGGCCCTGGCCGAGCCATTATCTTGGCCAGATACATCCCATTTGTCCGCACTCTCATTAATCCGCTCTGTGGCATCGTGCGAGTACCAGCGGGCAAGTTCTTTCTATACAACGCAATCGGGGGAGTTATTTGGAGTGATGGCCTGATCATCCTGGGCTACGTGCTGGGCGAGAAAATGAAAGGCTCGATCGACAGTTATCTACTGCCGATTATTGGAGTGATCATCGTGCTTTCACTTCTTCCGTTAGGCATAGAGATTCTGCGCGAATTTCGAACCAAGCGCCATCTGAGTTAAAGGTTCTAACTTAAAGCCATCTGACTTAGCGGCTGCGGCTTTAAATAAATAGTGGCTGCTCGAGTAGGTCGCCGTCCACTGGTGAATTCTCGGGAAGACTTGTGTTCAAACGCTCCATTTCGTCGTCAGTGAGTTCTACTGACACTCCCGAAAGTGAATCGAGCACGGATGCGATACGCGTTGCTCCAGGGATTGGAATTATGGATGGCGAAACTTTTAGCAGCCACGCGATACCAATTGCGTAGGCTGAAAGATTGCGAGATGCCCCCACTTTCGCGAAGTCTCCGTACTTGCCTTCGCCCATTAGTTTGGAACTATTAACTCCACTAAATGGTGAATATGCGAGAAAGGCGATTCCGTTTTCTTCACACACTTCATGCACTTGCGTCGCGTGCCGGTAGTTCGGACTAAATTCATTTTGAATCGAAACGACGCCGCCTTGTGCTGGCGTACCACCGATATTGATCGCTCGTCGCAATTGCTCGGCGTTGTAATTGCTCACTCCGATTCTTTCTACCAACCCTCTTTCTAGAAGAACTAAAACATTTTCAAATTGCGTTTCGAAAGGCATTGAAGGATCAAGGCGATGGTGCTGCCAGAGTTGGATCTTCTCGACGCCAAGTCGCAGAGCCGATGCCTCTGCAGCGCGAAGAAAATAGTCGCGACTTCCGCATCGACCCCAACTCTCTTTCGGGCCGCGAGTAATACCGCCTTTGGTCGCGATGACAACGTTTAATTTCGCTTCCTGAGAGCCCGACCATGAACGAAAAGCTTCACCAATTAGTAGTTCGTTGTGACCGAAGGTGTCCCAACTCGGGGAGTAAATATCAGCCGTATCAATGAGGGTGACACCTGCGTCGAGGGCGGCATGCACCACACCGATAGCGCCTTGTCGATCATTAAGAATTGCCGCCTTTTCGGCCGGCATCCCAGATAAAGGCATACCCCCGAGACCCATTGCTGAAACTTTCCAAGGTCCAAGAGCTCGCTGTGGAATCGTCACTTTACAAACCCAATTCGGCAAGTGAATAAGCAGCGCGATATTCAAGACCTGCTTCTCGAATTGCAGGTTCAGCACCTCGTTCTACTATGACAGCAACGCCGACAACAATTGCCCCTGCTTCGCGCAGTGCTTCCACTGCCGTCAATACAGAACCACCAGTGGTTGATGTGTCTTCGACAGCCACGACACGTCGGCCCAAAACATCGGGGCCTTCAATTCTTCGCTGCAATCCATGCGCTTTCTCGGCTTTGCGAACCACAAATGAATCAATTTTTCTTCCGCGCGATGCAGCAACGTGCATGATTGCCGTAGCCACGGGATCGGCACCAAGCGTCAATCCGCCGACTGCGTCGTACTCCCACCCTTGAAGTAGTTCGAGCATAACTTCACCGACAAGTGGTCCGGCCGTGGAATCAAGTGTGACTCTGCGCAAGTCAACGTAGTAGTCCGCTTCTTTGCCGGAAGACAAAATTACTTTCCCGTGGACGACTGCTTTATTGGTGATTTCATCTTTTAATTTATCGCGAGCGCTCATGTTGCGAGCATACCTTTAGAAAAAGCGAATCACTTATCTTCTTTTTTGTAAGTGACAGCTGGTGTCGCTGGGCGTCGTGCCAGGGGCTTTGGGGAATTTGAGGCAAGTAAGGCGTCCACTTCGACACGCAATTTCGCGACTTCCATTGCCAAATTAGCCATCGCGGATTCCAATTCAATGATTCGCTTGATGCCCGCGTGGTTGATGCCTTCACCTATCAGTCGTTGCACATTGCGAAGCAGAGCAATATCGCGCAGTGAATATCTACGCCCACGACCGCTTGCCCGTCCCGGAGAAACCAACCCGAGTCGGTCGTACTGGCGAAGGGTTTGTGGATGCAGACCAGATAATTGTGAAGCAATGGAAATTACATAAACTGCGGCACCATCATCGTCTTCTGGCAAGGGCATCACTTCAAAGTCGCTCATAATTTTGCCCTGCTCGCGAACTCCGCTCGTACGTTTTCAGATGCAGTCGCCTTCGCGAAATCCTCAAGTGCTTGGCGGGCGACTGCGTCGACGCGACGAGGTACCTGGACATCAACTGTTACCAGTAGGTCGCCCGTACCTTTCGCGGATTGGACGCCGCGACCCTTAACTCGCAAAACACGCCCGCTCGGAGTTCCTGGTGAGATGCGAACCGTGACTTCTTCACCCGTCAAAGTCGGAATCTTGATATCGGCCCCGAGGGTGGCTTCCACAAATGTAATCGGCAAGGTAATCGTCAGGTTGATTCCTACGTGCGTAAAGAGAGGGTGTGGGGTGACATGCAGATTAATGAATAAATCTCCTGCCCCACCTTCACCTGGGGCACCTTTGCCCTTGAGGCGAATCTTGCCGCCATCTGTAACGCCAGCGGGCACCCGCGCGGTGATGTTTTGTGGAGATCCATTTGCCGAGGTCAAACGCAACTCAAGAGTGGTGCCAAAAATCGATTCGCGAAAGGAAATAGTCGATTCAGTCTGCAAATCTTGACCGCGCCTGGGACCGCGGCGTCCGCCGAAGAGATTGGCGAAGATATCTTGTGGCGATCCTCCGCCGAATACATCTTCAAAATTTCCCGCGCCGCCCGCGCCGCCCTGCCCCCCCTGCGGAACACGAAATCCGCCACGTTCGAAACGCGCCCGAACATCGTCGTATTCGGCGCGCTTCTTTTCGTCGGAAAGAATGTCGTTGGCTTCGGAGACTGCTTTGAATTTCTCCTCGCGAACTTTGTCGCCTTTGTTCTTGTCGGGATGCAATTCGCGGGCTAGCCCTCGATATGCCTTCTTTATCTCTTGACTACTCGCGTTCTTGGCGACGCCAAGGATCTGATAAAGATCCTTTTCGTAAAGATCTTTGGCGGCCATGTATTACTCCGGATCGGTAACAGCTACGCGGGCAGGGCGAAGAATTCGATTCTTGTACCGGTAGCCGGATTGAAGGATTGCACTCGCTGTAGGTTGCGTTACATCTGATGATGTCGAATGCATGAGCGCCTCATGGATCTGCGGATCGAATGCCGAACCCGCCTCTCCGTACTGCTCCAGACCCAACTTCGAAGCCACATTCATCAGTTGATCTGCGACAGATTTGAATCCGCCTTGCAACTCATCATGCTGTTGCGCACGGTCTAAGTCGTCAAGAATCGGGAGAAGTTCACTCAAGACGGACGCAACCGCCATCTCATGCGCAACTGCTCGATCGCGTTCTACGCGTTTTCGATAATTGGCGTACTCCGCCTGCAGGCGTTGGAGATCTGCGGTGAGAATGTCGAGATCACTCGCGACACTCTCGCCCTGCAAATCTTCTCCAGAATCAGATGATAAAACTTCCTCTGGATTACTCATTACTCTTCGACTATTTCAGCGTCTTGTACGCCCTCATCGCGTGTCTCACCGCTACCGGATGCAGTCGCTGCGCTAGTTGCATACAACGCGGCGCCCAGTGCCTGGCTCAGTGTTGAGACCTTCTCCGTTGAACTCTTGATCATCTCGAAATTGGCTCCCCCAAGGGCAGTCTTCAGTTCAGCGAGAGCCGCTTCTGTTTCTACCTTCTTTGTTGCGGCTTCTCCCTCATTGAACTTGTCGCCGTTTTCCGCGAGGAACTTCTCAGTCTGATAGAAAAGTGAGTCGCCAGTATTACGAATTTCGGCTTCTTCATGGCGCTGACGATCTTCCTCGGCGTGTTCTTCAGCATCCTTCATCATGCGATCGATCTCGTCTTTGGAAAGAGCTGAACCACCGGTGATAGTCATACTTTGCTCTTTGCCCGTACCAAGATCCTTCGCAGAAACATGCACTATGCCATTTGCATCGATATCGAAGGTAACCTCAATCTGCGGTACTCCACGTGGAGCAGGTGGCAAACCAGTCAACTCGAACATGCCGAGTTTCTTGTTATAAGCCGCCATCTCGCGCTCGCCTTGGAATGCTTGAATCTGCACGGCTGGTTGATTGTCATCGGCAGTTGTGAAAATTTCGCTGCGCTTTGTAGGAATCGTTGTGTTTCGCTCGATCAAACGAGTCATCACGCCACCTTTGGTTTCAATTCCAAGTGAAAGTGGTGTGACATCAAGAAGCAAAACATCCTTCACTTCACCCTTAAGTACACCAGCCTGCAACGAAGCACCAACTGCCACGACTTCATCCGGGTTCACGCCCTTGTTAGGTTCGCGGCCACCGGTGAGAGTACGAACGAGATCGACAACCGCCGGCATACGAGTTGATCCACCCACGAGTACAACATGGTGGATATTTGAAATCGGGATACCGGCATCTTTGATAACCGCTTGGAAAGGCTTCTTGCATCGCTCGAGCAAATCGGCAGTCAGTGATTGGAACTGAGCACGCGTGATGGTCTCATCTAAGAAAAGTGGATTCTTTTCTGCATCAACAGTGATGTAGGGAAGGTTGATTGATGCTTGTTGTGAGGATGAGAGTTCAATCTTCGCTTTTTCCGCAGCTTCGCGAATACGTTGCATCGCCATCTTGTCTTTCGTGAGGTCGATGCCGTTTTGCGAACCAAAAGTTTTTACCAGGTGATCAACGAGGGCTTGATCCCAATCGTCTCCACCGAGATGGTTATCACCATTCGTTGCCTTTACTTCCACAACGCCGTCGCCGATTTCAAGAAGTGAAACGTCGAAGGTTCCGCCGCCGAGGTCGAAGACGAGAATGGTCTCTTCTTTATCTCCCTTATCCAGACCGTATGCCAGCGCGGCAGCTGTTGGCTCGTTAATAATGCGCAAGACATTGAGACCGGCAATCTCGCCAGCCTCTTTGGTTGCCTGGCGTTGCGAATCGTTGAAATACGCAGGCACTGTAATGACTGCATCGGTGACGCTTTCTCCCAAGTAAGACTCGGCATCGCGCTTCAACTTCTGAAGGATGCGAGCGCTAATTTCCTGTGGGGTGTACTTCTTGCCGTCGATGTCTACGTTCCAAGAAGTTCCCATGTGACGCTTTACCGAGCGGATCGTTCGTTCTACGTTGGTGACAGACTGGCGCTTAGCGACTTCGCCGACTAAGACCTCTCCGTTCTTGGCAAAGGCCACAATCGAGGGGGTCGTGCGGGCACCTTCCGCGTTAGTGATGACCTTAGGCTCGCCACCTTCGAGCACTGAGACGCAACTATTCGTGGTTCCTAGGTCAATTCCGACAGCTCGTGACATTTTCTTACCCCTTTTTTAGGTTCGTTTCGCCTCTTTTAGGCTTTTAGGCTGATCTGGGACTCAACCGAGTGAACTCGACCGAAGTCATGCGGTAATTCTCAACCTTGCGTCGACATTTGTCAAAAGATTGAGTCGAGTCGGCTCAAGATTCCTACCGAAGAGAACGCAAGATCAGGAGTGAATATTCCACACCGAAGTCGACTCTCGAAAGCATTAAAAGACCGTCGTCGCATGCGCTCATCGCAGATGCGACGACGGCTGCTTATTCTCTCCGTGAGTGTTAGCGCTCTGACGGTACCAAGAAAAGTCGGTGCTGAGCGGTCGCAATACGAACAAGAATTTATCCCTTTGGGCCACCGAAAGAGGCTCCCGCCTATACCCTCAGGCATATGTCCTACTGGCTAGAAATCCTGCTTCCCAATATCGCTTACGGGATCACCCTGGTTGCGCTGGTTCTCCTCTACATCCGAGTGCGCAAACTCCTGGCCATCTATCGCGCAGGTCAGCCAGATCCCACTCGCACGAATTCGCGAGCAACGCGCTTCTGGCACATGTTCAAGGAGATCCTCGGGCATACCAAAATGCTCAATTTCACGGGCACAGGAATGGCGCACTGGGTCGTTATGGTCGGATTCATTACTTTGTTCGGAACCCTTGTCACTGCATACGGACAGGTAACTAATCCAAACTTTTCTTTGCCGCTAATTGGTCATTTAATTCCGTACGAGTACTACATAGAACTGATCACGATTCTCACCGGAATCGGAATTGTAACGTTGATCGGTATTCGCCAGTTCACCCGAATTTTCCGCAAAGGCCGTGCCTCGCGATTCTTCGGATCAGGATCCCTTAAGGCTTATTACATAGAAGCAACGATCCTCGCGATCGTTGTGTGCGAAGTGGCTCTCCGTGGACTGGACGGAGCGCTCTCCCAATACAGTGGTTTTAGTTGGCACTATCCATTCTCGTGGCGTGTGGCAGAGATATTCAAAGAGTGGCCACTGAGTAGAATTCTCATTTCAATTCAAGTAATTGCTGCGATCAAGATCGTCATCTCCATGCTTTGGTTTATTGTCATTGCTTTAAATCTAACTATGGGAGTTGCGTGGCATCGTTTCCTCGCCTTTTTCAATATCTATTACCGTCGCCATAGTGACGGAACAAATTCACTGGGTGAACTTCCAGTGATGCTGTCGCACGGACGTACAATTGATTTCCAGGATCCAAGTGAAGAGGATATTTTCGGCCTTGGAACTCGGTCAGACATTTCTTGGAAAGGTCTGCTGGATATGACGAGCTGCACCGAGTGCGGCCGCTGCCAATCTCAATGTCCTGCCTGGCATACAGAAAAGCCACTCTCGCCAAAGCTTCTCATCATGGCGATGCGCGATCACGCCCTGGCCAAGGTCGTCGAAAGTGAAGTTCTGGTTGGGGAATCTGGCCCAATCTCACTCGATGTTCTTTGGTCATGCACCACTTGTGGTGCTTGCGTGAATGAATGTCCTGTCGACATCGAGCACATCGATCACATCGTCAACATGCGACGCTTTCAAGTGTTGGTCGAATCTGAATTTCCATCCGAACTTGCAGGAACTTTTCGTAATCTTGAAAATTCAGGAAATCCGTGGGGATCTAATCGAAATGATCGTGATGCTTGGATTGCAGAATGTGATTTTCCAATCAAAGTTGTGGAAGGACAACTTCCCGATGATGTCGAATATCTCTTCTGGGTTGGATGCGCTGGCGCCTACGAAGACCGCGCAAAGCGTACGACTAAAGCCGTAGCTGAACTTCTATATATGTCCGGAGTTTCCTTTGCTGTATTAGGCAGGAAAGAGACATGCACTGGCGATCCCGCCCGACGTACAGGCAACGAATTTCTTTATCAAATTCTTTCAAAAGAAAATATCGAAACCTTCGAGGAAGTATTTGCCGGGAAGAAAGATAAAGGCGAGAAAAAAATAGTTGTCACCTGCCCGCATTGCTTCACGACAATCGGGCGAGATTATGCGCAGAGCGGCTTCGAGCTCACGATCGTGCATCACACTCAGCTGCTCAACCAGCTGGTGCGCGAGGGAAAACTTACGCCGACTGGTACTAGTGATAAAAAACTTACGTATCACGATCCTTGCTATCTTGGCCGACACAATCAGGTTTACGCACCGCCGCGTGAACTCCTTGAAGCGAGCGGCGTAAAGATCACGGAGATGGCGCGCAATCAAGAACGCTCATTTTGTTGTGGCGCAGGCGGCGGACGAATGTGGGTTGAGGAGAAAATCGGTACGCGTATCAACCTCAATCGAGTTGATGAGGCCATCGCGACAGGGGCGGAAGAGGTTGCGGTTGCCTGCCCCTTCTGCCGGGTGATGGTCGGGGATGGCGTCAATGCACGAGAGAGTTCAGTTGAGGTCCTTGATGTGGCTCAAATCCTGTTACGCAGTGTGAAGCCACAGAACTCATAGAGGTTATTCTCAGACAGTTCCCAGATTAGCAGGGCACTATCAGGGCAAGAGGTGATGAAAATGACGACTCTCAAAGAGCGTGCTGGAAATTCAGATGTTAAGGATGTAACTACGCATCGTATTTTGGTGGTGGATGATGAATCCAGCATCAGTGATCTCATTTCGACCAGCCTTCGCTTCGTCGGATTCGATGTGCGTACCGCGGCAAATGGCGCGCAAGCTTTACAAGTTGCTGAGGAGTTTCAACCACATGCCATCGTTCTTGATGTGATGTTGCCCGACCTCAATGGATTTGAGGTCTGCCGACAATTACGAAGCGAGGGCCATAGCGTTGGGGTGCTCTTTCTAACCGCCAAGGATGGAATGGAAGACAAAGTTGCCGGACTAACCATCGGCGGCGATGACTACATGACTAAGCCTTTCAGTTTAGAAGAATTGGTCGCCCGCCTTCGTGCTCTGCTGCGTCGCATCGGCGTTATTGAGGCTGATCAAGATGCAGAGAAGATCCGCTTTGCTGATCTTGAACTAGATGAAGCCACTCACGAAGTGCGTCGCGCTGGTCAACTTATTGATCTTTCGCCCACTGAGTTCTTGCTTCTGCGCTATCTGCTTATTAACGCAGACCGCGTTGTTTCCAAAGCGCAGATCTTGGACCACGTATGGCAGTACGACTTCCGTGGCGATGCTGGAATCGTTGAGACATATGTGTCCTACCTTCGCAAGAAGATCGACATATTTGAACCTCCGCTAATTCACACCGTACGTGGAGTCGGCTACCGCTTGCGCATGCCTCCTAAGAAGTAACTCACTCTTTTCGATTAAACTCTAGAAATTATGGCTTCTCCACTTCGAAGAGTTTCTGATCCCCTGAGTTTGTGGAGCCTTCGCAATCGACTGGTTGTGGGCGTGGTGATTTTATCTGCTCTTGGATTCATCGCCTCGGTTGTAGTGTCGCGAAGTTCGCTGCGCTTCTATCTCATCAATCAAATCGATAATCAATTGACGAGTGTTGCTGGCGGATCGGAACTGCGACTCGACCAAGCTGGAATTGCGCCGGAAGAGTACAACCCCCCGACGGATTCGACGCAGACTTCTCCCGGAGAGGGCGATGATGGCTCGGTAGCCAAAGCCGCTGCGCCATCTACTTCATCGCCCCTACGGCCATTGCGACAAGTACCGACGACGATGTCTGTGACGTTGCTTGATCCGGACGGCAACATTGTGGGAGTTGTTGGTGGCGACCTCAACACGCAAGAGATTAGCCGTTACATTCAAGGTTTTACTCCTAAGAAAGTTTTGACTTACAGCAATACTCCTTTCACATTGCGAGCGCCAGGTCCTGATTTTCGTGTTCTCGCCCGAGTGCTTCCATCAGAAATCGGGAGCGTTGTTGTTGCGCAATCACTTCACGATATCGATGAGACATTGCGCCGACTACAAGTCCTGTTTATCTTCATCGGCTTGACCGCTTTGCTTCTTATTGGATTAGCATCAAGGAAAGTAATCGGCATCGGATTAAAACCACTTGAAGCAGTGGAGGTGACGGCAGAGTCAATTGCATCTGGTGACCTATCAGCGCGTCTGCCCGCATCAAAACCAGATACCGAGGTTGGCCGACTAGTTTCATCTCTCAACCAGATGTTGGCGCGCATTGAGGAAAGTTTTGCAGCCCGAACCGAAAGTGAAGATCGACTCCGCCGTTTCGTTGCCGATGCAAGCCATGAATTACGAACGCCGCTCACCGCAATTCGTGGATTTGCCGAGCTTCACCGACAAGGGGCCGTGAAGGGCGAGGCACAAACGACCGAACTGATTTCTCGAATTGAAACAGAATCTGTACGTATGGGTTCACTCGTGGAAGATTTATTGCTTCTAGCTCGCATCGATCAAGCCCGCGAAATGGTGAAGATTCCAGTAGACCTGCTACATACAGTCAATGAGGCAGTTGCATCTGCCCGCGCGGCGGGTCCCGAGCATCCGATTGAGATCCTCACGCAGGATCAAGAGATTTATGTGCTGGGAGATACAAACCGCATTCACCAAGTCATTGCTAACTTGCTTGCGAATGCGCGGACTCACACTCCCGTTGGTACTCAGATATCGGTTGCGGTCACACAAAGCGATGACGGTGTGAGCGTTAGCGTCAGTGATAAGGGACCAGGATTGAACGAGGCAGATCAGACTCGAATTTTTGAGCGCTTCTACCGCGCAGATCCATCTCGCGTTCGTTCGAAAGATGAAGGCAGTGGACTCGGTTTAGCCATTGTCGATGCAGTAATGCGGGCGCACGGTGGTCGAGTTAGCGTCACCTCTAAACCCGGTGAAGGTGCGACGTTCACACTCTTCTTTCCGTTAGAAGAATCAGTAGAAGAAGAGATTACTAAAAGGGACGCTCGACCTGCAGGCGCCGAGTCTTAATTTAAGAAATCGGGCCTAGGCTTTCCATCGCACGCAAGGCGGCAATTCTCTCTTCGATCGGCGGGTGGGTCGCGAAAAACCGCGAAACCGTACGCGAGTCAAGCGGTGATTCGATCCAGATATGTGCCACAGCAGTAGAACGCTGATGAACGACAGTGGAGTCTGCCGCTAGGACTTCTAGCGCCGAACGCAAGCCCGCTGGATTTCGTGTAAATGCCACCGCAGTTGCATCCGCTAGCGCTTCACGCCGGCGAGAGATAGCAGATTTCAATAACATCGCTGCAATCGGCGCCAAAATCAAAACAACAAGAGAAATTATCAACGTTACGGGATTGGAATTGCTGTCACGATCATTGCGACGGCCACCACCGAACCACATCATTCTCGTAAGCATGTCACTCAACACCGCAATCGCCCCTGCGGTCGTGGCTGCCACGGCAGAAACTAAAGTGTCGCGATTTCCAACATGAGACATCTCGTGCGCAACTACGCCTTGCAATTGATCGCGATCCATCACATTGAGAATCCCAGTAGTGAAAGCAATAACCGCGTGCTCTGGATTACGACCCGTAGCAAATGCGTTTGGAGCATCATCAGTCACAATTGCAACCTTAGGCATCGGTAATCCACTTGCAATCGTTACCTCTTGTACGAGATTGAAGAGATTCGGATTATCGCTGTACTCAATCAAGCGCGCGCCCGTCATTCGCATTACAAGCTTGTCAGATGAATAATAAGCACCCCAGACCGAAAACAGTGAGATGCCAACCGCAATCGGCACGATGGCTGATGTACTGGATCCGAAATAAGTAAGAGCGGCAAACACAACTGCCCACACCAGCAAAGCCATCCCGACCAGCAAAAAATAAGTCTTGCGTTTATTTGCGCTCTCGGCAGCGCGGAAAGAAACTTCAGCCATGCGAAGTTATTAAAACTTTACAATTGGAACATTACGAGACTGTGGATCTTCAACTTCGTAAAATGGTCGAGCAACGACTTTAGCCATCCCAGCGAAAAATGATGTAGGGATTGTTTTGATTGCCGTATTAAGCGAGCGCACGTTGTCGTTGTAGAACTGACGCGCAAAGGCAACCTTGTTCTCCGTAGTAGATAATTCCTCTTGCAGGGCCAGGAAATTCGATGATGCCTTCAAGTCCGGATATGCCTCGGCAACAGCCAAAAGTCCACGAAGTGCCTGCGTCAGCATTCCATCGGCAGCCGCAACATCTTCAACTGTTGTGGCCGTGGTGGCCTTGGCGCGCGCGGCAACCACTTTCTCGAAAGTCGAACTCTCGTGAACCGCATAGCCTTTTACCGTCTCGACCAGATTTGGAATTAAGTCTGAGCGACGCTTGAGTTGCACCTCGATCTGCGCGAAAGCCTCATCAACCGCGATATTCAGCCGCACTAGGCGGTTGTAGAGAGTGACAGCAAAGAAACCGAATACGACAAGTACTCCAAGGATTATTAGTGCAGTGTTCATGGTTCTAACTTACTCCTTCCTATTAGCCGCAGGAAAGTCCTATTTATTGAATTTCACTCTGGTGAAAGTTCATCCACGAACGGCTCGGAGTGGGACCGCGCTGACCTTGATACCGCGAACCGTAGAGCGCGCTTCCGTACGGATGCTCTGCTGGCGATGAGAGTTTGATGAGGCAGAGCTGGCCAATCTTCATTCCTGGAAAAAGTTTCACGGGCAAGTTGGCAACGTTGGATAGTTCTAAAGTGATGTGGCCGGAGAAGCCTGGGTCGATAAAGCCAGCTGTTGAATGGGTGAGCAGACCGAGGCGACCGAGGGAGGATTTTCCTTCGAGGCGACCCGCAATGTCATCCGGGAGTGTGATTACTTCGTATGTGCTGGCGAGTACGAATTCGCCAGGGTGCAGAATAAAAAAATCCTTGTGACCCACTTCAACTTCGCGGGTGAGCTCGCCCTGCTCGATGGAGGGATCAATAACAGAATACTTGTGGTTCTCAAAGACTCGAAAAAATCGGTCGAGTCGCACATCCACGCTTGAAGGTTGAATCATGGCCTCATCAAAAGGCTCAACTCGGACTCGCTTGGACACAATCTCTGCGCGAATATCGCGATCACTTAGTAGCACGGTTGGAGACTTTACCTCTCTTGCCTATGCTTAACCAATAAGACACCATCGCGGGCGTACTCATTATTGCGGGCGTAGTGAAATGGCATCACGTCAGCTTCCCAAGCTGACAGCGCGGGTTCGATTCCCGTCGCCCGCTCCAATTTCTTCCCTGATTGCCGCTACAAAGGAATCAACATCGGATTCGGTGGTATCCCACGAACACATCCAGCGCACTTCACCAGTGACTTGATCCCAAACATAAAAACGGAATTCGTTCTGAAGTCTCGCTGTCACCTCACTAGGAAGTACTGCGAATACTGAGTTCGCCTCCGCCTTGCGCACAATTCTGACTCCCTCAATGTCACCCACCGCGTTTTCCAGACGTTTCGCCATTGCGTTTGCCTGTTGCGCGTTTCGTAGCCATAAATCCCCTTCGAGCAACGCTTGCAACTGCGCGCTGATAAAGCGCATCTTGGAAGCGAGTTGCATACCGGTCTTACGTATATACGGAATGCTCGCGGCAAGATCTGGATTGAGAACTACAACAGCCTCGCACCCCATTCCTCCATTCTTAGTGCCGCCGAATGAAAGAACATCTACTCCCACATTGGTGGTGATTTCCTGCAATCCGACTCCGAGGGATGCGGCAGCATTTGCTAGGCGTGCACCATCCATATGAAGTTTCATCCCGCGAGAGTGCACGTATTCGGAGATCTCCTTAAGTTCATCGATGGAGTAAAGGGTTCCGAGTTCGGTTGCTTGGGTAATAGTCACCGCAGCGGGCTGAGCACGATGTACATCACCAAAGCCCCATGCCTGCTTTGCAATCAATTCAGGAGTCAACTTCCCATCTTCAGTTGGAACCGTCCATAACTTTATGCCAGCGACTTTTTCAGGAGCCCCTCCCTCATCCACATTCGCGTGTGATGTTGAAGCACAAATAACTGCTTCCCATGATTTAAGCATTGCTTGCAGCGAAACAACATTTGCGCCAGTGCCGTTGAATACTGGGAATGCCTGCGCGCCTTCGCCAAAATGTCTTTCAAAAGTTTTTGTCAATCCTTGTGTGATTTCGTCATCGCCATAGGCGATTTGGTGGCCCTCATTCGCGCTAGCTATTGCAGCCAGCACGTCAGGGTGTACGCCCGCGTAATTATCGCTAGCGAACCCACGCTTTTTCTCAGCAAACATTAGAAAAGTATTTCATACAGGCGGACAGGAGTGGTCATCCTCTGGCGGAATCCCCAATTAGTCGCTACCCTTCAAAGTTGAACTGGAATTGAAGACTCTGAGTAGGCAATCAACGAGAAGGGTCGAACATGAAAGTGGATGTGCAACGATCTTAACATGGGCACGAAGTGGTCGAGGTGCTCTTTTGATCATCTTCGGACTTCTGATTGCATTCCTTTCACCAAGTATCGATTCAAGTCGGGCAGCAAGTACCGTTTCTTTAGGTAGTGCAAGTAACTTCGTTATTCTGGCCGGAAATGGAATCGCTAATAGTGGCAACTCTATAGTCAGCGGAGACATGGGAACTTATCCCTCTCTTTCATACGTGAATTCTGGAAGTGTGATGCTGACTGGCACAAATCACCTTGGTAACTCTATAACTCAAACCGCAAAGGCAGATCTCCTCACCGCATTCAATGCCGCTGGCACTGAGGCAGCAACCGGAACTATGACTGGAGATCTCGGCGGGCTAACCCTCGGGCCTGGTATTTACAAGGGAAACACTGCGAATTTCACCATAACCATCAATGGAATCCTCACTCTAGATGGGGGTAATGATCCAAACGCGGTATTTATTTTCAGAGGTACAAAACTCACGACTTCAGGTATAGCTAGTCAAGTTAAATTAATTAATGGCGCAAACGCTTGTAATATATTTTGGAAAATTAGCTATCTACCCGGCGGTAGTTGGGTAATTATTGGTCCAGATACTTTGTTTAGAGGCACCATACTCAGCGAACAAGATATAACTCTTAAACCAAATGCCTCCGTGCTCGGTCGTCTACTTAGCACGAACGGCAAAGTGACAACCGAGAAAAATTATGTCTATAAGCCAACTTGTGGAACTCCACCAACTCCGACCCCAACTCCGACACCAACTCCAACACCAACACCAACACCAACACCAACACCAACTCCGACCCCAACTCCAACACGGGTTTGCGTATCAGGAGGTGTAGGTGGTCCGGTCTGTACCACAATCACCCCAACGCCGACGCCATCACCAACGCCGACGCCATCACCAACGCCGACGCCATCACCAACGCCGACGCTTACTCCAACGCCATCACCAACGCCGACGCTTACTCCGTCTCCTGGGTCGAGTGGAACTCCTACTCCAAGTCCTTCACCAACCGCGACTCAAAAACCAACCCCGACTGCAACACCTTCATTGAGTCCAACTCCAACTGGGACTGCAAAACCAACCCCGACTGCAACGCCTTCATTGAGTCCTACTCCTACTCCAACTGCGCCAGCCAGTCCGTCGCCTTCAGTAAGTAAGAGTGTTAGACCAAGCCCTTCCGTAACTGCGACGCGCGCGCCAAGCCCAAAAATTACGATTATAGGTAAACAAGAACGACAACAAATTCTTCGCAAGCCAATCGGATCCGTGGCCACTGGAGGTAGAACTCAGTGACAAGAATACGCATCTCACTAGGGAGCGCCCTTGCATCCCTAATACTCTGTCTAACTGCGCTTCCCTCTGGTTGGATCGCGAATGCAAACGCGGCGGAGGATTATCTTTCTCCATCAGCACCAATTAACTTAACAATTCCTACGTTAAAAGTTGCCACCAGCATCATCAAATTGGGGCTGGATGATAAAGGCGCGCTTCAAGTACCTAAGACTGAGAATATTGCTGGGTGGTACATAGGCTCGCCAACACCGGGTGAAATTGGACCCACAATTATTGTCGCTCACGTCGACATGAATGGAAAGTTTGGAGTCTTCTATAACCTGAAGAAAATGAAACCTGGAGATGTAATCCGCGTTGCCAGAGCTGACAAAAAAGTTGTTACTTACAAAGTCACATCTACTTCAATATTTCAAAAGGCAAAGTTTCCGACTCAAAAGATATACGGAAATATTGACCATGCAGGATTGCGCCTAATCACATGCGGTGGGAAATTTAATAAGAAGATCGGACATTACGATTCGAATGTAGTGGTTTTTGCCGAAGCAATTTAATAGTGCTTTGTGAATCAGGGTTCTCGAGATTACTTCTCGGGAACGCTAGGCGTGCAGAGAAAGACGAAATTAACGATGGGGACAAGAATCCACCATCCAGAGCGTCCGATATCGTGCATACGTCGAACTGCCGCCGCAAAAACGGGAGCTATAAAAACCAAACTTCCATAATCTTCAACGATCGGGACTCTCGAGTAGCTCAAAGTTAAATCAGCGAGCAAGACGAAAAGATAGAAATACCAATATTCGCTTCTGCTGGCGCGACCAGAAAAATCTACGTACTTGTTTAGACAGGTTTCGATGGCTGTAATCATGGCATCATCCTACGGCTGAAATATAAACCCTTCGTCGTTTGTCCACCGAAACTCAAACGTTAAGCAATACGTACATATAGCCGCCGACAGTGGAATCCACTCTGCCAGCCGCTTCAGTCTTAGTGGAGCCGGTGCTTCCAAAGCTCGAGATGAGAAATAGTCTCTCCCCAGTTTGCACGGAACGTACGAATTGGAGAACTTTTGAGTAATTTCCCGCCACAGAAAATTGCACAGGTACTACGATGAAATTACTAGAGGTTATTTTGGGGTCAGTTACGACGTCTGAACTTTCTGGATCCGTTCCTCCGGTGTTTGGCGTATAGGCCCTTGCATCATTGACCGTTATGGATTTCACGGTCACTTCATGAATATTGGCAAGCGAATTTAATTCAGTTACAAATGAGGAAATTTCTGCCTGAGTCGGTACTGAGGTCCGCAAGCGCACCAGATCCGCTTGCATTGCAGTAATATTCTGATAATCAACTTTCAGTTGGGCTAGCTGTACCTCGTCTTTTACATTCTGGGCTACAACGGATTCGCGACTTTGATTAGCTGTGGAAATCTTGGTGAGTTGCGGTTGAATACCCACCATCCAACCCAATGCAAAAATCACAACACTTACAAGGGCGCTCCCCCATAACCAGGCCCGATTTCTTGTCATGAGATATTCCCGACGTTGGAAAAGCGATGGCTAAACGCATCTTGGTTTATATGCATTGTGATACTCACGGCGTACGTGCCTGACTCATTTCGAACTACAGACCCAGGAGAAGCGTCTGCGTACCCTTTAAGTGAAGTAAGAGAAATCAACCAAGCCGGAACCTGTGGCAAAGTGGGACTTATGGCAGTAAAACTTAATGTTGCGATGCGCGCTCCTTGCAGAGGCACAGTTGCTTGTGTGTAAGGAGCAAAGGGAGTCGCAGCATCAATTTTAATTGTTTCTATCGCAACATTTCGTGGCAGTGTTGCTTGGACTGAACTTAGGTACTCCTGCCAATCAATCTCTGTCGCCGTGCCAATTCGTTGAGCTACTTGCAAAGTGCTTAATTCATTTTGAACTCGGCGAACTTCACTGTAGATCCTCTGTTGCGACTGCAAATAGATCGTATTCGCCTGCGCGATAGCTAAGTCTCTCTGGGCTTGTTGAGCTTGTGCACCTAGTAGGGCTGCGCAACCCGCAATCAGAATTGTCAAAAATAGAAGTGAGATTCCGATTCGGCGGCGAATCACTTTAGACTTTCGCTTATAACGAAACTCAGGAGGAAGAAGGTCAATCTTTGAGTCTCCGCCTAGGATTAACTCAGGTGCTCTGGTCAAAGTAATCATGCAAGACTCCTCAGCGCTAGACCAAGGGCAACGGAAAATGTTGCAGACTTTCTCTTACTAGCTGACTTCATTTTCCGAGGCAGTGTCACCATTGCAAACGGATCAGGCTGGGAAACTGGAAGCACGATTACTTCACTTAGAGCTTCAGCTAGACCAGCCAGTTGTGCTCCCCCGCCAGTCAAAAACACCTGTTCTACTGATTCTTCTGGACGAGTGTTATCAAAGTAATTGATGGTGTTACGCAAGCTTCCCAACAGTTCGTTCGAGATGTTCCGCAGAACCTCCAAAGTACGAGGATCATCTGCCAAGGTTTCCTCTGACTGGCACTTGCTGCAGGCGCAGTTACTTGTCGTTCCCGTGATGCCATCCTCTCGCTCCCAGGAGGAGATGAAACGCAATTGGTTCTTTAATTCTTCGGCTTGCGCGAATGGAATTTCCAGACGAGTTTGCAATGCCTGCGTAAGGTCCTCCCCGCCAAAGGGGATGATTCGCACGAACCATGGAACGCCATCTCGTGCGATAACAATTGTTGTCGTACTTCCACCAATATCGATGAGAGCAACAGTCCCTTTGATCTGTGATCGTCCCAATAAAATTCGGGAAAGCGCAAACGGAATTAATTCAATCTCAACAGCCGTCAATCCGGCTCTCTCAGCCGCCATGATGTTCGCCACTACTGCGTTCTTCTCGGTAGCGATCAGTAATCCATTGATAGACGGGCCGTTATCTCCCTCAGATTCCGATATGGGATAGAAATCAAAGATCGATCCCTCCATCGACATCTGCAACATACTCTGCACGTGAAAAGGGAGTGACTCACGAATTTGCTTGATGGAAGTTTTAGGTAAGGACAAGTCACGAACTAATGTGCGTTGGTTTCCCGTCCCTAGAATTACATTCTTACTTTTGAATTTGCCCTCACACCACAATTTCTTCAATGCGGCATTTACAGCATCAGGCTGAATTACTTCGCCGCGGCTGACTGCCCCCACGGGAAGATCCACAGAGTGATAGCGAAGTAGGCTCGGTTTCGACTTACCGCTGGACTTAAGTTCCACTCCGCGAATAGCGGTACTGCCGATATCTAGGCCCACAATTGTTGCGCTCATAGCGATTCCCTCTGCTCACATACTGCCGTCGAGTCCAACAAGTGAAAGATAGGTCCGGACGATTGGAGCACTGAACAGGACGGCGACCCATGCGCCCACCATCATCCACGGACCGAATGGAATCCCCGTCTTATGATTCACGCTGCGTTTAATAAGCAGTGCAATGGCAAATAGCGCTCCTAACACGAAGGCTGCTACTGCGCCAGTAATAACGACGCTCCAACCTAGGTATCCTAAAAAAAGCCCGATAACACCTGCGAATTTCACATCTCCGAAGCCCATTCCACCCGGATATGACAAAGCAATAACTAGATAGGCAACCCACATTGCGGCGGCCGAAATAATCGCCCGTATAAGAGGAGCAAAATTTCCACTTGTGAAACTAGCAATGCCAAGAAAAATAATCCCAACTGCATAACTTGGTAAGACGATCCAATTAGGCAGTGTATGAGTATCGATATCAATCATTGTTAAAGCAATGCTTATTGATGCCAAGTAGAGAAAAGCGAGAAGCAGAAATGATTCATTAATCCCCAGAGCAGGTTGTGCAAACTTAGATCCGACTAGTGCGAAGAATCCGGCGG
Organism: Actinomycetota bacterium; assembly: GCA_014377015.1. Classification (GTDB taxonomy): domain Bacteria; phylum Actinomycetota; class Actinomycetes; order Nanopelagicales; family Nanopelagicaceae; genus QYPT01. The sequence continues at coordinate 121,797 of JACMQL010000011.1, forward strand.
TCATCAACTCAATGAGGGGGTATCTCACGGAAATGCGAAGACCGCAGGCGCGACACTTTCCGCGAAGAAGCAACCAGGAAAGCACTGGGATATTGTCGATTGGTCGAATTTTGGTTAGGCATTGTGAACACGCGCTCGCAGGGGTGACGATAGATATCTTCTTTGGCACCCTGTAGATCACAACATTGAGGAAGGATCCGATGAATAGGCCCACGAACCCGAGAAGGATTGCCGTCAATTAATCACCACATCTCTAATTGTGAGGCGATCACCGAGAACACCAGTGCCGGGAGGGGAGAAGACCTCGCCGGTGCTTAAGTTCACATTTGGCAAACCGATAGGCACAAAACTCAATGTAAATGGGGAACTAGTTGAAATCGAAGATGCATACATCTGTCCGCGCCAAATATCGCCCGAATTAGAAATAGGGCACGGGGAGTAGACAAAGGCGTTCACCAGAGTGCTGACATTCACGTTATTACCGATGCTTGATGAACCGCTCGGACAGGTAGGTGTGTTGTCCTGCACATTATCCGGGATGACAATCCACAAACGCTTGGCAGTGTTGTTGGACGAGGCTATTGTGTTTGAACTCAAGGTGAAATTGTTCGCCAAAATCAGCATGTCACTTGTAAGTGCAAGATCGATATTTCGAAGATCAGTATTTGCCCCGCATCCACGGGTATCAATGATTATTGGCATTGCCGAATTCTGTGCTGTGCGTAACGCATTCGCTAAGTTACTCGACGAGCATGAGGATAAAGTTTGTGTTGCAAAAGGAGTCCCAGCCGACACCAGCCATTCGTTGGCATTGAATGAAAAATCAATCCAACGCGGAACTGTAGGGATTGCGGGGGTAACTATCCCGCTTTTACGTGTGGTAATCGTGCCTTTTATCGAGGCGGCCGCGCCCGAGAAAGTGCCTGCTGTGACGAATGAGCCACCGACAGATGACCTGGCATAGAACATCGAGTTTGCAACGCCAGGTCCAACAACGATACTTCCACCGACCTTGCCGGAGATTGAAACGGATCCGGACGAGTAAATATCTCCGTCCACAATTGCGGGTTTTGCGACATTTACATACCCAAGTCCATTGGCACTATGTGAAATTACATTGCCGGTCACCTCGCCAGAGACAATGCTAACGTCATTGGTCGCGTACAAATCACCGTCAATTGTGCAGCCACTTGTTACCGAGGCAGATCCATTGCCCAGAATCAAATCGCCTTTGATTACCGAATGAGAAGTGCAAGTAACACTTCCCGATAAATACTGAATACTTGGTTTTGTCGTAGATCCTTGATTTAAAGTTAAATTATTTATCGTCGGGTCCACTTGTGAAAAAGCGTACATTGCTGCGCCGCTCGGAACAATCGAACTCGACGCTGGTGTTGGCGTGTACGGATAAATTGCCTCTACTCGTCGAACATCTTGCGAAGACTGTCCTGCAACTCCGAATGAAGCGGCATGGCCGGTGGAAATCAGTCGTAAACGTGCGGCACCTGCGTTAGTTGGACATCCCGTTACCCAACTCGAATCAACATCACCTGGTGAAGTCGCCAATGTGGAATACGAAATCTTCACAGTAAAGATGGGACTCGTCGTACTTGAATATTCTGGCTGGCAAGTTGATGCAGCTAATTTGGCTGCGGCGAAATCTATACCTGCCGTGGCTGCCGCTTCAGCTTGCACGCCGGCTCGTGTTGAACTTGTAAAACCGACTGCATGCAGAGACATCGTTGTGCTCGTAACAGCCACGGCGCTGGATACACCCATGACTCCAAGCACGCCAATAAGTGCTGCCCCTGCCTCTCGGGTACCCGTGGCGGCGAGTCGCCGATACGTCGCTCCAATAGTCTTCAGAAGCATGGTGAACTCACAGTTGCTGACAAAGAAATGTAAGTCATAGTGTTCATAAGAACGTAAGGATGCGATCCGGCTGCCACATCGAATTTTAATTCGACTCGCCCGCCACTGGGGGCGTTGAATACTTTCCCGGTAGCGGGATCCGAAGGTGAAATTCCGGATCCTAATAAAGTCCAGATTCCCTGTGGCCCACCGCTAGGAAGTGCAATTACGCTAGCTGGAGTGGTTCTTTTGGTATAGACAGACCCGCCGTTGGTTGGCGTGTAATACCAAGCCTGGCATGAAGCCGCCGTCGTGCGCGGATCCGAACCAACCGTGCGAGCCATGAGTAATTGTGTTCCTGCCACAGGGTCACTTGTCACTGTTATTGCAGAGGCATTACGCACTCCGGTTTGAATTGATCGTACAACTTGTTGAGCAGTGTTGGCTGCCGTGGTGACAGTTTGAGCAATTTCTTGAGTTCGGATTCCGTTGACAAAAATTCCGGCACCAATTCCTAGAACAATTAAAGATAGCCCGCTGCTGATAAGAAGCTCGATAAGCGTGAACCCACTCGAATCATTTCGCTTCATTTCTAAACCGCTCTCTTCACAAATATGAATGTGACGGCGGATGCGATTGGTGTCGTCGCACTTAGTTTTGTGACTGAGACTGCCGCGCGGACAACGCCTGGGTAAGTGGCAGGACATGTCGGAGCACTCCAAGTCGGAACCAAAGTAACTCCGCGGGGATCAACCACCGGCGCGGGTGTAACAGCAAGAAATTGCGTAATATCCGCGCAACTTGGTGTCGTTGCTTGCTGCGAGCGCACTGCGCGCGCACCCTCAATTTGTTCATTCACAATCTGTGTCGCGGTGGCAATTGTGGTATTCGTCGCTGTGTCTTTCACTGAATTAAGCAGCAGTGGAATATATGACATCGCCATAATGCTGAGTAAAAACATTGAGACAACTACTTCGAGAATTCCGAAACCTGCCTCGGACGTTACCGCGTTGTTGCTCGCTGCTTCAGCTAGTGGAGTTAGAGAGGGGGAAGTTCTCTCGGCTTGCATTTATTCACCTGCCTTTATCTGCATTTGTATCTATTTGTTTTGCTTTCGGGGAAGAAAGTTGTGCGAGTGACTACGAGGTGAGGGATGTGGACCTTTCGTCCAGCACCCCGTAGCCACTCAACCCTGGCTAAGCTCTAAGGAGCCGTACAGGTTGTCGGGAGCGGTGTGACTGTGCCCGCGACCTTCGCCACTCCAGCAGTGTCGGTGAGGAAGAAGACGTTATTAGTCACGCTCTTGGCAGCGATGCAGAAAGAACTTGTGGTTGCCTTATAGGTAATCGTTCCAACGACAGATGAACTAATTGTGTAACCCTCGGCGGGGGTGATAACTGTGCCGATATCTACGGCGGTGATTGGTAATGAGCCAGTGGTGGTCTGAGCGGAAATTACGGCCGTCTTGGCGTTTGTAAGATCGGACTGAACTGCGCTGTCTTTGGCATTATTTTGGACGTTGAGGTAGACCGGGATCGCGATAGCGGCGAGGATGCCGATGATCACAATTACGACGAGGAGCTCAATAAGGGTGAAGCCCTTATCTTTGACATTTTGAGACTGAAGCTCCCTTAGGGAAGAGCGGCGAACAGATAGTTCGCCAGCAACGCGAGAAATCATGTGTGCATCCTTTTCGGTCGAATACTGCACGGACTATGCCGGCGTATGGTTTTAGGAACCAGTTCAGTAAGCGCCTTGCCTATCGAACCCCCGCAAGATCCAGGTTGACCCTGGTTCCATCTGGTATCGGAACCTTACAACTGTAAATGACAAAATGTAAAGTGTTTTAGTAAAATACAAGCGTGTAATTCCCGATTTGGGTGAAATCGTGGATAACAAAAAGTAAAGTGAATTTGTAATGTTCAGGAGGTAAACAGATTCCGCCTGCGCGAGGAATTCACAAGCGCTCTCTTCAGGGCTTACTTGATGAGTTTTGAGATATTGAAGATAGGCAGATAGAGAGCCACGACCATGCCACCGATGACAACCCCAAGAAAGGCGACCATTAGAGGCTCAATCATGGCTGTCAATTGCTCAGTTGCCGCCTCAACTTCTTGGTCGTAAAAGTCCGCGATCTTGTCGAGCATCACTTCCAACGAGCCGGCGCCCTCACCAACCGCGATCATCTGCACCACCATTGGCGGGAAAACACTCTCGTGCGCCATAGGCGCCGCGAGAGAATTTCCGTTTCGGACGGAATCAGAGACCTTTTTGAGCGAATCCTCTATCACCCAGTTGCCAGAAGTTTCGCCCACGATTTGCAGGGCGCGCAGAATCGGAACTCCGGCGCCGATCATGTCGGAGAAATTACGGCTGAAACGAGCGATCGCGATTTTCTTCATAAGTAGTCCGAAAACCGGCATTTTCAATTTAAGCGGGTCCAAGAATCGACGTACGCGCACAGTGTTTTTGTTCCTTGGCCACCAGATCGCAAAAGCTACTCCGACGACAAGCATCAGCGGGCCGATCCAGACCATCGCGTGCGAGAGATAAACCAGAACCATGGTTGGCAGGGGTAACTTCCCTCCCATGCCTTCGAACATCTTCTGAAAGACGGGGACGATAAAAACCAGCATCGACACGACGGAGACGAGAGACATGATGAGCACGATCACGGGGTAGGTCATGGCCGACTTGATCTTGGCTCGTAAATTCACTTCCTTTTCGAAATTCACTGCGATTGAATCGAGAGCCCCCTCGAGAAAACCGCCCGCCTCGCCTGCGCGAATCATGCTCAGCATCAACGGCGGAAAGACCTGGCTATGCATAGCGAATGCTTCAGAAGTAGACACACCTGTTTCAACCTGATCGCGCACCTGCCCGAGAATCTTGGCCAACGGCTTGCTCTCTGTTTGGTCGGCCAAAATATTTAGTGTGCGGAGGAGTGAGAGCCCGGCCCCGATCATGGTCGCCATCTGCCGACTCATGATGGCGAGTTCCTTGAGCTTCACCCGTTTTTGAAAACCAGGAATGTTTATCTCTTTCTTGAGCCCGCTACCTGCACCATCTCGCGTACCCGATGATGTTGTCTTTGCCACTATTCAGCCTTGCCCGAAAAAGAATCACCGAAGTCAATCGGACCTGCAGCATCACTTTGTCGAAAAGAACCAGGTGCGCCGCTACGTTCCAAAAGTCTTTCAAGGCCGTCAGTGTCATGTGCCGATGCACGCGCAACTTCATATGCCACCACGCGATTCGTAACCAGATCCGCCAAGTGCTGATCCATCGTGTGCATTCCAAGCGCACGACCAGCCTGCATTGCGGAAACAATCTGATAAGTCTTTCCTTCACGGATGAGGTTTGCGATTGCGGGTGTGGCAACAAGAACTTCTGTCACTGCTATTCGGCCAGCGCCGTCGGCGCGTTTTACCAAACTTTGACATACAACACCCTGCAATGTTGCAGCCAATTGTGCACGAACTTGCGATTGCTGATGCGGAGGAAACACATCGATTATGCGATCGATAGTTTGCGCGGCATCTTGAGTGTGAAGTGTTGCAAAGACCAGGTGGCCGGTCTCGGCCGCAGTGAGTGCAACTGAGATTGTTTCCAGATCGCGAAGTTCGCCGATCAGGATTACATCAGGATCTTGTCGAAGCACATGTTTTAGGGCCGCCGCAAAACTGTGGGTGTCGGTGCCGACTTCGCGCTGATTGACGACCGACTTGTTGTTGCGATGTAAAAATTCAATTGGATCTTCTACCGTAACAATGTGATCTGAACGAGTTGAGTTAACTAAATCTACGAGAGCTGCCAGGGTTGTAGATTTTCCTGATCCGGTTGGTCCAGTAACCAACACGAGCCCGCGAGCCAAAGTTGCAAAGTTGCGCACTGAATCGGGAATGCCAAGTTCAGACAAACTCTTAATTGAAGTGGGAATAATTCTAAAGGCTGCCCCGATTGAACCTCGTTGCTGATAGAAGTTAACGCGAAAGCGGACTCCGCCGGAAATTGTGTAGGCGAAGTCCAGTTCTAATTCTTCTTCAAAATTACTTTTCTGAATCGGCGACAAAATGCTCAAAAGCGCCGTGGCCACTTTCTCGCGACTCCAGAGAGAAGCATTTGGCAGCGCTTTTAAACTTCCGTCGACCCGAAGAACTGGCGGCGCTCCAACGGTGATGTGAAGGTCGGATGCTCCTTGAGTTAGGACTTCATTCAGGGCCTGAGCGAGATCAGCATCTATTTGAATCGATTCTGTCATCATGCCACCACCCTTAGAATTTCTTCGACCGAGGTAAGACCCAATTTAACTTTTGCCCAGCCATCTTCACGCAATGTGATCATTCCTTGTTCGCGTGCAAGCCGTCCGATTTCCGCACTAGAAGCGCGAGCCACGGCAAGTCGTTCGATCTCTTCAGTAACAGTCATAACTTCATGAACGGCGATTCGTCCGCGGTATCCGGTGTTGGAACACGAAGTGCAACCAACTGGTTGATAAATGGGCGGCGGCGGCTGATCTAGCTCGAATCCAAATCGAAGATTGGCAAGATATTGCGCGTCGTGGGTGATCGGAGTTTTGCAATGGACACAGAGCCTGCGAGTCAATCGTTGCGCCACCACACAGTCCAGCGCTGAACCAACCAAGAAAGGTTCGATGTTCATCTCGGTGAGTCGCGTAATTGCACTCGGTGCATCATTGGTGTGCAGGGTAGAAAGAACTAGGTGGCCAGTCAGTGAAGCTTCCACCGCAATTTGTGCGGTCTCATGATCTCTGATTTCACCGATAAGGACCACGTCAGGATCGCTTCGCAAAATTGAACGCAGGGCGCTCGCAAATGTAAGTCCAGCCTTCGGATTTACTTGTACTTGATTGATGCCTTTCATGCGATACTCGACGGGATCTTCAACTGTAATTACGTTTATCTCAGGTCGCGATACTGCACCTAATGTCGTGTAGAGCGTCGTGGATTTTCCGGAGCCAGTCGGTCCAGTTACTAAGATCATTCCGTAAGGCTTGGTGTATGAAGTTTTGTAGGCTTCGAAATTTCTCTCCAGTAGTGCAAGATCGTTGATATCCAGATTCGAATTGGGATTATCCAGAATACGCATGACGATCTTCTCACCCCAGACCGTCGGCAGAGTGGCAACGCGTAAATCAATCTTGCGTCCGCCGTAGGTGACCGACATGCGACCGTCTTGCGGTTTACGTCGTTCGGCAATATCGATGTCGCTCATAATCTTGAGTCGGGAAATGACTCCACTTTGGATGCTCTTTGGCGCGACCTGCATCTCGTGCAGCACTCCGTCGATTCGATAGCGAACTCGCACATCGTATTCCGCCGGTTCGATATGAATATCCGAGGAATGATCCTGAATAGCCTGGCTGACTAACAGATTCACCAGCCGCACTATCGGGGCACCGTCCTCCGAAGACTCAGCGGCAACGTATTCGACCGCATCGGCCGGGGCGTTCTTCTCCACGAGGGCCGAGGTGAGATCGCTGAGCTCGTCATCAGCCCGCAGGTAGCGGTCGATCGCGGCCAGTAAATCCGAGCGCTCAACCCCCACCGCTTCAACCGTTGTTCGGGAGGAGGTGCGGACATCATCGATTGCGACGACATTTCTTGGATCAGCCATGGCCAGAATTAGGCGACCATTTTCCAGACCGATCGGTAAAACTTCATGCCGTCGGCAGATTGCGGCGCTTACCATGGTGATCGCATGGCGGTCGATCGGATAATCAAAAAGTTGGACGAAAGCTATACCCGCTTTACTCGCCAGGGCGCGGGCGGCATCTACCTCGGTGGGCATATGAGCGCCTCGGCAAGCAATATTGCTTCCCAAGGCGGTTGAAAACCAGTGGCGTCCCGACGGACGACTGTTACGGCACTTGGGGAAGTGTGTTTCACGTCTGACAGCATAACCATGAGCTTGGTTCTGGCAACAGGTGCTTCCACCAAAAAGACGTCTTTTAAGTTACTCGTTGGTAGCATTCAGCTTCACACTTTCCCTGAATTTCCTTGATTTAGATCGGACGAGCATGGGTCACTACACAGCCAATCTGCGCGACATTGAGTTCTGCCTCTTTGACCTCCTTGAACGCGACAAAATTTTGGGAACTTCGGTTTACAAAGACCTCGATCGTGAAACTGTCATGGGCATGCTGGAGGAGATCAAGAGACTTGCCGAAAATGATCTTGCACAATCCTTTGTGGAAGGCGATCGTGTCGGAGTCGACTTCAATCCCGCGACTGGTGATGTGAAACTGCCACCGTCATTTATCAAGTCATATCGCGCATACATGGATGGCGAGTGGTGGCGAATCGATGCCCCTGTTGAAATTGGTGGAACTGTCATCCCTGCTTCACTTCGATGGGCAATTGCTGAAATGGTTTTGGGTTCAAACCCCTCAATTCATATATACGCCTCTGGCACCTCCTTCGCACAAGTTGCCTATTACCTTGGAACGCCAGAGCAAAAGAAAATTGCAAAATTCATGGTTGATAAAGAGTGGGGAGCATCAATGATGCTCACTGAACCGGAAGCGGGTAGTGACGTCGGCGCGGGTCGCAGTAAAGCGGTCCAACAAGCCGATGGCACGTGGCATATCACTGGAACAAAAAGATTTATCACCTCCGGTGATAGCGACCTCAACGAGAACATTATTCACTTTGTGCTTGCACGTCGCGAAGGTGGCGGATCGGGAACAAAGGGTTTGAGTCTTTTCCTGATTCCGAAATTTATGTTTGATTTTGAAACTGGGGAACTCGGAAAACGCAACGGAGTTTATGTAACCAAAGTTGAAAGCAAGATGGGCCTTAATGTTTCATCGACCTGTGAAATGAATTTAGGTGAAAAAGAGCCCGCCGTTGGCTACTTATTGGGCGATGTTCATGAAGGTATCGCCCAGATGTTCAAGGTTATCGAGTTTGCCCGAATGATGGTTGGCACGAAAGCAATCGCCACATTGTCGGCTGGATACCAGCAAGCACTCGCCTACGCCAAAACGCGTGTGCAAGGCGGAGATATGAAAGTCATGAATGACAAGACAAGTCCTCGTGTCACCATTATTAAACATCCTGATGTACGACGTTCGTTGATGACTCAAAAGGCATACTCAGAAGGTATGCGAGCGCTCGTTCTCTATACCGCTTCAATCCAAGATGCAGTCGTAATGGGAAAGGCTTCGGACGGAGACAAAGATACGCTTGAAGATTTGGAAGCCCGCAACGATCTCCTTCTCCCGGTGGTAAAGGGTTTCGGAAGTGAGAAATCCTGGACACTGCTCGGTACAGAATCACTGCAGACCTTCGGCGGGAGCGGTTTTACGCAAGATTGGCCGGTTGAACAGTATGTGCGAGACGCGAAAATCGACACTCTGTATGAGGGGACAACAGCAATTCAAGGTCTGGACTTCTTCTTCCGAAAAATTATCAAAGATGGCGGTCGCGCAATCGGGCTGCTTGGAAAAGAGATTATGGCTTTCGCGACAACAGGTGGTGCTCTTAATGAAGAGAAGTTGGCGCTGCAAAATGCGCTGGACGACCTGAATGCAATCGTGGGAGTGCTCGTCACACATGCCATGGCCTCTCAAGAGAAGCCAGACGAAATTTATAAAGTCGGTCTAAATACCAGCCGTTGCTTGATGGTTGTCGGTGACATCATCATCGCTTGGCTACTTCTGCGCGAGGCAGAGATTGCCCAAAGTAAGTTAGTTGACGCTGGCAAAGATGCAGATTTCTACACGGGAAAGATCGCATCCGCCAAATTTTTCGTGAGAAATACCCTGCCGCACGTCAGCGCCGACCGCGCAATCGTCGAAGCAACGGACAATTCCATCATGGAGATTCCGGAGAGCGCTTTCTAAAGTAACCTTCGCGGGTGTTCAAATCCCTTCGCGCTGAAGGATTGCTCGTACTTGGCGCTGCTCTCTTTGCCCTGAACGGAGTGGTCTCAAAGTTGGTCCTCGAGAGCGGGCTTTCGGCTTGGCGACTTACGCAAGTTCGATGCACGGGGGCTTTCTTAATACTTCTCCTCTTTGTTGCCGCGCGAAAAGGCGTCGAGCTAAAACCAACTCGCGCCGAACTGCCATGGTTGGCTGCATACGGAATCGTCGGATTCGCCCTCGTGCAAGTGGGCTATTTCATTGCAATCGCGCGCATGCACGTCAGCATTGCTTTAATTATCGAATTCACGGCGCCGATTTGGATTGTTCTCTACATTCGATTCGTCCGTAAAAAACATGTACCAATAACTATGTGGTTGGCGTTGATTTTCGGATTCCTTGGGCTACTTCTCATCACGCAAGTGTGGAAAGGTCTAACCCTCGACGCAATCGGTCTTATCGCGGCATTTCTGGATGCTTTTGCGCTAGCGGGTTACTTCCTGCTGGGAGAAAAACTAGTTGTACATAGATCCACAGACACACTGACGGTTTGGGGGTTGGGATTTGCATCTCTGGTCTGGGTGCTAATTACCCCAGTGTGGAGTTTTCCTTATGAGGTGTTCACGCGCGATATAAACCTGCTCGGAAAATTCAGCGAGTACTCGGTACCCGGATGGGTTCCGATTTTATGGATTGTTGTCGCTGGAACAATCCTGCCCTACCTCTTTGTACTTAGCGGGCTGCGTCATCTCTCCGCCTCGACAAGCAGCATGATCGGGATGCTCGAACCGCTAGTTGCCGGAATCATCGCCTGGTGGTGGCTGCGCGAAACTCTCACAGTGATTCAACTTATCGGAGGCGCTGTGGTAATTATTGGCATCGTGTTAGCGGATAGAGCGCGACGTCAAGCAGTTTGATTAATTATCGCCGCGCTGTTGGGTGTAATCAGCCGGACTAGAACTCTGCGGCATATCGACGAAACGAGCAAAGTGGAGTTGGGCTGAGACAGTGATCGTGCGAGTAGGACCGTTACGGTGCTTAGCAATGATGAGATCGGCTTCACCCGAGCGGTTCTGGCTGTCATAAAGATCATCCCTGTGCAGCAAAATGACGAGGTCCGCGTCCTGCTCAATAGATCCAGATTCACGCAGATCCGAAAGCATCGGCTTCTTATCTGATCGCTGTTCTGGCGAACGGTTGAGCTGCGAGATCGCAATCACTGGAACATTGAGTTCCTTGGCCAAGAGTTTGAGTTGACGGGAAAATTCGGATACTTCTTGCTGACGGTTTTCAACTTTCTTACCACTGCTCATCAACTGTAGATAGTCAATGACAATCAATTTCAAATCATGACGCTGTTTTAAGCGACGGGCTTTCGCACGAATTTCCATCAAAGAAAGATTGGCGGAGTCATCGATGAAAAGCGGTGCTGCCGAAATTTCACCCATGCGACGAGCCAAGCGTGACCATTCTTCATCGCTGAGATTTCCTGAGCGAAGATTATTAAGACCAACACGAGCCTCTGAAGAGAGCATGCGCATTGTGATTTCAGATCGGCTCATTTCAAGAGAAAAGATCACTGCAGTGTGGCCGCCCTGAATAGAAGCATGGCGAGCAATATCAAGTCCGAGAGTGGATTTTCCGACGGCTGGGCGCGCGGCGAGTACTACCATGTTGCCTGGATGAAGTCCGTTGGTAAGAGTGTCGAGATCTTTAAATCCAGTCTTAATTCCCTCAGCGCCAATGCCTTTAGAGATTGCTTCAATCTCGTCTAGCGCTTGCGGAAGCAAAGTACTCAACTGAACATAATCATCATTAGAACGCCGCTCGGTTACTGCATAGACCTCGGCTTGCGCTTGATCTACTGATTCATCGACATCACCTTCAGCGCTGTAACCGATTTGCACAATCTTTGTTCCGGCCTCTACTAGGCGGCGCATAATGGCGCGCTCTCGAACTATCTTCGCGTAGTACCCCGCATTAGCTGCGGTTGGCACAGAGGAAATAAGTGTGTGTAGGTAAGGGGCGCCACCGGCACGAGCGATCTCACCACGCTTGGTAAGTTCTGCAGAAACGGTTACTGCATCTGCTGGTTCGCCTCGGCCGTATAAATCCAAAATGGTGTCATAAATGATCTCGTGTGCAGGTCGATAAAAATCGCGCTCTCGCAAAACCTCAACGACATCTGCGATGGCATCCTTACTCAACATCATCCCGCCGAGCACACTCTGCTCCGCGATTAAATCTTGGGGTGGGGTTCTCTCAAATTCAGGTTCAGAGCGGCCTACTCGTTGCGGAAGTTCAGCGTTGCTCACTGTTCCACCTTTCCAAAGACCACTGACATGGACTCAGACCGTCCGCGGTCATCATCTGCCTCAGCACGAACCGTAGGCAAAAGCAGGGTGATAAGCGAGAAACGGCGCCACGCTGTAAACAGCAGGTGTGGAGAAGTCCTCGAAAAACCGTTTCCTGCTGTGCAAGCCCCTGTTCATAAGTTGTGGGTAACGTGCCTATGATCCACCTCTTGACTCTAAAAGTGCAGGTCAGAGCAGTAAAGATCAATCAGGACGGTGTGGATAAAGGATTTTCTGGAAATCTCATATATTGAACATTTACGCTTTCACGCGCTCATGCGTGGGGTCGAAAAGCGGCTCTGCCGAAATCGTGCCCACCACCCATTGCCCGAAGAAATCAACTTCAATCTCGGAACCGACCTCGCAATATCCCAACGGTAAGTAGGCATAGGCGATCGCCTTTGCGATGGAATATCCCTGGCCGCCACTTTTTATACGTCCGATAATCTCATCGCCTTTGCGTACCGGCTCGTTACCGAGGGGAACGCGTCGGATGTCGTCAAATACTATTGCTACCAATTTTCGTGAAATCTTTTCGCGTTCTGCCATTACCGCATCGCGACCGAAAAAGTTTTCCTTCTTAGTTGAGACGGCAAAGCCCAATCCTGCCTCCCATGGATTTGTCTCAGTTGAGATCTCACCTGCCCAGGCTCTATAACCTTTCTCAAGACGCAAGGACTCAATTGCCTTGTAACCACATGCCATTAAACCTTCATTTTTACCAGCCTCGCATATGGCTTTCCACACGTCGGCACCGTGAAATGTCGGCGCATAGATTTCCCACCCCAACTCGCCAACATATGTGATTCGGGTTGCCCGAACTTCTATACCCGCAATATCTATCAGTCGTGAATGCATAAATGGAAAATTCTTATTACTTAGATCGAACTCTGTGGTTTTCGCAAGAATGTCACGTGCGCGAGGTCCCCAAATACCAAAGCAGGTGAGGCTTTCAGTGATATCACTTATTTCTACAGCAAAATTGTCTTCACGTTTCCTCTTCTCCAACCATTCTCTATCGTGCACCCCAAAGGCGGTTCCTGTAACGATCATGTAAGAATTTTCTGCAATTTGGGTTACGGTGAAATCAGAGGCAATCCCACCGCGTGAATTCAAAACTTGCGTGTACACAGTGCGCCCTATGCCTTTGACTACATCATTGGCGCACACGAAATTGAGAAACTCACTCGCTTGAGCCCCTTCAACAAGAATCTTCGAAAAGCTAGATTCGTCGAATATCCCGGCTGTTTGGCGCGTTGCCAAATGCTCAGCGCGGACTGCACTTGACCAGTTCTTTCCAGCCCAGCCGTATGGTTGAAACTCATCAGTGCTTGCGTGAGGAGCATAATAATTTACTCTCTCCCAACCAGCCTTCTCTCCGAAGAGTGCTCCCGCACTCTGGTGCCAGTCGTACACCGGAGATTTCTTTAGCGGGCGTGCACTTTTTCTCTCCTCACCTGGGTAGTGAATGTCGTAGTAAGCCTCATAATTTTCAGTCACCCTCTCTAATGTAAATCTTGGTGATGTGTACGAAGCTCCGAAGCGACGGATATCCATGTGCCATAGATCCATTGTCGGCTCACCGGCAACAACCCACTCAGCAACAACTTTGCCAATACCTCCCGCTCCTGCAATGCCATGTGCGCAAAATCCTGCCGCAACATAGAAGCCACCGACGGAACTTTCTCCGAGACAGAACTCATTATCTGGAGTGAATCCCTCTGGACCGTTAATGAAATTTTTCACACCGATCGAGCCCATTTTTGGTACACGTATTTGCGAATTTTCCGCAATCTCTTCGAAACGATCCCAATCCTCTGACAATAATTTTCCGTTGAAATCAGCGGGAATGTGATCTAAGTTCTCGTAATCAGCGCTCCACGCCGCAGAACGACGCTCGTATCCACCCATGAGAAGTCCGCTTACTTCTTGACGGAAATATATGAGGAGATCTGGGTCGCGCAATGATGGCAGTAAAGGTGTATTTGGTGGAAGGAAATTTTCGGTGATCAAGTACTGATGACTCATTGGGACTATCGGAATTCGTACACCCACCATCCTTCCTATTTCAGGAGCAAACATTCCGCCGCAGTTAACGACCACTTCACATTCGATTTTTCCTTTATCTGTCTGTACGTATGCCACTCGTCCATTTTCGGTGCCGATGCTCAGCACTCGTGTGTGAGTGAAAATGCGCACGCCGCCTTTACGAGCACCAGATGCGAGCGCGTGGGCCAACTGTGATGGATCAACTTGTCCATCTGACTCCATGTAACAAGCGCCTACAACTCCGTCGAGATCTATAAGAGGAAATAATTCCTGTGCCTCTCTTGGTGATATTTCATGCAAGTCCAGTCCGAAAGTCTTTGCCCAGCCAATCTGTCGACGAATCTCCTCCATACGCTCTGGAGTTGAGGCCAGCTTGATGCTTCCGCACTCTCGCCATCCAGGTGGTGTGTCAGAAGCCTCTAACGTGCGATAAAGATCCACCGAATGCATATTCATTTTTGTAAGAGTGGGATCGGCACGTAGTTGACCGACTAAACCGGCGGAATGAAATGTTGATCCACTGGTCAGGTCGCTGCGATCCAATAGGAGCACGTCTTTCTCACCGAGTTCGGCAAGGTGATACGCGACGGATGTGCCGCCGACTCCTCCACCGATAATTACAATCTTTGCTTTATCTGGAAATACAGACGCCGTCATGTCTGAAATGTATCCTGAAGCGATGAACGACTCCATCTCCTCGTTAGAGCATAAATACGGGTCCCTCCTGGATGGCGTGAGAATTTTGCAATCGCGGCCCGCCATTGTCGAACTTTCCGGCGGCCTCACCAACAAAAATCTCCTAATTGAGAATGAGTTTGGAAAAACAGTTGCCCGCATCTCAAGCAACTCTTCCTACCTGCTGTCAATTGATCGGGAATCGGAATACCAGAATTCGAAATTAGCGGCGGCGATCGGAATTGCACCAGAGGTCCTTGATTACCTGCCTGGGCGCGGTCTTCTCGTAATTAAATATATTGAAGGTCAAACGTGCTCGGCTCGCGATGTCGAACTTAATCTGTCGCGGATTGCCGAAAGTTGCAGAGTTCTGCACTCCGCGCAGCGCTTCACAAGGGATTTCGATATGTTCGAGATCCAAAAATCCTACTTAGAAATAGTGCAAGAGCGAGGCTTCAGACTTCCTCATGGCTACCTCGGCTACACGGAAAAGCTGGTGGAAATCCGGCGAGCACTCAGCGTTCTAGATGAAGGTACTGTCCCGTGCAACAACGATCTATTACCAGGTAACTTCATTGATGACGGAGAGAAGATCTGGATAATCGATTATGAGTATTCCGGTAACAACGATGCTTGCTTTGAGTTAGGAAATATCTGGGCGGAATCATTTCTTGATCTTGATCGCTTAGCAGAACTTGTCAGCGCCTACTACGGGGCAACGCGACCAGAGAAATTTGCGCGAGCCTGGCTGTTAGCCCTTGCCGCAAAGTACGGTTGGACACTTTGGGCTTCCATCCAGAGTTCAGTATCTGATCTGGATTTTGATTTCTGGTCATGGGGTATGGAGAAATACGTGCTGGCGCAGAAAGAATTCTCCAGCGATATGTTCTTAACGATGCTTGATCAGGTGCAGCAAAAATAGAACGGGCCCGCTGTGATCAGCAGACCCGTCCTACGATTGAGTTGTTTTAAGCAGCAGCGACGACCGAGATTGAGATGTCGGCAACTACATGATGTGAAAGTGAAACTTTGGCTGTGTGTGAACCAGTCTTTTTGATGTGACCCGCCAGGGTGACATCATGACGATCAACATCCAGACCTGTGGCTGCCTTAATTCCAACTGCAACATCCTTGTCAGTAACCGAACCGAAGAGACGCCCTGCGGTGCCGACCTTCACGGTAACGACGATTGTTGCGGCTTCAAGGGTTGCCTTGATTTCTTTCGCATGATCAAGATCGCGTACCTCTCGAGACGCGCGCGCGCGACGAATGCTTTCAATCTGCTTCTCGCCACCGAGTGACCATGCAATTGCATTTCCACGTGGGAGAAGAAAATTACGAGCAAATCCATCCTTGACAGTTACTACATCACCTGCACGGCCCAAACCTGAGACCTCACGAGTCAGAATAAGTTTCATTATTGAGACCCCTTATCGCGCTGTTGATGTGTAGGGGAGAAGTGCAACTTCTCTGCTGTTCTTTACTGCAGTAGCAATTGAACGTTGATGCTGCGTGCATGCCCCAGTTACTCGTCGAGCGCGGATCTTGCCGCGATCAGAAATGTACTTACGTAGAGTGGTGATGTCTTTGTAATCGATATAACTCACCTTGTCACGGCAGAAACTGCAAGGCTTCTTCTTAAACTTCTTATTGAGCGCTGCTGCCTTTGCCGATTTATTCTTCGGCTCCTTCAGCGCTCGGTTATTACGTGCTCCCATTGTGGTGCTCCTTTACGGGGTGCCCTGCTGCTCGCAGGAATGGATTGGATGGTGGACGGTTAGATTAAAACGGTGGCTCGTCGTTGGTGGTGGTTGCCCATCCACCGCCGGCCGGTGAAGAAGAAGCGGCAGCCCATGGATCTTCATGTGAAGTATCGCTGGAGCCCGCAGAGAATCCGCCTGGCGCTCCGCCTTGGCGAGTTGTCTTCGTGATCTTCGCTGTCGCATAGCGCAAGGAAGGTCCGACCTCATCGACTTCTACTTCAAAGATTGTGCGCTTTTCGCCTTCTTTGGTTTCATACGAACGCTGTTTCAAGCGGCCCGAGAGAATAACGCGCGTTCCTTTAGATAAAGTTTCCGCAACATTTTCTGCTGCTTCACGCCAAAGTGAACAACGTAGAAAGAGTGTGTCGCCGTCCTTCCATTCGTTTGTCTTCCGATCGAAAGTTCGAGGGGTAGAGGCCACGGTGAAATTTGCAACGGCAAAACCAGATGGAGTGAATCTCAACTCTGGATCATCGACAAGATTGCCGATCATCGTGATATTTGTATCTCCTGCTGCCATATTCTTCTCTTTTCTCGGGTGTTCTTGGAACCGAAATTATTGACTTAATAACTATTGAGTTATTCGGGCCGTATAACTTTTGTGCGCAGAACAGCTTCGTTTAAATTAAGTTGACGATCCAACTCTTTAATAGCAGCTGGTTCGCAGTGCATGTCTATGACAGCGTAAATACCTTCAGACTTCTTTTGGATTTCAAAGGACATTCTGCGCTTGCCCCAAACGTCGAGTTTGTCGACGCGGCCCCCGCTTTCCTTAATGATTTTCAGATAAGTCTCAAGACTTGGAGAGACTGTGCGTTCTTCTAGTTCTGGATCAAGGATGACCATTAATTCATAGTGACGCATGCGTTAACCCGACCTCCTCTGGACTAAAGCGGCCACGGTATTTCCGTGACAGGAGGGTTAGTGCTCCACATCCTCCGAACCAACCAATGGCACGGCGAACGAGGAAGGCTAAGGGTAACTTGAGGCGGTACCGAATAGAAAATCCGCTAATCGAGGGCGCGCAGGTGCTTGATTTTCACGCTCAGCCCGTGATTTCACCAGGGCGCTGCGAAGCAAAACTACGATAAAAACCACGGTTGTCAGGATACGAGTGAGCGTGGCCAGGGCATATCCCTGCGCTGGAAGTCCGAATGTAGCGCCTTGGATCTGGGCGAGGTGTTGCCAGATTGCCACATGATAGATGGCCTCCCCGGCCTGCCAGATCCAGAATGCGCCCAGTTGGCTCTTTTTGCGCATCGCGATAATCCCCAAGGGGGCCAACCAGAGGATGTACTGGGGAGAGTAGACCTTGCCGATACACAAGGCTGCTGCCATGAATATAAAACTGACCTCCGCCAATGTAGGCGTATAGGACATCTCAAGAACTAGCAGCACGAGAACGCTCAACAGAAGTAATAACGCGATAAGCGAAAGATTATTTAGATTTCCAAAATTCAGTCCAAGTATTGAGAGCGCGTGCCATAGGGATCCCCAGTCGGATTGACGATCCAAGTTCAAACTGTAAAAACGCCACCACCCGGTCGGGGTTGTAAGAATCACGGGCAGATTAATTGCCAACCAAACACCTGTCACTGTCGCGACATATTTGAAAAGTAACTTTCGGGAAGCCATCCGCCAGAAAATCACAGCGATTGGCAAAAGAAGGAGTACGGGAAAGAATTTTGTTGCTATGGATACGCCCAACAATATTGCACTAATCGAATATCGCCTCTGGTCGAAAAACAAAACCGCTAAAAGCATCGTCACGATGCCCCACATATCCCAATTAATATAGAGAGAGGCGATGACGGCGGGTGAGAGGGCGAGCAGATGCGCAAATTGAGGGCGCATTCGCCAGACCAGCAGAACTGAGATGATGAACAAAATGGAAATGAAGAAAATATTCACATCAAAATAATTACGAAGAGAATTTTTGTCCAAGATCGTAATCCAGGTTGTTGCCCACATAACCGCCCCGGTGAGAACCGGGTACTCCACAGCCTCCTTTCCCGCGCTGTATGCCCATTGATGCGAATTCAAACCACGATCTATTAATAGGACTGGGATATCCGAGTAGCAAGCGTGAACATACGAATCGGGCGATTTCCAATTCGTATTCCGACAGTGATCAAATTTCGCGAACGACAACACGCAAGAAAGTGTTGCCAGAACAATCAGCATGAGTGCCGCCGGCGCGACTCGTGAAAGGGGTCGCGAAATCGACTTCGATAAAATATGGGGGATCAAAATATTACGGGGTGACACTTGGAGTAGGAGATAATGTCGTTGTTGGCGATGGTGACTCCGAGACTGGGGTAGGGGACATGTCCGTGGGCGAAGGAATTACTGTCAAAGTTGGCGATGGTTTTGGTTTTGGTTTTGGTTTTGGTTTCTTCACGATGGTGGGTGGAGTCATTTCAATTGGATCCTTGCCACCAATGTAGATTGGTTTTGGGAATGCCAATTTAGGTTGACCAATTAGTGCAGCCTTCATAAAGGCTGTCCAGACTCGCGCTGGAAAAGTGCCACCAGTCACCGAGGTAAGCCCACCGATTCCATTCAAAGTCTGCGATGCGTTATCCCTGAAAAAAGCAACTGACGCTGCGAGTTGTGGTGTGTAACCACTAAACCAGGCTGAAGCATTTTGCTCACTCGTGCCGGTCTTGCCAGCGGCCGGCCGGCCAAGTCCGGCAGTACCAGAGGTCGCAGTTCCGCTGCGTACAACTTCTTGCAGCGCATAGCTCAAATCAGCCATCACATTCTTAGAGAAGACTTCTTGTCCTTGCGGACGAGCTTGGTAAAGCACACCTCTGTTAGAACCTTGGACTTGGTCGATTAAGAATGGCTTTGCATAAATTCCGCGCGCGGCGAATGTTGCGTAGGCAGCGGCAACGTCAATTACCCGCGGACTTGCCACACCTAAAGTGACCGACGGTGTCGCCACCATTTCGACACTGGCGGGGATGCCTGCCCGCCGCGCAACATCAACAACCCTGTCTGGGCCTACTTTTATACCGAGTGGGACATAGATGGTGTTAACAGAGTGAGCCGTTGCCTTAAGAAGATTGGTTTGGCCCCATTGTTCGTTTCCGTAATTTGAAACAGGGTAAGGCTTACCTAGGTCGTCAAAAATCTGAGGAGAAGAACCGTTCCACATTGAGCTGAGAGGGATTCCAGCTTCTAAGGCAGCGACCAAAGCAAAAGGTTTGAATGTTGAACCGGCGAGGGCAATGGATTGCGTTGCATCATTCAATTGACGTACCAAATAATCCTTGCCGCCATACATCGCGACAATCGCGCCAGTTCCGGGACGAATTGCTATCAAGCCGATATGTAAATTGGCCTGCGCGTTCTTAGGACCCTTCTTATCAACTGCATCGACTGCTGCTTGTTGCGACCGCTGATTTAAAGTAGTTCTAACTGTCAATCCACCAACAAGCAATTGCGCATCCGAAAAGCCAAGGCTGTTCAATTCTTTTTGGGCGGCGGCCATGATGTAGCCCTTGGGACCTGAAAGGGTTCCAGAGGTTGCCGGTGTTCGAATCTCAGGAAACTTGGCGGCGGCTGCCTCTTCTTGGGTGATCCAATTAGCTTCGACCATGCCATTTATTACATACGCAAACCTGGATTTAAGCCGCTTGAGATTATCCGCAGAATAAGCGGGATCGTAATAACCAGGTGAACGCAGGATGCTGGCAATTACGGCAGCTTGCGAGAGAGTTAAATCCGCAACCCCACGATTAAAATATTGTTGCGACGCCGTTTCAACTCCGTATGAACCTCGACCAAAATAAATCGTGTTCAGATAATTTTCCAAGATTTGATCTTTGGATAATTGTGATTCCAGTTTGATCGAGATGATTAACTCTTTTATCTTGCGCGTGATACTTCTTTCAGGAGTAAGAAATGCGGTTTTAGCGTATTGCTGAGTTATCGTTGAACCGCCTTGAACTGCGCCACCGCGCAAATTATTTAAAGCTGCACGTGCAATACCAGTGATGCTGAAGGCTTTCCCAGAATAGAAATTTCTGTCTTCAGCTGAAAGAGCAGCTCGCCTTACATTGAGAGGGATTTTGGCAAGTGGAACAATTGTGCGGTTTTGAGCGCCGAGTCGCCCAATTTCTACTCCATTCGAGTATTGAATGATGGTCGCCTGACTGTTGACGAAAGAATTTGGATCAGGAATCGAGACCGTGAAATAGGCGTAGGCGAAAACAGAGGCCCCCGCAATGAAGGCAAAACCGCCCAAAAAGATGGCGGATCGGAAGAGAATTTTACGTACCACTTGTGAAGGTTACCGCCTTACCCAATCTTCATCTTCTAATGTGCGTTGACGACGAGGCGGTTTTCGCGTCTGCCCGTCACCCAGTATGAATGACGCGGATAGGTGGTTCCATGAGCATTCGCGACAGACCTCGACAACATAGACGCGGAATTCTCCAAACTCGTTCTCCATCTCAACTAACTCGTCATCAGATTTGATTCTGCCCGAGTATTGGCCAAGTTGGTCTCCGAAGGTATACCGCAATTCAAAAAGTGAGCTTTTCTTACAGACTGGGCACTTTCGATCAGCCCTCGTGCCGTGGAATTTAGCCGCCTTGAGAAGATACGGGTCGGCATCACATGCATCAACTTTTCCGCGGAAGAGAGCCGCCAGGGTTGCCCTCTTGTCCAATGTGTAATCCACAAAGGCTCTCTTCGATTTCATAGCGTAGAGAATAACGAGACTACGGGTCGCAAAGAAACTACGCTTGTGGGTATGCAAACTTTGAGTTTCCTGGGATTATTGAAACACCCCCGGCTCTCAAGGCTTTTTGTCGCGCGCTGGACTGGACAGACCACGGATGGAATATTTCAAAGCGCGCTCGCATCTTTTGTTCTCTTCTCTCCTGAACGCCAAGCCAGCGCCCTCAGTGCAGCTACTGCCTTCGCGGTCGTTTTGCTGCCTTACTCGCTGATCGGCCCATTTGTCGGCACTGTGCTGGACCGTATCTCACGGCAAAGAGCCCTCTTCTACGCAAACATTCTGCGCGCTGTCGACTTGTTTATCATCGCCATCTTAGTTGCTAACGGTAAGACTGGGTTAGAACTTACAATCTTTGTACTTGCAGCATTTGGAATCAATCGTCTTATTCTTGCCGGACTTTCAGCCGGGCTTCCCCTAATGATCAATCAGGATAACCTGATAACCGCCAACGCCGCAGCAGTGACGGGTGGTTCGATACTCGTTGTTCTCGGCGGTGGACTTGGTTTTGGAATTCGTAAAGTCTCCGAATCCCTCGATAACGCAAATCACTCGGACGCTTTGATAATTTTGTTCGCATCCGTCGGATACGTTCTCGCCGCTTTGATGGTTCTTCGACTAAAGAAGAAGGAAATTGGTCCGCTAGATCACGAAACCAAATCTGCAAGTTTCATGCAAAGTGTTATCGAGATGAGAGAGGGTTTTGAATTTCTCGCTCGGCACAAGGATGCTGCCCGCGGAATCATGGCAACGGCAGTTCAGCGCGGTGGAATAACTTCACTACTTCTCATTGCATTGCTCCTTGAGCGAAACACTTTTCATTCTGCTGATCGACCAGAGGACGGTCTTTCTGGACTGGCTATCGCACTGATAATTGCGGGCCTGGGGATCATGTGTGGAGCACTCGTCGCGCCTGTGGGGGTAAACCGATTTGGTCGGCACGGTTGGATGAGAATGATGATGCTTGGAAGTGCAATACCTCCCCTGTTTCTCGTTCTCACAATTCAACCCATTTCTTTATATGTAGCAGGTTTTTTTACCAGTCTTTGCGGTCAAAGTCTTAAAGTGACAAATGATGCCCTGGTGCAATCCAAGATTGACGATTACCACAGGGGTCGCGTATTTGCCGTGTACGACGTAGTTGTCAACGGAGCAATCGTTTCAGGAGCGCTGTGCGCAGCTTTGATACTTCCTGCTTCGGGCAAATCCATTACAGTTCCGCTGGCGATTTCCTTTGTATACGTCATTGCATATCTCGGCTTGCTGCGGCCTAAAAAATTTAAGGCTATTACTTAGTACTCCACCATTTCAGCAATTCCTCTTTTGCTCGAACTTCACCCAGGGGACCGTTTTCGAGTCTCAATTCAAGCAAGAAATCCAGAGCCTGTCCTACGGCAGCTGAAGGTCGAAGATTTAAAATCTCCATTACTTGACCTCCGTCTAAATCTGGACGGATCTTGGATAACTCCTCTTCCTCCATCAACAACTCAATGCGGTCTTCCAGGCTTTGATAGGTAGCGGCTAACGCGTCAGCTCTTCTTCTATTGCGAGTTGTGCAATCAGCTCGTGTAAGGATATGTAAATGAATAAGCAGCGCACCAGCATCGCGAACATATCTGCGGACAGCAGAATCCGTCCATTCGCCGTCGCCATAACCGTGGAAGCGCAAGTGAAGTGCGATAAGCGTGGAGACTTCATCGATGGTGTCTCCATCAAATCGAAGAGTCTTCAAACGTTCCCGAGATAGGCGAGCGCCAACGACTTCGTGATGGTGAAAGCTCACCCCTCCCCCTGGAATATGCGCACGTGTCTTTGGCTTCCCAATGTCATGCAGCAACGCAGCAAGTCGCAGAACTAAATTTGGACCACCTAAACGCCCCTCCTGCACAATCGCTTGTTCAAGAACTGTAAGCGAGTGTTCGTAAACATCCTTGTGATGATGATGCTCATCTATTTCAAGACGAAGCTTTGGAATTTCTGAAACCACAAAATCGGCTAATCCTGTGTCAACCAACATAGTTATTCCGATACGTGGATTGTGCGACATTAGAATCTTTGTGAATTCGTCGCGAATACGTTCATGGGAGATGATGCTCAGCCTTCCCGCCATCTCCTTCATCGCGTGAAGCACATCATCGGCCACAGTGAAATCGAGTTGGCTGGCAAAACGTGCCGCCCGCATCATCCGCAAGGGGTCGTCCGAGAAAGACGTCTCCGCGCCGCCTGGGGTTCGCAATAATTTCTGCGATAAGTCATGTAGGCCATTGAAAGGATCTATGAATTCAGGTGCGCCTTTTGTTAACTCCAACGCCATCGCATTAACTGTGAAGTCCCGGCGAGAGAGATCCACTTCAAGTGATTCCCCGTACGTCACGCCCGGCTTTCGGCTATCAGTCGTGTACTCGTCGCTGCGATAAGTGGTGACTTCTACTGTCGTATCGCCACGTCTGCCCGCAACGGTTCCGAATGCGATGCCGGTATCCCAAACATTTTCAGCCCAACGGCTCAAGATTTTTTTGCTCGTTTCTGGCGGCGCATCTGTTGTGAAATCAAGGTCATTGCCGAGACGTCCTAAAATTGCATCTCGCACTGGACCGCCCACAAGAGCCAATCGAAATCCCGCCGCTTTAAAGACGTCGGCTAACGAACTGGCCAACGGCGCTCGTAAGATCAGAGATCGGATCGCTAATTCCCCTGCGGCATCTAAGGCACTATTCACAATAGGTAAGGCTAGAGCAGTACCCTTGCTTTATGACCCCTGCACCTGGTGCGGGCAGCGAAGGTACGAAAAAGAAGCGGCGCCGCAGGCGTCCACCCCATCGCTCCCCCCAACTTCACGAGACAACCACCACTGAGAGCCCAGCCAGCCCTTCGTCGGAAAAGCTGGTCGAGAAGAAGTCTCTGAAATCTTCCGCGCATCCCAAATCTAGGTCCGATGGACAGTTTGGCTACGCCAAACGAGTTGATGAAGTCAGCGCTGGGGGATTAGTTATTGATTACTCCGGATCTCGCGGACTTCTTATTGGACGTATCGATCAGAAAGATGCCACTAGGGCCAGATTGCTCTGGTCGCTACCCAAGGGTCACATTGAATTGGGTGAATCCCCTGAAGAGGCGGCATTGCGTGAAGTGATGGAGGAGACGGGGATTGAGAGTGAGATCACTCGCGCACTCGGAGTCATCGATTTTTGGTTTATGGCAGGTGGCAAGCGAATTCATAAGACTGTGCACCACTATCTATTCACTGAAACCGGCGGACTTTTGGCACCACAAGTGAGCGAGGTAGATGAAGTCGCTTGGTTTCCGTTGCCAGAAATTATTGAGCGGTTGGCATATCCCGACGAAAAGAAATTGATTGCCCGCTATGGAAATTTGGACCTGTGAAAACTCGAATTGTTGCGCTCGCCAGCGCGTTATTGATTGCTTCACTTGGCATGGTCTTTACCGGTTCGACATCTTCGGCTGCTGAAGTTTCCAGTAAGAAAATCATTCTTTTTGATACAGCCCACAGAGATTTGCTTGGGGTATCGCTAGGTTTAGATTTACTCCCATCACTACAGCCCGGCGGGCGTCTAGGCAGAATGGTCTTCACGCCACTTAAGAAGCCGCGAATATGGCTGATTGACGCCGCTTTAATAGAAGATGTTAAAACGCTCGCAGAAGAGGAAGTTAGCGCGCAAGAATGGCTTAACAAACTTAAGAGCGTGACGAAATCTGATCGAGTAATCGCTATTCCGTACGGACATCCAGATAAAGCAACGGCGAAGAGACTTGCTCCTACTGAATTAAAATTCTACTACCAGTCCAGTAAATCCCGCTTGCAAAAATTTTTAGAAAGGCCGGTGATCAACGACCCGACTGCTGTGTGGACCATGAAGCGTCCAAAAATCAATAAGGAAACCATTGATTCCTACCTTTTAAACCGAAAAGCAATTTCGCTTCTGCGCACAGTTGTTCCAGTATCTGAACTAGATGCTCTTCGATCGCGCCTCGCGCTGTTGATCGCGTCTGACATCACCGCAGAACAGCAACAATTCTTTTCCCAAAATGCGGATGTTTCGATTGCACTTCAAAACCACAAACTGCGAATCTTTCCAGGAAAATATCGGTTGTCTTCAACTCACGAGAAAGTCCCAGTCACGCTAGTAAACGATTTCTCAGCACCAGTGAAAATCTCCCTGCAATTAACTGCCTTGAACTCCCGTATTCAAGTGGAATCAATGCAAGCTATTTCCATACCTGCTGGTGCTAAATTGCAACTTTCCGTTCCTGTGACGGTAATTGCCTCGGGAACAACGGCAGTCCTCGCACAGTTCGCAAACTCGCGTGGAACTTTGTTGCTTGAATCCGCGATGTTAGATCTCAATCTCTCGGTTATCAGCCCCGCCGTCGCGTGGTTTACAACTTCTGCTGGAGCTCTTCTACTACTGGCTGCACTAACCCAAATTGTGCGCAGAGTTAGAAGAAGTAGAAAATGAAACCCGCCGAACTCTTTCGTGCCTCGGGAGTAATGGCAATTGGAACGATTTTTTCACGTATCACGGGTTTTATCCGCAATATTTTGGCAGTTGCTGTATTGGGTACGGCTCTTCTCGCAGACACGTACAACGTTGCAAATACAATGCCCAATATTTTATACAACTTACTTGTGGGGGGTGCTCTCACCGCGATATTTGTTCCCCAATTGATTAGATCCTTCGATGATGAAGATGGTGGTCATGCATTCGCCTCTCGTTTGATTACAATCGTTAGCGTCATTCTTCTGGCACTTGTGTTGATTGGTGTGATACTTGCACCCGCGCTCGTCCGACTCTATGCACCGGAATTCTCTACTGCTGGATTTGAAAATGAGTTTCAGTTAGCCGTGGCTTTCACTCGCTATTGTCTTCCGCAAATTTTCTTTCTTGGTCTTGCCACCATGTTGGGACAAGTGGCTAATGCCAAAGGATCTTTCGCCCCTTTAATGTGGGCGCCGATCCTCAATAATCTCCTTGTTATCGGCGTATTTTCCGCCGTGCTGATTTATTCCCCCCAACTCACAACCGGAACGATCACGTCAACGCAA
The DNA here is from genome assembly GCA_014377015.1 of Actinomycetota bacterium. Taxonomy (GTDB): domain Bacteria; phylum Actinomycetota; class Actinomycetes; order Nanopelagicales; family Nanopelagicaceae; genus QYPT01. Next base: position 148,186 of record JACMQL010000011.1, read on the forward strand.
ACCGCAATCTTGGGATGGGGGACAACTCTTGGTCTGGTAGTTCAGGCATTGATTCTCGTTCCTGTCGTACGCAGGACCGGCATTCATCTAGCTCCCAAATTCGGACTGAAGGGACTCGGCAAATCTTTCTCATTGGCCGGGTGGACTCTTGTATATGTGCTCATCTCCCAACTTGGCTTCCTCGTTACGGTAAATGTTTCAACAAGTGCCGCTGTACGAGCGGCAACAGAGGGGATCAGAACCGGTGTGGGCTTCACTCCGTTTGGTAACGCCTACTTAATCATGATGCTTCCATATTCAATCGTCACAATCTCGATCATCACTGCACTGCTTCCGCATCTTTCGAAGTTAGCTCTGACAAATAAGCGCAGCGAAGTCAGAGACCAGATTGTTCGTACCATCAAGATGGTTGGCGTTCTCACTATTCCATCTGGTGTCGGTTTTCTCTTTTTTGGCCCGCTTATAACCCGAGTTCTATTTTTCGGAATTGATAAATCAGATTCTGTATATATTGGAAATGTGCTTTCTGCTTTTGGTGTGGGGCTAGTTGCCTTTAGTATTAACATAATTTTGGTACGCGCTTTCAACGCCTTTGAGGACACACGCACTCAAGTTGTATCTATTTTGATTATCAACATCGTATCTGTCGCACTTTCTTATCTCTCTTTGGCTCTACTTGACTACAAGTGGGTGACTGTCGGGCTCGGTGCGTCTTTTTCAATTAGCTACATTCTTGGGCTCTTTATAACTCTGGCGTTATTGGGTAAACACACCGGAAAACTCTCCTTTCGAGAATTTTCTGGGCAGCATCTGCGTTTGTTCACTGCATCGATACTTACCATGCTCCCGCTGTTCATTATTTCTGAGTACTTTTCGTGGGCCGATAACGACGCCACCACATTTTTGCGCTCCCTCGAACTCCTGGTTGTAATGACCTTGGGATTCATCGGATACGTAATTGTGGCGAAAATGATGGGGGTTAGTGAAATCACTAAAATGACGACTTTGGTCAAGTCTCAGCTGCCTAAGATTCGCAACCGATAATGTCTTTCGGTCGGTGGCGGCAACTAAAGGGAATATTCCAAACTAAACTCGGGTTATGGTGAAGCGATGACTACAGATGAAATTGTCCATGAATTGGTAATAGTGGGTTCCGGTCCAGCCGGTTACACCGCCGCGATTTACGCCGCACGAGCGCAATTGGCGCCACTTCAGTATGAGGGATCAGTGACAGCAGGTGGAGCTTTGATGAATACCACCGAAGTCGAGAACTTTCCAGGGTTTACTGACGGCATTATGGGTCCTGACTTAATGGATGCTATGCGAAAGCAGGCAGTTCGCTTCGGGACCACTCTAGTTACAGATGACATTATTGAGATGGACCTGACGGGCAACATAAAGATTCTGAAAGATGGATCTGGTAATACCATCCGCAGCACTGCTGTAATCATGGCTATGGGTTCGGCCTATCGTGAAATTGGTTTGGAAAATGAGAAACGTCTTTCTGGCCGTGGAGTGTCATGGTGTGCAACATGTGATGGATTCTTTTTCCGCGATCAGACGATTGCGGTTGTCGGTGGTGGAGATTCAGCAGTAGAAGAAGCGATGTTTTTAACTCGGTTTGCGAAGAAGGTAGTGCTAATTCACCGACGTGACTCTTTACGAGCTTCGAAAATTATGGCTGAAAGAGCATTGTCCAATCCCAAGATTGAAATGATGTGGAATCACGAAGTAATTGATGTTTTAGGAAAAGATAGAGTTGAGTCTTTGCAGGTTCGTAATACACAGACTGGCGAAGTATCAGTGCATCCATTCACAGGACTTTTTGTTGCAATCGGTCATTCACCGCGCAGTGAACTTGTGATCAATCAAGTGGATCTAGATTCTGATGGATATGTAAAAGTTGATGACCGCTCGACTCAAACCAACTTAAAAGGAGTGTTTGCCTGTGGCGACTTGGTAGACCATACATACCGTCAGGCGATTACCGCTGCCGGATCGGGTTGCCAGGCCGCCTTAGATGCGGAGCGCTTTCTCGCCCATAAGTGAGAGTTGTGTCTGATTACGGAATAAGAGTTTCCTGCCAGTATTGTTACGGGTTGGTTTATATGAAAGGAAAAAGAGCATGAGCGCAACACAACCAGTTACGACTTCAACATTTGATGAGGTTGTTCTAAAGAGCAGTAAGCCTGTCCTTGTCGATTTCTGGGCAGAGTGGTGTGGACCATGCCGAGCAGTTGCTCCTATCCTTGAGGAAATCGCCAAAGAACACGGCGACAAACTCACGGTCGTTAAATTAAATACCGATGAGGAATCAGCCATCGCCATTAGGTATGGAATTACTTCGATTCCTACCCTCAATGTCTATGTAAACGGCGAAGTAGTGAAATCCATAATTGGAGCTAAACCAAAGCCGGCATTGCTTAAAGAACTCGAAGCGTATATTTAACTCGCTGGTTCTTTTACTACCCACCCGCGGAAACTTAGGTAACTGCAATGGATGAGTTCGTACTTGGAGAAGGCGCGGGCGGGGATGTCGCAAACCATGCGATAAGCATCCTTAATCGCTTAGGGCTCCTAAATTCCCATCCAAACGTCATCGACAAAACTGTCGTCACCGCGGTACGCGAATTCCAACAATCCCGCGGTCTCACAGTTTCGGGCGCTATCAATTCAGCCACACTGAACTCCCTCGAAGAGGCGCGCTGGAAATTGGGAGAGCGCTCTCTCATCTATGTGCCATCTATACAGATGCGAGGCGATGATGTCGCTGTACTTCAAACTCGTTTGACTGAAATGGGTTTCGACTGCGGAAGAGTCGATGGTGTATTCGGGCTTCGCACTGAACACGCGGTGCAGGAATTTCAAAAGTCTGTCGGAGTCAAGGTTGATGGCAAGTGTGGGCCGGCGACAATCACCGCATTCATGCGCCTCACTCGCACTGTTTCGGGCGGGGTGCCTTCTATATTGAGAGACATTGCAGTGCGCCGAAATAGCGGACCTTCATTAGCTAATAAAATTATCGTCCTCGACCCTAGTTGTGGCGACGACTCCCATGGAATTTGCGCTAATGGAGTCGAAGAGTCCGAGATTGTTTTTGATGTGGCGCAAAGGTTGGAAGGACGTCTTCTCGCACTCGGGGTAAGCGTTTTTCTTACTCGTGGAACGTCCAGCGTTCCATCCGAAGTGGAGCGCATAGCCTTTGCTAATGAAAACAGCGCCGACTTAATCGTCTCCTTTCATGTGGATGAATATCCAAATGAACTAGCTCATGGCGTTGCCACGTATTACTACGGAAGCCAAGCCCATGGAATTCATTCCGTAGTAGGTGAGCGATTCGCCTCCCTTGTCCAGCGAGAAATCAGCGCAAGAACCGATCTTTTGAATTGCCGATCCCATCCCAAGACATGGGATCTTCTTCGACTGACAAAGTCGCCAACAGTGAGGATTGATCTTGGGTATCTCACAAATCCTGGTGATGCTGAAAGGTTGGGGCGACCTGAGTTTCGAGATGTGGTTGCAGAGGCCGTCGTGATTGCTATACAACGGCTTTATCTTGCATCTGAAGATGATGCAAAAACGGGTACTCTCCATATATCTGATCTTCGAAAAGCCGGATTGCGACGGTAATTCGACCGACCTTTCCCACCGAGAATCAGGCGAGCGTCTCACTCGCGAATTGTGGGAGACTTACTGAATGTCGTCACTATCTTCGCGCTATCAAACAGGTGACCCTCAGCATCTTGAGAAACGGTTTGCTTCACGAGCGGCGGGTATGCAAGCTAGCGAAATTCGCTCGCTCTTTGCCGTCGCATCTCGTCCAGAGATTGTTTCTCTAGCTGGAGGAATGCCCAACCTGTCGGCCCTGCCAATGGAGATGATGGCCTCCGTTGTCGAGAAACTGATTCTTACAAACGGCGCAGAAGCACTTCAATACGGCAGCGGACAAGGCCACCCGAAATTGCGTGAGCAAATTTGCGAGGTGATGGCTCTCGAAGGAATTCGCGCCAACCCAGACGACGTGATTGTCACAACTGGATCGCAACAAGCCCTTGATTTAATTTCAAGAATATTTATCGACCCGGGTGATGTTGTCTTGGTTGAGGCTCCCTCCTATGTAGGAGCTCTAGGAACTTTTCGTCAATATGAGGCTCAAGTAGTTCATGTGGCCATGGACGATCAAGGAATGATCCCTGAAGCCCTTCGTCAAGCGATAACAAGTGTGCGAGCCGCTGGTCGAAAGATTAAGTTTTTGTATTTGATTCCTAATTACCAAAATCCGACAGGGGTTCTACTCCCAGCAGATCGACGCTCTGAGATATTGGAGATTTGTCGGAGTGAAGAAATCTTTGTTGTTGAAGACAACCCGTACGGCCTATTGGGATTCGACAAACCTTCACCCAATGCGATGCGTGCTGAAGATTCGGAAAATGTTATCTACCTCGGTTCATTCTCTAAAACTATTGCGGCTGGTCTACGAGTCGGTTGGGCTCTCGTTCCTCCATCACTGAAAGAGAAGATTGTTATCGCTAGCGAGTCGTCCATTCTCTGCCCATCGAATTTTACGCAACTGACAATCTCTAACTATCTTGCCGATCAACCTTGGCGCGATCAGATTGCCTCATTCTGCGAACTGTATAAAGTTCGTAGAGATGCCATGCTCGAATCTTTGGAACAGCACTTTCCCGCGTCCGCAACGTGGACAAAACCTGGTGGAGGTTTTTACGTCTGGGTTAATTTGCCGCCAGAAATCGATACAAAATTGATGATGCCTAAGGCAATTGTTGCCAAGGTGGCATACGTACCTGGCACTGCTTTTTATGCCGACGGATTTGGCTCGTGGGCTATGCGATTGTCATACTGCCATCCAACTCCGGAAAGAATCCGTGAAGGTGTAAAAGCTTTAGCAGGAGTAGTGAAGCAAGAAATTGCTCGTAGAAGTACACCTTCTGAACTCTCTTAATAAAGAGACTACTTCTCTAATATTGCAGAAATTCTCGCGAGATCCGACTCTCCAGAAAATTCAATAACTATCTTTCCTTTTGATTTTCCTGATTGAACACTTACTCGAGTGTCAAAAATATCCGACAAATGATCAGATAATTCATCAAAATGTCGCGGCCCACTTACGTTTTTTCTCTTTTTCTTCTCTAGTGAAACACCAGTAACGACAATCTCCTCAGTTGCTCTAACACTCAATCCTTCCGCAACGATTCGATTGGCCAACTCTTCAATATCTCTCTCGTTAAGTAACGCAAGCAGAGCTCGTGCATGACCAGCAGAAATCACTCCCGTCGCGACTTTTCGTTGGACTGAGGCAGGAAGATTCAACAATCGAATTGTGTTTGTTAAATGAGGTCGCGATTTACCTATTCGATTTGCCAATTCTTCATGAGTGCAGTTGAAATCATTAAGAAGTTGTGAGTACGCAGCTCCTTCCTCCAAAGGATTTAATTGGCTGCGGTGAATATTCTCAATCAACGCTTCACGAAGTAATTCATTGTCATTGGTCTGCCGGATGATCACAGGAATATGTGTAAGACCTGCAGCCTTAGCGGCGCGGAAACGGCGCTCACCCATGATGAGCTCGTAGCGTCCATTCGCAACTTCCCGAACAACAGGTGGTTGCAACAACCCGACTTCTTTAATGGACTCAGTTAACTCGCGCAGCGCCTCTTCATCAAAGAATGTCCTGGGTTGTTTTGGGTTGGGAGAGATTGAATCGATTGCCACTTCATTTTGTTGCGCAACTTCATAACCGAAGACCGTGAGTGAAGCGGGTATCAATGCATCCAGATTTGTTCCGAGACCACCTCTTTTTGCACTCATGCGCTTTCCCCTTTTTTATAATTGATATTCACGACATTTGAATTGAATCCTTTGCCGCGATCAGCAATTTCCTTAGCAATCTGCATATACGCCAGCGCACCTGGAGACATTGGGTCGTATGTCATAACCGTCTGACCGTATGAAGGAGCTTCAGAAATCCTCACTGCGCGCGGAACAGGGATATCTATGAGTTCGTGCGGAAAATGCGAACGCACACTGTCCGCCACATCATTGGCTAAACGAGTTCGCCCATCGAACATTGTTAGAACAATCGTTGAGAGTTTGAGATCTGGATTGAGGCGCTTCTTGACTACTGAATATGTCTCAAGCAATTGGGTTAAACCCTCGAGCGCGTAATATTCACACTGAATTGGAATTAACAGTTCCCGAGCAGCAGCCAACGCATTAACCGTAAGGAGTCCCAAACTAGGAGGGCAGTCAATCAAGATGTAGTCATAAGCCAAATCTTGGGCAGCCCTCGACTGAGTTAACTCCGCTATTGCCTCTTTTAGTCGAAGTTCTCGAGCGACAATGGAAACTAGATTGATCTCCGCCTGTGCAAGAGCGGTATTTGAGGAAATGCATTCAAGGTGAGGAAATCCGGCCACCTTTTGCACCACTGAATCAATGGTTGCGGTTCCCATGAGAACTTCATAAATTCCGTTATTGGCTAAGTGTGGAACACCCAGCGCGGTACTTGCATTGCCTTGTGGATCTAAATCAATTACCAGCGTCCGTAAACCACCCATAGCAAGGGCTGCCGCAATATTTACAGTCGTGGTGGTCTTTCCGACGCCACCTTTTTGGTTAGAGACGGAAAAAATCCGAGTCTGCGTCGGCTTTTCAAAAGGCTCTTTTAAACGTCGCACTCCCACGACCGCGCGACTAGCCGGACTAGCGGGACTCGGCGCGCTTTGAGTCGGCGTTGATGTTTCACGTGAATCATTCACAGGGATTAGTCAAGCACTTTTTTTGAGGGAAATAACCCGCCCAATGGTCAGGCCTGCGAGATAAATTTCATGAAGTTCCGCCTGAACCACACCTGCGGCTTCAACAGCAGCGCTCTCCCCTTTGATTGCCAGGAGTTGGCCCCCCTTCTTGAGCAAATGCCAACTCATTTTCTTCAATTTATCCAGCGGTGCCACCGCCCGCGCCGTCACAACATCGGCTTTAATCTTGAAATCCTCGGCGCGTCCTCGGAGGACAACTATCCCTAGCCCCTCGACTGCTTCAGTTAGAAAGTCAACCCGGCGTTGGAGGGGTTCAATGAGGGTCATCTGAATATCTGGGCGGGCGAGCGCGATTGGAATTCCTGGCAAGCCAGCGCCAGAACCGATATCAATCACTTCCGCCCCTTGTGGGATTAAAGAAATAACCGGGAGCGAGTTGAAGATGTGCCGTTCCCAGATGCGCTCTCCTTCACGCGGTCCAATAAGACCCCGTAACGCTCCTTGATCGGCTAAAAAATCTGCATAGCGATGGATCTCTGCACCTTTATTGGGGAAGTAACGCTCAATAAGGGTTTCACGTGAAACATGGGCTTCGGACGAGGTAATTGTTCAGCTTCCTACTCGGCCGGGAAAATAATGACACAACGCTCTGGGTCTTCACCCTCAGATTCACTAGTTAGACCAAGGTCTTGAATTGTGTCGTGAATAATCTTTCTTTCAAAAGCGTTCATCGGTGCCAACTTAAGAGAGGCATTCGTTGAAGTGACCTCGTCGGCGCTCTCTTGAGCGAGTTTGCGCAGTTCCGCCTTACGTCCAGCACGAAAACCGTCAATATCGAGCATTAAACGACTTCGATCCCCTGTCGAGGTCTGCACAGCTAGGCGCGTCAGTTCCTGAATCGCATCTAGAACTTCGCCATTGGGACCCACAAGGTGGTGCAATTTGCCGCCCACCACAGCCAGAGAGGCTCGATCATTCTCTACATCAATATCGATATCCCCATCAAGGTCAGTGATATCAAGCAAACCCTCGAGGTAATCGGCAGCAATATCCCCCTCTTCCTCAAGTTTAGCAAGCAGGGAAATTGAACCTCCTTCGCGGACATTCTCTGTCGTCTCTTCTGCTTTATTTAGATCGCTCATGTTGTACTCCTTATACCCTTTCGACGGATTTGTCGTATTTGTAGGGTTTGACTGTTTTAATAGTATTTGTCGGAAATGTTAGGGTTACTTCTTTTTCTTATTCTTCTTCTTGTTTGGTTGCTGGCGTTGGCCCTTAACTTCCGGCGCAGGGGTCTGCTCTTCCGGCGCACTCTCCTGCGGCAATGGCGTTCCAGCCTTCTGGGCTCGCTTTGCTTGCAACTCTAGGAATGCTGGAGAGCCCGGAGTCGGATTGCGTTTAATGACGTAATACTGCTGACCCCATGTCCAGAGATTTGTTGTCGACCAGTAGATCAAAACTCCGATAGGAAAATTAACACCAGAGATCGCAAAGATCACAGGAAATGCGTACAACATAATTTTTTGCTGTTGCAACATCATGTTGTTGCTTGAGTCCATCTTCGGCATTCCCTTAACCATCAACTGTCGCTGTGTGGTGAAGGTTGTAATAGACATGAAGGCGATCAATATCACTGTAACTATCTTCACAGTGGTATTGGTGGTGCCAAGGAAAGTTTCTGAAATCGGTGCACCAAAGATTTTCGCTTGCGCTGCATTCGCAACATCAGCTTGTGTTAGAACGCCGTGCGGAACTGGAGGATTCTTTCCGATTCCATTGAGCACTGTGAACAATGCAAAAAAGATCGGGGCTTGCGCAAGGATGGGAAAACATGACGCCAAAGGATTTGTCTTGTGTTCTTTGTATAACTTCATCATTTCTTCCGACTGCTTCTGACGGTCGTCTTTATGTTTGGCTTGAATCGCCTTCAAATGCGGTTGTAGCGCAGTCAGTGCCCGTTGGCTTTTGATTTGTTTTACAAACAACGGAATTAAAAGAATACGTATCAGAATTACAAGGCCGATGATTGAAAGAGCCCATGAGGTGCCACTTGTTGGCGAAAAGATCGGCGACACCAATTTGTGGATTGACATAATGACCCAAGAAACAGCGATATATAAGGGGTTTAGGATTGAACTCATTGAGTTTCGCCTTTACTTACTAGAGTGCTTACTGGGGTCTGCAATCGAGATGCAGAATTCGAATTTGGAACATAATCGACGCCGCCATATGACCAAGGGTTGCAACGAAGCAATCGCCACACGGCCATAAAGACACCTTTTACTCCATGTGTAGAAATTGCCGTGGCCGCGTATGAAGAACATGATGGGTAGTACTTACACCGTGGTGGAAACATAGGTGAGATCCATTTTTGATACATTTTTATGAATCCAACAAGCAGCGCCTTCATTGAGATATCGCCGATTTCTCTAGTAATTTTTTAATTGTTACATTCATTTCTGTATGAAGATCCGCCTTGGACGAATTCGGAAGGGCCCGAACCACGACAAGTGAACCACTAGGAAATGCCGACATATGATCACGCAAACTATGTCTGATTTTGCGAGCAACTCGATGGCGCACAACAGAGCCGCCGACAGATTTGCCAATGATTAATCCGAAACGCGCAGGCGCAACTTCTTTGGTGGAATATAAGTAGAGCACCAAGGATTTGCTTATTAGGCGAAGACCACTTTTAGTTGTACGGGCAAAATCACTTGGTGAAATTAAGCGAGCGTGGCGCGGAAGCACTGTCTCTTATTACGCTGAGAGACGAGCGCGACCCTTAGCCCGGCGAGCTGCAAGAACAGCACGACCTGCTCGAGTGGCCATACGGGCGCGGAAGCCATGCTTTTTGGCTCGCCGACGTACGTTCGGCTGGAAAGTGCGCTTGGTCATGAGAACTCCTTGAAAATCTATAAAAAATCAATTAATGAGAATGAGGAGGTAACGGTAGAGGTCTGGGGATAAAAGGGTCAAACTGAAGTCAATCTCAAGGGGAGGCAGTTAAATCGATCGGAAATATAAGTTCTTGTGGATAACTACTTGCTTTTCTGCTCCTTTGCCTCTACTTTTCCAACATCGTCCACAGGCTCAGCCACTAAGAAGGCTCAACCTAGAGTTTAGACCACAGGATGTGGATAACTTTGTGGATAACTTTTGAGAGGGTGTGGTATGGCGCTTATTGAAAACGACCTCACAGAACTCTGGTCCCGCGTTATCTCAGATGTTGAGATCGACACCCCGCATCATCGTGCATTTCTCTCCCTGACGAAGCCCCTTGGCCTCCTGAAGGGAAATGGGGTCACTAACCTGCTCGTGGCCGCCCCAAATTCCTTTGCTAAAGATGTGTTGGAAACTCGATTACGAGCCATTGTGAGTGAAGTGCTCTCCCGCGAATTAGGCGAGAAGACCAATATTGCTGTCACAGTTGATGAGGGACTCGAACTTTCTAGTCCCCCTCCTCCACAAGTGGAAATAGAGACCATCGTTCCGAAATCCGGGACTGGCCGCTCAGATCAGGTGGCGACAAAAAGCACTGAGGTATCTCAACTCAACCCGCGCTACATTTTTGAAACCTTCGTTATTGGAGCATCTAACCGCTTCGCCCATGCGGCAGCTGTAGCGGTAGCTGAAGCGCCAGCTAAGGCTTACAACCCACTCTTTATTTACGGCGAATCAGGTTTGGGAAAAACTCATTTACTTCACGCGATTGGTGCCTATGCCAAAGAGTTATATGGCGGTGTTCGTGTCCGATATGTTTCAAGTGAAGAATTCACTAACGATTTTATTAACTCCATTCGAGACGATAAAGCCTCCGTTTTTCAACGCCGGTATAGAGATTTAGACGTGCTTCTAGTTGATGACATTCAATTTTTAGAGAACAAAGAACGCACCCAAGAAGAGTTCTTCCATACCTTCAACACTTTATACAACGCCAACAAGCAGATCGTTATCTCGAGTGATCGACCCCCGAAGCAACTAACAACTTTGGAAGATCGCCTCCGGAGTCGTTTTGAATGGGGATTGATTACCGATATTCAACCGCCTGAACTCGAAACGCGTATTGCCATCCTAAGAAAAAAGGCAGCTCAAGATAAGTTGAATGCCCCGGATGATGTTTTGGAGTACATCGCGAGCAAAATCTCAACCAATATCCGTGAGTTAGAAGGCGCGCTTATTCGTGTGACTGCTTTTGCCAGCCTCAACCGCCAATCGGTTGATTTATCCCTCGCGGAGATCGTTCTCAAGGACCTCATACCTAATGAGTCATCATTAGAAATCACTAGCGCAACTATCATGGCTCAAACCGCCGCCTACTTCAGCCTCACTTTGGATGATCTTTGTGGCACCTCTCGATCGAGAGTCCTAGTCAATGCGCGCCAAATCGCGATGTATTTATGTCGTGAACTCACAGAACTTTCCTTGCCTAAAATCGGTCAATTATTCGGTGGGCGCGACCACACGACTGTGATGCACGCCGATCGAAAAATCCGCCAACTTATGGCTGAGCGGCGTTCGATCTACAATCAGGTTACAGAACTAACCAACCGAATCCGTCAGCATGCAAAGAACGGGTGATTTGAGTTAATTGTCCTAATTAATGCCGTTTACCCCCAGGTTGTGGACGAACTGTGGATAACAGTGGATGAACGGCTGGTTTTTGTGGGTGAAGAGTACGGATTTTGAGTAATGGCGTCAGTGTGGGTATTAACTGAGAAAGTTTTCCTTAGTAATCCTCAACCGCACAGCGTTTATCAACAGGAAGGAAAAGTGAAACACCGCGAGTAGCAGGCTTTTTACGGTTTGCCCACAAAAAATGCTCTGGATACTACGACTATCTATATCTATATAAAGGTTGCTGGTGGAGAACTTTTTAGGAATAAATGGAAGACTGTAAAGCAAGCGCCCCTCAATATGAGGGTAGGGCGCTTCTACTATGTACGAAAGGTGCGACGTGAAATTTACCGTCGAACAGCACGCGTTAGCTGATGCTGTTAATTGGGTTTCTAGAAGTTTGTCCAACCGTCCCATCATGACTGCCCTGCTAGGGATTGTTATTAATGTGGAGGCTGACGAAGTGTTTCTTTCAGGATCAGATTTGGAAACATCTAGCAAAGTGCACTTCACTGCCGATGTCAGCCAACCTGGCAAAGTTCTTGTCCCGGGAAAATTACTCGCTGAAATTTCTCGCTCACTTCCAAATAAACCTGTCACTGTTCAATTAGATGGCACGAGAGTTTTAGTAACTTCCGGAACTGCGAAATTCACACTCCCTACTCTTTCACTTAACGAATATCCAAACCTGCCAGAGCTTCCAGAATCAACTGGCATTATCGCAAGCGATGTCTTTGCTACCGCGGTTGCGCAGGTTGCTGTGGCTGCAGGAAGAGATGATTCACTTCCTACTCTTACAGGCATCCATGTAGAGATTAATCACGACACGATCACAATGGCTGCTACGGATAGATACCGGTTAGCGGTGCGGGAAGTTCAATGGCAAGCAACTCAGCCAAATCTGGAAACGTCAGCACTACTTCGGGCTCGCACTTTGGCGGAGGCCGCCAAGTCACTTGTAAATTCTAAAGCAGTTTCAATCTCTTTAAGTTCAATTTCTTCACACGAACGCTTAGCGGGATTTATCAGCGATGGTAAATCCATGACTTCTCGCCTACTTGATGGCACTTTCCCGCCATTCAAACATTTACTCCCTCAAGATATTTCAACGACAGCCGTAGTAGAAGTAGCAACTTTTCTTGATTCAGTTCGACGGGTTGCGCTAGTTACGGATAAAACAGTCCCGCTACGACTTCAGTTTTCAGATTCAACACTGGAACTAGAAGCAGGTGCCGGCGAAGAAGCGCAAGCAACGGAAGCGATTGAAATTGATTTAATTGGAGAACCAATCACAATCGCCTTTAACCCAGTATTTCTTGCCGACGGGTTGCAAGCCGTAGGAACTCCTTATGTACAAATTTCATTCACTGGATCAAATAAGCCAGCAATTTTCACTGGAAAATTAGCAAAGGATGGGGAAGTAGTAGAAAATTACCGCTACCTTCTCATGCCGATGCGTTACGCCTCTTAAATGAATGCGGATTACCCATCTAGAACTCACTAATTTCAGGTCGTATCCTGAATTAAAACTAGATTTTCATCCAGGAGTCACCACCTTTATTGGCGATAACGGGTCGGGCAAAACTAATATAGTTGAAGCAATTATCTACTTGTCATTCCTGTCTTCTCATAGGGTGTCGATAAACCAACCACTTATAAATTTAGGTGCGCAACAGGCGATAATCCGCGCCGAAATAGAAAAAGATCAACGAACCCTACGAGTGGATTTAGAGATTAATGCGCAGAAAGCAAATCGTGCGCGACTTAATCAGAACGCAGTACGAAGTCAACGTGAGATTTTAGGAGCCTGCCAAACCATCTATTTTTCTCCCGAAGATTTAGATTTAGTGCGGGGAGACCCAACGATTCGCCGCGATTTTCTAGATAAATTATTGATTACTCGTACTCCTCGTTTAGCTGGAGTTATGAGTGATTATGATCGGGTGATTAGGCAACGAAACACTCTCTTAAAAACTCGGTCTCCTTCAAGTTCATTACTTTCTTGGAATGAACAACTTATTGCAATCGGAGCGACTCTAACCACAGAACGAATTAATCTTATTAACGCCCTAAATCCTTGGGTGGCCCAAAGCTATAAGAATCTGAACGAAGTGAAGCATATTGAGATTTCTTATAAGTCTTCAACACCTAACCTTAATTCAAACCTTGAAGAAAATAAGGAAGCCATCTTGGCGCGTTTACAAGAGGTTCAATATCAAGAAATAGAACGCGGAGTAACACTTGTCGGGCCACATCGCGACGATCTTCATTTGCAACTTGGAGATTTTCAAGCGAAAGGTTATGCAAGTCATGGAGAGTCTTGGTCCTATGCAATATCTCTGCGTTTAGGGGCGTTCAACCTATTGAAAAATGAAGGTGCAAATCCGATACTTATCTTGGATGATGTTTTCGCCGAGCTGGATACTTCTCGCCGATTACAATTGATGAAGGCAACACAAGTTGCAGAACAAACAATCATTACTGCGGCGGTGGAGAGTGATCTTCCAGCCGGACTTGAAACACAACGTCGCTATGTTCAATCGGGGCGAGTTACAGAAAGAGGGAAGTGATGGCTAAGAGAGACCTCGCTTTGGATCTCTTTCGATCTTTCCAATCCGAAAAGAAGTTTCGTAAGAAAACAGTTCGCGATAGCCAGGCACCAACAGGAGAACCGCAATTACTGAGCGACCTACTCTCGGCGTTAGTTGATGAACGTGAGTGGCGAACTGGAATTGCCGAAGGAACCCTGTTCTCTAATTGGGAGCAAGTAGTAGGACCACAGATTTTTGAGCATGCCTCCCCCATCTCACTTCTAGATGGGATTCTTACTATCAAGACCACTTCAACTGCCTGGGCCACTCAACTAAAGTTGGTCGCACCAGATATTTTGGCGACTATTCAAAAAAGCGCTCCAGGGGCTTTGGTGGAATCCCTGTCCATTATTGGTCCCAACGGTCCATCTTGGAAGAAAGGTTTACGCACAATTCGGGGAGCGCGCGGCCCAAGAGATACATACGGTTGAGCCCCAATACATACTCCCTCCTGATAGGAACCTTCACCCCGTTAGATTTTAGTCCCATATGGTCTACCAGTGGCTTATTTGCGCTACATAGATTGAATTTTCACGATAGGATGAGAGCCTACTTTCTAGGATATTCCGCCTAGGAGGTCACCTGAACCGTTTTGGCTATTTCGGTGAAAGTTCGCAGTCGCCGGCGTTTCCAGCAGGAAAAGGGATAGCGCTCGATCCAAGGAAAGCTAAAGGAGTCTCGTGCCGGTCAAATCAGGCAATTATGACGCCAGTTCAATCACCGTCCTTGAAGGACTTGAGGCAGTTCGTAAGCGTCCCGGAATGTATATCGGCTCAACCGGGGAGCGGGGTCTGCACCACCTCGTTTACGAAGTTGTGCATAACTCAGTAGATGAAGCCTTGGCAGGGTATTGCACTGAAATCAATGTGACTTTAATGGCCGACGGAAGCGTTCTAGTCGTTGATGACGGTCGTGGAATCCCGGTCGACATGCACCCGATTGAGAAGAAGCCAGCTCTTGAAGTTGTCATGACCGTCCTGCATGCCGGTGGAAAATTCGGCGACGGCGGCTACTCGGTCTCCGGCGGTCTTCACGGTGTTGGTATATCCGTTGTAAATGCTCTCAGCACTGATCTTTCAGTTGTCGTACAACGCGATGGTTTTTTCTGGTCGCAGGAATACAAACTCGGAGTACCGTCCGAGCCAGTTCTCAAAGGTGCGCCTTCTACTATGACGGGAACCGCAGTTCGTTTCTGGCCATCGAAAGAAATTTTTGAAACTACGGATTTTTCGTTTGAAACTCTTTCCACGCGTTTTCGCGAAATGGCTTTTCTAAATACAGGATTAGCGATCACGCTCAAGGACGAACGAGTCGGCCACGTCGACGATAAGGGTGATCCTATTTATGTTAAGTACCAATACAAAGATGGAATTTCTGACTTTGTCAGGCATCTCAATTCAACTCGCGGCGAGTTACACCGTTCTATCATCGCTTTTTCATCTGCGGATTCCAAAAGTAAAATGTCGCTGGAAATCGCCATGCAATGGAACGCGGGCTTCTCTGAATCGGTTTACACCTTTGCTAACACGGTAAATACTCACGAAGGCGGAACCCATGAAGAAGGATTCCGAACTGCTCTAACCTCGATCGTGAATAAATTTGGCGAAGAGTGGGGATTCATCCGTAAGCGCGAAGATCGTTTGACTGGTGATGATGTTCGTGAAGGATTAACAGCGATAGTCTCTTTGAAACTCACTGACCCACAGTTTGAGGGACAGACCAAAACAAAATTGGGAAACACTGACGCAAAATCTTTCACGCAGAAAGCGATCAACGAAGAACTCACAACTTGGTTTGAAAAGAATCCAAGTGAAGGAAAAGACATTGTTAGAAAAAGTATTGATGCGGCGACTGCGCGCGTTGCAGCACGAAAGGCTCGTGATCTCTCCCGTAATCGAAAAGGATTACTTGAGGGCCGTGGTATGCCTGGAAAACTTGCAGATTGCCAATGGACTGAACCTGAAAAGTGCGAGTTATATATTGTTGAGGGAGATTCGGCCGGTGGTTCAACAAAAGGCGGCCGAGATTCTCGCTATCAAGCAGTACTTCCAATTCGAGGAAAGATCCTTAATGTTGAAAAGTCTCGCATTGATCGGGTCTTGCAAAATAACGAGGTTCAATCACTTATCACCGCTCTGGGTACTGGTGTGCATGATGAGTTTAATATCGCCAAACTCCGATACCACAAGATCATCTTGATGGCAGACGCTGACGTCGATGGTCAACATATCCGCACACTTCTTCTCACGCTTCTTTTCAGATTTATGCGACCACTGATCGAACAAGGTTATGTTTACCTGGCACAGCCACCGCTCTATAAGTTGAAGTGGGGCGGGAAAGAGCCGATTCAATACGCCTTCTCTGACCGCGAACGTGACGGCTTCATCAAGTCAGGTATCGACGCCGGAAAGCGTCTTCCAAAGGAAGATGGAATTCAACGCTTCAAGGGTCTTGGTGAAATGCCGGCTAAAGAGTTGTGGGATACAACAATGGATCCGCAACATCGCGTCTTAATAAAAGTCGGGCTCAATGATGCCGCAGCAGCGGATGATCTCTTTTCGGTTCTTATGGGTGAAGATGTTGAGCAACGTCGAAATTTCATTCAAAGAAATGCCAAAGATGTTCGATTTTTAGATATTTAATTTTCATAATATGGCAAAGCGCACACGACAGTGGAATAGGTTGACATGGACGAGTTAAATAAAGATTTCGATCGAATCGAAATTGTTGATCTCCAAGTGGAGATGGCGCGTTCCTATCTTGACTATGCAATGAGCGTAATCGTTGGTCGAGCTCTACCAGATGTTCGCGACGGTCTGAAGCCGGTTCACCGCCGAGTTCTTTATGCGATGTACGACGGCGGATATCGTCCCGACAAGGGGTACTACAAATCTTCACGTATCGTCGGAGATGTCATGGGTAATTACCACCCTCATGGCGACGGCGCGATCTATGACACTGTTGTTCGTCTGGCTCAAATATGGTCGCTTCGCTATCCATTAGTTGATGGCAACGGAAACTTCGGCTCTCCTGGAAACGACCCAGCTGCCGCGATGCGTTATACAGAAGCCCGTTTATCTCCTATTGCTATGGAGATGATGCGCGACATCGATGAAGATACGGTTAATTTTTCGCCGAACTACGACGGCCGATCCCAAGAACCAGATGTCTTACCGAGCCGTTTTCCCAATCTGCTCGTAAACGGAAGCGCCGGTATTGCGGTTGGAATGGCCACTAATATTCCTCCTCATAATCTGCGGGAGATTGCAGAAGGCGTCGCTTGGTCTTTGGCACATCCAGAGGCAAAACCAGAGGAACTGTTGGCTCAACTATTAAAAATAGTTAAAGGACCAGATTTCCCAACGCGCGCGCTGATTGTAGG
Organism: Actinomycetota bacterium; assembly: GCA_014377015.1. GTDB lineage: Bacteria > Actinomycetota > Actinomycetes > Nanopelagicales > Nanopelagicaceae > QYPT01. The sequence goes on from JACMQL010000011.1 coordinate 165,555, forward strand.
ACGCACTGGAATCGAAGACGCTTACCGCACGGGTCGTGGATCGATCACGATGCGCGCCGTTGTGAGCGTTGAAGAAATTAATAAGCGTACTTGCCTTGTCGTAACCGAACTTCCATACCAAGTGAACCCCGACAATCTCGCGCTTAAAATTGCGGAATTGGTTAAAGAGGGAAAGATCAAGGGAATAGCCGATGTTCGCGACGAAGGTAACGAGCGCCTTGGTCAACGCCTAGTAATTGTCCTGCGAAATGATGCGATCCCTAAAGTTGTCTTGAATAACCTCTACAAGCAGACCCAACTGCAAGATACTTTTGGGGCAAATATGTTGGCTCTAGTTGATGGAGTCCCTCGCACTCTACGACTCGATGAGTTTGTGCGTTATTACATAGAACATCAAATTGAAGTAATCGTGAGACGTACTAAATACCGTCTCACAGAGAAGGAGCGCCGCGCCCATATTTTGCGCGGTTACTTAAAAGCACTTGATGCACTTGATGCAGTAATCGCTCTCATCAGAGCCAGTTCAACTCCCGAGGAGGCTCGCACGGGTTTGATGAAGTTGCTCGATGTGGATGAAATTCAAGCTAATGCCATTTTGGATATGCAACTGCGACGCATTGCAGCCCTCGAGCGCCAAAAGATCAACGACGAATATGACGCACTGATGGCTGACATTATTGAATTAACGGCCATCCTCGCAAGTGAGGAAAAGCAGCGTGGAATCGTGCAAACTGAGTTGGTTGACTTGGTTGCTAAATATGGCGATGAACGACGAAGTCAAATTGTGGCAAGTGAAGGCGACTTCTCTGCAGAAGATTTGATTCCGGATCAAGATGCAGTTGTGACAATTACGCACACTGGATACGCCAAACGTACCAAGGCAGATTTGTATCGATCGCAAAAACGCGGCGGAAAGGGCGTCAAAGGCGCAGCTCTTAAACAAGACGATGTAGTCGATCATTTCTTTGTTGCCTCAACACATGACTGGTTGCTCTTCTTCACAAACAAAGGTCGGGTATATCGGGCCAAGGTTCACGAGTTACCTGACGCTGGAAGAGATGCGCGCGGTCAGCATGTTGCGAACTTGATGGCTTTCAAGCCCGATGAGGTAATCGCCCAAGTTCTCTCGATCAAACGTTATGACGTCGAGCCCTACCTAGTTCTAGCGACAAGAAAAGGTCTGGTAAAAAAGACTCCGCTCGGCGAGTATGACTCTTCGCGGGCGGGCGGGCTGATCGCAATCTCATTGCGAGAGGGGGATGAAGTCGTAAGCGCATCTCTAGTTAACGAAAACGACGAGATCTTGCTGGTCTCTCGAAAAGGAATGGCAACCAGATTCCAAGTTGATGATGTATCACTTCGCCCGATGGGGCGCTCAACTTCTGGTGTCATAGGAATGAAATTTCGTGAGAGTGATGAATTGTTGACGATGGCACGTATTAACACTCAAGACGTCAATCTTCTGGTCTTCACTGCCACCGACGGTGGTTACGGCAAGAAAACTCCGCTTGAGGAGTACCGTCTGCAAGGTCGCGGCGGAATTGGCATCAAAGCTGCAAAAATTGACGAGGGCTCACGTGGCGTATTGGTCAGCGCCCTTGTGATCAAGGACGAAGATGAGGTCTTGGCGATCACATCGGCCGGGACGGTCATGCGCACCCCCGCTACCGAAGTCCGTCAGACCGGACGAGATTCGATGGGGGTGAGGCTTGTTAATTTGGCAGATGGAGTTCAGGTACTCTCTGTCACTAAGAGCTCGCAAGAGCCCGAGGTTCCAGAGAACAAACCAGAAAACTAACTAGAGAACTAAAAAGAGAACTAAATAGGGTTAGATAGGGAAAATAAACGGGTTTGGGGGTTCCCCAACTTACCTGTAGCCTTACGCAGGTTTTCGGGCCTTTAGCTCAGCCTGGTTAGAGCGCTTCCCTGATAAGGAAGAGGTCGGAGGTTCAAGTCCTCCAAGGCCCACTCCCGTTAACCACGGGGACTTAGCTCAATTGGTAGAGCACCGCCTTTGCAAGGCGGGGGTTAGGGGTTCGATTCCCCTAGTCTCCACATGACACAACAAACACAAGCAACCCTTCATACCTCCTTAGGTGACATCGTTATTGAGTTGTTCCCCAATCAGG
>JACMQL010000012.1 GCA_014377015.1 Actinomycetota bacterium
ACTGGATAGTTCGGGAAGTTATGAGTCTGGGGGGTGCGGCGCAGGTCATCGAACCCGAGTCCGTCAAGAATCAAATTTCGGAGCGATCTCGCCAGGCTTTGGAGGCCTATACCAGGTTGCAGGCTAGGTAGAACTTCGGGCGCCTTTTGGGGCCGCTGTCCCAGTTTTCTGAGGTAGCGTTGTGGGATATATTCACGCACCACCACGAAACGGGAGAGTACCGACATGTTCCTACGCGAGCCGAGCCACATTCTTATATTGCTTCTGGTCCTGGTTGTGCTTTTCGGGGCTAAGCGACTCCCAGATTCTGCTCGTTCGCTCGCGAAATCTATGCGAATCTTCAAGAGTGAACTGAAAGAAATTAACACTGATGAGAAGAAGGCCGACGGCGAGGGTAGCGCGGAGAAGTAAGCCATATGGCGGCCACCACCAGCGGTCGTATGCCGCTTCTAGAACACCTTCGTGAACTTCGGCGTCGCGTTGTTCGCTCATCAATTATCATCCTGGTAGGAGCATGTGCCGGTTGGTATTTTTACAACCCAATCATCACCCGTCTGGCGAAGCCAGTATGCGATTTGGCCAAAGCGCAAGCTGAACAAGCCAGCCATTGCGGCGCCCTCTACATCAGCGGAGTGCTCGGACCGCTGAATTTGCAGATCAAAGTGTCGTTGCTTACTGGACTGATTCTTTCTGCTCCACTTTGGCTCTATCAATTGTGGGCCTTTATTGCTCCAGGGCTTCACAAGAAGGAGAAACGCAACTCAGTGTTGTTTCTGGTGAGTGCGACGCCATTTTTCGCGGCGGGTGCAACCTTGGGTTATCTGGTTTTGCCGGTAGCACTCAAAGTTCTATTCGGATTCACCCCTTCGTCATTGGCAAACCTCGTACGTTTTGATGACTATCTAGATTTCGTTCTGCGCATGATTTTGCTATTTGGACTTGCCTTCGAACTTCCCATCTTTTTAGTTTCATTAAACCTGATCGGGTTCATATCGGGAAAAACGATTTTGAGTCATTGGCGGGCGTGGATATTTTCCATCACCCTCTTTACCGCGGCCTTTACGCCCACGGGTGATCCCATCACGATGTTGTTGCTCGCCTTACCGCTCTGCGGCTTCTATTTCGGCGCCGGAGGAATTGCTCTTCTCGTTGATCGACGTCGCGCCAAACGAGATCTTCTACTCGAAGGGCAGAGTTAATGTGGGCGGTCGTTATCAATCCAATTGCGGGGCGCGGAAAAGGCGCGCTTCTGGGAACACGAGTCACGAAATATTTGAAATCTCACGAAATTGAATTCGAGATCGCTTCGGGTACGACGGCGGCACTTACGCGCAAATATTTGCAAGAGATCGTGGCTAATAACCGATGCAAAGGTGTCATTGCAGTGGGTGGAGACGGACTAGTTAACCTAGCAATCCAAGAGATTTCTCGAACCAAAATTCCGCTGGCAGTGATACCTGCCGGCACGGGTAATGACTTCTGTCGAACCTTAGGTTGGGGGATGGATGAAGTTGAATCAATATTAGAAGTGGTGCTTTCCTCGCCACCTCAATCTATTGATCTTGGATTAGTGAATGGGTCCTGGTTTGGCGCAATCTTGTCCACTGGTTTCGACTCTGTCGTGAATGAGAGAGCCAACACGATGAGTTGGCCAAAGGGGCGGATGAAATATAACCTTGCTATGTTGCTTGAACTTTTCGGTTTCAAACCGCACCACTATGAGATATCCATCGACGGAGTTCTGCGATCGACGAAAGCAATGTTGATCGCAGTTGGTAATGGCGTTTCGTACGGCGGTGGAATGAAGGTGTGTCCAGGTGCACGCATAGATGATGGAAATTTCGACATCATGATTCTCAAACCTATTTCTACCTTTGAGTTTCTTCGTGTGTTCCCAAAGGTCTACGCAGGTACGCACGTGACTCATCCGGCCGTAGAGATTCATAGAGGTAGCCAAGTTGTCATTAACGCGCCGGCAGTTGCTTATGCCGATGGAGAGCGAGTAGGGCCGTTACCTGCTCACGCCACATGCGTCGCTGACGCCTTGCTTACGTGGTTCAAATGATTACTCCGGCCGAGAAATTTGCATCCTTCCAAGAGAAGAATCAATTTCCTCTCACCAGTGAGTTCACTGAATTATTCGACTTCGGCTTTGACGATTTTCAGATACAGGCGTGTCGGGGAGTAGAAGCCGGAAAGGGAGTTCTCGTGGCGGCTCCGACCGGGGCGGGCAAGACAGTTGTTGGCGAGTTTGCCGCCTTCTTAGCAATACGGACGGGCCGTAAATGTTTTTATACGACTCCGATTAAGGCGCTCTCCAACCAGAAGTACCAAGAATTTGTGGCGAGATTCGGGCATGAGAGCGTTGGATTGCTAACTGGAGATGTAAGCATCAATGGTGAAGCGCAAATTTTGGTCATGACAACTGAGGTTCTACGTAACATGTTGTACGCCGGTTCGCACACTCTGCAAACTTTGGGTTATGTGGTGATGGATGAGGTCCACTACTTAGCCGATAAATTCCGTGGCGCGGTATGGGAAGAAGTCCTCATCCACCTTATGGAGAGCGTTCAGGTGGTTTCGTTATCGGCGACTGTGTCCAACGCAGAAGAATTCGGCGAGTGGTTGCAGGAGATTCGGGGCGAAACCGAGGTTATCGTCAGCGAAGATCGCCCAGTTCCTTTGTATCAACACATTCTTATCGACAACAGTCTGATTGATCTTTTCAGCGGACAAGGCGTGGTCAATCCCGAAATCTTGCGGCGAGAGAGAGAGTTACTGCGGCGAGTCCGCTCGCCGAAATCGCGTGAAAGAGATTGGAGTGACGGCGGACATCGCCTTAGTCGTCCAGAGATCGTGGAGAAACTTGCGCGCGAAAGAATGCTTCCCGCAATTTCCTTTATTTTTTCTCGCGTTGGCTGCGATTCCGCGGTACGGCAGTGTCTTAACGCAGGGATTCGCCTGACTAACGTTGAAGAGCGCCGTGAGATTCATGAAAGCGCGGTTCGCTACACCCAGCACATTGCAGAAGAAGATCTCGACACCCTCGGATACGGAGAGTGGCTCGCCGCACTTGAGCGAGGCATAGCCGCCCACCATGCCGGAATGTTGCCAAGCTTCAAAGCGTGCGTTGAGGAACTTTTCCAAAAGGGCCTTATCAAAGCGGTCTTCGCAACGGAAACACTTGCGCTCGGGATCAATATGCCTGCCCGAACGGTGGTCTTGGAGAAATTGGTGAAATGGAACGGGGAAGCTCATGTTCCGATAACGCCGGGGGAGTACACCCAACTCACTGGTCGAGCAGGTCGGCGCGGGATTGATATCGAAGGAAATGCGGTCATCCAATGGTCCCCGACCGTGGACTCCGCCACCGCGGCCGGTTTGGCATCCACAAGAACCTATCCTTTACGTTCCTCTTTTACCCCGACCTACAACATGGCGATAAATCTAATTTCTCGTTTCGGCAGAGAAAGAGCCCGCGGCTCTCTCGAATCCTCGTTTGCACAATTTCAAGCCGACAGAGCCGTTGTCTCCCTGATGAGACAGGTCAAGAAGAATGATCAAGTGATTATTGAATTTGATAAGACAGTTCAATGTCATCTTGGAAATTTCAGCGCCTATGCGGCAATCCGCAGAGAGATTAAGGACACGGAAGTTTTGCTCTCGCGAAGACAAGCAAAACGTGGATTTGATCAGAAGCAGCGAGCTCATCTGGAAGCGGATCTAGCGCAAGCCCGCAAGAGTCTTCGCTCACATCCATGTCACGGTTGCGACGAAAGAGAAATTCATGCGCGCGTCGCCGATCGTGCAGGTCGGTTAATACGCGAGAATGATGGTTTGCGCGCCCGCGTTGAGAACCGCACTCACGTCATCGCCCGCACTTTTGACCGAGTCTGCGATGTGTTATCTGAACTCAATTACATTGAAGGTGAAAAGACTCTAGAACAAGGGCAGATCCTTGCGAAAATCTATACCGAATCGGATTTGTTGCTCAGTGAAGCAATCAAAGAAGGATTATTGAATAACCTCTCCGCTCCTGAACTCCTTTCAGTGGTCTCATCAATGATCTTCGAGTCGCGATCGCACGAAAACTTGGCTCCGAAAATTCCCACTGGTAATGTGCAAACCGCGCTCAGCGAAATTGCTCGATTGTGGGGGAGATTAAGCATTATTGAAGATAAACATGAAGTTAAAACGCAACGTGAACCTGACTTCGGTTTCTGCTGGATTTCATTTCGGTGGGCGAATGGACATTCTTTGCAGAGCGTACTAAAGGGAAGTGAATTGTCGGTAGGCGACTTTGTCCGATCGACCAAGCAGTTGATCGACCTCTTGCAGCAGATTTCCGTTGCCAGCGAATCTCTTCGACACATTTGTTTAGATGCCATGAAGCGCCTTGACCGCGGCGTTGTCGCTTACACGGCGGGCTCGCTATGACCCTTATGCTCCTCGATAGCGCGTCGTTGTGGTATCGCGCCTATTACGGAATGCCAGACACGCTTGTTGCCCCAAACGGCACTCCTGTGAATGCAATTCGTGGATATCTGGATATGACTGCGCGCTTAATCGGAATGTATCGACCAAATCGAATCGTGGCATGCATAGAAGGCGATTGGAGGCCGACCTGGAGGGTAGAGCTCTTCCCGGCCTATAAGGCAAATCGGGTTGATGAATCTGGCGCGGAAGAAGAGCCCGATACCTTGGCACCGCAAATTCCAATCTTGCTCGACTTGATAGAAGCTTTTGGAATAAACGTGATCGGCGTTGATGATTACGAGGCAGATGATGTTATTGCGTCATTTTCTGAACAACAACCTGGACCCATTCGTATTGTGACAGGCGATAGAGACATGTTCCAACTAGTTGATGACGAAAAGAATGTTGCAGTTGTCTATTTAGCAAAGGGATTGTCGAAGCACGAACTTGTTGATCGAAAATGGGTAGCGCAAAAGTATGCAATTCCGGGAGATCGCTACGGCCTATTCGCAACTTTTCGCGGCGATCCATCTGATGGTCTTCCCGGAGTCAAGGGAATCGGAGAAAAGGGCGCTGCCTTGATTGCCAATCATTTTTCTAGCGCTGAGGAGGCGCTGGCCGGAGCCCACAGTGGGCATCCCGCATTGCCGAGTGCTCTAGCAAAAAAGATCATCGATGGGAGCGATTACCTTGCCTTCGCACCAACGTTAGTGGGTTGTGCCAAGGATATTTCTCTTCCGCAGATTTCTCTTGGTCTGCCAAAAAGACCAAAGAACTTTGATCTCATCAAAGATTTGCAACAGGAATATGCACTCGGTGCCAGTGTCGATCGATTGATCGCAGCACTTCAATGGTAATTGAATGGCAATAGCGGCGTCATTTTTTGCTGGACTGATTCTCAACGCGGCGTTTGCGCCGATCAGTCTCTGGTTTTTCGCGCCACTTGCACTAACAATTCTTCTTCATCTGCTTCATGATCAGTCGAGGGGGATGAGACTGCTCCTGATATCTTTATTCGGTTGCGCCTTCTACTCACCATTACTCTCGTGGAGTAACACCTATGTAGGAAACTTGCCGTGGATTATTCTTACAGTTTTACAAATCGCGTTTTTGATTCCGCTTGCACTTGTTCCTTTCTCATCCGCAAAACCGATGCTGACTCTTGCCTTTCCTTCAATTTGGATTGCACTGGAATGGGGCACAGCTCATATTCCCTTCGGTGGTTTTGGGTGGGGGAGAGTCGGGTTCAGCCAGGCAGGTGCGCCATTTTCAGCACTCGCTAGCTATGGCGGCGTTCCATTGCTTTCATTTTTTGTAGCCTGCATCTCGGTCGCGCTTTTTTTCCTAATAAAAGGCGAAGGCGGTTTGCAGCGGTTTCGGGTAGTCGGGAGAATTTCTGGTGGAGTACTTGCGGTGCTTGTTTATGCCACGCTACTTGCCCCGACGCCCCTCTGGAAAGCTGATTTTTCGGTAAGCGGCGTGCAAGGCGGAGTTCCGCGCATGGGTCTAAATTTCAATGACAGAGCTGCCGCTGTTTTCAATAAACATCTTGTGGCAAGTAAGAATTATCTAGTAGCAAATAGCAAGACCCTGGATACCCCTGATGTTCTCGTTTGGCCGGAGAATTCGGTTGACGTTGATCCATTTGCAAATATCGATATTTACAGTCAATTGAACGCCTTAACCGAAAAATACAAGACACCCATAATCATCGGTGCCGTGACCAATCTGGGAGGAAAGATATACAACGAATCCATACTTTGGAGTCCGCAAAAGGGCGCCATTACGCGCTATGCGAAGCAGCACCTGACGCCATTCGGCGAGTTCATCCCTTTGCGATCAATCGCCGAAATTGTCTCGCCATACGCTGCATCGGTAGCTGATTTCTCATCGGGAAGAGAAAAAGTCTTACATACCGTCGGCCAAGCCAGAATTGCGCCAATAATTTGCTACGAACTTCTGGACGATTCCTTAGGCCGAGATATGGCTTTAGGGTCGAACTTCATGGTTGTTCAGACCAATAACGCCACCTTCGGTCTGGGTGCGCAAAGTGCCCAACAACTCAACATAACCCGAATTCGGGCAATTGAACATCGCAGGTTTATTCTCAGTATTTCAACAACGGGTGTATCAGCATTCATTGATCCGCTCGGAAAAGTAAGTCAAAAAACCGAACAAAACCAGACCGCCGTCATCACACAAAAAATCGGTTTGCTAAGCCAAAGATCATTTTCAGACCGGCATGGTTCGATCGTCGAAGGAAGTTTGATTGCAGCAGGGCTGATATTGCTGCTGTTTTTAGGCACCGCCGCCGCACATAAGCGCAGGAAGCAAGGAAGCCGCCGTTCCGCCTGATTGATAAGTAACGCCGATAAGTTACATTATGTTAAGTAACTCAATGGTCCGCCTACATGTACTCCTCTATCGGCGGACAAGCGCAAATTAGATTGCGATCTCCATATGCGCTATCAATGCGTCCCACAGTTGGCCAATATTTGCCTTTGCGACCTATTAGGACATCTAAACCTTTTCCTTGCGGAAAAGCCGCCACTTCACGCGTATATGGATGATCCCATTGCGTACTCGCCATCTGTTCGGCGGTATGTGGAGCGTTGCGCAAAGGTGAATTTTCGCTGGTGTAGCTCCCTTGTGTGACGCCTTGGATCTCGCCATGAATGGCGATCATCGCCTCGATGAAACGGTCAATTTCTGGAAGATCTTCACTTTCCGTAGGTTCCACCATCAATGTACCTGGCACCGGAAAGCTCATCGTCGGAGCATGAAAACCATAATCCATGAGCCGCTTCGCGACGTCATCCACTGTTACCCCCGTGTCCTTGGTGATTTCACGCAAATCCAAGATGCATTCGTGAGCGACTAAACCCTTCTCTCCGGTGTACAAAACGGGGAAGTATGAGTTGAGTCGGTGCGCGATGTAGTTTGCCGACAGAATCGCTACCTCGGTGGCATGAGTGAGCCCTTCTCCCCCCATAAGTCGAATGTAGGCCCACGAGATAGGCAAAATGCTGGCCGATCCAAAGGGCGCCCCGCTGACCGGGCCAGGACCAGTACTTGGCCCAGCTGATGAATCGAGCGGATGATTGGGCAGAAAGGGCGCTAGATGTGCTCTCGAAATAACTGGACCGACGCCCGGACCTCCACCTCCGTGCGGAATGCAGAAGGTCTTATGTAAATTGAGATGAGAAACATCGGCACCGAATTTGCCTGGCTGGGCTAAGCCAACTAGCGCGTTGAGATTGGCACCATCGACGTATACCTGTCCCCCAGCATCGTGAACTAAACCGCAAATCTCGCTGATCGCCGTCTCGAAAACACCATGCGTTGATGGGTAAGTGACCATGAGAGCGGAAAGCACACCTGCATATTCTTGAATCTTCGCCTGCAAATCTGTCATTGAAACATTTCCCTTGTCATCGCATTCAACGACCACGACTTTCATACCCGCCATAACGGCACTCGCGGCATTCGTGCCATGTGCACTCGACGGAATCAGGCAGATTTTTCGATGATGATCACCGTTTGCGTCGTGGAAGTTTCTAATGGCAAGCAAACCTGCGAATTCACCTTGGCTTCCCGCATTAGGTTGCAGCGAAACCGCATCATAACCAGTGATCGAAACTAGCCATGCCGAAAGCTGAGAAATCAGAGAACGTGATCCCTTGCTTTGATAAATGGGCGCGAATGGGTGCAAGCTAGAAAATTCTGGCCATGTCACAGACTCCATCTCTGTCACAGCATTTAGTTTCATCGTGCACGAACCAAGTGGAATCATAGTGCGATCTAGGGCAAGATCGCGATCCGAGAGTGTTCGCAAGTACCGCATCATCGCTGTTTCAGAATGATTCGTGTTAAAAATTGGATGCGTGAGAAACTCAGAGGTTCGTAGCAAAGCCTGCGGTATAACGCTCGCAGCCTGCTCAGGTATTACAATTCCAAAAACAGTCGCTAGTGAATCAAGAATCCTTTGCGTCACCGTTTCGTCTAATGAAATTCCAATATGCGTTGAATCGATGTAGCGAAAATTTATTTCAGATGTGCGGGCTGCCGAAATTATTGCATCCGCGTCGGCAACTTTCACGGTTAAGGTATCGAAGAAATTTTCATTGCCAAGTTCATAACCCTGACTTCGTAATCCTTCAGCAAGTCGGCTGGTTTGCGAATGGACTCGGTTGGCTATAGCGGTCAAACCTTGTGGACCATGCCACATTGCATAAAACGCACTCATAACCGCCAGTAGAACCTGCGCTGTACAAATATTGCTGGTTGCTTTATCTCGTCGAATATGTTGTTCGCGTGTTTGCAACGCGAGCCGTAAGGCGGGATGCCCCTCCGAATCCACACTCTGTCCAACTAAACGACCCGGCATGGAACGCTCGAGACCGTTGCGCACCGACATGAAGCCTGCATGCGGTCCGCCGAATCCCATTGGAACGCCAAATCTCTGCGCGGAGCCGACGCAAACATCAGCGCCCCACTCCCCCGGCGCACGCAACACTGTCAACGCAAGCAGATCACACGCAACGATCATGAGCGCCTCGCGCGCATGTACGGCTGCAGTGATGGATGTGAAATCAGAAATATGACCATACGTATCAGGATATTGAACGATTGCGCCAAAGAATTCTTTTGTCGGCAGATCTAGAACTGGATCAAAAAGCTGCAATTCAATCCCCAGTGGTTTAGCGCGCGTTGCGATCACGGCAAGAGTCTGCGGATGCAAATTCTTATCCACGAGAAATAACGCAGTATCTTCACCTTTGAATACGCGATGCGCGAGTGTCATAGCCTCAGCTGCGGCCGTGGCTTCATCCAACATCGATGCATTAGCAACTGGCAATGAGGTCATGTCACAGATAAGAGTTTGAAAGGCGAACAATGCTTCGAGCCGACCTTGGGAAATTTCGGGTTGATAGGGAGTGTATGCGGTGTACCAGGCGGGATTTTCCATGACGTTGCGCAAGATAACCGGTGGTGTAATAGTGCCGTAATAGCCAGTTCCGATGAGCGAGGTAAATACGCAGTTCTCTTCGGCAAAAGCGCGCAGCTCTTCAATCACCTCTTGTTCGGTAGCGGGAGGCGGAAGCAAACTGGCAAGTCTTTCGCCCATCGCAATATTGCGCGGCACAACATCCGCGATAAATTTAGTAAGCGAGGAGTAGCCGAGCTCGGCAAGCATGAGGGATTCTTGTTCGCGAGAGGGTCCGATATGCCTGCTCTCGAAAGCATCTTGCGCAAAATCCATGATCCCTCAATTCATCTAGTTGGCTAGTTTAGATGAGCCACGTCTGAGAATAAGGCGGGTCAAGCTCCTTTGCGACTGCGACGCAGTGAGAGTTCGTCGTTACCTTCGCCACTAACAATCGCTCCGTTTATTTCTCCTGGGAGCGATGCCAATGATCCTTCAACTTCACTCCACACTTTTCCTACCGCGATTCCAAACACGCCTTGCCCGCCCTGGAGTAGGTCGATAATCTCGTCTGGACTTGAACATTCGTAAATAGAAGCGCCGTCGCTCATGAGGGTCATACTCTCCAACTCCGTGACTCCCCTGTTGCGCAAGTAATCTACGGCGGTGCGAATATTTTGCAGCGATACACCAGCATCCAGCAGACGCTTAACTATCTTTAGAACCAAGATGTCCTTGAAACCGTAGAGACGTTGAGTTCCCGATCCCATCGCCGTTCGCACACTTGGTTCTACGAGTCCGGTTCGAGCCCAGTAATCCAATTGGCGGTAAGTAATCCCCGCTGCTGAGCATGCAGTTGCGCCTCGGTAGCCTATTTCACTGAAAGTTTGATCCGTCACTGGATGACTCGTTTCTGCGGGAAGGTCTACAACTCTACGAGTGGCGAGATTGGTTATCAATCAACGACACGATCAATACCTCAAGTAGAGGTTAACGGTTTCTGCCCCGCCCACGAAGTGCGTAAAGATAAAGAACGGCGAAGACCAACCAGATAAGAGCCATCAGAATTTTGCCTGCTGTGAGCCCTATCGGCGCCAACGCTGTTACAACGCCAATACACAGGGATATTACGGCCATCCCAGCTCCTGCTTGGCGTAGTCCTCGTTCTCCGGCAAAAGCCGCGGTCAGTGGCGCGAGAAGTGCGGGTAAAAGAAGAAGCGAGCCAGCAAAACGCAGACTCCAACTCAGGTCAGGAGTAATAGATTGCGACTCAACACCCATGAACTGGAGAACCGTGCCGGGGCGTATTAGGAGAACTATGGCCAGAAAGAAAAGGAAAGAGGCATGCAGGCGCAAGATCAGGGCCGCCCGGCGCGTCAACATCGCCTTAGCCTTCGAAATCTTCCGGGCTGATATTGTCCAAAAACTCGCGAAATCTCTCAACCTCTTCATTAGCTTGAGAGCTGTCTTCGGCTGGAATCTCGATTCCGGCTTCCTCGAGTAATCTCTGGGTGGCCCCAATCGGACTGTTCGTCCGCAACGCTAAAGCGATCGCGTCTGAAGGACGGGCGGAAAGCACGAGAGGATGCCCTGTTGCATTTTTCAGATTCAAATTGGCGTAAAAAACGCCATCCTTCAACTCAGTTAATTCCACTGATTCCAGTGTGCCCCCAACAAGATCCAGAATATCTTTCATCAAATCATGAGTAAGTGGTCGCGGTGGCTCGACGCCTTGTTGCGCAAAAGCGATCGCCGTGGCTTCAACGGCCCCTACCCAAATCGGCAAAAAACGAACTCCTTCGACCTCTTTGAGTAAAACAATTGGTTGATTGGAGGGCATTTCAACCCGCACGCCTACTACTTCGACTGGAATCATCACCCTCCTTTTCCTCACTTGAGATTGTGTAGAAAACCCGCCAACTTTGATTGCAATTACCTGCTTGGATTTACCGGATTCGGTGCAATCCATTTCTTACTAGTGCGGCGTGCAACCGAACTGAAAGCGCTGCAATTTCGCGTTGTACTTCCTCCGCTCTGGCTTTAGCTTCAGAATTTTTCTGACGGACGAGCGGAGTAATCACCTGTTCGATCAAACCAATTTCGCGGTCCGCAGCGGATTTGAAAGAGCGCAGGTGTCGCGGTTCGATGCCAAACCCCGCCATCTCGGTGACGGCCACCGCGATGGAAAGGGCATCTCCGTCGTAGTGTCGTCCCCGCGGGGCGATTAATCCATAGGATTCCAATTCTACTAACTGCTCTTCGGTTACCCCGCTGGCCTTGATGAGTTCATCCCGCGACAAGCGCATATCGCTGTTTTCTGCAAAATTCGCCGGCGCCAATTCACCGTCAATAGTGGCAAGACGTGGCGATGGACCGGATCCAGGACTTTTTGCAGGCTGAAGTCCTCTGTCAAGCGCCTCCAAATTTTCTTTGATTACACGTAGCGGCAGATACTGATCCCGCTGGGCGAGCAGTACATAACGTAATCGTTCGAGATCAGTATTAGTAAATTTACGATAGCCCGACGGTGTGCGTTGCGGATCAATGAGTCCCTCAGACTCCAAAAAACGAATCTTGGAAATCGTGATATCTGGGAAATCTGAACGCAGTTTGCTCAGGACTTCCCCGATACTCAGATAGGCACGGGCCGGAACGCTCATTCATTTCCTCCAAAGAAGATCATATGAAACTTACCAATTTGTATTTCATCGCCAGATTTCAATACTGCTTCAACACGGGGATCGCCATTTACATATGTTCCGTTCAGGCTCCCCAAATCTCTCACTACAAACTTATTAGCTTCTGAGAAGACCGCCGCGTGCTTTCGCGAAACGGTTACATCATCGAGAAAAATCTCACTTTCAGGAGCACGACCCAATCTAGTTTTGTTTTCACTGCCCGAAAGAAGAAAGCGAGAGCCTTTACTTGGACCGCGATGAACAATCAACATCGCATCCTGAGCCGCTAAATGTGAAACTACTTCTCGTTCTTCTTCAGAAAGCAAAACCAAACTCTGGGCAAGCAATGTTTCCTCTGAATTTCCAACAACAGCACGAACACCTAAATGAATTGTGGTGGTGGGCTCGGTCTCTGGCTTCTTCATTTCCATGCCGACCTCCCTGACTCAACATCAACTTGAGGCTGACATTAGAGATTCAAGTCGGGAAGGTCAAGCCGTAAGTTGCACATACTCCTGCGCAGAGATTAAGCCAATGCATTCACCGGAAACTTCGACGTCTGCAATCCAGCCCGCGCCATAAGGATCTGAATTGAGAATCTCCGGATTAGCTGCTAACGCGGCATTTACAGAAAGCACCTTTCCTGATACGGGTGCATACAATTCGGAAACGCTCTTAGTCGATTCAATTTCACCGCAAACAGTTCCTTCAACAACGAGGTCTCCGACATTTGGAAGTTGCACATAGACGATGTCACCCAAAGCCCCTTGCGCGAAATCGGTAATCCCCATTCGGATCTTCGTTGCCGACTCTGTGGCCGCAACCCATTCGTGTTCTTTTGTGTATTTCAACGTTAGCGGTACCTCTGACACGGATTCCTCCAAAGCTCTATAATTATCGTTTTTTCTAATTGCCATTCCTAGCCGTCAGCCTACTTCTTTCTGCGGATTAAACGCCATCCACATTTAAAATAATCGGCACCTGTCGCTAAATAGAGTCCTATCCCCCACACCGCAAAACTCCAGCCGAAAATGTATGCGATTACCGAGCCTTGAGATTCAGAATGAGCCAGGAGCAAGAGCGGAAATGCGTAGAGCAAATTGAATGTTGCGGCTTTGCCCAAATACGTGACCTTAAAGGGCGGTATAGAGAGTCGATGCATGGCAAGCGTCATAACTCCTAGAACTATGTCTCGGCCAACAATGAGAAGGATCAACCAGACCGGCACAACGTCTCTGATGTAGAAGACCACCAAAGTAGCCGCGATGTAAAGTCGATCGATCGCGGGATCTAAAAGTTCGCCCAAACGAGACTCTTGATTCCAGGCGCGGGCAATTTTTCCATCAAAATAATCTGTCGCCCCGCCGATTATGAGAACTATTACTGCGTATCCGTCGGCGCCACGAGATAAAGTTAAGTAAATGAAAAGCGGAATGCCGAGCGCACGAAGAGCCGTAAGACCATTCGGAACTGTAAGAATGCCGCTCATGTCGGGGCGACAGGATTTGAACCTGCGACAACCAGACCCCCAGCCTGGTGCGCTACCAAGCTGCGCTACGCCCCGTGAATGATTTCTCCTTCATCAGAATAAAAATCTTACTCACGCTCTCGCACGCGCACCGACACTTGGACTGGAGTTCCAGGAAAGCCGAACTCCTCACGCAGACGTCTTTCAATAAATCTGCGGTAGGAACCTTCCAGAAACCCCGTCGTAAAAATAACAAATCGCGGTGGCGCAATACTTGCTTGAGTTGCGTACAAAATCTTCGGCTGCTTGCCTCCACGCACGGGCGGCGGTGTTGCCGCGATCAATGTTCCGAGGAAGGAATTGAGGCGACTAGTCGGCACTCGCCTCTCCCAACTGGTCAGGGCAGTCCGAAGCGCCGGCGCCAGCCGATCTCGATGCCAACCGGTTTTTGCGGCCAAGTTGACGCGCTGCGCCCACTCCACCTGGTTGAGCTGGCGATCAATCTCGCGATCCAAAGTAATTTGGCGATCCTCATCGACCAAGTCCCACTTATTCATGACAAGGATTAGCGCCTTGCCGGCTTCTTCAACCATCGTGATAATTCGCAAATCTTGCTCGGAAATTGGTACCGATGCATCGAGCACAACCACGGCGACCTCGGCACGTTCTAAGGCAACTTGGGTGCGCAGCGTGGCGTAGTAATCAGTACCGCTCTGCTGGTTGGCTCGCTTTCGAATCCCAGCCGTGTCGATAAATCGCCAGATCGACCCACCTAAAGTGATGAGCTCATCAACCGGATCGCGGGTAGTTCCAGCGACATCATCAACTAAAGAACGGTTGGCACCCGCCAAGATATTCAACAAGCTCGATTTTCCAACATTAGGGCGACCAATGAGAGCAACTCGCCGAAAACCGTCCTGACTTTGCGCCGCGCCAATTTCAGGCAGCACCTTGGTAATGCGATCAAGCAAATCTCCACTGCCTAATCCATGCAAAGCTGAAACAAATTGCGGCTCACCCAGACCTAAATTCCAAAGCGCATGAGCATCCGCTTCTTCACGCGGACCATCGACCTTATTCGCAATCAACACAATGGGTTTCTTCATTTTGCGTAACTCCTGGACCAGAACTTCATCCTCATCCAGCGCTCCGACCTGGGCATCGATCACAAATGCCAGCACGTCAGCTTCTTGCATTGCCGATTCGGCTCCGGCGCTCACGCCTACCGAAATTCCGTCAGGCTTAGCTTCCCAACCACCTGTGTCCATCAAAATAAAGTCTTTTCCGTTCCACTCGCACTCATACGTGACGCGATCCCGAGTCACACCTGGGGTATCTTCAACAATTGCCTCGCGGCGACCAAGAAATCGATTGATAAGTGTTGATTTGCCGACGTTCGGACGTCCTAGCAAGGCCACGATCGGTAGCCCAAGTAACCGGCGACCTTTGAGAATTTCCCAGATACGTTGGGAGGTCTCCGCAAGGGATAGTTCAGTGGAATCAATCATGATTGCGTCTTCAGCTATGGCAAGTGGTGAAACATCGCGGGTGGAATCTTGCTCATCGCGCTTTTCAATCTGAGCGGCGACTTCTGGCTCTGAGCTTGGCAACTGGTCTTGGTCTAATTCTGCCGCCCGGCGCAGAGCACGCGCTTCAAGATCTGCGGTTAGGTAGATCTTTAGTTGCGCATCTGGAGCAACAATTGTGCCAATGTCGCGGCCCTCTACGACGATGCCGCTGTGAGCATCTTTGATAATCCCAATCTGCACATCAAATAGCGCCCGCCGAACCGGGGCATGTGCGCTGATCTCGCTCACCATATCCGTAACCGCGGTTGACCGGATGGCTTCAGTGATGTCGACATTCCCACATACGAGCGTCGGACTTTTTGGATCGGGTGTGAAAATCAAAGGATGATCAATAAGGGCCTCAACCAATTTATGCGGATCAGAGATACCTTCCGAAAGGGCTAGCCAGGTGATACCGCGATAGAGGGCGCCAGTGTCGAGGTAGTTCCACTTTGCACGTGTGGCGACTGCCCGTGCGGTACTGGACTTGCCAGCTCCGCTAGGTCCATCAATCGCCACAACAATCGTCATGCCTAAACTCTAACCAGATTAGAGGCCATGAACTTTCCACCCGCGCGCGCCAAGGTGATCGGTCAGTTTCAGGCTGTCCTTTTCCGATAATGCCAATGTGATCAAACCAGTGAATTGCCCGGGGGAATGTTCAATGGAGAGGTCTTCTATATTTACCCCAGCATCCGCGCACTCTTGAAAAAGCAAGGCGAGCTGCCCCGGTTTATCTTCAATAACAATGGGAAGAAAAAAGTAATCTCTATTTCGGCCGCCGTGTTTGCCCGGGATGGATGCCCTTCCCAGATTTCCATTTTTTAACGATTTCTCGACAAATTGATTTAAATTTAAATTGCTAATCAGCCCATCTAGATCTTCCCTGAGACGCCACAGGAGAGGCAAAATTTGGCTTCGGTTCAGGCTAATTATCTCCGTCCAGAGTTGCGGATCAGATGCTGCTATCCGAGTGGAATCGCGAAGACCTTGACCAGCCAGGGTCAACCATTCGGCGGGTGCACCGATAAGTTGGCTCGCGAGCAAGCTCGCCGAAATTTGAGGTAGATGTGAAATTAAGGCAACCGCGGCATCGTGATCACCGACTCCCATTCTGATTGGAATTGCACCAAGTGACTCAATAAGCGAAACGACGCTGTTGACAACCTCTTCTTCTACCGCATCCCCCGGCGTATAAATCCAGGCGCGTCCCTCGAATAAGTCTGCTCGCGCCGATTCGGGACCCCCAAATTCCCGCCCAGCCATAGGATGTGTGCCGCAAAAACGCGCGGATAAGCCTGAAATTGATTCAATTTCTCGTTGAGGTTTAGTCTTAGTGCTGCCAACATCTATAAATATCGCATTGGGATTTGCTGCATACTCTTGCGACATGACCAGAGACAAAGATGAGGTAGGCAGTGCGAAAACCACCACACTCGCAGCACTGTCCTCTGGTTTGCCTACTAGGTCTTGGGCCAACAACTCCCTTTTCGAATCCGCGTCAACCATTCGGATTGCGTATCCCTGTGCTGCTAGACCTAGTCCAATGGAGGTCCCTATCAAACCTGCACCAACGATTCGGACAGATTTCACTGCGCTAAATCCCGACGGAGCGAGATTGCTCCCCGCAAGTAAACATGAGCTACTTCTTGGGCAGTTTTCTCGGTTGTGCAGTGGAGCATCACGCGAATTACGCGCGGCAGCGCCCCCGGAACATCTATTTCTGAGGCGCAGAGCAAAGGAATTGATCCGAATCCAATTTCACGCGCCCCAACAGCGGGGAAATCCGCCGTCAGATCTGGAGTCGCGGTAAGGATCACGGAAATAATCGAATCCAGGGAGAGTTCATTCACGCGCATCAACTCTGAGAGCAGTTCTTTCGCACCGGAATGGATACTCGACACAGAATTTTCATCGATTTGAATGGCACCACGTATCGCTCGTACGTTCATAGGCGAAGGTTACTGTACGGAGGTCCCCAGACAATGATGATTACTTAGTGTTTTATAAATATATATTTATATCGCTAAAGCATTAAGTTATTAAAATCTACTTTGATTATCTCGGACGAAGTTCAATCCTCTTAATGTCGATAAGACCACAAAATTATTATAATTTCAGCGTATTTGCCCAAACCTATGTCGATATATCAATTCCATGAAATGGAATTGTCGATAAAACGCTAAAACCTTCAAGACCCTAATGTAGATAAGGTGTTTTAAGGTTAAAGACTTAAAGCTTTACGTAGATTTATTAATTCGACCTCGTTAAGATCGCGCCATCGTCCCGCCAGTACATCTCCTAACAGAATTGGGCCAAATCGAGTTCGGATCAAACGCAAAACATCCACTCCGACCGCCTCCATGAGGCGACGAATAATGTGATAGCGGCCCTCATGAATTGTCACTTCGAGCCAGGTTGGAGAAAGGGCTTTAAAGTCTAAAACTCGACCTAAGCCATCCTCTAGCTCCACGCCTCTTCGTAATGAATTCTCTGCAGTTCGGGGCAGGATTCCGGCATATTCAATGAGATAGGTTTTTTCCATACCGTAGGAGGGATGGGTCGCTCGAAAGGTCATCTCCCCATCATTTGTGAGCAGAATTAGACCTTCACTCTCCTTGTCGAGGCGTCCAACATGAAAGAGCCGCTCAGTGCGAAGTGAAATGAAGTCCGAGAGTGACGGACGCCCTTCTGGGTCGTACATCGTGGACACAACACCTCTTGGTTTATTGAGTGCAAGATAAGTTTTAGTCGTACTGGCAGTTATTGTCTCACCATCTACCATTACATGAGACTTATCGGGATCGATCTTCACCCCAAAGTTACGTTGAATCTCTCCATCAACGCTTACTCGACCTGCTTCAATAAGCTCATCCGCTCCACGTCGGCTCGTGATTCCGGCATCAGCAATGACCTTATTGAGTCGCTTCTCGGCCATGATTTCCTATCGTGTGCACCACAATCGACACGACATTCGTGTCTCCAGGTGAACTAAAGGAGAAGTCTACCGTGTCATGGACGGCGTTTTAATCTATGAGAGATCCGAGAACTTCATCCAGACGATCGAGATCAGGAAGGTATGGCGCCAGCGCGGGCAGATCTGAAAGGGAATTCAACCCAAGACGTTCCAGAAAGTACGAAGTTGTGACGTACAAAATAGCACCCGTCTCTGGTTCAATGCCGGCTTCTTCAACGAGCCCCCGCGTAACAAGGGTCTTCATCACTGCTTCAACGTTCACGCCGCGTATCGCCGAGACGCGAGCTCGTGAAACAGGTTGGCGATAAGCGATGACTGCCAAAGTTTCCAACGCAGCTTGTGTTAAACGCGATTGTTGGCCATCTAGGACGAATTTCTCCACAGCTGGTGCGAACTCAGCCTTACTATAAAACCGCCATCCCCCATTGATCTGACGAAGTTCAAAGCCGCGATCTTCGTAAGTGGGGAGAAGATTACCTATCGCTTGCACGATATTCTCAACCGGTTGATCCAGGACGTGCGCCAAGGTAACTTCATTAACTGGCTCATCGACTACCATTAAGATCGCTTCGATAAAACGTTCAAGTGCTGGATTAGACATGCAGGCCTCTTTCTGTCTCGTCTTCGCCTTCAGTTACAGGGATATCAAATTCATCTCCAGCTTCAATATCTCCGGTTTCAGGGCCAGTCCACGTAATCTGTAACTCTCCTAGCGCAACTACCTGGTCGAAGCGCAGCGCGCCTTGTCGATAAAGGTCAAGCAACGAAAGAAACCGCGCGACCACGACCAGCGTCGTCTGCGCTTCGGCAACCAAGTGACGAAAACTGATCGTTCTATTTTTACGTAATGACTCAACAACCCAGCGCGACTCCTCTGCCACGCTCACCAGAGGCATATGCAGGTGCTCTAGAGCCACTGCCGGCGTGACCTTCGGTGCCAAAACACGTTCGGCAATAGCGGCAAAACGTTCCGCGCCAACCCCTATAAGGACCTCAGGGAGCAACGCGGCGAGGGTGGCATCGAGGGCAACTACTCTGGGGAAGGCCTTATCCTGGGCGATAATTCGATCTTGGAAGGTGGAAGCGATCTCCTTGAAGGCTCGGTATTGCAGCAACCGCGCAAAAAGTAGGTCACGCGCTTCGAGCAAAGCAAGATCAGTCTCATCTTCTACTTCCCCACTTGGGAGCAAGCGGGCTGCTTTGAGATCGAGTAAGGTCGCGGCAACAACCAAAAATTCGGTGGCTTGATCTAGCGCCCATCCATCCTCAGTGAGTTCGAGCGCACGGATGAAAGAGATAAATTCATCAGTTACCGAACTGAGCGCGACTTCAGTGATATCCATTCGGTGCCGAGAAATTAATTTAAGCAGTAGGTCAAAAGGCCCCTCAAAATTATCTAAATGTACGGAAAACCCACTAGACACTTCATTTTTGGCGTCCGTCTGAGTCATTTCCACCTGCGAACCGTACTTCACAATCATCAAGTATCCCAATAAGTAAGTGGGCTAGTAATTAGGATTTCTCAGCACTTGCCCACCCACTGGGTTTTGCGTAGAGTCCGCCGTAAAGCGGCAGAGAGGTTTCTCGATTGAACGTTAAATCGACATTTGATGATGATGTAGCAACTACATCTACCTTGTTAAAACGCACCCCCAAAAGTTGGCCGATCCCAAATTCTTTGATTACCCATGGACCGGCACACATAATCGCGGTGGTCAACCAAAAAGGTGGAGTCGGAAAGACCACGACCACCATTAATCTGGGCGCAAGTTTGGCCGAGTTGGGACGGCGCGTCCTGCTCGTGGATTTCGATCCACAAGGAGCACTTTCTGTGGGGCTGGGAGTAAATGCGCATGAATTGCGACAGGAAGAAACTGTCTACCAAGTTCTCATGGACTCGCACGCCGACATCGAAAAAGTAATTCTCAAGACTTCGATTCCTGGCATGGATTTGCTACCGGCAAATAAGGATCTCGCTGGTGCTGAAGTCACGCTGGTCAACGAAATGGCCCGCGAATTCTTCCTCAAGCGTCGACTCGCATCTGTCAGCGACTACTACGACGTTATTTTGATCGACTGCCAGCCGACGCTCGGATTATTGACTCTCAACGCCCTCACGGCAGCCCACGGAGTCATCGTGCCACTGCAATGCGAATTCTTCGCGCTGCGCGGTTTTGCGCAGTTGCAAGAAAACTTGGAGCGAGTGCGGATGAGTTTGAACCCGACCCTGGAATTGGTCGGAATTTTGGCAACCATGTATGACAAAAAAACCCTCCACAGTCGTGAGGTCCTGGCAAGAATATTAGAAGCTTTTCCTGACAAAGTTTTTGAAACTGTCATAGCGCAAACCGTCAGATTTCCAGAGACAACGGTAGCTGGAGAGCCCATCACCACCTACGCCAATAGTTCAGGTGGCGCAGCTTCCTATCGTCGCCTAGCCCGTGAATTTATCGCAATCGGAGGATCCAAATGAGTCGTAGAGCCAGCCTGCCCGGAGCCGACGAGTTATTTCGCTCATCTCCCCCGAATCTCTCCGCGGTTCGCGATGCTCTGCCGGAATCGATCCAGATCCCCGTGAGTTCAAGCAATCCAAGCCAGCCAACTTCGGCGGTCTCTGCTCCAACTCACAAGCCAAGCGTCCGCACCAGCACACGCAGGCGGGTCGCCAACATCGACCGCTCGCCATCGGGCCGCGAACGACACGAAGAGAAGATCACGGTCTATCTTTCGCCTGAGGAACTTTTCGACCTTGACCAAGCTCGTTTGTTACTACGCGGCGATCTTGGCTTAGCGGCAGATCGTGGTCGTATTGTGCGCGAATCAATTGCGGTAATCATTGCCGATCTAGAGGCCAAGGGCGAACAGAGCATCTTGGTGAGACGGCTGCGCGGAATCTAGTCCCTCGCCCGCGGATGAGCGAGGCTGTAGGTCTCTCTCACTTTGTCGATAGTTATCAACGTATAAATTTGAGTGGTCGTAACGGAGGCATGTCCTAACAGTTCTTGCACAACTCGAATATCTGCGCCTCCGTCAAGTAAATGAGTTGCAAAGGAATGTCGGAATACGTGAGGCGATACTTTTTGCGTCAGCCCGGCGCGTTCGGCGGCTGCAGCGACGAATCTCCAAGCGGACTGACGGCTTAGTCGCGAGCCGCGTTGATTGAGGAATAGCGCTGAGGTTTGCTTCTTTGACTTCTGCGCAAGTAGCGGACGAGTACGGGTGAGGTAATCCTGAAGAGCTTTGCTGGCATAGCTTCCAAGGGGGGCAATTCGTTCTTTGCCACCCTTGCCTAGCAATTTCACCGTTTCAACCTTTAAACCGTCCGAGACAAACTGATGAAGATCCGAAAGATCCAAATTCACGATTTCACTCACTCTGCCTCCGGTGCCGTAGAGCAGTTCTAAAAGCGCCCTGTCGCGAAGGCTAACGGCATCACCCTCCTGAAAGGCCGCCTCAATCAACGAAATCATCTCTTGTACTGATAACGCCTTGGGGAGTCTGCGCACTTGCTTCGACTTCTCTAAGTCAACCGTGGGGTCCGCAAACTTGCTTTCAACCGCCAGCCATTTAAAGAAGGTCCGCATGGCAGACATGCTGCGATTGATCGAAGCATCACTAAGTCTTTGCACGCGCAATGACGTTTGAAAGTCCCGCAGATCATGCGACGACAGGCTTTTGGCAGATATTCCTCGCTCGGCAAGATAGGCGGATAAACGTGTCAAGTCGCGTCGGTACGCATTGACGGAGTTCTCCGCTAAACCCTTTTCTACACGCAGATAGTCAAGAAATGCGGCGCGTTCCTTCTGAAAAACGGAGTCATTCACCTTCCAAAATTCCGTATCTTTTTAGGCAAGTTGAGATGTGAACTCATAATTATGTGCGGAAGCAACCGCTTCGTAAAAAATTTTTCCGTCATGAACATTTAGTCCCATTTCAAGTGCTCCATCTTCACGAATTGCCTCACGCCAACCCTTATTAGCAATCGCTAGAGCAAAGGGAAGTGTTGCGTTGGTGAGGGCATAAGTGGATGCGACGGGAACCGCACCAGGCATATTGGCAACGCAGTAAAAAATACTATTGTGGATTCGGAATGTTGGTTCTTGATGAGTAGTGGGTCGCGAGTCGGCGAAACATCCACCCTGATCAATCGCGATATCTACCAATACCGATCCCGGCTTCATCATTCGAACTTGTTCATTGCTGACCAATTTTGGGGCCTTTGCGCCGTGCACAAGAACAGCCCCGATAACCAAATCTGCGGAAATCACTTCCCGTTCAATCGCATGGTAGGAAGCCGCTAAAGTTTTTATTCGACCCATATACA
>JACMQL010000013.1 GCA_014377015.1 Actinomycetota bacterium
AATCACCTGGTACTGCTTGCCCGGTATCGAGATCGCCTTTCCAGCTTGTGCATCTGCCCAAGCTTGATCGACGACTTCCTCCGCATTGAGCCAGAAAAACTCAGGGAGGAATTTCATATTGATCTTGCCGCGCTGGTGGAATTCGGTACGCGTAAAGCCAGGACAGAGGGCAAGGACGTGTACCTGGGTCCCGCGCAGTTGGGTATGGAGAGATTCACTCAGGACTGTTAGGTAGGACTTGGCAGCGCTGTAGGAGCCACTAGCCATCCATCCGGAAACCGATGAGACATTGATGATCACTCCAGAATTGCGTTCCTTCATGCCTGGTAGAACTGCGTGCATCAGGCGCATGGGTGTCCGACATAGGACGTCAAATAGTTGAATCTCTGCCTCGCGCGAACTTGTGAGAAAACTGTCGCGTATCGCAAAACCCGCGTTGTTTATTAAAACTTCAATCGGCTCTGAGGGACGCGACAGGCGCTCTTCAATCAATCGGCATCCCTCATCAGTTGTGAGATCTGCGCGTATTACCTCGCAGCCGATGCCGTATTCATCAGTCAGAATCTGCGCCGTTTCATGGAGGCGCTCCTCATTTCGCGCCACCAGCACGAGATTGAAATTTCCTTTAGCAAGTAAGTGCGCGAACTTGGCACCGATACCTGCTGTTGCTCCAGTGACTAACGCGGTTCTTTTAATGATTTCTCCTTTGGTTTAGAAGGACTTATTGAAATAAGTCGAAGTTCCGCCGGCGCTCCGCGCGGGACGATGGGGTTTGTTGGTGGGATCGGAGTCACTCTTTGGTATGGCGAACCTTGTACGGGGCGGATATCTGGTTGCCCTTTATTGGGCCACATCGATAGCGCCCGCTCTGCCTGTGCAGTGATCGTGAGTGAGGGATTTACTCCTAGATTAGCGGTGATTGTCGACCCGTCGATAACGTGCAAAGTCGGATAGTTCCAGACACGGTGATAGGGATCGATCACACCGTGCTGCTCTGATTCGCCAATTACGCAACCTCCGACGAAGTGTGCGGTGAATGGCGCGTTGATCAAGTCGCCCACGTGCCCTCCAGCAATTCCGTGGTAATTCTTGGCGATGATGCGCGCAACTTCATTGGCTGCCGGAATAACGGTGACATTGGGTCGTTCGGTATTGTTATCCGAAGTGAGGTGCCAACCAAATAGACCCCGCTTTCCGCTTACTTTTACCCATGAGTCAACGTTTTGCATCACTAGTGCGATTACAGTGCGCTCGCTCCATTTGCGCACATTGAGAAGTTTCGGAAGTACCGATGGTTGCCTAAGTAGGGTCGTAACCCACTGGCGCCGACGTACTTTCGCCGTCGAGCCATCGGTCATCAAAGTCTGTAGTAACCCCATCAAGTTGCTTCCCTTGCCGTAGCGGACAGGTTCGACGTGGGTGTTTTTATCGGGGAAGAACGACGAGGTTATGGCAGGTCCTTTTGCAAAGTTAATATCGGTATTTGGCATTGTCGCACCGACGAGTGATTCGCTATTGGTTCGCGAAAGATCTCCAAGGCGCTGCGAAAGTTTCGGGAGGCGCTTGGTGTCCTTCATGCGATGTAGCAATTTTTGAGTATTGAAAGTCCCAGCCGCGACAATCACTTGTTTTGCATAAAACTTTCGTGGCCTGCTGAGATCGAAGTTGGTCTTTTCTGTCGTAATGACCCATGAACAGTTCGACTGCTCGTCAATCTTTGTGACTGTCGTCATCGGAAATACTTTTGCCCCGCCAATTTCGGCTAGGCCGAGATAATTTTTGGGCAAAATGTTTTTGGCGTTATGTCGGCAACCTGTCATGCACCCGCCGCATTTGACGCACCCTTCGCGGTCAGGACCGATTCCTCCGAAGAAAGGATCGCTGACTTTCTCAGCTGAGTGATTTCCAAAGTGAATTCCCAATGGCGCTAAAGAAAAAGTCTCACCAACGCCCATTTCCTCAGCCGCATCCTTCATAGCTTGGTCGCTGGGGGAGAAATAAGGATTGCGAACTACGCCGAGCATGCGTTTGGCTTGGTCGAAGCAAGGCTCAAGTTCACTTTTCCAATCCGTAATGTCAGCCCAATGCGGATCAGCGAAATATTCATCGCCAGGTTGATAAAGCGTGTTGGCGTACACAAGTGACCCGCCACCAACGCCTGCACCCGCAAGAACAAGGACATCGGGCAACACATGAATGCGTTGGATTCCGTAAAGTCCCAACTTCGGAAAGAAAAGAAACTTACGGATTCTCCAAGATGTCTTCGGAAATTCATTGTCAGCAAAACGTTTTCCGGCTTCGAGCACTGCGACCCGATAGCCCTTTTCAACTAATCGAAGGGCAGAGACAGAACCGCCAAAGCCAGAGCCGATGATGACAACATCAAACTCAACTTCATTGTCTCTAGTTGGCTTTGCCATGGTGCCGCTTACTTCTCGATTCCGCTCGCGTCTTCGTCACGGATTTTCCAACTCGTGCCGTAGTTTTCTAGCGATTCAAGAAATGGCTTTGGGTCAAACCATTCTGGGCCGTTGACTCCTTCAGGTTTCCAGGTACCGGCATGGATGAGTTCCATCGCGATGACGGGATTTATTGCGGTCTGCCAGACAACTGCCTGATCCCCATACTCTTTCATTGACCATGCGTTATCGACGACGTTGTAGAGATAGCAGGCATAAGGTTCCCCGGTTTTATTCAAACCTTTCACCAATGCTCCGGCGCACGTCTTGCCGTGCATTCGTTCGCCAAGAGTTGCCGGATCTGGCAGCGATGCGGCTAACAAGTCGCGCGGTGAGACTGAGACTCCTTGCACGTCGACGAAGTCTTTGCGATCGAGGCCGAGCATATGAATCGTTTTGAGTGTGGTGATGAATTGCGCACCAAGTCCGTATTTGAAGTTAACTTTTTTAGCGTCGACTTTCTGCGGGATTAGTACCACTTCTTCATGCTCGACGTTGACGCATTCGACGGGTCCAATTCCTTCCGGAAAATCGAAGACTTCAATTTCGCTAAAAGGTTCGGTTGTAAACCATCCACGACCGTCTTCCCAAACCAATGGAGGATTGAGACATTCTTCAATCGTTGTCCAGATAGAAAACGAAGGCGCAAAGTTGTGCCCTTCGACAGTCAGATTGGATCCATCCAAGACTGTGATGGAGTCGATGCGACTAAATAATTCGTCGGATGCATACCGTGCAAAAACATCACTCATACCCGGCTCAATTCCCATACCGACGAGTGCAAAGATCCCGCGCTCGCTCCAATTCCAGTCCCGCGCAAATTGCTCGTCACCTAACTTCACGCCAGTCTCACTGTTGGGGTAGTGAGGATGTGGGCGGGATAGCGACATAGCCATATCGATGTAGTTCGTGTTCTCAATTTCACAGGCGAGAAATATTGGCATTACATAACGCGGGTCAACTGCGTTAATAACGACGTCCGGGTCAGCTTTGCGGATTAGTTCGCGGATATCTTCCAATTCAGCTGCGTTGACTTGCGCGGCAGAAAATCTAGAGTCCTTCACGCGGGTGACGGCTTCTTCGGCACGGGCAAGGTTGCGATCTGCGATAACCATCGAAGTAATAAATGGTCTCCGAGACGCGATACTCGCGATTGCCCGCCCCACGCCGCCTGCGCCTATAACGAGCGCTTTCATTGTCGGCCCTTCATACGCGATTTATCGAAATATCTGGATTCTTGTTCTCCCATGCTATCTATTTGGCCGAACAAAGCCAACCATGCATTTGCGGGCGGGTACTCTTACACCGCCATAGCAAGCCATAAAAATTCACGTCCTCGTAGCTCAGTGGATAGAGCAACCGCCTCCTAAGCGGTAGGTCGCCGGTCCGACTCCGGCCGAGGACACGCATGTTTTTCATTCCAGGGAGGAGCTATTTTTTGCTTTCTACATCTTTTACAATCCGCTGAATCTCGGCGGCAAGCAACTTAAGTTCGGCAAGTTCCTGATTTGCAATACTGCGCGCCTCTTTGGCTAATTCAAATTCGCCCAGAGATGCTTCGTGTGTCTCAAGGATCATTTTCTCGACCGATGCCGACGAAACTTTTTGCCCAACCATAATGATGGAGAGCAAAACCAACTGGAGAAATGTCTGCGCTATCCAGGCCACGATGATGACCACATTGCCAGTCTTGATGGCAGCCGGTAATGAAATTAATGCAATTGCTGCGAATATATAAGCGCACCACATGGTTGAGACGAAAGTAGTGATTTTCTCTGCAATGCGGCGGTTGAAACCATTAATCCGGTTCATGGCTTAAGAATACGCTCCCGTATCCCTGGGGAATCAACCCCCGCAATGCAAATTACAAACTTTTTCTTTATTACTTTTTTAGGATTTCGCTATTTTTAACATCGGAATGGACTTTGTCAGCAGCATGCGTGATGGCATCCTTGACTTTGTCTTTTGCTGAATCCACTTTCTCCTTAGCAGAATCGATTTTCTCGTTTACTTGTGCTTTGGAATCGTGCACTAGCGCTTCTGCGGCGCTTTTTATTTCCTCTTTGGCGACGGAAAGATGACTTTTAGCGTCTTGTTTGATTGGTTCCATTTGCTCTTCCTAGTTGAACACCATAGGTCGCCCTTCAATGAGCTATCTGCTCGAACGCCTAAAGTGGTCAATTTCGACAATAGCACTCATATCGAATATGCGGACGATCCAAGTCGGTCAGTATCGATACCCATATTTAACTAAATATGATGGTCCGATTTCCTACCAAGAAAATTCGGTCCTCCGCGAATAGCTGCACGGCCTTTGCCAGAACCCGTCGCTCGATATCGCGACCGATGGCCACCAGCGCATCTGGACCTTTGCTGTGATTTACCGGTGCCACATCCTGTTCGATGATCGGACCCTCGTCGAGGTCGCCCGTAACAAAGTGTGCGGTAGCCCCAATGATCTTGACGCCGCGGGCATGAGCTTGGTGATAGGGCTTAGCGCCTTTGAATCCGGGCAAAAATGAGTGATGGATATTGATGATGTTGCCGGCCATGGATTCGCAGAACTCCTGCGAAAGAATCTGCATGTACCTGGCTAAAATTACAAAATCTATTTCATACTTTTCTATTGCGGCGCTAATGAGAATTTCTTGTTCTGATTTTCCAAGGTCGGGAAAAGAATCAAAGCGAATCTCGTGCCCCTCTGCAACGGCTCGCAAATCATCATGGTTGGACATCACGGCAGGAATCTCAATTGGGAGTTCGCCGAGATCATGAAGATAAAGGAGTTCACGCAAGCAGTGGTCTTCTTTGGTTACTAGGACAAGCGCCTTCTTCTTTCGATCCGCTCCACGCAAGGTCAACGCGGAATCGAATCGGGTTAGGTCTCGCGCCAAAATTTGATGGCAGGTAGTTTCAGTCTCATCGGTTTCGAAACGGGTGCGCATAACAAAAATTTGGGATTGCGGGTCGGTGAATTGCTGGTTCTCTGTGATGTTGCCGTTGCACTTCAGAATTGCAGAAGTGACGGCATTGACAATCCCTGGTTGGTCTTTGCATTGCAACGTGAGGATGAGTTCCATTGCGGGAGCGTATTAGTTACTAGTGCGTAAGTGTGAATCGTCTAAGTGCCTGCGGGGCCCACCAGTTTCGTTCTCCGAAAAGTCGCATCAAGGCAGGAACCAAAAGTGCGCGAATCAAAGTTGCATCAAGTAGAACTGCTACTGCCACGCCGAGGCCCAGCAACTTAATGGAGGTCACTCCGCTAGTTATAAACGAAGCGAAAACAACTGCCAGCAGCATCGCCGCAGCCGTAATGATTCGCGCGGATTTCTGCAGGCCAATTGCGACGGACTCTGTATTTGATTTTCCTGCCACGTGTTCTTCGCGAATACGTGAGAGTAGGAATATTTCGTAGTCCATAGAAAGGCCGAAGACGACCACGGCAACCAAA
>JACMQL010000014.1 GCA_014377015.1 Actinomycetota bacterium
AAGGATTGCAGGACCTCTTTGGCGCTGTTGTGAACCGTACTTACAACCGAATTGATTCCGACGGCTGCACGTCCACTAATGACACGGTATTGCTTCTGGCTTCAGGTTCATCTGGAATGCAAATTTCAATGGCTGAGCTAGAGGAACTTTTGATGGAAGTTTGCTCCTCGCTCTCATATCAATTAGTCGCAGATGCAGAAGGTCATACGAAAATTGTCTCGATCGAAGTTGTTGGTGCGCGCAGCGAAGCCGATGCAGTAAATGTTGGTCGCGCGTGCGCCAGGAATAATCTGCTCAAGTGCGCCCTTTTTGGAGGGGATCCAAACTGGGGTCGCATTCTCGCTGCAGTAGGCACAGCGGACGCAGAATTTGATCCCTACAATATCGACGTCGAACTAAATGGTGTCATGGTTGCACGATCAAGTGCGCCCGGAGATGATCGATCTAGCGTGGATCTTTCAGGTCCTAAAATTTCCATCGTCGTGAACCTGAACGCGGGTACGGATTCTGCAACTATTTACACCAACGACCTTTCACATGATTACGTGCATGAGAATTCAGCATACGCAACATGATTGTCATTAAATACGGCGGTCACGCAATGAAGGACGAAGCAGGTCTATTCGCGCTGGCAATCCAGTCGGTTGTGAATAACGGCGAACAATGTGTCGTAGTGCATGGCGGCGGTCCACAAATAGATGCGGCTTTAGTGAAGAGTGGAATCTCTTCCGAGTTTATAAGTGGCTTCCGAGTTACATCGCCGGAGGCATTTGAAGTAGTACAAAGCGTCCTATCAGGTGAAGTGTTACGCGGGGTTGTTGCGCAACTTCGCGGCGCCGGGCTCAATGCTTTAGGTCTAACTGGCCGCGACGGCGGATTGGTCGTTGCACTACCAATGACAACTCTTCCAGATGGAAGTGCTGTCGACTTGGGTCGAGTTGGCGAAATTGTGCGGATCAACCCGGAAATTCTGTTTACTCTGCTAGACGGCGGCTATGTTCCAGTTGTAGCCCCCATAGCAGTTCAAGGCGATGAAATATCTGAAGATTCAGCGATCGGACTTAATGTGAACGCGGACCTGGTTGCGGGTGCGATCGCGGGTGCGCTAAGTGCGGAGTCATTGATTTTTCTCACCGATGTTCCTGGTATTTATTCAAACTGGCCAGATGAGAGTTCGCTCATTAGCTCCATCACCTATAAGGAGTTGCATGCGCTGCTGTCGTCTTTGAGTGGGGGCATGATTCCGAAGGTCATGGCGTGCTTAAATGCAATTGAAAAAGGGACAACTAACGTCCGAGTAATTGATGGCACAAATCCAGAGGCCTTTGCTTTGGCGCTTCGCGGAATCGGCGGAACGGTCATATCGCAATGACAGAGGTTGCGAGAAGTTTCGTCGAGCGTTGGGATAAGTCCCTGCAATCCAATTACGGCACCCCACGACTCACTTTGGTAAGTGGAAAGGGCTCAATTCTCACGGATTCCGATGGCAAGCGATACTTGGATTTACTCGGTGGCATCGCCACTAATGTACTGGGACATGCCCACCCGGCTATTACAGCTGCGGTAGCGAGTCAGATCGCGACATTAGGGCACGTAAGTAATTTCTACATTCATCCAGGCGTCGTAGAGTTAGCAGAGAAATTGCAAACGCTCGCCAAAGACTCCGCAGCGCGTGTGTTCTTCTGCAACTCCGGTGCAGAAGCAAATGAAGCAGCGCTGAAACTTTCACGACGGACTGGAAGAACGAAGATTGTCGCCACACATGGTGCATTTCATGGCCGCACGATGGGCGCCCTTTCTTTGACGGGGCAACCTGCCAAGCGCGATCCGTTCAAACCGTTGATTACAGGGATAACACACGTCCCATTTGGTGATCTGGAAGCAATGGCTTCGGCAGTAACTCGAAAGACCGCGATGGTGATTGTTGAGCCAATACTCGGTGAAGCCGGGGTTGTAGTGCCTCCCGAGGGTTATCTGAAAGGCTTGCGAAAAATATGTGATGCAACGGGAACCCTTCTGGTAATTGATGCAGTGCAGACTGGAATGGGGCGAACGGGCCAATGGTTCGGATACGAGTATGAGGGAATCAAGCCCGACGTTATTACATTGGCAAAAGGCTTAGGCGGCGGACTGCCCCTCGGTGCGATGATTGCATTGGGAAGTGCGAGTGAACTTTTTCTCCCTGGAGACCACGGTTCAACTTTCGGCGGAAATCCAGTGGCGTGCGCGAGTGCGCTAGCCGTCATATCCCAGATAGAGAAACAGAATTTGCTCGCGACTGTGCGCAATCACGAGGTTGTCATTAAGGCACATTTACGCCGTTCGAAGTTCGTTTCCAAGGTGCGCGGTCAAGGACTTTTGCTCGGGATAGTTTTATCAAAGCCGTTGGCATTAGAAGTGCGGCAGGAGTTGGAAACGCGCGGCGTTCTCGTTAATGCGCCAACATCGGACGTAATTCGAATCGCACCTGCATTGACGATTACGCCCGCACAGATTCAGACTTTCTTGCGAAAATTTGACAGCACACTCGAGCGAGTTTTCAATGTCTAACAACAAGATTCTAAGCGCGCCAGCTCGTAAGGCTCAGGTAGTTTTGTTGATTAGATCTGGCCAAGTTCATTCACAGTCCGATCTTGTTCGCATGTTGGAGAAGTCCGGTTTCGCAGTTACGCAAGCGACTGTGAGTAGGGATCTCGAAGATATTGGAGCAGTGCGCGGACGTAATTCCGTCGGCGAAATGGTTTACCAGATTCCGGAAGGGGAAGTGCAATCATTGTCGCGAACCTCTTATCTGCCAGCGGATTTGATTTTGTCGGTGGAATCAAGTGCAAATATTGCGGTTGTTCGCACTCCTCCAGGTGGCGCACAACTCTTAGCAAGTGCGCTAGACAGCGTTGCCAGTCATGGCCAACTCCATTCAGTTATTGGAACAATTGCCGGAGACGACACCGTACTTGTGATTGCAAGAAAGAGTGATGGGGGAGCGGCCCTGGCTAAGGAATTGCGGTTAATTGCGCAAGGCAATCAACGAAAGGTGAAATCACAATGACACTTTGGGGCGGAAGATTTTCGCAAGAGCCAACGGTTGCTGTTTTCGCGTTGTCGCGAAGTACTCACTTCGACTGGCGTCTGGCACCTTATGATTTGCGGTCATCGCTAACTCATCTGGCTGGACTCGAAAGTGTTTCTCTCATCAGCAACGAGGATGCGCGAGCGATTCAGTCTGCGTTGATCGAAATTCAGGCGGAAGTCGCCTCTGGAAGGCTGACTCCCAATGATTCCGATGAAGACGTGCATAGCGTGCTCGAGCGAAGGCTCACCGAGAAGCTCGGCGCATTGGGCGGCGCCCTTCGAGCCGGCCGATCTCGCAACGATCAAGTCGCGACAGATCTGAAGTTGTATGCCATAGATCATATGATTGACATGGCCGCCTCGATTATGAATTTACAAGAGGCGATCGTGGCGAAGGCTTCGGAATACATCGACACTCCTGCACCAGGATTTACTCACCTGCAACACGCGCAGCCAGTTTTATTGGGCCATGAAATCGCCAAGCACGCAC
>JACMQL010000015.1 GCA_014377015.1 Actinomycetota bacterium
ACTCCTACTCCTACTCCTACGGTGACCCCAACCCCAAAACCAACAAAGAGTCCGGTTAAAACGGAGACGGGAGGAGTTCTACCTGACACAAGTACTCCGTGGAATAACCTGATTGGAGTAGGAGCACTTCTGGCCGTGGCCGGCGTCGTCCTTTGGAGACGCCCTGGAGTGCACCAATCCAAACGTCGCATAAAGTAGATAGCAAGAAGATATTAAGGAAAGAAGAAGCCCCTTGTCACTTAGTGACAAGGGGCTTCTTCCTGCACTTAAATAAGATTATGCGTAGGTCAGTCCAAGATTATCTTGCATGCGACGGAGTTGAACGATCAAGCTTGACTCATTTAACTGCACCTGATCGTAAGTGATTAGGTCACCTACCTTGATTGCCTTTTGTACTACTGCGCCTTGGATCAAGCCGATTGGCACAAGATTGTCACGGCGAGCATCGGAAGCAATATCCGAATAACCGCGCACGGTGTATCCACCGATTCCGTCAATCACATCTCCCGGATTCATATCTTTTTTCGCCATTGTGCAAACCTCAGCTTGCAAGTGCGGGGCAAAAAGTGATGATTCACGGTCAAGAACTGCACGAGCTATCGAAAGCGGCGCTTCGACTGAGGCCAAGTGGTACGGACGATAAAGAGCGAAGTACGGCCCCTTGCCCATTCCGAGGTAAGACAATTCGTGATTAATGTAAGGAGCATCGGTACGTACGATTACAAAGACGCCGGGTGCAACATCACCCATGCAATAGTCGACCACGCCTGGACGATCAAGAACTCCACCATCTTTCTGAAGCGAAAAGACATCTTGCAGAGTCTTCACAGTTGCTTGCGGACCGTACATACCGCGCTTTGAGAGTTCAAGCCCAGTGGTGTTGGCGAGGGCAGCCATTTCAATCATGGTCTTTGATCCATCAGTAAATGAGCAAAGCATCTTCGGATTCATCTGCTTGGCAATCGCGCGGTCTTTAACTGTATCTGGATTGCTAAGCGGTTCAAATGGGTTGTTCTTGCCCTTGCCTGCAGCAACGATTTCGAATTGAAGATCACGAGCAAAGTCAACAAGAACTTTTGCCTCAACGGGCTCATCACCGTGACAAACCGTATATACGGCGCCCCCTAGTTGAGCTGTCTTGTGAAGCAGAGGTCCAATGGTTACATCCATCTCTACATTGAGAACTGCTACATCCTTCTTGGCCAACAAGCATGAGTATGTAACACGGGCGCCAATATCTGGCACGCCAGTGGCTTCCACGACGACATCAAAGGGAAGTTCAGCTATGAATTCGGTGGTTGTCGTACCAACAGCTTTGCCTGCATTTAACGCATCGGTAATTACCTTTGGATCTGTACTGATTACAACATCCTTAACGCCAATGTCGTTGTAGAGGCTGCGAATGCGATCTGCATCGATGTCAATTACAAGTACCAATGAAAGACCGGGCATGCGAGCTACTTGGCCACCAAAACCGCGACCCATTTGCCCTGCACCTACGATTGCTACGCGGACATCTCGTCCGAGAGTTTTTGCATGATCTAAAAGTCTTTGTGAGTATGCCATGTTGCCAACACTCGATTCATTTTTAGTTTTTCACGATTACCCTAAGTCTATCCCCGACATAAATCATCGGCAATTCGCGCAACTCCACATTTACATCTCCAGGGAGTTCCGCTTCAGTCAAACCGTTTGCCTTAAGATCTAAGTGACCAAGGTTCAACAAATTTTCACTTGCAACTGAACCAACTGCAAGCACAGTGAACTCATCATCATTAATTGCAATGATGTCACCAACAATCGGCGCACGATTGTGATTATCAACTCTGTGCAGAATAGAAAACTCATGTAACTCTTCTGGCGCATTTTCTCCGAAGAAAACGAGAATCCCCTGTTCCCTGAAATCAGGAACAAGGGCTCCTACGGCTGTTACCGTTGATGAATAAACAACTTCGTTCAAGATAGATCAAACTTCAGTGATCTGCTCGGCTTTTACACCGGAAACGAACAGTTCTTTAGTAATGAACATTGCAAGTGGGCCAGCTGGGCTAGTGCCATGAATGTCCACGGTGAGAACCTTCTTCATTGGATAGACACCAACGCGCGCGGTTCCGCCGCAGTCAATTACTGCAACAGCTATCTTGTCGAATGGCACACTACTTTTAAATCCATCGAAGGGAGTTCCGCCAGTTAAATCCGCAATTCTCTGCGCGATGGGATGAATTCCGCCGCCCGTGACAGAATAAATGTATGGCTTGTCGTCAGTCGGGGTAACAGTAAGCGGACCACCCCAGCCACCTCTACCAGCAACGATTTGTACGCTCTTGTAATTTCCCATTGCAATCAACTCCTTGTTCGTGGCGAACTTCGCCTGATTTTGTTAACCATTACAGCACTCTTTGGTGCTTTTACACACGAGCGCGGGGATGTGACTCCCCGCACTCATGTGTAATTTTTCTAGATTTACTTGCTTGCGCTGTACAGACCGAAGGATGCAAAGTACGCGATCACTACAGAAAGTGGGCCCGTGATGACACGTGAGAAGAGAACGGCAGGTACGCCAATTTCTACTGTCTCTGGCTCAGCTTCTCCAAGTGCAAGACCTACTGGAATGAAGTCGCAACCAACCTGTGGGTTAATAGCGAAGAGAGCAGGCAATGAATACTGGGCGGGAATATTTCCCTTTCCAATTTCAACACCTATAAGAGTTCCGACAATCTGAGCGATTACTGCACCAGGTCCAAGTAGGGGGGAGAGAATTGGAATCGCACATACGATCGAGATAAGAAGAAGACCAGGCAAAGACGAAGCTGAGCCCTTTAGTGCTTTTGCAATCACATCACCAATACCAGTTGTCAGAATCAAACCGATGATGAATGAGATAAACGCCATAAATGGAATGACGTTACGGATTACGGTATCTACAGAGTCGCGACCTGCTTGGTACAAAGTACCAACTACGCCACCTACTGCACGGCCAATTTTTACTACTAATGCTGTTAAACCGTCCATGAATTAGGCCGCCTTCGCTGCTCGGGACATCATTTTGGCTGTTATTGCCTCTGTCACAATTCCGCGAATAAAGATCACTACCAAGCCGACTAGCAAATAACGCACTGCTAAGTCGCCTAGGCCGTATCCCAATTGCTGAATTCCAGCTGCAATTCCCAAGTAAACGAAAAGTTCTCCCGGATTTGCATGCGGGAAGATTCCGAGAATTGGATGCACAAATGACACCGCTGAGTCATAGAACGCAGGCTTTAAGCGCTCAGGAAGGAAACGACCCATTGTGTATGCCATTGGATTTGTAAGCATGAATACTGAAACGAAAGGAAGCAACATGTAGCGAACTGGATAGTAACGAATCCCAGGTCGCGCAGCGATGGTTCCTAAATTTTCAATTTTTTCTGCTCCAATTAAACGCACGAGAGCGTTTACTGCCGTTAATAGGACGATCAAAGTTGGAAGGATTCCTCCCATAAGGGAAAGAAGAACCGATCCACCTTTATTGAAGACTGCAATAAAGTCTTCAGCGGCTGTAGCCAACGCGCCAATAAAGCCCGTTGGTTTATCAACCGTGACAGCGGCTGCGTACGCAACCATTCCACTTAATGCCACTTCACCCTCCTCAAGGATAAAGGCCGCAAGAGCGGCGATTGAAAAGGTCCGGTTGTTTTAATCTTCCCGGCCTGATTTTTCTCCTTGTTCCGACCGAGATAAATAATCCTTGATGTGTTGCGCTGACATAACTGCTGCTTCACGCACTTTATTAGGTTCATTCACCCCCACTCGATCACTCGAGATAATGTCGTCCAAGGAGAAACCTTTGTATCCATGCAGTGTCTTGGATTTCGCGAAAACGGTAAATCCGCGCAGCACGAGCCCATCCAGAATTACCTGATTCTCATCAACAGTGAGAGCGACGAATGCTCGACCACCGCGATATCTACGACCACCCATTCCTACCGCAACCGTGCCTTGCTTGCGCAGTCCACGAAGATCAGATTGAAATCTCTTCGCTTGCAAATATGCCAGCGCCAATTGGGCTGCCCACATTGCAGCGATGACAAGCAGGATGCGCGTCAGGTTTGTCATGCGCTCTGTGCCGCCTTTGACGAAGTTAAAAGTTGCAAAACTTCAGTCGCACACGCCACATCGGTCACCAAAGTATCGATGAGACGTGCACGTGCAGCTCCCAACACACCTTGAGCTTTTTCCGCACCAGCAGCAACGCCAATCACTTGCGGGATTTTAGAAATCTCTTCAAGGGTAAGTCCGACTACTCGATTATCCATTTCGCTACTTACAGATTTACCGTGCGCGTCATAGAAGCGAGCTGAAATATCGCCTGCGTAAACTTTCGAGACATGTTCTGATTGCGCCTTAGTGAGGTGGAATTGTTTGAGGACCTCTTCACTCGATGTAGATCCGTGCGAGCCAATACCTACCAGCGCGACGGATGCAGTCCGAGAAACCTCCAACACGCGCGAAATGGATTCCTCATTCAGGAGAGTGTTGCGGGTTCGCGGATTGCTCACAACAGCCGGTGCAAGAAGAGGAACAAATTGCGCATGAAGATTCTGCGCAAGAGTGCGACCTAACTCTTCAGCGGTTACCGAGGCAGCAACTGAAGAAAGGCCCCCCATGAGTTGCGTTACCTTCAAGCCAGTCAGCGATTCGCTTTCAACTTCAACTATGGCGGCCTCTACGCCCCGGCCCCAAGAAATTGCAATAGTCGTATCGGGCTTGAGAGCGCGCGTCAGCGCCACGGCCGCAGCGCGGCCTACTGAAGTCAACGTGGTTTCTGACCGGTCACTTCCGATTACTTGCACGTCGGCAATTCCCAGAACCTTTCTCAATTGATTTGAGAGCAGGTCGTGACGTGTAATTGGCGCGACAATTTTTATCTGAACAAATCCCAGCCGCTTAGCGTCCGAAAGCATGCGTGAAACGTTCGACCGAGAGGTTCCGAGAGCTTTGGCTATCTGATCTTGTGACTTGCCCTTTTCATAATACAGACGCGCGGCACGAAGTATGAATTCCGTGTCGCGAGGCTTCACTATCGTCACATCCGTTCACTAGTTGAACAATAGGGTCAGTGTGCTACCCGTCACAGCAAATTGCAAGCATTTGCCCGCAGTTTGGAGAAAAACTTTTCAATTACTTATACGGCGCTTCGCGTGCCTTGTGCGCCCAAAAAACTAGAAACCAAGTTTTATTAACGCCGAAAGATGCGCACGAGCTGAAGTACGTGCTGCCCGTGCAGATGGCGCGGCCAGCGCTGCTTTCGCCGCAGATTGCATCTCCAGATGCGTAATAGAGGTCATGGCTAAAGCGACATCTTGAATGGCGCTGACGTTGCACGACAGACTGGTAACTCCGAGTCCAATCAAAACTGCGGCGAGCGCGGGATCAGATGCCGCTTCGCCGCATACCCCCACCGGACATTCCTGCGCAATGCCTGCGGCGGCCACTTGGCGAACCGCTCGAAGTAGCGCGGGCTGCCACGGATCGTTGAACGCAGCAAGTTGCGCTGATTCACGATCTGCGGCATGAAGGTATTGCCCAAGATCATTAGTACCGATTGAAACGAAATCACTAACTTGTGTGATTTCTTGTGCAAAAAAGACAGCGGATGGAACTTCAACCATTACTCCGGCGCTCTTCAATCCATAACTATGAACTAGGGAGGCAAACTCTTCTGCTTCAGAAGGAAGTGAAATCATAGGAGCCATCACCCATACATCTGCGCCGGATGCAAGGCTCGCATCTCGAATTGCCTCTAACTGAGTGAGAAGTAGATCCTTGTTAATCGCGATAGTTCGGTATCCGCGAATACCAAGTGCTGGATTGGGTTCATGCGAGAAGTTGATAAATGCCATCGGCTTATCGGCTCCGGCATCGAGCGTGCGGATCACTACGCGTTTTCCCCTAAATGGAGAAAGCATCTTTGTATAAGTTTCGCGCTGGTCCGCAAGCGAAGGAGCACTCTGGCGCCCGAGGTAAAGGAGTTCGGTACGCAATAATCCGATCCCGTCGGCTCCGCTTTCAATTGCGACTGCCACATCTTCTACTCGACCTACATTTGCATAAATCGGAACCTTAAATCCGTCACGGGTGAGATAACCCTCCGGAGACCGATTTGGTTCTACTGAACGCCGCAGGGCGAGCGCTGCCGAAACATCGCGCAATGCATCTTCGACTTCTACCGTCGGATTGAAAGTAACCGCACCCGTGCGAGCATCCAGGCCCACGCGGGCCGACATCAATGAGGTGGCCGCTGTGACTACCCCTTTACAGGCAACCACCGCCGGAATGCCAAGTGTGCGGGCAATAATCGCGGTGTGGCTAGTCGGGCCGCCCTGTTCGGTGATGATTCCGAGAACTTGACCTGGCTGGAGATCGGTGGTGTCGGCTGGAGACAAATCATGTGCAATTAAAATGACAGGAGTATCAAGTTGCGGAATCTCTGGATAGTTCACTCCCGAGAGAATGCATGCAATGCGGTCCCTAATATTTCCCACATCACTCGCTCGTTCGGCTAGATACCCGCCGGCTTCGGTCAGCAATTGAGAGAAAACTTCACTCGCCTCCCAAATGGCGGAAACCGCAGAGTT
Organism: Actinomycetota bacterium; assembly: GCA_014377015.1. Classification (GTDB taxonomy): domain Bacteria; phylum Actinomycetota; class Actinomycetes; order Nanopelagicales; family Nanopelagicaceae; genus QYPT01. The sequence continues at coordinate 6,618 of JACMQL010000015.1, forward strand.
TCCCTTGCGAATGAGTGATTCAGCAGTGGAAAGAAGCGCAGTATCAACGGCTATCTCACTCGATGCATACAAAATTGCCTGCGCTTCCCCAGTGACTCGCTCAGCCCTTTCGGCCAACAGGTCAGATATTTGGTTTGCGGCGGCATTCAATTTTTCAATTTCGGTATCGGGCTCGTCGCTTGATAAAGATTCAGTCGGCTTAGAAATAGGCAAAGGCATCAAATAGAAAGAGCCCAGTGCGGCGCCAGTGCTGGCTGAAATGCCCTGCAGTTCGATCATCTTTGCCTCCTTTGCGGGATAGATTTTGAGCGTTCGTTCATCAATTTGATTTTGCGACAAGACTAAAGTGACGAGACAAGCTGATCAAGTAAGTCTGCAGCCTCTAAAGAATCACAATAGCGAAGGTCAACCGTGAGGCTGAGTTCGACTGCATCGCGCGCACCGTTCTTGCCACCCACTGTCAGCGCCGTAGTGTGCGATGGCATAAGCAACGGATGCGCGGATGTAATACTCGTTCGCGATAAATCGAATATCGAGGCAGTCGCACCGTTTAGCATGTCAATTGGAACTTTTCCGTCGCGCGCATGAATTTGCGTTTCCGCGATTAAACTCGTCAAATCGTCATGCGTCATCTGATCTGGATTCTTGAAGACTGGCAGAGCCAATCCGTATTTGGATTCCATCACTAATGCAATACCAACGTTTGCATTTGGCGCTTCGGTGAGTGCGGAGATATTGACGTGGGTATTTTTGCGTAAGACCTTGGCCCACGCTGATGAAAGAGTAGCAAGATCGCTCTCTTGACCATGTGAGGAAAATCCAACAAAACGGGAAAGAGTCAACTGCGGAATTCCACGGGTCGTTTCGAATGCCTTGGCGACCATCTTGCGATTAGCAACTCGCCGCGGATTACTTTGCTGGCTACGTTGAAAATTCACGACATCCTCGTGGGTGATCATCCCTGATGGCCCGCTTGAAAACACGCTTAGCAAGTCAATGCCATTTTCAGCAGCAAGCACGCGTGCCTTGGGAATTGCGGAAAGAGCAACTCGTTCGATCGCCACTACTACTGGCTCGGGCAGACTTGGAGAATCCTGCACAGGTGGTGAAGCTTCAATCACCTCCGGTGTAGGTGTAGGTGTAGGTGTATTGAAGTCGAAACTCATCACTTGAGTTTCGGTCATAAGTTTCAGGACAGGTGCACCGACGGGCATAGTCGAACCAATTACACCGATAATCTCTGCGACTACTCCGTCGGCAGGCGATTCGACTTCCATATCGATCTTGTCCGTGGCAACGTCAAAAAGAACGTCGCCTGATTTGACTGCATCACCCGCTTTTACGCGAACTTCAAGTAGATCGCCTTCCTCCATAGTCATGCTCATTTTCGGCATGATCACGATGTATTCGAATTTGCTCATCGCCAATCCGCCACAACTGATCGAGCCGCAGCGACAATATTGTTCACTTGCGGAACTGCCGCTTTCTCCAATTGAGGTGCATACGGAATTGGCACATTCATACCTGCCAACCTGACAACGGGTGCTATCAAATGTCCGAGTGCTGGCCCGGTGGCAACGAGCGCGATGACTTCATTCAGGAACCCACCGTGCTCTGGTGCTTCTTGGACAACCATGAGTCGTCCCGTGTTCTCTAACGATGCGTATACAGGATCCATATCCAGCGGAGAAATCGTGCGCGGATCGATAACAGTCACCTCAACACCTTCAACCGCCAATTCATCAGCCGCTGCCATCGCACGGGAGACCATGATTCCGGTGGCGACGATTGTCAGATCTTTTCCCTCACGCAGAACGCGAGAGACTCCGAGTGGAATTCGGTATGCGCCTTCTGGAACTTCTTCACGTCCAGGAATCTTGTATAGGAGTTTATGTTCCAGAAAGATCACCGGGTTCGGATCATCAATTGCAGAAAGCAAGAGCCCCTTTGCCTCATAAGGAGAGGAAGGCATCACGACCTTCAATCCTGGCACGTTGGCGAACCAACCTTCGAGACTCTGCGAATGCTGACCCGCCGCTCCAGTACCAGATCCCGAAGCGGCACGGAGAACCAAGGGAACATGCAATTCACCGCCAACCATGAAGTGAATCTTGGCCGCCTGGTTTACAATTTGATCCATCGCCTGAGCCGTGAAGTCAGAGAATTGAATTTCAACTATGGGGCGCATACCAGATAAAGCTGCTCCAACGGCGGCACCTACAATTCCTAATTCTGAAATTGGAGTATCACGAACTCGTTCTGACCCGAAGCGGTGATAGAGGTCGCCTGTAACGCCGAAGGCTCCTCCATATATACCGATATCTTCGCCGAGAATAAATACTTCTGGTCGTTCTTCCATCGCGATCGCCATTGCTTCGCGAAGAGCCTCCGACATAGTCAACATACGATCGCTCATGCTGATACCTTCTTAAATACTGCATCGAGTAAGTTTGCGGGATCCGCAGGGACCCCCTTCATCGCTTCATTCACGGCAGCTATAACTTGCGAGGTCGCCTCCGCATGCACTTGTGCGATTTCTTCATCAGTGATCATTCCTTTATCTTTCAAAAGATGCTCAAAAAATAGAATTGGATCCTTTGTTTTCCACTCATCAATTTCTTCCTTCGTGCGATACAGATTCTTATCCGAACGCGAGTGGCCCTTCCATCGATATGTGACAAGTTCTAGCAATGTCGGTCCTTCGCCATTACGCGCGCGCTGCACAGCAGCTTGCGTGGCTTCATACACTGCCGAGACATCATTGCCATCGATGGTGTATCCGGGAATGCCGTAACCGAGACCACGCTCTGCCAATGTGTCGATAGCGAATGCAAGTTCGGTTGATGAACTCATTCCGTATCCGTTGTTTTCGCACACAAATACAACGGGCAATTTCCATATCGCAGCTAAATTTGCAGCTTCATGAAAGGCACCTTCATTCATTGCACCATCACCAAAGAATGAAACTGCAACAGTTCCGCGATTCATCAATTTAGAGGCGAGGCCAGCTCCGACTGCAATAGGAATTCCACCACCGACGATTCCGTTAGCGCCTAGGTTGCCTGTCGCTACATCAGCGATGTGCATTGATCCGCCGCGTCCACCGCAATAACCATTTTCTTTGCCGAGCAATTCAGCGATCATGCGTGTGAGGTCTGCGCCTTTTGCGACGCAGTGGCCATGGCCACGATGCGTTGATGTGATCTGGTCATCGATGTTGAGAGCCATGCAGACACCCGTTGCTGATGCTTCTTGTCCGATAGAAAGATGCATGGTCCCGTGCATCATTCCGCGACCGAAAAGATCTTCCACCGCTTCTTCTAATTTGCGAATGCGTGACATTGTGAGCAATGCGTATCTCGCATGAACATTAGACTCGAGCGGGTTTCCGGTCAGAAGCGGGATGGTCGTCATATTCCAACTTTCACATATGTGCAGGTGCTTGAATAGATGTGTACATTAAACACCATTTGTGGGTAATATGCTCTACATCACAAGCCAAGAATTAGTGGGGTTTAACCTATATGAAGGAATTCCGAACTGTTGTGGCCTCTGAAGTCGGCCTCCACGCTCGGCCCGCCTCGCTGTTTTCTCGTAGCGCCAAGGAATCAGGCTGCATTGTCCGCCTGGCCAAGGTCACCGATGGTGCAATCTCTGAATTCATCGATGGCACCAGCATCCTGCGCGTGATGACACTCGGCGTGAAGTTCGGAGATGAAATTGTGGTTCAAGTCGAAGGTGAAACCGAAGAGGTAACCGCAGCCGCCCTGCAAATTCTGGCTGAAATAGCCGATCACTAAGCGTTCAACACGGGGGTTAGCCTTTTAAGTTATACGGCAAACTCACAGCAAGTGGGTCTATCGTGACGGTTATCGGACCTTCCGATGACCCTATTTACGACTATCTCCCTCAATCGAATGACTCATCATACTTTGAGCAACTTTCGGTCAAATCGAGGGTAGGAACATCAACGAGATCTCAACTCGCGAACGAAGCCATCATGGCGAACCGTGGAAAGACAACAGAATCGAAACAAAAATGAAAGACAAGTTAAATCCCAATCGGATGGGGCTAATTTCGGCTGCCATCGTAACTCTATTATTTACATTCGTCCTCGCGCCGTCAATCAGTTCGGCCGCCGGTCCCACAATTACAACGGGCAGCACCTCGACTTACGCCGTCTTGGGCAGTTCAACCATCACAAATATTGGCGCCACTATTATCAGTGGCACCGCAGGCGGAAATATCGGTCTATCTCCTGGAACTTCATTCACGGGACGTACAACCGTTACCACTACTGGTGTCCTTCATATAACTGACACCGCAGCATCCGTCGCGCAAACCGATCTCGTCACAGCCTTCAACAGCGCAGCGGCACCGGTTCCAACCACACTTTCCTCCCCTGACCTTGCCGGCAAGACTTTGGTTGCTGGAACTTATTCAGCGGCAGACGGAACCCTTGCAAACTCAGGCGCGTTCACACTTGATGCTAAAGGAGATCCCACCGCGGTATTCATTTTCCAGACCGCATCAACGCTGAAAACAGCTTCAGGAAGTTCCATGACTTTAATTAACGGCGCACAGGCTTGTAATGTGTTCTGGAAAGTTGGAAGTTCCGCGACACTTGGTACCAACTCGACATTCGTGGGACACATTTTCGCGCAAATATCTATAACTGCCACAACAGGTGCGAGCATCAAGGGTTCACTTCTGGCTCGCACAGGGGCCGTGACACTTGATACAAATACAATTGTCAACGACTCATGCGCACCGCTGCCATCACCATCTGCGACACCTACGCCAACACCTACGCCAACGGCGACACCTACGCCAACACCATCAGTGACCCCAACTCCAACGGTGACCCCAACTCCGGTCGTAACTCCAGTTGTCACAACAACAGGCGGAAAACTTCCTGATACAGGCTCTCCTTGGAACAACTTTCTTGCCCTCGGCGCAGGGTTGATTCTGCTCGGCGCTGTCGGATTCACATCTGGGAAAATTCGTAACTGAATTCCCTGATGAGAAAATACCCGATTCTTCCGATCATTTCGGCGATGCTCGTCATCGCTGGAGTAGTTCTTGTCGGCGTTTCGGTCGCACAAAAGGTTGAGATGAATGCCAACTCTGGGAGTTACGTTCTTCCAGAGTTGGCGTTTCATGGCAAGCCTGCCGAAAAATCTACGCAGATTGCCATCAGACCGATTAAGCGCGGTGATTACCTTGGGACGCTATTTATCGCTGGCATTAAAAAGACAATTCCGATCTACGAGGGCACCGAGTCTGAACAACTTAAAAAAGGTATCGGGCACTATGAAGGAAGCGTGCAACCGGGAGTCAAAGACAATTCGATTTTAGCTGGTCATAGGGATTCGGTATTTTCACAACTTGGAAAATTGAAAGTCGGAGAGTTGCTTGTAATTCATTCCGCAAGTGGAATTTACACTTACAAAATAAGTCACTTTCGGATAGTAAAGAGCGACGATCGCACCGTGATAGTTCCTACAAAGAACGCGGTTTTAACGTTGAGTACCTGCTATCCCTTCTACTTCATTGGTCCAGCGCCCAAACGTTTCATTGTCAGCGCAAACTTAATATCGACTCGAAATGCTGGCGCAACAAGTGATTCGAAAGCGTTGAGCAAGAAAGCATAATTATTATTTATGATCGATGTTTCACCCCGTTATCACGTAATTCTCTTCGGAAAAACTATGAGAAACTCCTCCTTATGATTTCTACCCAAAGCCTTGAGTTGCGTGCTGGCGCTCGGCTCTTGGTTGGCGGTGTCACCGTTCGGATCAATCACGGTGATCGAATCGGTTTTGTCGGTAGGAACGGCGCCGGGAAGAGTACTTTGGCAAAGGTGCTCGCCGGCGAAACCATGCCGGCCGGCGGACAGGTATTACGTAGCGGTGCAATCGGGTACCTCCCCCAGGATCCTCGCACGGGGGATGAAGCAGGAACGGTCGTGGAGCGAATCCTTTCAGTTCGCGGACTTGATCAAATTGTTGACAGGATGCGCCAGGCCGAGCACGCGATGGCAACTGCCGAAGGCGCAGATCTGGAAAATGTGATGAATCGGTACAGCCGAGCCGAAAGCGAATTCAGCGTTGCGGGCGGATATAGCGCGACTTCTGAAGCAGAGGCAATTGCCACAAGCCTGGGTATTCCTGAAAGATTATTCGAAGAACCGCTGGACTCATTAAGCGGCGGTCAAAGGCGACGAATTGAACTTGCCAGAATTCTTTTCAGTGGTGCTGAGACTTTGCTTTTGGACGAGCCAACAAATCACCTTGACGCAGACGCCGTTACCTGGTTGCGCGATTATCTATCAAAGTATTCGGGCGGGTTGGTAGTGATCAGCCACGATGTAAACCTAATTGAAACGATCGTAAATCGAGTCTTCTACCTGGATGCCAACCGAAACGTCATCGATGTCTACAACATGGGTTGGAAGAAATACCTTCTGCAACGCGAACAAGATGAACACCGTCGCAAAATCGACCGCGCTAACGCTGAGAAGAAGGCGGCAATTCTTGAGAAACAAGCGGAAAAGATGCGCGCGAAGGCATCCAAAGCGAAAGCTGCCCAAGGGATGTTTCGCAGAGCAGAGAAGTTATTGGCCGATCTGGACGATGTAAGAAAATCGGACAAAGTTGCAAAATTGCGCTTCCCTACCCCTTCGCCATGTGGCAAGACTCCCCTGTCTGCAACGGCCCTTAGCAAGTCTTACGGATCCCTTGAAGTATTCACCGATATTGACTTGGCTATAGATAAGGGTTCACGTGTCGTCATTCTCGGCCTTAACGGCGCCGGTAAGACAACCTTGCTGCGTATGTTGGCTGGAGAGTTGGAGCCCGACACTGGCGAAGTAATCGCCGGTCATGGACTTCGCATTGGCTACTACGCTCAGGAGCACGAGTCTCTCGATTACGAACGTACCGTTTTAGAAAATATGCAGAGTTCTGCGCCAGATATACGTGAACCTGAAGCAAGAAATGTTCTCGGATCTTTCCTCTTTTCCGGTGACGATGTGCACAAGCCCGTGAAAGTTCTCAGCGGCGGTGAACGAACTCGCCTCGCCCTTGCCGTATTGGTCGTGAGTGCGGCAAATGTGCTACTGCTGGATGAGCCGACAAATAACTTGGATCCTGCATCGCGTCACGAAATCCTCGGGGCGTTGGGCGAATATCAAGGCTCGGTAATCTTGGTTTCGCACGACGAAGGCGCAGTAAGAGCGCTGAAACCTGACAGAGTGTTGTTACTTCCAGATGGAGATGAAGATCTGTGGAATGAGAACTATCTCGATCTAGTCGAGATTGACTAACTATTCACTTTCAGCTTTGGCAGGCATAACTCGCGCGGGAAGTTTCAAGCGCAGCGCCGCTACGACAACTAGGCATAATCCCAAAACTAAGAAGACAAGCCAAGGTACCCAAAGACCGGCACCAAGAAATGCCCCCGCGCTTGCCGGTCCCATAATCATGCCAATCTGCCAGGCATTCGAAGTCGCCGAGTTGTATCTGCCTCGCAAATGATCTGGCGCAAGTTGATTTGCAATTGCCGGCATCACCGGCGACCACACCATTTCACCGAAGGCGAAGATAAGTTGACACAGAATTATGGCTGGCACCGCCAAACTTTGGGCCAAGCCTGCAACAGAGAGAAAAATCCAAGCAATCGCCCACAAAGTTGCCGCTATTGCGATACCTCTGGCGCGCGGCATCTTCTCCAACCGCTTAATCACCGCCAGTTGGAAAGCAGCGATCACCGCCGTATTAACTGCGTAAGCCCAAGCTAATTTGGAAGGGTTGACTCCTCCGACTGTCGTCGCAAAGGAAGTAAATCCAACTTCCATCTGACTGTAACTAAGGAAAAGGGCACACAGACATACCAGCCAGAACTTAACAAAGGTCTTATCGCGGAGTACGTCTGCCCAACTACCTTCTAATTTCGCATTGTGCTCTCTTTGAGCTTTCGAACGCGTGCCCACCTTTCCAAGGCTAAGAACTACTCCCAGATAGATGAGGTAGGAAATTCCATCCCCTACGTACAACTTCTCAAATGTTGAAGGATCATCAAGTCGCACAATCAGCGACGAAAACATTCCTCCCAACCCAAGGCCAAGGTTTAGAAGTGCAAATTGAGCACCGTAAATTCGCTCGCGAAGATGATCTGGTGTCAACTCGGTACTAATCGCACTTTGACTTGGCCACATGCCCGACTGCCCTATCGAGCAGATCGTTATAACGAAGAATGCATGTGGCGCTGTCTTGATGAGGGACAGAGAGGAATAACCGATCGAAGAAATTATCAAAGAGACAATCAATATAGGTCGTGGGCCCCACTTATCAATCAGGGAACCCGCCAGCGGAGCAACTACTAGAGCTGTCAGCGCTCCATAACTAAATATCAAGCCAGCCATGGATGTGGATATATTCCGAATGGAATGCAAATAAACGAAAGCAAAGGGAAGGACTAAACCATTACCCAGCGCGCTAAGGGTTAAGCCCAGCATCATTCTGCGAACGAGCGGAGGCAACTTTGTCGCAGATCCGTGAGGCATTTAGCAATCCTAGGCACTACCAGCCATTACGGGAGGGAATAATTCAATTGACCCAAATGATTTTCATTTCTTCCGCGACTTTCCCGTTGATGACCCACCGATAATGAATAATGCCAGGCGAATCGACGGAGAGTTGGATAGACGGTGCGAAAAATCCGGTGCCTTTACATTTCCAATCAACGCGCTCGCCCCAAGGTTGGATCAATGGTCTACCGATGCCAACGGAAATCCAAGCGCCATTTACCAATTGCTCTAACGAAACAGATTCCACATTCGTCCAGCAGTAAGAAGCTGGACCTATCATCTGGACACCAGTCGGGCAATACGAAAATTTGAAACCATCAGCGTTCACGCTATTGGTCGGAGTCACGTAGCAATCCGCGATCAGTTCCTTGTTGCCTGTAAAACCTTTCCAGATTCTAAGTTTTGAAACATCCACCCCAGAGACTGAGGCGCCTATATACATACTTCGATTCGCGTCAATCGTGTGCAATTGTTCGGGCCGACAAGTTGACCCATCCGTTTCTTGTCCACTTGTCATAAGGTCGCATGCATCTGCGACATGACCTACACCGAAGTTATGAAAAATTTCATGGATCCAGGTCTGACTTGCATGATTGCTGAAAAAATTAGTTTGCTTTCCGCACTGCGACATTCCAATTGCGACAACCGCAACCATTCCAGGTCGGGGAGCCTCTCCGCAATAACTAGAACCTGTAACCGTGTCGGTATCGACGAAAAATACGTAATTCTTTCTATTCGTTCCTGGAGTCTCCAGAACCTTGGACTCACGTAACAGGTCTGCATAGGAACCAGGCGTGTTGAGAAAATACGAACTAGGTTTGCCTGACCGCAGGAATCCGATGTCATACCCGGTGGATGTTGAATCAATCTGAACCTCTTGCCCCAACTGATCTCGCAGATATGCCAGGCCATCATCAAGGACCTTAGTGATTTCGCCATTGATGTCGTAACGATGATCGGTTCCATCGGCAGGTACGACATAAATCGCTTTGACTTGAAAGCCTATAAGCGTGTCAGGCAAATCAGCTCTCACTCGATCCGTTGAAATCTCAACGGATTTCTTCTTCTCTGCAGCAGGGAAGAATTCATCCGCTGCTTGAGTTGCCGAGACCGTGCAATCACCTATCGAGATAAGACGCAAAGTTCTCCCTGTGACGGTACAAATTTTCGGAGATTCTGACGTGAAAGTAATCAGAGCACTCGCAGCCCCAGACGCAACAAGTTCGTAAAAGTTCTGATTCAGGAGCAAGGCTCCTGGAAGTTGAAAATCTAAATTGTTAATACCTAAAATCCTGATCTTAAAAGTAACAGAGGTGGCGGCAAGATAGACGGCGTTCCCCGCTTGAGTGAGACGGACTATGCACTTACCGGGCAATCCGATCAAATTCAAGACTTGGATCTTCACCTTGCAGATTTCAGGTGTCAAACTTTTTGCAGATACGAATAATTTGGAACTAGATTGCGAGTTGAAAGAGAGGGACTTTGCCTCAATGCTTGCCTGGGTTGGTACCGAATAGGTGATCCGTTGGACTTGTTTTTTGAATTTCCATATCAACTTTCCATTTATTTGAGCGCACCCAACGGTTTGGTACTTCATTCCGATCTTCGTGCACGCAACCCCAACTTTTGGAGAATCGGCATACGCAGGAAAGGCAACTACCATTAATGCGACCGTCGCAATAAGAGCTAGACGAATGAAGAATCGATGCCTTCGCATGCCAACATTCTAAACCGAGACCGTAAAGTCAAAAAAGTCGAAATATTTGCAATGGGACCCACTTAGGCAAAGATAGAGACATGACCGACGACGGAATTCGATCACACGCACCTCTGCTGGACTCCTACCTGACATACCTCGAATCTGCCCGTCATCCGTTCACAATTCCTGGTCATAAGCAGCGCGCGACCCATCTCGATCCAGATCTTGGGCGCGTGGTAGATGTCGATGTCCCTTTGTTCGGTGGACTTGACGAAATCAAACTCACCCACGGAACTCTCCTCAAAGCTGAGAATCTGGCTGCACAATGCTGGGGCGGCGAGTGGGCGCGTTTCTCGACGGGGGGCTCCACGCACGCGAATCAGGCGGTGATCTTCGCTCTCGGAAAACCCGGGGACAAAGTCGCGATAAGTCGCACTGCGCACCGCTCGGTGTTAACGGCCCTTGTTTTGGCCGGGCTCGAACCGCTCTGGCTCTCTCCAGAGATAGATTCAAAAACCGGAGTTCCCATGGGGATTCCGATTCATGAATTTGAAAGGGTGGTGGGCCAACATCCGATTGCGTTGCTACTTACAGAACCAGGTTATCTCGGAACCGTCTCGGATTTACCTCCATTAATCGCATTGGCACATGCGCACAGGCTCCCTGTCGTTGTCGACGCCGCTTGGGGTGGGCACTTTGGTTTCCATCCTGCATTCCCCCAGCACCCATTGCAAGCCGGCGCGGATGTTTTTATTACAAGTATCCACAAGGCGCTACCTGGTTACACCGCTTCTGCACTCGTGGTTGCACGACTAGAACTTCTAAATCGGGCTCGCCTCGAGCAAGGCTTTGAATCAACTCACACAACATCTCCTGCAGGTGCGCCGCTTGCATCAATTGACGGTGTAAGAGCTCTGCTCGAATTGAGGGGATTGGAATTACTCGATCAACTTCTGGTGAGCGTAATCCAATTCCGAAGGAAACTTACCGATGAATTTGGGACGTCCATATTTCTCTCCACGGCGGATTTTCCACCTCATCGATTCGATCCGACCAAGTTAGTCTTGCGCACCAATGTTTTCGGCGGCGATGGAGTGCGCATTGAAAAGCAACTAATTGACCAAGGAGTTCGCGTTGAAATGGCCGATCGCGATACCGTCGTATTTTTGGTAACGATCTCTGACGACGCGCAAACCTTAGAAAGTCTCTTTGAAATCCTCGCTCCTATTCTTCGAGAAAACATCGGCGCGCCGAGAAAGAGTGGGACGGCGCTCAGTTGGTCCGTCAAGCCACTCGTCGGAATTTCTCTTCGTGAAGCCTATTTTGCTGACAGCGAAATGGTGAGCGCGGAATCTGCGGTCGGACGCTTGAGCGCCGACCTCGTCGCGCCGTATCCGCCCGGAGTAGCGGTCTTAGCACCTGGTGAAGTCATCACTTCTGAAATTGTAAATGGCTTGCGAGATACGAAAGCGAATGGAGTGCGCATCGCCTATGCGAGTGACCCCACCCTTGCTACTTATCGCGTTTGCAAAATCTGAACGATAGTTACTTGGCGATCGCGATCCAATCAAGATTTCGCTTGCACAAGGTAGATGATCTAGTGGGGTTGATTTGTTCAATTTTGGTATCAGCTGCGCTCTGAAGTGAGACATAAATTGGACCCATCTGGTAATTAACGGCACTACCAGGCATGTACCAGGGAGTGTCATAAATTAACGTCAAGATATGTCGCCCCGATGAAAGTCGCATTTTGGTCAAAGGGTTTGTTAACGACGGATTACCTTCGAAGATAGAGTTTCCTTTGAAAACGTCTACGCCATCAATTTGAATTCTTATCCGACCGGGGTAAGCACCAGCCATCCAGAAGTTGTAATCACCCGCGCCGTCCACGGAAAACTCACGCGAAAATGCACCTGGGCCTGTGCGCTGCACTCCGCCATTCGGCGCCGTGATCGGAAGCCACTTGGGAGGTAGATCCCCTACAGAAAAATCAATCATCAGATTCGGCGCACGCTCCACGGTGAAGATTTTTTCGCCGGGCTTTCTGGTACTCAAATACTTGGCGACCAGGTCGCAACTTGGTGTAACGCCAGCGGTGAAATTATTGCCAAGCGGGAAAGTCGAAATAATCGCTAACTTGGTGTCATTCTTTTTCCATACTTCATAAGTCTTGCCAGTCCACGCTAATGAGTAATTTAACGGTGGGCGACTCGCATTGCCCGACTTCCTAAGCACAAGAAGATTGAAGTAATCCACAGAATTACTTGGGAAAAGATCGATATCGGCCGCAGCGCCTTTCGGGAGTTGAGCTCCGTCCCGCATTTCGATGGTGTGAACTCGAACTTCGCTAGCGCCTTCTGTTTGCAAATCTCGCAAAAAGTACCTCGCGCCGTAGGGCGAGTACTCCGTCATAAGCGTTGGACCTTGACCAGCGAATTTCTTGCCGATTTCCTCTAACTCCCTTATTTGTGGGTAAGGAGATAGCCACGTGTTGCGATAAATCATCGAATCAGAAAGGAGGACTCCAAAGATGACCACTACCGCTAGAGATGAGTACACCAATGGAATTCTTTGCAGCCCTTGCATCTCGCTGCGGCGACGATAGGCACGATTCCACAATTCGTATGCCCCAATAGAAGCGGTCAGTAGGAATATCGGCGACGCAACAGCAAGCGCTTTGCCTGTTAGCCACACCCCCGCCCATATATTGGAATAGATCACGACGGCACCGCACGAAAAGAAAAGTGAGGGGATCGCCCACTGCCTGCGTCGAATGGAGGAGTAGAGCCCAAAGAGAGCAAATGCCATAGAAATGAAAATCGCAGCATATGTAAGCGGGAGTACGCTTGGGATCAGGCGAAAATCTTTGGCCGGCCATATTCCCCACGCTTGCAAAAGGTTGAGTGGGCCGTAGAGATTTCCGTTGTCGCGAATTTCAGGTACCAACAATTTCTCAAGAGAATTGCCAGTTCGCAGATATAAGGCAATTCCTGCCACAACAACTACACCAGAGGCGATCAGATACTTAAACCATCGGCGATTAATTGCCCAAACTTTCAACAATATTGCTACGACAATAATCGGACCAATCAGGCCCACACTCGCTTTGCCTCCGATGTAGACAAATCCCAGAACTGCGATGGCTGAATATATGTACAGGTCTTTTCGTGAACCCGGATCTATGGCACGAATTAAAGTTAACGCGAGAAGGGCGAGGGGAACCAAGATGACAATTTCTTTGATTCCGCCCCACATAACGTAGGAATACATAAGAGATGCCATGACTGAGAATGATGAAATGCCTACCAGAAAATAATTGTTGCTTACTCGATTGCGCAAAATAACTACAAAGAGTCCCGCCGCCATAGCGGCGCAAAGCGAGAGTAAGGGCTGAAATAGCCATGCCACATTAATCCCAGATATCTTGGACATCACGCCCAACGGGACATAAGCACCTAGCGGATAACTGTACAAACCATTTTCGACACCGCCGTAGTTAAAGCCATTTCCGCTCATGTAAATCTCTATAACCCGATCGTAAGTCGTCAGAATTGGGCTAGGAACATTGTGCCCTACGTTCACCAATCGATCGGCAATTGCATACCAAGAAGAGTTATCATCGAGTTGCACCCAACCGCCCCAACCAGGTTTGCCATAGGCAACAACAGGAAGACTGAAAGCCACATAAGTGATGAGTCCGGCAATACCCGCCTGACGATCTAGTTTGATAAGAGGACGGCGAGTTAGTGCAGTGAGGATCAACGAGCCAATACCGAGTAATCCAACTACCCAAGGAGCGAAATGGGCTGACGAATCACTGCCCGCCATGACGCTTCCGATAATGACAATCATCAAGAAACCGGCCGAGACCAGAACGGCAGAATTCATAAGCCTTTGCGTGATAAGGGAAATGGAGAGTCCGAGTCCGTAACAAATCAATATAAACGCCAGCGGGGCGACGAGCCAGATAAGCAACATTTCAACCATAACGGCTAAAGGATAATTCATGAATGGGTAATTCTCGGCCAAAAGGGTAAGTTAGCGTTATGAAATTTAGAAACCTCGGTCGCTCTGGACTATCGGTAAGTCGAATCTGCCTCGGAACTATGAACTTCGGGCCGGAAACGAATGAAGCCACTTCTCATTTGATCATGGACTCGGCTCTCGAAAAGGAGATCAATTTTTTCGATACTGCCAATAGGTATGGCGGGATCGGGCATTGGGGCCGCACCGAAGAGATCGTTGGTCGCTGGTTTGCAAAAGGAGGTGGACGTCGCGAAAAGGTGGTGCTAGCCACCAAACTCTACGGTGAGACCGACACGTGGGCGAACAACCGCGGCGTCTCCGCTCTGAATATCCGACGTGCCTGTGATGCGAGTCTGAAGCGCCTCCAAACTGATTACATAGATCTTTACCAAATGCACCATATAGACCGAGGGACTCCATGGGAAGAAATTTGGCAGGCCATGGAAGTGCTTGTTGCGCAAGGAAAAATCCTTTACGTCGGAAGTAGTAACTTTGGTGGCTGGCACTTGGCGCAGGCGCAGGCAGTTGCTGCAACACGTAATTTCACCGGACTTATTTCAGAACAATCAATCTACAACTTAGTTGTTCGAGACATTGAGCGTGAAGTCATCCCGGCCGCCGAAAACTATGGCATTGGAATATTGCCCTGGTCCCCGCTCAACGGCGGTCTTCTTGGTGGCGTCTTGAAAAAGGAGCGCGATGGAAAGCGTCGACTTGAAGGTCGAGCCAAGGATGGCCTCGACGCAGTGCGGCCACAAGTTGAGGCTTATGAGAATTACTGCGAAGAGATTGGACAAGAACCGGGCGAGGTCGCACTCGCATGGCTGCTCGCCCAGCCTGCAGTGACTGCGCCAATCGTTGGCCCTCGCACGCAAGATCAATTAGATTCGGCGCTACGTGCCGTGGAAATAACACTTACTGACGAAAATCTCGCCCGGCTCGATGACATTTTCCCCGGTTATAAGACGTCACCTGAGGATTACGCCTGGTAGTTGATGACGCATAACTTCTAGGTTTGGCGCGTCCGGAATGGCTATGCGGCAATTGCAAAAAAATTAATCTGATTCTGCCAAGGTCTTAAGTCTTACTAAGGTCTTAGCCGCTGCAATTTGTACCCACGGATAAGCCTTCCGCAATTTTAGCCAGGTTTGGGAAATTGAGGTCGTTCCATCAAAGGTTTCAGTTACTTCTGTCTGGCTAGGCGATAGCGGTTTGAGTTCATAACGCCAACGCCAACGTCCAAGATGACGCCATGCGATAAGTCTATTTTCTTCAAACTCCATCACTGTGTTTGTCACATGGTAATTAATGCCGAGGCGCATTTTCATGCCAAATTTGGATCCCAATGCGAGACGATCTGGACCGCTAATAGTCCCTTGTATCGTCTTCGTTCCATCAATTTCGCCGTGTCGTTTTGGATCGGCAAGAATAGAAAAAATTTTCTCAGCAGGTGCGTTAATAACTATTCGAGCGCTTTTGATTTTGGAGTTGCCAGTGTCAAAAATTTCAGCGCGAAAGCTCGCGGATTTGTCATTCATGAGTACAACTGTAGTGACGAAAATGAGAAATTACGCAGTCTCCAACAAAATCCGATACCTGAAAGCCTGGCCACCCCCTGACAAAACTGGCTTTGTGAATTCCTCAACTAGGCTCCCGCCATTTCGAAGAATCACTTTTTGGGATGTCAAGTTCTCAACATCAGCCACAACTTCCACAAAATCCATGCCTAAGTCCCGTGCCGATGGCAATAGAAGTGCGAGCGCCGTACTTGCGTAACCTCTCTGGCGTTTCCAAGGAAAGACCGCGTAACTAATATGGCCCAAACAGTAAGGCGGCAAATCCGTAGTTCCAGGCAACCAACGCAATTGTGTTGAGCCGCAAACGTCGCCGTCCCACATCCAGCGGGTGATGGACGGAAGGCGCGGAATAATTGAGCCATTGGGCAATTCGATCGGCGGGCGCTTGGCTTCTAAATCATCCATCGATGCCAGAAAAGATGCGGAATCTTGGGCAATCTCGGCCAGTTCTCGTTCGTACATTTTGAAGAACGGATCGTCTTTAGTTGAGATTCGCTGGAGGGCGGATAGATAACTCGCAAGGTGTTGCGCCGTCGGTCGAACCAAGTCCATACCTGCATCGAAGCACAAATATCGTTGCGCAAGAAGCCTGATTCGCGGTAATTTCCAACGGTTCGTTAGAATCTCCGCATGGAACTGCAAAAGGTCATCCTCTATTACGGCTTCACGCCGATCTCAGACCCTGAGGCAATCCGACTCTGGCAGCAAACACTCTGTGAAAACCTGAACCTCAAAGGACGCATCATTATTTCTCCTCATGGGATAAACGGGACACTCGGTGGAGATATGTCAGACCTCAAGAAATATGTACGAGCGACGAGAAGCTATGCGGGATTCAAGAAAATAGATTTCAAATGGTCAGAGGGTACGGGCAAAGAATTTCCACGACTGAAAATTCGAATTCGCAATGAACTTGTCGCTTTCGGAAATCCGGCAGAACTCCAAGTCAATGAGTCTGGTGTCGTAGGAGGTGGAGTGCACCTGCGGCCCGAGCAAGTAGATGAACTTGTAGCAGCGCGCGGAAATGATGTGGTTTTCTTCGACGGGCGGAATGCATTTGAAGCCAAAATCGGAAAATTCCGCAACGCCATCGTTCCGAGTGTCCGTACGACGCGCGATTTTGTCGACGAAATAGAAAGCGGCAAATACGATCACCTCAAAAACAAGCCAATAGTTACCTACTGCACGGGAGGAATTCGTTGCGAGGTCCTCTCCTCTGTCATGAAAAAGAGAGGATTCGAGGAGGTCTATCAGATCAAAGGCGGAATCGTTCGATATGGCAAAGAGCGTGGAGATGCGGGACTTTGGGAAGGCTCTCTTTACACCTTTGACGCACGAATGGCACTTGACTTCACCACTCAGGCAAAAGTAGTCGGTGAGTGCGAAAAATGTTTAGTTCGCACAAAGCAGTTCTATAACTGCGCAACCGTCACGTGTCACGAACTTGTGCTTTTGTGTGATTCGTGCGCTCAAGACGAAATTAATAAACTTTGTACCCACGACTTTTCAACTTTGCACGATGCAGAATTGATTGGGTAAGAATTATCCTTCGAGCGACTCTGGAGTCATGAGTCGAAAGCCAACTCCACGTACCGCCTGCGGCACGCTTGGTCCGCCCGCATCGCGAATCTTGATTCTTATGCGTGAGGCGTGAGTGTCGAGAAGTTTGTCACTTGAAAATTCAAAAGAACTTCCGATCGCCTCAACTATCTGTTCCTTTGTGAAAACTCGCTTCGGCTGTTCCATGAGAAGACGAAGAAAATCAAATTCCGTACGTGTGAGTGCCACAATCTTCTTAACAACCACCAACTCTCTTCCTTCAAGATTAAGCGTCAAGGAGCCCGCAGAAAGTACTTTCGGCGCCAATTTTCTAGATCGACTTGCGTGACGAACCTGAGTTGCTACCCGCAATTTAAGGATTCGAGCAGTAACCGGCTTAGTAATGAAATCATCTGCCCCTACTGCCAGGCACATAGCCTCGTCGGATTCCTCGCCGCGATTCGTGAGCATGATTATGGGCACGTTGGAAATCTTACGGATCTCCCTGCAGACTTCGAGACCATCAGGTTGGCCCATAGAGACATCTAGAATCAAAAGGTATGGACTAGCTGATGCGAACTTTTCAAGGGCCGTCTTCCCATCCGCTGCCTCAATTACTTCATAGCCGTCCTCCTGAAGCGCGGCGCTGACAAACTCACGAATATCTTGGTTGTCGTCCGCAATCAGGATGAGTTCGTTGGCCATTTACTTCTCCGCCTCCTCGGCAATTCGATCGAGGGAATCATGCAAAGTCTTCAGCAGATAATCCCTTCTAGAAAGAATAGGCCCTTCCTCGAGTTCTGGGTTCAATTTGAGCCAACGTGAGAAATCCAGTACTTCCTTTCCCTCATCAATAAAAGTATAGAAACCAATGGCACCGCCAACCTCATGTGTAACTGCCAACAACTTTTCAAGGGGGGACTTTTCGATAGCTTCGATTGCTCTCCTTAGGACTCCTTCTCGTTTGGCTAGTACCAACTTTTCAACTGCAGAGAGGGCCACAGGTAGTTCTACGCTAAAAGTCGTCCCGCTGCCCACGGTTGAATCGACAGAAATCACTCCGCGATGCAGCGCCACGATCCGATTCACGATAGCTAGACCCAATCCGGATCCGGGAATCTGGGACTCGGTTGCATTACTTGCCCTGAAGAACCGTGAAAATAACCGCCCGATTTCCGAGGCTGGGATTCCGATACCTTGATCTTTTACTTGAATCCGCACCCAGGTTAGCCCTGTCGCATCGGTAAATCTCTCCAGTCCCACCGTTACTTTTGAATTTCGCGGGCTGAACTTGATTGCATTGGAAATCAGATTTGTAAATACCTGCGAAAGTTGAGCCCTACTTCCTTCAACCAGGTATTCATCTCTCTCACTGTAATTTAAATCGACAGCAATATGTGAAGAGTCAATTCGAAGTTGTAACAGTGCAACAGCATCTTGGCAGATGTCTACGACGTTACATTGAACCAACTGAAGTGCATCATCAGACTCTAGAGCTGAAAGAACCAAGATGCTTTCAATAAGTTCCAAAAGCACTTCAGAATTTCTACTCAGCACATCTAAGTGCGCATGAAATTCTTTGTTGTTCTCCGAAGTCGAAAAATCCCTTAATAGTTCTACGTAGCCGATTATCGATGTCAAAGGCGTGCGAAGTTCATGATTGATGGTGGAAACAATTTCGCTTCTCGACTCATTCAAGTGAGTTAAAGCTCGCAAAGTTTCTTGGGCTTCGCCAAGCTCCTGACGTACTTCATGAAGTCTCTCTTCTTCAACCTTGCTGGCGAGACGATCACGTTTGTAGCGGGCCCGAAGGGAATACGCAATCCAAGAAATTAACACCGTCATAACGAGAACTAGAAAAAGTAAAAGATATAAATTGCGCGCTGAAGCGGACTTCACGGAATTGGCAAAACCCTTAATTTGCAGGCTCACCGTCCGCGAATAATCATCTATCATCAAGTGGCCTTCGGCGACTATGGACCGAATGATTGGACCCGCTTTTCTCTCCATCTCTTTCTGCATTGAATCAGGAAGAATTCCAGGCGTGCCCGACGCAATTAATTCGTCTGCCTCTTGCAGGGTAAGTAAATATGAGGGACGTGCCCGACTCCCGATCGAGACACCAGTTGAGGTAATTACCTGCAGGCGCTGGGCGAGCAGGGCGCGATTAATTTGCAACTCACGCCGAGTGATTCCGCCATGCACCCATTGCGAAAGATTGACCGCAAAAACTAGCGTCTCACGTTGGGTGATAATGATCGCGGTTGATTGAGTTGAGGCTGAGTTTGCTTGGGTTGCCAAACTAAGTGCACGACTTGACGAAGTGAAGGAAGAAACGCTGAGTATGGCCAAAAGCGTGGTGGCAATTACTACCAAAACAACTTGACCGAAATTCAAACCCAGACGAGTTTTGTCCATTTCCTGTTTCGTGATTTCTACTTGTATTTACGAACAGAGATAGATGCCAAAGACCAATTCCAAGGATCCAGAGACTTGCTCCACTTGCTTGAATCGGGATAAACCAGTCTGATCGGGCCTCCCTGGTCGTAAGGGATGTCCAAGCCATTTCGCTTGATCGCAAGGTACCCGTTCGCCGCCATGAATTCTAAAGCGGTGTTCACGTACTCATAGTTATTGAGCGCCTTTGTTACAACTTTCTCCCCGGACTTAATTTCCATCGTCTTGAAAAGATATGAAAGACGGATGACACTGAACTGCTGACGCTTTTTGACAAAAGGTTCGAAAAGGGAAATTTTGATCGGCTTTAGAGCCAACAAATCCTTCATGGTGAATTTCTGACTCTTTGAAGAACCCGTAACGACGAGAATTGGATCATTCGGCCCCGCTGGATCAATTGCCCCAGCACCATATGGGTTACTCACCGAGGGCTTCGGTGAGGAAGTTTTTTCAGTCCCAGCAGCCCCAGAAGTACTCAAAAACGAAATCGTGGCGATAACTATCACGCCCACAATACTTAACTTTCGTTTCAAAAAGTGATGCATCTTCATACTCCTTGGTGTTGTCCCAGTGCGAGAAGTTCATTCACTTTCTCTACAAGTTTTGTTGGGCGAAATGGTTTAACGATGTAGGAAGTTGCCCCTAACTCCAAAGCGCGATCCACATCCTCTATCGAAGATTTAGCAGTGATCATGAGAACTGGAAGCACACGAACTTTAGAATCCTTGTCATTTCTAATCGCGTCTAATACGTCGAAGCCCGAGAACTCTGGCATCATCACGTCCAGAAGAACAATGTCTGGCCGCCGTTCCTTAATTTGGGATAAGCCATCCACGCCATTTGCGCTTGTTGAAACCTCAAAGCCTTCCTTCTCAAGAACGAATCTCAAAAGATCTCTAATATCTGCGTTGTCATCAATCGCCAATATTCTGATCGTTTCGTTGGTCACGCCTGATCCTCTCTATCGATTTTACAACCCTGACAATATTGAATTGTCCTAATCATCAGAGCCTAAGGCTGTTTTCTCGAATATTTCACCAGAGTCGGCAATATCGTTGATTTGTATACCTTTCGCTACCGTTTCGTCAGGATTCTGTGAGGGAGACTGGCTAATTTACGGACATGGCAAAAGCGCAAAAACTCGCAGGAAAGAATTCCACAACTCTAAAAAAGGTGCTTTTAAAGGCATTTATTTGGGGATTTGCGGGACTTCTCATTGCGGGTCCATCGATTTTGCACAGTCAGGCCGGAATCGGCATCTCGCCAATTCTGACCGGAAGCATGCGGCCGTATGGCAATCCAGGTGATGTGTTTATTACTAAGCAGACAAAGGCAACGAACTTAAAAGTCGGTGACATCATTTCGGTTAATAGCCAAATGACCGGAGTCTTCTACGCACACCGAATTGTAAAAATAACGGACTTTGCGGGGCGCCTAAGGGTGGTCACAAAGGGCGATGCAAACGTCGCCCCCGAACTTGACCCGTTCATGGTTGCTCCAAAAGGTCTAGTTTCCAAAGAAATTCTCCGCGTGAAGTGGATGGGTAGACCTCTCCTCTACCTAACTTCTACACAGGGACGTCAAGCCGCTTTGGCACTGATGGTCTTTGCGAACGTCGTAGGTCTCTTCATGTTCCTCTTTCGGAAACAGGTCAAAGACCACAATCCGTTTTACATTCAGATCTACAAAGATCTTTATGCCGAAGCACATGCAGCACAGGTCATGAAGACGAGAGAACTCAAAGTTTTCAAGGATCTTTTCGAAGCAAGTTTAGAGGACAAAAAACTCCTCGAAACTGAATTGCAAATAACCAAACATGACATAAATCAATACCAACTAACTAAGGGGAAATAAATGAAAGGCTTAACAGCAATCGGAACAATGACCGCCAAGGTCGCAATCGTTGCAGCAGCGGCACTCGGTGGAACGGCACTCGTTTCTTCTGGGGTGTTCGCAGCTTTGACCGCGACCGCTTCAAATACGTCTGGTGGATCAGTTGAGACTGGCACACTGAAGTTGACCCAAGTCGCATCATCAGTTGCTGGCATTACTGGTGGATTCACGACCGCAATCCCAAACATGGCTCCCGGAGACACTGTAAACCGTTACATCAACGTAACCAACTCAGGAACTCTCGATGCCGCAACAATGACATTGGCAATCGCCGCATCACCATCAACAACCCTTACCACCGATGGAACCAATGGTCTGCAAGTAACTGTTAGACAGTGCTCAGTTGCGTGGACAAACGCCGGTGTTTGCTCAGGTACAACTTCTGCTGCACTAGCTTCGACTTCAGGTTTGGCACTTGGAACTGCTAAAACCTTAACAATTTCATCACTCGCGGCCGCAGCCGTAAGTTACCTGCAGATTTCGTTGAACCTCCCATCAGGCAATGAAGTTACAAACAACGGAACCCTTCCTGTCGGAACCGTCCAAGGAGTGACCTCCGCGATCACTTGGACATTCACCGAGACTCTTCGTACCAATACGACTGTAAACAGCTAATCAGTCTGAGCTTCTAGGTTCGAGTAGTACCCAAACAAAGTAGAGAAAGGAAGGTGGTTTCTAGTGAGATTTGCTAGAGCTACCTTCCTTTCCTTTTTAATAGCAGCGTTCACTTTCTTTCCGATGGAATTGATTCCTGCAGATGCCGAGTCAACTGCAATAGCAACCAATGCCTCCGGCGCAACTACTCTTAGCACAGCAACTTTTGTCGTGTATGCAACCAGCACCTCAACCGGAGCTAACCCGGGCGGTACTGCTTTGGTCCTGAACAATTCTGCAAACGCCCAATATTTCTATATTCGCAATACCGGGACAGTGTCGGTCGCGGCAGTATCAATCACACTTTCTTACTCAATTGCCCCCATAAGAACGGATTTCTCACGTTGCGACCTTGGCGTGGCTTTTGCATCACTTAACACCTGCGCAACAGGGACCAGAACGGTAATTTCAGCAGTGACGGGCGTCAATACGGTAACCCTCTCATTGCCTCCTAACTCCTTCTTTGCCTTTGAACTCGATCCAAAGAAACTCACTACTCCAACAGTTAGCGTGTCCGTATCTTCTTCACAAATTCGCCCAGTAACTACCACCAACTCCTAACTCAGACATTCTTGCCCGCGTGCACGGCGCTATTACGATGATGGACTCCGCCTATGGTGAAACAAGTACCTCAACACTTTCGGAATGCACACTCACCTAATTATTCATTTTTGGCCTATTTTTTCTTGGGCTTTGCTTTGAAGAGGCCAACCAAAAATATAATGAAGCCGATAATTCCTAAAATAAAGCCCAGTGGGAGAGATATATACATCAGCCAAAGCCAAGCACCGCTACCCGTCGCTTCATTCATAACATCTTTGCCCCCGAAGATCCCGACCACAAGAGCAACGACAAGAGGAGTAAACCCCAAAATCGTGCAGCCAATCATCGACCACAACCCGAACTTCATGAGTTTGTTGAATACCATTGCCCTATCTTCTCCGTCCTCTGCAAGGGTCACTACCGCCGCGTTACTTTATCCCAGTGAAGCTCCAACCTTGTTCTCCCGCTTTGTTCTGCTTGGGAAAGTCGCTAGTTTTGCGTCATGTCCACGGATACGGGTACTAGTTCTCTCGTCGTGATGGGTGTGTCGGGATCTGGAAAGAGCACCATTGGAAAGTTGTTGTCCGAACAATTGGGATATGCATTCATCGATGCCGATGACCTCCACCCTGAATCAAATAAGAGACTTATGGCTTCCGGAATTCCCCTGACAGATGTTGAACGATCACCATGGCTCGATAACATAGGCTCAAAATTGGCTGAATATTCTTCATCGAATACGCCACTAATTGTTGCGTGCTCCGCTCTCAAGCACTCATACCGAGACAAACTTCGAAGATACTCCCCTACTGTAAATTTTCTATTCTTAGATGGCACCAGATCGCAGATTCAATCTCAAATATCCACCAGAGATCATGAATTTATGCCAAGCTCACTACTTGATTCGCAGTTTGCCGATCTAGAGGTACTGCAAGCGGATGAAAGAGGATTACGCATAGAACTGGGCGGTTCGCCATTGACTACATGCACCGCAATTATTAAGGCGTTAGCCCTTAAAAATAGGAACTAATCCTCGTCGTGCGGTTTGGGGTTCGTAACCCGACCCGCATGGGCAGTAGCGCTTGGATCGCGACGAGACTTAATCAGGCTGGCGACGGTCGTAATCACCAAAATGGATCCGATGACCACCAAGCTCAAGGAAGTTGAAATCTTAGGAACGTCATTACTCACTTCATGAACATAAGTGAGGATCAGTTTCACTCCGATAAACATCAAGATGATGGACAACCCGAGTGATAGATAGATCAACTTGCTTAACAAACCTTTGAGCAGGAAGTAGAGCGCCCGCAACCCGAGGAGGGCGAACGCGTTTGCCGAAAAGACCAGAAATGGCTCCTCCGTCACGCCGAAAGTTGCGGGAATTGAATCCAAGGCAAAGAGAAGATCTGTCGAGGCGATGGCAATCATCACTAAGAACATCGGAGTGGCAAACTTCTTACCGTCCAATTTGACGAACATCTTTGTGCCATGAAATTCATCGGTGAGCGGCGTAACCTTGCGAATTCTTCGGATCATAAAATTCTCATCGGGATCGGGATCTTCATTCCAGTGACGGAAGAGTCCCACGCCGGTCCAAATCAAAATTCCGCCGAATACGACAAAAGTGAAACTAAAAGATGCCAGGGCCGCGGCGCCCAAAGCGATAAAGGCGGCTCGGAATACCAACGCAAGCATTACTCCAATAAGAAGAATTCTCTGATGGTAAATACTTGGGACTGAGAATTGCGCAAGAATGATCACGAATACGAAGAGGTTATCTACGGAAAGAGATTTCTCAACCAAATACGCGGCAAAATACTCTGTTCCATACGTCGACCCGTAAGCGGCGCGAACCCAGAGTCCAAAAACAACCGCTATCGAAATATAAAAGATAGACCAAAGCGCAGCTTCTCTAAATTTCACATCGTGCGGCTTTCGGCTTGCTGTCGCCAAATCGGCTACCACCAAAATCAGAATTGCGCCCACGGTTATTGCCCAAACTGCAAAAGTGATATTCACAGAAGGAAATATAGCCGACTAACTGCCCACTCTTGGCAGACCGGCAGTCACCCAAGCATTCATCCCACCGTCCAAGTTATAGAGATTTAGGAATCCGGCTGACTTCATCTTTGTGTAGGCGAGCGCGGATCGCCGACCACTCTGGCAATACAAGGCATAGGTCCCCTTTTTGTCTAGCTCAGCAATCGCAGAATCGAAATCTGGCGATTCAACATTAAAGTTGCGCGCATCGATAATGTGGCTCTGATTGAACTCATCCGAGGTTCTGACATCAAGGACAACCACTCCGCGCTGAATAATTTTCGATTGGAAAGTTGCCGCGTCTAGGCTCGGGACCGAAACGGCTGAAGTCTCGCTCTCTGTTGAGACTGCCGAGTTAGTCTTTGAAGCGCACCCAGT
>JACMQL010000016.1 GCA_014377015.1 Actinomycetota bacterium
ACCTTTTCCTTACCATGGAAACGCTCTACCAACTGAGCTAGGGGGGCGCTGAACAGTCTGTGAGCGTACAGGCTCACCCACCGATTCTGGAAACTCGCACCTTATCTACGCTTCAGAGATCAGGATTGAGGGTGACCTTACCCATTGTCTGGCGAGCCAATATGGCGCGATGACAGGCGGGGGCTTGGCTCAAAGGAAAGACCTGACCAATCACGGGCGTGAGAGCTCCGGATTTAATCAATGCGAAAAGTTCGAGGATTATGTCGTTTACCAATTCCTTTTTGCCGAAGCAATTTCCTAACCAAAATCCAGCCACTGTCTTGGTCCCTGCTAGTAACGCGGTTGGAATTATCGGAGTTGCCGGAGTGCGAGAAGCAGATCCGTACACCACCAATCGACCAAAGGGTGCAAGGACAGCCAGGCTGTCATCAAAAGTCTTGCCTCCCACCATCTCTAAAACTATGTCCACTCGCTTGCCGCCATTAGCTTCGAGCAACGCGGCCTGCAGGTCCGGAGATTTCGCATCAACGGTCACATCGGCACCAAGTGATTTCGCTATCTCCGATTTATTTTTCGAAGATGTCACTGCAATCACTTTTGCGCCCCAAAGTTTTGCCAACTGAACGGCAACCGACCCCACGCCACCTGCCGCAGCATGAATCACAACAGATTCCCCTGGCTTGAGGTGTCCGACAGTTTTCAAGATATGCCACGCAGTAGTGCCCTGGACCAACATGGCAAGTGCTTGCTCATCTGATACGCCAATTGGAATGTCGACCATGTATTCCTGCTTTGCCACCGCCTTCTGCGCGTAAGCGCCTCCAGCGACAGATGCAAGAACGCGACGACGGGATGCCGTTGTGCCAACAACTTCAAGTCCCGGGAAAAGTGGCAGCGTCTGCGGCACGCGATAGCTATTTTCAATTTGATGTGTGTCTGCGTAATTCACACCGATTGACGTCACATTGATCAGTTCTTCACCGATACCTGGCACTGGATCTGGTACCTCGACTAATTCCATTACATCTGGGCCGCCGAATTTTGAGACTTTGATAGCTTTCATGAGGGCGAGCCTAACAATTCAAGGTGATTTGTCCTACCCGTGCAATCAATCATCTCCTGTTCTACGCTGGCACCATGACCCGCCCAGTAGAGATCCAAATCCTCAAGGGCGTCGCTGAGCAGGATTGGGCGCGCGAAATTTTCGACATCGTCTGGCCAAGTGATGAAGGCACGCAGATCACCTCCAATCTATTGCAAGCGCTCACGCACAACGGGTCGTATGTCGCGGGCGCCTTTGCGGGAGACGAAATTGTCGCGGCGGGCTTCGCCTTTCCTGGAGTCGATGCTGATGGCCATCTTCACCTGCATTCGCATATGACGGCCGTCAAAGCCGAATACCGAAATCGAAGCATCGGTAGCGCCATCAAATGGCATCAGCGCGATTGGGCACTGGCACATGGCTATTCGAGAATTACTTGGACTTTCGATCCCCTGGTTCGGCGCAACGCAAAATTGAATCTCGCCAAACTCGGCGCACGGGCCTTTGAATACTTTCCAGATTTTTATGGCGAGTTACCCGATGCCCTCAATGCGGGCGACCCAACCGATCGGGCAATTGCGCTATGGGATCTCAACTCCGGCCGTGTTGTGGAAGCGTATGAAAATCGCTTGGCAGAAATCGAACCAGGTGACATCCCTGTTGCACTCGAGGTTAAGGACGGATTGCCGTTCGAGAAGTTCGTTGATGCCAAAGTGAACACGGTTCTTTGTTACCTGCCCGACGACATCATCGACCTAAGAGCGCACGATCCAGCCCTCGCGATGCAGTGGCGTCTAGCACTTCGCGCCCAATTGCAACCACGCCTTGATTCTGGCTGGCTCATAGACGGATTCACCACGGACGGCGCTTATGTTCTTATCGATCAAGAAGAGAATGGGATCTAAATGAAAATCAAAGAGGTGGAACTTCGCATTATTGAACTACCCCTCGTCCGACCCTTTCGCACGTCCTTCGGGACACAACTCAATCGCGAACTCCTGCTAATGAAAATAGCAACGCACGAGGGTACAGAAGGATGGGCTGAGTGCGTAGCGATGTCCGAACCGCTCTACTCACCTGAATACACGTTCGCCTGTCAGGATGTAATCGAAAGATTCTTGCTTCCGAAAATTTTCGAGCAAGGTGATGTCTTAGCGGAAGAGGTTAGTTCCTTACTCAAACCTTTCCTCGGTCATCAGATGTCGAAGGCCGCAATAGAAACTGCGCTCCTCGACGCCCAATTGAAATTGGAAGGACGGTCTTTCGGTTCCTACTTAGGGTCAACGAAGGAATTAGTTGATTGCGGAGTATCCGTGGGAATCAGTTCCAGCCTTGACGCACTGGTGAGCGAAGTTTCTCAGTACGTGCACGAGGGTTATCGCAGAATCAAGTTAAAGATTGAACCAGGCTGGGACATTGAACCTGTTAGGACAATCCGCGACATGTGGCCAGACATTCTGCTGCAAGTAGATGCCAATCAGGCCTATACGCGAAGTGATTTTGACTTGCTGAAACAACTCGATCCGTATGACTTACTTTTAATTGAGCAACCGCTGGACGAGCACGATCTCCTTGGGCATGCCACCCTGGCACGACAAATTGCGACACCTGTCTGTCTTGATGAGTCCATAACCTCATTGGAATCAGCACGCGATGCCCTTGCGCTGAAGGCTACGACCATCATCAACATCAAACCCGGCAGAGTCGGCGGCTACCTTGAATCCGTGCGCATTCATGATCTTTGCGTAGAAAACGATATCCAAGTGTGGTGCGGCGGAATGCTCGAAACAGGAATCGGACGCGCTGCAAATGTCGCGCTCGCATCCTTACCTGGTTTCACTCTGCCAGGTGACACCAGCGCCTCGGCTCGCTACTTCGAAAGAGATATCACCGACCCCTTCATCATGATCGACGGGCAACTTCGAGTGCCAACGAAACCTGGAATTGGCGTAGATATCGACCGCAATTTTATTGAGGATCTCACCAAATCCAGAAAGGTCATTACGGCTTAAATTATGAAACCTTATGAAACACAATCTGACGCCGACAACCTCGTAGAAGCGTCAATCGCTCTCGTTGAAGAACTCCTCACCGAATCTTCGAAAAAGAGAAGTCGGCGTGACGAGGCTAATCGAAAGAGATTTGCTCGCCTGCTCCAGGACCCATCAGCAATTGAACTCACTATGGCGCTCACAGATGAAGTAATGCGAATGAGTTCGATGCGCAGCGCTGCCCGAACTTTGCGAAGGAGTTCTAAGAGCGCAACGATGGCGGGGCTTGGGATTTTTGATTTTGTTGGAATAAAACTCGCGAGCGTAGCCTCCTATATCCTGCCGACTCCTGTAATGAAAATTGTGCACCAAAGAGTGCGGATGGCAGCAGATGGAATTATTTTGCCGGCTGAACAGAACTTATTGAGACGTCACATAAATAAGCGGACGGGTGACGAAGCAAATCTAAATATCAACGTACTTGGCGAAGCTGTGCTCGGCGATCACGAAGCACAAGAGCGGCTCAAATCTGTAATTGAGATGATCCAACGTCCTGAAGTTAATTACGCGTCTGTAAAGATTTCATCTATTGCAAGCCAACTGATCACCATCGACCACTCAGGATCGGTAGCTCGAGTGAGTGAGCGACTGAGACTTCTTTATAGGGCGGCGCTGGCTTCTGGCACATTCATTAATCTCGACATGGAAGAGTTTCGCGACTTAGAAATTACTGTCGACGTTTTCAAGAAGTTGTTGGATGAGACCGAATTTGAAAATATGAACGCAGGAATAGTCCTGCAGGCCTACCTCCCAGAATCGCACGAAGCCTTTGCAGGTTTGGCTGAGTGGGCAAAGGCAAGGCACAAGCGCAGTGGAGCAACGATCAAAATTCGTCTCGTCAAGGGTGCCAACTTGGCGATGGAGAAAGCTGAAGCTGAATTGCACGGCTGGGTGCCAGCGCCCTATGAAAGCAAATCAGATGTTGACGCTAGTTACGCCCGCTTAATAGATACCGCGTTGCGTCCAGAAAACGCTGCTGCGGTGCGTATCGGCATCGCTAGCCATAACTTATTTCATCTCTCATGGGCTATTGAAGTTGCGCGTTTGCGCGGAGTCACCGCTCAGCTAGATATTGAAATGCTCGAGGGCATGGCCAACGCCGAAGCCCTGGCAATTGCGAATCACACTGGCAGCGTCCTTCTCTATACCCCAGTCACGCGCCATAACGATTTCCCGGCTGCAGTTGCCTACCTGGTACGACGTCTGGATGAAAATACTTCTACTGAAAATTACCTACGTGCTTCCTTTGATATGGAAGTAGGGAATTCTAAGTTCGCTGAACAGCGCCAACGCTTTCTCAATTCAATTGAGGAGCGCCACACGATTTCGACCGTGTCGAGAAGGCATGTGTTGCAACGCGATAACCCTAAAGAATTATTTAGAGAGGGAACTTTCTGTAACGAATCTGATGGTGATGCCACGCATCCCGGCTACCGATTTAATTTAGCTTCGGCTTTTTCAACCGTATTCGCACCCGACCGCCTCGAGATCCCGCTGGTTATCAACGGCAAAGAAATCTTGCATGATGATCGCGAAATTGGTCGCGATCCAAATAGCAATGGTGCACCGTGGTATTCGTACGCGGTCGCAAGTGAGAGTGACGTTGATTTCGCAGTCAGCACCGCGCGCGAATCAATAGCAGCGTGGGAAGCACTCGGAGCAAGTGCACGTGGCGAAATCCTTGAGCGAGCAGCCGAACTCATGGAAGAGCAACGAGCAACGAGCATTGCGATAATGTCACGCGATTCGGGCAAGACCGTCGGTGAAGCAGACCCAGAAATCAGCGAGGCGATCGACTTCGCGCGCTTCTACGCGATTTCCGCCCGTTCTAAAGAAATTGACTCCACTCCAGTTGGCGTCGTGCTTATCGTGCCCCCATGGAATTTTCCATACGCGATTCCAGTGGGAGGAGTGTGCTCTGCTTTAGCATCGGGAAATACCGTAATTCTTAAGCCGGCACCCGAAACTGTCGGTACCGCTTGGCAATTTATCAACCAATTGTGGAGCGCCGGAGTTCCAAAGAATGTTCTGCAATTTTTGCCTACCCGAGATGATGAAATCGGCAAGAAACTAGTCACTCATCATGACGTCAACGCAGTGATCCTCACGGGTGCATTCGATACCGCGATGCTATTTACTTCATGGAAGCCAAGCTTGCGCTTGCTTGCTGAAACGAGTGGCAAAAACTCGATACTCATATCCGCAAGTGCGGATATCGACGGCGCAGTCAAGGATCTTGTGCAATCTGCCTTCGGTCATGCCGGCCAAAAATGCAGTGCCGCAAGTTTGGCTATGGTTGACGAAAGCATCTACAACAATCCTGCTTTCCTTCGTCAACTAAAAGATGCTGTTGAAAGTTTGAGCGTCGGCGCAGGAATGGATTACTCCACAACGGTTGGACCGATTATTTCCCCAGCACGGGGTTCCCTTCATCGCGCACTGACCACACTCGATGCGGGCGAAAGTTGGCTCGTCACTCCACGTCAACTCGACGCAGAGGGATATATCTGGAGCCCCGGAATAAAAGTGGGAATCGTTCCGGGATCATGGAGCCACAAGAACGAATGGTTTGGACCGGTACTTGGTGTCATGCGCGCACCTGATTTTGAAACCGCACTTCCTTGGCAGAACCAAGTTGATTTCGGTC
>JACMQL010000017.1 GCA_014377015.1 Actinomycetota bacterium
GCCGACCTGATCAGCCGCAAGGTGGAAGTGGGGATGATGTGGATCAACATGCCGGCGATGCCTTCAGCTGAGATGCCGTTTGGTGGGCTGAAGGATTCAGGGTATGGGTCTGAGGGGGGGATTGAGGCGGTTGAGGCTTATTTGAATGTTAGGGCTGTGGCGGTGGCGAACGTTTAACCTGCCCGCCTCCGCGCAACACTGACCACTTAGGTCGGTTTGTCAGGCTGATCAAATTGCAACGGTAATCAGCCTGAACTCGATTACATCGCTCACCGGCTATTTCAAGTCATTAAAAATCTTGACCATCAGTCGCCTCAACGCGGCTGATGCAATCGAGGATTCCTAATCAAGATTGCGGGCGCATACCAATACTCTGCGGGATTTGTATCTAATTTATCGCCTTCCATACAGTGCTCCCAATTTCCAGCACTTCCTTGCTGAACTTAAAGAGTTTAGATCCCTTGTCGGCTGCCTCAGCGGCCTTGCCCAGAAGTTGTGATGCATCGAGAACTGCCTTCTTAGCTTCTCGCCCGGATTGGACCGTCTCCTCAACCAAATCGCTCGCCGCTGTTCGCAGTTCTCCGACGCTTTTGTTTACCGCATCTCGCAACGGGCCTGCCCCACGTAGAGAGTAGAAGCGAAGTGCACTTCGCAACGCCTCAATTTGACCCTCAAGCAGTGTCCGAAGTCTGGCGGGCAACTGTGCAGCTGCCACAAAATCAGCGTGCTGTGAGATTCTGACGCTCAGTTCCGAAAGCATTTCGTCGCTGATCTGCTCTTCCTCAGAGTCAGACAATGTCCAACTTGCCCACTTCAAACACATTTTGTGCTGCCCTTCTCGAGTGGGCAACCCAACGTCCTTCCATGCACTTCCAGTATTTTGTGGGGCGAGGCATTGGCGCAATACCTTAGCGGTAGGTGCAAAAAGATCGGAGGGCAAATTTCGTCGCGCTAGTTGTTGTTCAAGTGCGCGGACTTCAGAAAGTGCCGCCCTCATGCCTTCAATAGCATCTTCCGCTGCTGACGGTAATTCAGGATCGATTTTTAGGACTTGCTGCCATCGTTCGGTAACCGAAACATTACCATTTCCGTTATCCATTTCTTGTAGAAGTTGCAGCAGACGTGAAGCGGGATTCATTGTGTTTCCTAGCGTCGGTTGTGGGCGCGACGCGATTCCAATATACATCGCAACTATCGAAGCGATTTCAAATCGCCGTTACGCCAAGATATCGAGTAATATTTAAATACAAAAGTGGAGGTGAGGGGATGACTCGATTGACTCGCGCAGATATTGAGCAAAAGTTGCTTCGTGGAGAAGCAGTCTTTTGGGGAGAAGGTTCAAAGGGCGAATCAATACAACTCCGAACCCCGGCCTCTCGACAACTTTTGCAGTTTCTTTTGAAGACGAACACTCGCGTCGTCAAAGGACTGCCTCAAATATTCGTAGATGATCTCGCCAAGGCATTTACGGGGTCTAATGATCCTGCGACTCAGTTTGCTGGACCAAACAATCAGGGGTCTACATGTGGACCTTGGAAATTGGCCTGCATAGAATCTGAGGGATTTGGCGGCATAAATACTTGGGGAGGAGTTCCATTCAAGTACGAATTGGATGGTGATAGTTTGGTCTTAGATGGACCAAATGGAAGTGGTAAAAGCTCTTTGATCGCAGCGATCACCTGGGCGGTGCGAGGTGAGCGCGTTCGCGACTCGTCCAGTACAGATGAGTCGCATACGATCTCTGACGTCTTTGATGCTCGCGGTTCAAAGGTGGGAGAGTGGCCGCCATTGGCGTGTTATCCGAAGACGAGAAGTCAGCTCGCCACGAGTCCGGCCGTTTTTGTTAAGCTCACATTCAAGGATCCGACTGGACGAGCAGCGGCACTCCAAAGAAACCTCAGGAATGGCGTTGTGTCGCTTTCAGTCGACCCAGCTCTTCAGTTCCCAACAGTTTTAGTTGAATGCGGGTTAATGATGCCAGCTCGCCTTAGCCATCTTAGATTTGGGGCCGGAGATCAGCATCTTTCTGATGCAATTCAGATGCTAACGGGGCTTGATGAGATCGCATCGCTCGGCGACTTTGTTGGCGACCTATGCCATAAGTCGAGAGACTACCTTAACTATTCAAAAAGCCAGCGTCGTGATGAAATTCATCTTCAATTCCTAGACGATTTGGAGAAAGCCCGAAAGGCAGTGTCATCGATCGGGATGGTCGTTCCATCATTTACTCCGGCAGACGCCACTCCAACTGTCGGTAATTTCGCCACGTTAGAGAAAACCCTAAGTGAAAAGGCGACCGAGGCAGTGGCAGTGATTGGATCAGATTTACTGCCAGGCTTGGACCTTAAATCTTCTGCAGTCCAGACACAAGTAGCACTGGCGATTGATGCCGCGACGAATGACTTCGCTGAAGGGCTAGCTTCCTCTTCAACGTGGAAAGCAATGAGCTTAATTGCGATTGAGCTCAAAGGTGATCCGCTGAGCCGCGCGATCGCAGGTGTAGCAACAGCGAAAAAGGATCTCATTCAGGCCAGTGAATATTATGAATATGCACGAAAAGATTCCAAGTTTCAGTTGAAGGCTTTGGGCGCGTCGTGGCATGCAGTTCATGGCGCAGGACCCATCGATTCATGCCCTCTTTGCGAGCAAGACCTGCGTGAAAATAGCGAATTGACCGCAGAGCTTGAGGCATTCAAAAGCGCTGGAGAATTGGCCACTAAAGCCTTTAATGACAATGTGAATGCTATTCGGAATGCTTTGAATGTGGCAATGCCGCAAGTGTTGCGTCGTTACCTGGTCGAAGACGTGAAGGACATGACTCGGGCGGCTTGCATCCTGGATTGGGAAAATAGGTTCTACAACGCGCAACGATATAGTCAATTTCTAGTCGGGGTCGCTAAGCTTTTTAAAGATTCGTTGGAGAACTGCCCCGAGAAAATTGTCCCACCGTGCGAACTGATGGACAGAAAAAAGTATCCATCGGATGCAGAGAAACTCTTAAACGAGTTGGATTCTTGCTCGGCGCTATTTGCGATTGGCCAATGGATGGAGGAGCAGACTCCCCAATGGAGTACTTGGTGGAACACAACCACAGGAAATGGTGTGCCACCATCGGAAATAATGAAGAAGCTCCAGGCATTGGAGGAGTCGGTCAGGGCTTGGACTCCATATGCTGATGCTGCAAAGTCGATTGCCTCGGCGATGCAACGTGGGCGACAAGTTGATCTGATTGATAAAGAACAATCCAGTAGACAGAGCGTCGCCGACAGTCTGGATGCATTAAAGACATTGCGGAGACTCGCTGAAGCAGAAACACGCTCTGCAATCGAGGGACTTTCTACGCGGATGGAGAAATTCCTAGACGAAATCTACGTCAGCGAAAAACTGAAATTCAAGTCTGCACACTTTGAAAAGAAAACTGGCGTAAGAGTCCGAGGTGGTTTTGACGCCGAAATTCGAATTGATGCAACATTGGTCGCAAATACTTCATGGATTCGGGCGCTTCTTTGGGCATTCATACTTGCAGTAAGGGAAGAGGCGGTCGAGCATCTAGGTGCAGACACGTTTCCACTAATTGTGCTTGATGATCCTCAAGCTACCTTTGATGTAAATCATCGTCATCGCTGGATACAGCGAATGGTGGCAATGCAAAAAAGTGATCCCGGGCTTCAGATTCTTATTACAGCTCACGATGAACCATTTTTAAATCAACTTAACCATCTGGCATTTCAAGGGCGTAGAGCCCACATTGCTGCAGCAGCGCAGGATCTAGGACACATATTTATCACCGATGGAACTCTTGTTGATCGAGCGTGGGAGCATGCAGATTCGACAAAGACTCCTGCGGCGGGACTCGTATTTATTTCGGAAAGCCGAAAATTTGTCGAAGCGATGCTTAAAGTAATGTTGAGAGGAGAAGCTGACACCAATGCGTTGACTACGGGAAAACTGAGAGAGCGTGTAAAACAATTGCACTTTGCTCAGGTCAGTCCTTGGAATAGGCTCATTTTTAAACAATTGGTTGGTATTCTTGAAAGTGGTAATCCGGCAATCGGTTATTTGGAGAGTTCACACCATACAACTGGTTCTATGCTTGGAATGAGCGAAGCCCAAGATGTCCGAAAATTCCTTTCAAAGGAATTGTTGCCTCACCTAGAGCGTGCCTTCCGGCACATTAGGGAGTATCGACTTCTGCATGGTGAATCGAAAGCGCTGTTTGCCGATGCGCCGATCGTTTCCTTCCCTGAGGGACGGCGGGACGTAGTTAGATCGATTCCGCTTCAATTGGTTGGGCGTGCGTCTGCGCTTACGGCGGGCAGGTTGGCAGATGGCGATTTGGAAATGACTGCTTTTGAGTCGCTTAATTTCGAGAAGTTGGCTCTTGGAAATCACGATGCATATCGGATTGCGACGCCAACTCTTGAGCCCGTGGCTCGACCTGGCGACGTGCTGTTAGTTGCGGTCAAAGGCCCCGTCGTTCCTGGCTCTTTGGTAGTTGCGGCATCTGCTGATAAGTTGCTCGCTCGACGCTTTCTCCTTTCTGAAGAGCATCCGGATATTGCCGTCCTTGTCGCTCAGGCCATTACGCCAAGTGCCATCGCACCGCCATTAATTGCGCACATCTCGACTCTAGTACTTAGAGCTGTCACGGGCGTGTTATTTGATCCGGCTCATTTTTCAGCAGGGGCTGCTATTTCAGGTCAAGAAATTATGGATTGCGGTAGTGATTCAGCGATAACAAGTTTGCTCAAGCAAGTTATTGGAGTTGTCGCCGTTTCTGGAAGCAGCGCAGAGCCTCAAGTTTTAAACGGCCAGTATCTGCTAGTTGGGCGTGAGGTTGAATTAGCGAATGCGTGCAATGTTTTGGATGGGCGTCCTGTAATTGCGAGCGATTCGGACGGGCACAACTATTTCAAGCGTTTGCGATGCATCGCAAGTAACCGTGTCATTCTGGAAAGCTTGCACAGTGGCGGCGAGTACAGCCCTGTCGAATTGTCACTCTCAGGCGATGGCAAAACTATTTTGACTAAAATATTGCCTGTAGTAGGCGTGCTATTTGAGCGTAGTTAGATTTTTATTCTTCATAAGCTCCATATAGCTCTTCGCTTGTTGGTCTCGGTGCGCCAATGTTGGCTGCCTTTGTGCATTCTGCGCTGGTCATCTTGAGCAAACCTTCCGCCTCATTAAGCCATCCATCAAGGTCGTCAAGAATGCGGTCTTGATGTGCAGGATCACGTTCTCCAAACTCGGGTTCATGAATTGAATT
Source organism: Actinomycetota bacterium (assembly GCA_014377015.1). Taxonomy (GTDB): domain Bacteria; phylum Actinomycetota; class Actinomycetes; order Nanopelagicales; family Nanopelagicaceae; genus QYPT01. The sequence continues at coordinate 5,267 of JACMQL010000017.1, forward strand.
AATACGAGATTGCAGAAGCTCAAGGCAATCCAAAGCCCGAGCTATTCGATGGGCACAATTGTTCGGTAGCGGTGACAGTGCACACAAAAATTCCATAGGTACTGTAGGCAGGTGTTCGGTTGCAAGTCGCTTGTGCAATCTTAATTGTGCCCTTCGTGCGGCGGCGTCAGTTAAGGTCAGATCGCGGAACACGATGTGGGCTTGCCAGGAGCGAACGTAGGCGAGCAACTGTGAGAGCCGCACAGATATTCTTGCTGCGTACAGATTTGATCTATCAGTTGCTTCAGCGTGAATTCTTCCATCAGTACGACTCGCCAAGTACAAAGACGTAACTACTGCACCGAACGTACCAAGTACCGCCAACGCGTCAAGAATGTCTTTGTATGTGGGCATGCAACATCTCCGTTATTTTGAATTTCTAAAACTCATTGGCATTTCTGCGTACAGGGTTCAAGCATATACTTGCGCGGTCACGGCTGTACTCGCGTGATGGGATTGGCGTCCCAGGAGGTTGCAGCCGTAGGCCGCAACCATGATTTATAGATTCATCGTTGCGGCCTCGTCGCATCTGGTCCATTGCTTTTATGGTGGCCCGGATGGGGGGACGCAAGTCCCGCCGCAGCTGCTGCAGCCTCCCGGTACGCCAACCCGCCCGGGCCACCGCCACTCCTCCCGAGTGGCGGTGGCAGCCCAAACCAGAGACGGGGTACCCCACATGACGACCCTCATCAGTCGCCCAAGACTCGCAGTACTCATGGACGC
>JACMQL010000018.1 GCA_014377015.1 Actinomycetota bacterium
GCTCTGGTGCATACTCGAAAATTCCCATGACGCGCATGCCGACGGGAACAATGTAATCTGCAAAGGCGGTCAGCATGTTCGCGTCTTCCAGTTTCCAATCACCGCGCGGTGAAAGCGCGAGATGCATTCCCCAGATACCTAGTTGAGCCAACTTGTAGATCTCAATTCGGTTTCCCTCATAGATCGAAACATCTTCAAAACGTGGGAACTCCTGAGTCAGTCGCTCGAGAAGGCCGTCTCCGTTTGCATACAACTTAGGAGCGCAGGATTTCACGAAGTTGTGATACTTGCCCGAATAGTCTGCAACTAACTTCTGTCCAACTTCGCGCAGAATTGTGACGCGCTCGTCCAGCATCGGGATCTCGATTGTGCCGGCGAAAACCGAAGCCAACTGCTCACGAGTGATATCTGCCAAATAGTGTCCGTCGAAGAACGGAATACCCGCCGCGATAGCTCGATGGAAGCAGGCGTTCATTGCTTCACTATCGGAATATCGCTTGCCGTTGTAATCCGTCTCGAATTTCACTCCAGAATCGAAGTCGGTGAAGGCGAAGTTCAGGCTGTTGGTGACGAGGGTGAGATCCATAATGAAATCTGGATCTTTACCGAAGTCGAACATGCTCGAACCATCTGGCTTAGGAAATTCTTCGTAAGCCATCCAGTTGGCGACTTCAACAAGCTTCGCCTCGTTAACCTTAACGAGGGATGAACTACTCACTACGGGTTCCAGACTTTTCAATACTGAAGAGCCCCAGAATTCGGACTTACTCATACGCTTATTTCCTCGCCCTTTCGATACGGTGCACCGGCCATTGCAGGTGGTCTTAACCTTTGCGACAAGAACGTCAGCACGAGGATTGTGGTGAGGTTCGGGAAGAAGGTAACAAACTCATCTGGAATTACCTTGACCTGGATATAGATCAAGGCAGCCAGTCCAGACAGGGCAGAGGTGATGACGAAGGTGCGCCACTTCTTCTTGAGCGCCAAAGTCACCGCAAAGGCCATCCCCAGGAAGGCGACCACCAAAATGACGGCGTGCACTGATGTCGACTGACGCACGCGGAGTGCATCTGTGAAACCAAAGAGGAGGGAGCCGGCGAATACACCGCTGGGGCGCCAGTTACCAAAGATGACCGTCGCCAGGCCGATAAAGCCGCGCCCGGCTGTTTGACCTTCGCGATAGACATTGGAGGCGACGAGTGCGAGATAAGCGCCACCGACGGATGCGAGTGCACCAGACACGGCGAGTGCGATAAAGCGAGTGCGGTAAACATTTACGCCGAGTGATTCTGCCGCGACGGGATTTTCTCCACTGAAACGCATACGCAAACCAAATCGGGTACGCCAGAGAATCCACCCCGTGATCGGCACGCAGAGCAAACATATAACCGTGACGTAGGAGAGTTGGGTTACTAACCCCGCCGCAATTCCGGCAACATCGGAGATAAAGAAAATACCTGTCTGTTCAAGTTTAATAAGTGCCGAACTCAAACCGGGCACGGTGAATGTTGCAGGTTGCATCGATTGTGGTGAAACGTTGATGTCGCCGCCATTTGTAACGAAGTAGACGCCCGATAAATAGCGGCAAGTGCCCATGGCAAGCAGGTTGATAGCAAGACCAGAGACCGCTTGATCGATACCGACCTTAACCGTAAGAAAAGCATGAAAGAGGCCGATGAAGGAACCGCCGATAGCAGCGGCAAGTAGGCCAGTCCATGGGCCATATAAAAAGCCGAACCAGGCGCCCAGCCAGGTACCAGCGATCATCATTCCTTCCAAGCCGATGTTGATTACACCCGCGCGCTCTGACCACAAACCGCCGAGGCCAGCCATTAGTAGCGGCACAGTGAAGCGCAACGTTGCACCTGATGCTCCGGCAGATGTGATGTCATCGGCGCCTGAAATTTCGCGCACGAAAGAAATAATGATGAGTACGACTGCTGCGATAATGAAAAATCTAGATGGAGAAGTAAAACGGCGAACCCATTTATTATTGAGCGTAGGTCCAAGCGTAGAGTTGATTTTGGCTATCACTTGGCCACCTCCGTTCCGGAAATTGGGGTTTCTGGTTGCGTTGCATCCAAACTTCCCACCATTTTTTGTTGCAGACCTTTATTAACTCGGCGCACAATTTCATAAGTCACAACGATGGAGAGAACCAGCGTTCCTTGCATCATGATGATGATCTCTTTGGGAATTCCGTTGAGATCCAAGATGCCAGCCGAGCGCTCGAGAAAGGCCCAGAAGAAAGCGGCAAAAGCTATCCCCACTGGGTGATTTCGGCCCAGGAGTGCAAGGGCCAATCCGGTAAGTGCGTAACCTTCGGGGAAAGCCAAACTGTAGTTGTGCGTATCGCTGAGCAAGGTACCGACTCCGACCAGTCCAGCGATGGCACCAGACAAAATCATTGTGATAAAAACCATGCGTGGCGCGTTAACGCCACTTGCACGGGCAGCGCGAAAGGAGAGTCCGGTGGCACGTAAGTTAAATCCAAAAGTACTGCGATTAAGCAAGATCCAATATCCAATTCCGACGGCAATAGCAACGAAGATGAAGCTGTAAATCTCTCCCCCGAACATCTTAAATGTTGGCAACCAACCAGATGGAGGTATGCCCGGAGTATTGAGGTTATCGGAACCAACTTTTTGCTCACCTAAACGTAACGGGTTAAGCAAATAAGAAATCAAGCCTGCCGCAATCACGTTAAGCATGATGTTGCTGATAACTTCCGATACACCGCGCTTCACTTTTAAATAGCCGGCAATGCTTGCCCATAGCCCACCGACCACCATCGCAACGAGAATTATTAGAGATACGTGAAGTATTGGTGGAAGATTCACGGCCCCACCAACAACAGCCGCGAAGAAAACTGCCAGTCGGTATTGACCATCGATGCCGATATTGAAAAGCATCATCTTGAATCCGATGGCTGCGGCAACTCCCGCCATGTAGTACGCAACAGTCTGGTTAAGTTCGGAAACTAAGTTACGGGGTTCGAAACCGTATGAAATGAGAATTTTGAAAGTGGAGATTGGGTCGGCACCTTTTATGAGCAAGATCAAACTGACGAAGATGAAGGAGGATGCAATCGCCGCGAAGGGGGCGATGATCGACCAGAACTTTGGGTTCTTTGTCATGCTGATTTCTCTCCTGTCATGGCCAAGCCAAGTTCTTCGGGAGTCGTTTTATGCGGATCAAGCACTGCAACGATGCGCCCTCCGGCAATAACTCCCAAGCGATCGGAGAGACTAAAGAGTTCGTCTAGATCTGCTGACACCAGCAAAACTCCCATACCCTTTAAACGCGCTTCAATGAGTCGATCCCAAATAATCGCCTGCGCTCCCACATCCACTCCGCGCGTCGGTTGGGCGGCAATGAGCAATTTTGGATCTCCACTCATCTCGCGTCCGACGATGAACTTCTGCTGGTTACCTCCCGAAAGGGCGCTGGCCATTACATTGATGCCAGGGGTTCGAACA
>JACMQL010000001.1 GCA_014377015.1 Actinomycetota bacterium
TACAAACGCCACTCGGTTCGATGAGCAGGCTCATAGTTTGTATCTGATTAATTCCTTAGTCCCGCGCGAGCGAAAAGTCCCCACTCACGGTTGATGCAGAAATCATTACTGTTCCTGCACTTGCGAAAGTAGAATCAGAAGAATCGTCAAGTGAGATTTCGGACGTCATTTCTCCACTGATGCTTTTACCATCCACTTCAATCTCCAACCCCGGAGCGACGTGAACTGTGAGATCACCGCTAACACTTTTCAAGGTGTACTCACATCCAGAGAAAGTATGTGCGACAACATCACCAGAGACGGTCTTTACGTTACATCGACTCGTCGGATTGCGACGAGTGGTCACATCTCCCGAAACTGTGGTGATTTCTAGATTCACACTTGTTACATCTACTTCGACGTCGGCTGACACAGCCTTGACATTTATAACGGAAGTTTTTGGAACGCGGACGATTAATGACATTCCGCTGTCATTAAATCCAAATAAATCTTTAAGTCCTCGATTTCCCTTTCCAACTTCAACTGAGATCGTGGACCCGATTACCGAGATCTCTGCATTTTCGGCCAACTTGCGCCCATCTTCAGTGTTCGCGTAAATCTCGACGACGATTCGACCATCGTCGGATTCAACAATTCTTACATCGCTCGAAATAGTCGTGACATTCAACGCGGGGTTTTCGATCTCAAAGATCTCTGTCCGTGCCGCGCTCATAGATTTCTTCATCATTAACTTCTCCCCTTGCCCTTGAGTTGTCGTCGTCCCGCTGATAGCGTCACTGAGTAACTTCCTCGTTCGCTTGCTTTCAAGAGCCACGAATTCAATGAGATACCTTCGTGCGTGGCGGCTTGTTCGATTCTTGATTTAAGATCCTCGGGCAAACGCAAAGTGATACGAGCGTTAAGATCGGAGGGTGCCTCGCGAGGTAGGTCGTTATCGGGCAAGAATACGAACTCGATTTCATCTTCGCGCAGGCGAGCCTCAATTCGCCCGCCGGGCAACTGTTCTTTCACATCTTTGGCAACCTCGGAAAGGGCTTCCAGCAAGCGCGCCTGAAGAACAGGCTCGAGAGCAGGGAGCAGGCGTGAGACAGCGTGCTCTAGATCGGGACCACCAAGTGCGCCCTGCGCCTGCAAATCCTGGCCGAACTTTTCTATAAAACTTGACATCTTCATGCCGTCATTTTGACATCATTTTGATGTCATTGTCAAGTAGCCTCTGATTTAGAGGTGGATTAAGTCAACCCTGCGTGGCCGCAGAAGTCTCCGCAATCTCTTTACGCACTGCTTCCATATCCAAGTCGCTGACCTTGCCAATGATTTCCTCCAAGGCTGGGGCAGGAAGGGCTCCGGGCTGATTGAAGAGCAGGATGCCATCGCGGAAAATCATGAGAGTAGGAATGGAAGAGATGCCTACTGCTGTTGCAAGGGACTGCTCGGCGTCCGTATCGACTTTGGCAAAAACTATCTCTGGGTACTTTTCTGATGCTGCCTCATAGATCGGCGCGAATTGACGGCAAGGTCCGCACCAGGCGGCCCAGAAATCTACGAACACCACTGCGTTATCGCTTATGAACGAATCAAATTCTTCACTCTTGACATCGACTGTTGCCATTACATTTACCTCTTCTCGTTTTTCCTGGTGAGTAATATACCCCGTGCGCAATCGGTGGGACCCGCAGCGATGGTCACTATGCGACAAATGCCAAGACCATCAAGAATGATTTTACTTCTTGTTGCCAAATAACTTGCTGAAGAATGAAGGTTCGACTGGATCATTGGCATGCCCCTGACATCTATCGGCCCGCGCCACTCCCTTAAGAGCGATATCAATGTGATTTCCGCATCCGGACCAGGCGGCTTTACCGCACTTCCTGCATCTTACTTTGCTGCACATAACTTCTCTCCTTTTCTTGGATCGTATTGATTGATTACTTTAAAGTTGGAAATACTTTTACTGCTGGAGACTTGCTCCACGTGAGATACCCGCCGTCCAGATTAATTGCGTTGAATCCCATTTCGTTGAGCAGTAACGCCGCCGTGTGACCCCGTTGACCTACCTGGCAATTCACCAAAACATCTTTGCCACGAATCTCATCCGAGCGTTCACGAATCTCATCCAACGCGATATTTATGGAACCAGGAATATGCCCGCGAGCGAATTCTGATGGATCCCTCACATCGACAAGTTGGTAATCCTTCTTTTGATAGAACTCGACTTCATGCCATTGAGCTGTGTGAACTAATCCCGAAACCATATTTTCTGCAATGTACCCGAGCATATTTACTGCATCCTTAGCAGATCCATAGGGCGGCGCATAAGCAAGTTCAAGGTCGGCAAGTTCTGGAGCACTAATTCCTCCACGCATTGCAGTAGCGATCACGTCGATGCGCTTGTCGACTCCTTCTATGCCAATTCCTTGCGCGCCAAGGATTGCCCCCGTTGTGGGATCAAAAATTAATTTCAAGTTCATCTGCTTTGCATCCGGATAGTAACCAGCATGTGAGTTTGGGTGCGTGTGAATCGAAAAATGAGCAAGACCCTGCTGGGTCAATCGTTTTTCATTCCAGCCCGTAGTCGCGATCATTAAGTCGAATACCTTCACGATCGCCGTACCAATGGCGTCCACTTCCCTGACCACGCGTCCCGCGACGTGATCCGCCACTGTTCTGCCATGGCGATTTGCCAAGTTGGCGAGTGGAACAAGAGTGGCAGATCCATCCAAGGCATCCGTCTTTTCGGCGGCATCTCCCACTGCGTAGATATCCTGGTCGCTAGTGCGGTTAAACGCATCAACCCGAATTCCACCACGGGATCCGATCTCAAGACTCGCTTCTTGCGCCAGTGAAACGTCTGGTTTCACTCCAATCGCCATAATCACAATCTCTGCCGCCACCTCGTCGCCGTTTTCCAAGAGGACCGAACTCGGCTTTATTGAGGTCACTTTGCATCCCAAACAAAGTTGCACTCCATTTCGCGTAATTTCATCGGCCACGAACGTTGCCATTTCCGGATCGAGGGGCGTTAGCGGTTGATCCGCAGCCTCCACAATTGTGGTCTTTATACCTCGATGAACCAGATTCTCCGCAATTTCAACACCAATAAAGCCGGCACCTATAACTACTGCAGTCGAAGGCTTCGAATTAACGTGAGCAGCAATTTTTTCGACATCCTCGACCGTGCGAAGAGTCATGGCTCTGTCTACTCCCGGAATTGGCGGCACTATGGGTGAAGCTCCTGGACTCAAGATTAATTTGTCATAGGCAATCTCGTAATCCGTACCTGTATTAAGATTTCGCACCGACACACTTTTCCGAGAACGGTTAATCGCCAGCGCTTGTGTCAAAACACGAACATCAAGCCTGAAGCGAGCTTGCAATGACTCGGGAGTTTGCAGCAAAAGATCCTTCTCGTTTTCGATCACTCCCCCTACAAAATAGGGAAGACCGCAGTTGGCATAAGAAACGTGGCCACTCTTTTCCAGGATGACTATCTCCGCATTGTTATCGAGTCTGCGCAAACGAGTGGCTGCAGACATTCCGCCGGCAACTCCGCCGATAATTACTATTCGCATCACAGTTAGCTTCCCCTTTGCCTTCACTTGACCCCTAGGCCAGACTCATAAAGAGCTTCTGCAGCTTCTCGGTTGTCTCAACTTGGTCACGTTTACCGTCCATTATGCATTCCTTCAAACTGGCCGAAATCAAGATAAATGCCGCGGTATTAACGGCCTTTCCGACAGCGGCCATCTGCTGGACAACATCTTCGCAACTTCGCCCCTCTTCCAGCATGCGAATCACCGCCGCAATCTGGCCATGGGCACGCTTCATGCGCTTCAGAACTGCATCAAGTTGCACTGGATCCTGCAGAGAATGTGGATCCGACTTCTTAGTCATTGTGTTCTTTTCCTCTCAGTGCTGGCACTTATGGATGCACATCACACCCTTACATGCGTTTACAAGGACGACTTTATCATACCCCTGGGGGTATATTGCAAATTGAGGTTCCAGGAGCATGAGGAGTCCAAAATGAGGAACATAGTCGTACTAGGTGGCGGCACCGCAGGCACAATGGTCGTCAATAAACTGCGCAAGAAACTTAAGTCAGGTTCATGGCACATAACGATCGTGGATCAAGATAACGACCATATTTACCAGCCCGGGTTGCTACTAGTGCCTTTCGGAGTTTATGAGCCCATTCAACTCGTAAAGAAGCGAAATCATTTCTTCCCGCACGGCGTCACTTTTATTGAAGCCGAAATTGACCGAGTAGAAGCACAATTGAACCAAGTGATCCTCACTGACTCGCGGACACTTCCGTACGACTACTTAATAATTGCGACCGGCACGTCCCCAAGGCCCGACCAGACACCGGGCATGGATGATCCCAAGGTATGGAGAAAAACCGTCTTCGACTTCTTCACGCTGGAAGGTTCTACCGCCCTCCGATCTGCGTTGGAGAAATGGGAAGGAGGAACGCTGGTCGTTCAAATATGCGAGATGCCGATTAAATGTCCAGTTGCACCTTTGGAATTTGCTTTTCTGGCAGATGCATTCTTTGAGAAGAAGAAGATGCGGGAAAAGGTGAAAATTGTCTACGTAACTCCCTTAGAAGGAGCTTTTACAAAACCTGTTTGCTCACAGCAACTTGGATACATGCTCCACGATCGTCAAATTGAACTCGAGCCGGACTTTATGATCGAGCGGATCGATCCACAGACTCGAACTATGCATTCTATGGATGAACGAGAGATTCCCTTCGATCTGTTAGTGACCGTGCCGGTAAATATGGGCGCTGATTTCATCGCCAGATCAGGATTAGGTGACGAACTTAATTATGTTCCAGTAGATAAAGAGACATTTCTGTCTAAAAAGTTCACAAACGTTTTCGCACTCGGCGATGCATCAGATATTCCTGCATCTAAGGCGGGATCAGTGGCTCACTTTGCAGTCGAACTGTTTGCGGACAATTTTGTGGAATATGTCGAAGGAAAGCCGATGACCCATAGATTTGATGGACATGCTAATTGTTTCATCGAATCGGGTCACGGCAAGGGATTGCTTATTGACTTCAATTACACGACCGAACCGTTGCGAGGAAAATTTCCAATACCGATCATCGGACCGTTGCCATTACTTAAAGAGAGCCGTCTCAATCACTTGGGAAAGCTCGCATTTAGATGGATTTATTGGAATCTCTTAATCAAAGGTCGGAATATCCCTATTCCAGCTCTGATGTCCATGGCTGGTAAAGAACGTCCAGTTGAAAAGTAGAGGAGAAGAACATGCCCGTAATAGAAATTGCCAGTAAACAAGTACACGTAAATGATGAAGGATTCATGACCGAGTACGAGGAATGGAGCGAGGAGATCGCCAGAGTGCTCGCGCAGCAGATCGAAGTCGATTTAACTGAGGAGCACTGGAAAATTATTAGGTTCCTACGCGAGGACTTCAAGACAGAAGGAGAAACGGCCACTTCAAGGCGAGTTCAGACAGTCGGAGGAGTTCCAATCAAAGAACAGTTTGTGCTATTTCCGAAAAAGCCCGCGAAGAAGATGGCCTACGTTGCCGGACTTCCAAAACCTAAAGGATGCGTGTGAGGACACAAAATGATAAATGAAACCCCAGCCATTGTCCCAAAATTCGGATCGGAAGATTCCGGTCGAAAACTCGCCATCATCTGCTCAAAAGGTAATTTGGATATGGCTTATCCAGGATTGATTTTAGGAAATGCCGCCCTAGGCGAGGGAATAGAAACACATCTTTTCTTCACTTTCTGGGGCTTTGACATGATTATCAAATCAAGAGCCAACAACTTGCAGTTCAGCCCGTCGGGCAACACGGCGTTGCACATTCCAGGCACTGACATGCATATTCCGCAGACTGTTGCTCCGGCGATGACGGGAATGGCGACCAGTATGTTGAAAAAGCAGTTAGCCGCACTCGATATTCCGAACGTTCCTGACTTCCTGGAACAAATTGTGGCCTCTGGTGGTCACCTTTGGGCTTGTCGCCTGTCGGCCGATATGAACAAGGTCGACGAACACGAATTGCGAGATGACGTAGAGGGAATCATCAGCGCCTCGGACTTCATAGAGATGACAGAAGGTGCTCAACTTCTCTTTATCTAGTCGGATCGCTGTTGCTTCCACCCCGGCCTGAATTCGACTTGCGCAATAGCCCCCAGGCGGTCACTTTCAACATGGCTTCGAGGATGATTTTCCAAGTCATTTTACTCACCCCGTGAGTACGCTCAACAAAGAGAATCGGAACTTCCAAAACTTGCGCGCCTTGACGAATCGCTTCTCGTGACATCTCAATTTGGAAACTGTAACCCTGGCTCTCGATGCCACGCAGATTCATGCGCTCCAGCAAGGAGGTGCGATAGATGCGAAAACCGGCCGTTAAGTCATCTATTGGACTCTTTAAGCAAATCTTGGAATAGGCATTGGCGCCACGTGAAAGCAATTCACGGGCTCGTGACCAATTTTGAACTGCTCCCCCTTTGATCCATCGAGATCCAATAAGTAGATCAACCAATGAATTGGATTCAATTGTTTTCATCATTTTGAGGAGATCGTCAACTCGATGCGACCCGTCGGCATCCATCTGAATAATAAAGCGATAATTCCTTTTTAGCGCCTCTGTGTAGCCCTCTACATATGCACTTCCCATACCGCGCCTGCCTTGACGGACCAACACTGAGATCTCATTAGTTTTGAGTTTTGTCGCTCTGCATATCTCGGCGGTACCATCGGGAGAGGCATCATCAATTACCAATACGTCGACGGGAAGTTCTGAAAGTTGGTTGAGCAAAATTCCAATGCTCTCAGCTTCGTTGTATGTAGGTATGAGAACGAGGTATTCGTTCATCAATGCATCACGAATCCGCCGTCAACGGGAATTGTGGCACCAGTGACGTAGGAAGAGGCATCGCTCACGAGCCAGACGAGAGTTGCGGCTAATTCCACCGGATCGCCCAAACGGCCGGCCGGCGTGAACTGTTTCACCATTTCTATAGTTTCGATCGAAAGTTGATCTGACATTTCTGAAGGAAAGAATCCCGGGGCTAAAGCATTGACTCGGATTCCTTTTCGTCCCGTCCATTGTGCTGCCAAATCCTTGGTTAATCCAATAAGTGCAGCCTTGCTCGATGTATATGCGGCTTGCGGAAGTCCGCCAGTGCGCAATCCGAGCACGCTGGAAATATTGACAATCACTCCCCCTTCTTTGGCGGCTCGCGCAAATGATTGCGCCATCCAGTAGGCGCCCATCAAATTGACATCGAGAACTGCACGAAATTGATCTGGAGTCTCATGCGTTGCCGGTACGGCAGTTCCGATGCCCGCGTTATTTACCAAAATATCGACATGACCGAAAGCTTCAATCGCTTTCGCGACAAGGGCGGCGCAATCGGCCGGTTTTGAAACATCTGTCGTCTGTACTACGCAACGCCGTCCGGCACTTTCGACTAATTTGGCGGTCTCTTCCAATCGATCTGTTCGCCGCGCCCCAAGTACTACGTCGGCACCTGCTTCGGCCAGCGCCTGCGCAAAGGCAACTCCTAAGCCCGATGAAGCCCCCGTGACAATGGCAACTTTCCCATCGAGTCGAAAACGATCAAGAATCGGCATGAGATCTCCATCTTTACTAGCACTTAATTAGCAACTATGCGTACGGTACTCCTATGGAATTCAATCTCACCCCACGAGCGAGTGAATATCTAAATCGTCTGCAATTCTTCATGGACACTGAGGTTTTTCCTGCTGAAGAAGTTTTCGAGCGCCAGCGCAAACAATTAATCGAGGCAGGGACGCCACATCTGCAACCTCCGATTCTCGAACAGTTGAAAGTATCTGCACGGAAGCAGGGATTGTGGAACCTATTCCTACCTGAATCGCAGGATCCCGAGCATGGACTCTCAGTCACGGATTACGCCTCACTGGCAGAACTCACCGGTTGGTCCCCCGAATTGGCGCCATACGTGCTTAATTGCGCCGCGCCTGATACCGGAAATATGGAAGTGCTCCACCTCTTCGGAAGTGAGTCGCAAAAGCGCCTATGGCTGGATCCTCTTCTCAACGGAGAAATTCGGTCTGGGTTTGCGATGACAGAACCGGATGTTGCATCAAGTGATGCGAGAAATATTGCAACCACCATCGAACGCGTCGGCGACGAATACATCATCAATGGCACAAAATGGTGGACTACAGGAGCGATGGCTTCCCGCTGCAAATTACTGATTGTTATGGGAAAAACTAATCCGCTAGCTGATGCTTATCATCAGCAGTCAATGGTCTTGGTCCCAACGGATACACCGGGGGTAGAGATAAAAAGAAACCTCACGATTTTTGGTTACACGGATCAGCACGGTCATGCGGAGATTTCTTTCACAGATGTTCACGTCCCGGTTGGCAATCTCATTGGAGAAGAGGGAGCAGGTTTTGCTATCGCGCAGGCTCGATTGGGACCTGGTCGCGTGCACCACTGCATGCGAGCAATCGGCACCGCCGAAAGGGCTCTCTCACTTATGGTCGAACGTTCACTCTCACGAGTGGCTTTCGGTAAAGAACTTGCACAACAAGGAGTCGTCCAAGAGTGGATTGCACGTTCTCGAGTTGAAATTGAGCAAGCTCGCCTGCTTGTACTAAAGACAGCTTGGTTGATCGACACGGTCGGGGCAAAGCAAGCTCGCAAGGAAGTGGCCGCAATTAAAGTGGTGGTTCCAAATATGGCCCTCAAAGTTGTTGACCGGGCAATTCAAACTTTCGGTGGCGCCGGAGTCAGTCAAGACACACCTCTTGCAGCAATGTACGCAGGTTTGCGCACTTTGCGGATCGCAGATGGACCCGATGAAGTACACCTTCGCGATATCGCACGACTCGAATTGAAAGAACATCAGCACCGAGTGCTATGAGCCTAGAAATCTCCGCCGTTCGCGATGAAGATTCTTTTAGTCTCGAATTGCTACATACCTGGCTTGCTGAACAACTTCCGGGACTAGTCGGCCCGCCCACCGTTCAACAATTTCGATCAGGCGCATCTAATCTCACTTACTTACTCACGTATCCAGACCGTGAACTTGTTCTACGTCGGCCCCCCCTGGGAAATAAGGCTGCATCGGCGCATGACATGAAAAGAGAATTCTTGATCCAGCAGCGTTTAAAGCCTGAGTACCCATTGGTGCCGCAAGTAGTTGCGATGTGTGAAGACCTCAGTATTTTAGGTTCTAATTTCTATGTGATGGAAAGAATCAACGGAGTCATTTTGCGCCGCGATCCTCCCGCAGGTATTTCGCTGACCGAGGAACAAACTTCAGCGATCGGCCAAAAGGTAATCGAAGGCTTAGTAAATCTTCACAGTGTGGATGCATCTATTTTGGATGAGTTAAATAAGGGTTCCGGTTATGTTCGAAGGCAAGTGACTGGTTGGTCACGTCGCTATCGCGCCGCCCTAACAGATGATGTGCCCACAGGTGATGAACTTATGAACTGGCTTGAAGCGAACCAACCTGCTGATGTTGCTGCGTGCGTCATCCATGGAGACTGGCGCCTCGACAACATGGTGCTGAACATTTCGCAGCAGCCTCAACTACTTGGTGTGCTGGATTGGGAGTTAGCAACGGTCGGAGACCCACTCATGGATTTAGGCGCCGCTCTGGCATACTGGATTGACCGCGACGACGAATCGGAATTCGCAACTCTGCGTCGCCAACCCAGCGACTTGCCAGGTATGCCAACCCGATCAGAATTCGTCAGTCGCTATCTCAATAAAACGAATTTTAATTGCGACGACTTCACTTTCTATGAAATTTTTGGACTGTTTAGATTGTCAGTTATTGCGCAACAAATCTGGGCGCGCTATCGACTTGGCCAAACCACAAATCCTGCCTTTGCCCAGCTGGGCGCGATGATCAATATCCTGATGAACCGAGCGATGGGAATGATGCGATGAAGGCGGCGCGCTTCAAAGTTAGCACGCGGGAATTCCAATTGGACGAAATACCAATCCCAACCCCTGACGCCGGTCAAGTTCGGATTGAGGTGATGGCAGCGGGCGTCTGTCTTTCCGATGTGCATCTGCTTTCTGGAATTCTCACCCCCGCGTATCTCGTAGGTGATGAAGTAACTATGGGGCATGAAGTTGCCGGTTTTGTGGAAGAGATCGGACCTGGGGTAGTTGACTGGGTACTCGGTGATCGCGTGATCGTCTGCGCAGGTGTGCGCGATTCCAAAAATAGAGTCACTACTTTGGGCTTTGATTACGACGGCGGATTCGCCGAATACGTAGTTGCGGATGTAGCTACTCTCGTTCGTATTCCAAAGGATCTGCCTTTTGAACAAGCCTGCATAATTCCCGATGCCGTCTCGACACCTTGGGCGGCAATATGCCAAACCGGCCAGGTTAAAAAAGGTGAAGCCGTTGCAGTATTCGGCATCGGTGGACTCGGAGTTCATGCTGTCCAACTCCTTTCCGTTATCGGTGCTGAACCTGTAATTGCCATTGATCCGCTCGAGCAGGCACGCGCGAGATCACTGGCAGTCGGCGCAGATTTTGCGCTTGACCCCTTTGATCCTGATTTCTCTTCTAAGTTCCGGGATGCCACACAAGGTCGGGGAGTTAACGTTGCTTTTGATTTTGTGGGATCCTCGGTTGTTCGAACCCAAGCTCTCAAGTTATTGGCTGAAGGTGGTCGATTGGTGATTGTCGGGCTAGCCAATGAACAAATTGTGATTCCCAATGACATTGCATTTGCCTACAAGAGAACTCAAATCCTCGGACACTACGGCTCTGAACCTTTACATACCCAAGAAATAGTGAATCTTATCGCGGACGGAAAGTTAGACCTGTCAGGTTCTATTTCATCAATCTTGCCATTAGAAAAAATCACAGATGCATTCCATCAATTAGAAAACAAAATCAACAACCCAATCCGAATCGTTATCAAACCTAATTCGAATTAATTTCCGAGACCTTCTGCATCGCGATAAGCCCACAGGTCTAGTTCATCGAGGTCAATGCCCGGCAATTGGTGCAGCGAAAGTATGGATGCAATCTGCGCACGATGCTCTGTCGCATGATGGATTGACTGCGCCAATACCGTGGAACGTGCCCGAGAAACCTGAACACCATCTCTGATCCGAGTGACTCTACCTTCCGGAAATGTGGAGGCCACCCGAAGTCGCTCATCAAAGGCAGCACACCTCGCGATCATCTCAGTAAAATCACCAGTGGCTGAAGGCACATTGGTTTCATCATCGGCAGGCACGCCATCCAGCGCTCCTGCATAACCGCCCGCCGCCCGAACTAGGTGCTCAGTAATTGCCACCACAGTCCAATCATCATGAGGCAGTGAGAGATGATATGAAACTTTCGGCCGCCCTTGTAAAGTGGTGAGCAGATTCGCATTGGCCCAAGCCATATGACGAAAAAGGGTATCTAAGGTCCAGTTCAGTCCAGTCGTGTCCATACGTAAATGCTAATTCTTTTGGGCGATATTCCGGCACTTTTGGAACTGGATTAGATTGCTATTACCCTTCATAGCAGATCAATATTCTTTATAGACCAGCGGCGGGCGGCACATTCTCATGTTGGACTCGGCAAAGATCAGTTTTGGACTCGACACTTTCGGTGACATGACCGTTGATGATGCGGGCAAGCCTGAAAGCGCCGCCGAAGTCATTCGTCATATCGTCGACCAGGCAGTTCTCGCTGATTCTCTGGGGCTGAATAATTTCAATATTGGCGAACATCATCGCGATGACTTCTCTGTCTCCGCGCCAGACGTCGTCTTGGCTGGAATTGCCACCCGCACCAAAAAGATAATTCTGGGAACTGGAGTGACGGTTCTCTCCAGTGACGACCCGGTTCGCGTATATCAACGATTTGCGACTTTAGACGCACTCTCACACGGCCGGGCTGAGATCACTGCGGGACGCGGATCATTTACCGAGTCTTTTCCGCTCTTTGGTTACGAACTTTCCGATTACAACGTGCTCTTCGAGGAGAAGGTTGAACTTCTCGTGCAATTACTCAGCGAGGGTTCTATCACTTGGTCGGGTACCACTCGCGCTCCACTAACCAACCAGCAGGTCTATCCAAAAACTGAAGGTGGGCCGATGAGAATGCGCATCGGGGTCGGCGGAACGCCCGAGTCCGCGATTCGCGCCGCGCGTCTCGGTGTTCCAATGGCACTTGCGATTATTGGCGGGGACCCGGCACGATTTGCGCCCTTTGCGCAGTTGTACCGAGATTCCTTGCAGCATTTTGGACGAGCACAATTGCCAATCTCTATTCATTCCCCGGGTTACATAGCCCAAAGCGAGGATGAAGCATACGAAGATTTGTGGCCAAGTTACCAAGTGATGTTCGGTCGCATTGGACGAGAACGAGGTTGGGGCAAACCTTCACTAGATCAGTTCATCGCGGAGGCTACGCAAGGCTCGATGTACGCAGGATCACCAGCGAAGATTGCGCCAAGAATTGCATATGCAATAAAGGCAATCGGAGCTGCGCGATTCGATCTCAAATACGCAAATGGAACTATGCCCCACAGCAAACTGCTTAAATCAATCGAACTGTATGCAACGGAAGTAGTACCTCGGGTCCAAAAATTGCTCGCTTCCTAACTGCACTTCCGAGACAGACACCGTCCCCTCGTTAGACTGCCATAATGTTGGAAACATGGACACGGGCAGTCATACGGCGACGGTTCACAGTCGTCCTCACCTGGGCTGCCATCGCCGTTCTTGGATTGATCGCTTCGCCTAAGTTGAGCGAAAACTTGACAACTTCACTAACCGTGCCAGGTAGCGAATCCGAGCAAGCAGACGACATCATTTCGGAACGCTTTAACGAAAACATTGAAGGCACATTTACTGTCTTCTACAAATTTAAGCAGGCTACCTCTGTAGAAATTGACGGATTCAAGGTCAAAATCGAGATCGCAGCAGGGGTGATTCCGAGTTCGCAAGTAACGTTGCAACGTGCAGTGGGTGGCATACTTTTCGCGAGTATTTCCACACCTTTTTCGTTGCCGCAAGCTGCGGGACATACTGAAGATCTACGTATTGCCCTGGCGCGGCAAGGTCTAAAAGGAGCGCAGGTAACTGGGCCGCCAGCTATTTATCGCGATGTAACTCCAGTCCTGGCCGACGATCTGCGTCGCGGGCAACTTTTTGCAGTCACTCTGGCACTCATTCTTCTGCTGCTTTTGTTGGGCTTCTGTCGAGCCGTGATTCTTCCTTTCATCTTTGCCGCGGCAACCATCTCTCTCACAATCGGCATTGTCTTCATGCTTTCGCATCGACTCCTGATGGTTGTGTACACCCCTAATATCGTCGAGCTCATTGGACTCGGTCTAGCAATCGATTATTCCCTTTTGATCGTTCACCGCTTCCGGCGCGAAATTATGGATAACGAGGCGATTTCCACGGAAGATGCCATCGTCAAAACTCTCGAAACTGCCGGACGGACGGTGGTGCTCTCTGGACTCAGTGTTTCAATCGGGCTCGCCACCTTGC
This sequence comes from Actinomycetota bacterium, assembly GCA_014377015.1. Lineage (GTDB taxonomy): Bacteria > Actinomycetota > Actinomycetes > Nanopelagicales > Nanopelagicaceae > QYPT01. Next base: position 13,521 of record JACMQL010000001.1, read on the forward strand.
TACTTGTACCCGTGCCGTTTGTGCGTTCGCTTGGAGTAGCCGGGTTGATTGTTCCTATTGCATCTCTACTGGCAGCACTCACTTTGCAACCTGCACTTCTGTCCTATCTCGGCCGCACCGGAGTGGTCGCTAAGGGCTTTACGGGCCTGATGACGCGCAAAGACTTGAATACTGGATTCGTTGCCCGACTTGCACAATTCGTGGTCCGTAAGCCTTTGTCAGTAGCGATTTTTTCCGTCGCGACGCTTGCACTTCTTGCCTCGTCTGTCTTGTGGCTACAGGTAACTCCAAGTTCATTGACGGCACTTCCCGCGGAACTTGAATCATCACAGGCGCTCAATATGGCAACGGGTCGGGCTGGTCCGGGCGTCATCACACCACATCAAATAGTCGTAGATCTTGGATCACCGAACAAATTGAAATCTTCCGCAGTTCTTGAAGCTCGGGCACGGCTCTCCACTTTGCTAAAAAAGGATCCCGAGGTATTCGTGATGGCAGTCGGTGAGAAACCTCCATACGTGGAGCAGACCGGCAGGTATTTCAGAATATTTGTCATCGGACATCACGATATCGGCGCGAAGCAAACTCAAAAGCTCGTCAAGGATTTGCGTGAAAAATACATCCCTCAGTCGAGGTTCCCATCCGATGCAAAGATCTATATTGGAGGCGCCCCCGCACAAGGCAGCGACTTACTGAACAGGATTTACAGTTCCTTTCCATGGATTGTGTTGCTCGCTCTTGCGCTCGCCTATTTAACTCTTCTACGCGCTTTCAGATCTTTAGTTCTGCCGCTTAAGGCAATCATCTTGGACTTGATCTCCGTTGCAGTCGCTTACGCATCACTCGTATTGGTCTTTCGTTTTGGCTTCGCCTCCTCCATCCTGGGTACGTATCGTCTCGATCAAATAGAGGCGTGGGTGCTCATTTTTCTGTTTGCCGTCTTGTTCGGACTCTCAATGGACTACGAAGTGTTCATCGTGGCCAGAATACGCGAAGCGCGACTAAACGGCGCTTCTAATACTGACGCGATCATCGAAGGAATAGTTCATACCAGCGGAGTTGTTACGGCCGCGGCGGTGATCTTGGTAGGTGCACTTGGAGGATTCGTTGGCGGACATTTTGCTGGACTCCAGCAACTCGGCATTGGTCTGGCTTGTGGAATTCTTATTGACGCCACCATTATTCGTGGCCTGCTTCTTCCAAGCGCGATGGTTTTGCTCGGTCGTTGGAACTGGTGGTTACCTAGTTCGATTGCCAAAATCGCTAAAACTAAAGCCTCGCCCCTCGAAGATCGAGTGACGAGGCCTTAGTTTTAGCCATACCCACTAGCTAAATTTGTTGCTGATCCTTACTTAACGATTGTGATCGCGAAGTGGTAGGCAGGGATTTGGTATCCCAATGCAAGGGCCGCAAAGTCACGATCGAAGGACAGCACCGGCACCATGCCATATGGAGCGTTGGCAAAGGATGGTTGCTGAGTGTAAATAAGAGGATGAAGATCGATGATGTGTGTTCCTGGAGCTCCAGTCGCACGGATATGAATCACCATATAACCGTTGGAGTTAAACCCGCATCCGTATCCAACATAACTGTTGTCATACGTGACTCCAAGAGTGTTATCGAACTGAGTCCAACCAACGCCCTTGATGCTGATGGTAATTTCTTCTCCAGCCTTGTATTTGATTGAAGGCGTGGATGCTGCTCCACCGCGCGCAAAGGCTGCTTCTGTACCGGAATTATCTGCCTTGGCAAGACCCATTCCGATAACTTTGCCGCTCTTGTCCAAGAATGGAACGATGCTCTGCTTAACGTAGAAGGAAACCTGAGCTTCAATAACGTCGCCCTGCTTAACTTGAATAACATGCCATCCACCGAGGTGATCTGGAATTGTTACATCAGCCTTTATAGTTCCGCTTGTTACCGTAGCCGAGCCGAGCGGAAGTGAATTATAAACCCAGCAGGTGCCGGTGCAGTTGACGCGGTTACCAACGACGGTTGCCCAAACAATTTGGTGAACACCAGTTGTTGTTAATCCGGTGACGTTAAGCGTTGTTTTAGTATTAATTGGACCGCTAGCAGGCGTTGCAGTTGCAACTGCTTTTGTATTTGGGTCCAGTCCGATGCTTGAAAGAGTTGTGCGTTGAGTCACTGTTGGCTCTACTTGAGCTGGCCATGTCATGGAAGCAGGTGGTGGACCGTTGTCCTTTGTTACTCTAAACGTTGCAATGCCGCCGTTTGCATAAGGAACCGGAGACTGCAAGATGTTTAGATAAGCAAAGGTAATCGCATCCTTAACTTCGACGAAGTGATTTCCTACAGGTCCAGCAGCACGAATAACAACTTTACCTTCCCCGCGAGTCCACAGAGCTTGAACCTCACCTGCATAGGAACTATCCCAGTGCACAGCGCCGCCAGCGGTATAAAGACTTGCACCCATACCCGTGTAAGTAACAGTGATCGGTGTTCCGATTGGTCCGCTCTTTGGCGAGATGCTCACGGTACGAGTAAGTTGAAATCCACCGTGTGCAATGGCTACGCCATCTTTAACTGCATAGATATCTTTAACGCCACCGAAATCTGAAGGCGCTTTGGTCTTGAATGTAAATAAGCCTGTTGCATCGGTTGTCACGCTGCCCATATCAACGTTGTACTTGGTATATTTCGTACCTAAGTAGTTAACGCTGTTTGGCTGAATATCGGCTACCCATGTTCCATCCGCAGTGGACCAAGTAAGCATCATTGTCGTGTTCACTGGCAATCCCTTACCGGAAATGGTGATGTCCTGTCCAAGAACTCCCTGATCCGGTGTCACTCCTAATGTCAGCATGGTCTGTGTAGTTGCAAATGGTGCTGACTTCACCCCGGTAAATGGCAACGCCGGAATACCTGGAAGACCAGATGGTGCGACCAAGTTGATTGGTGTTACTGGGTTTGTATCAGCGCCCATAGCTGGGGTGATCATTCCCACCGAAACAATCGACGCAGCAAGAATACGCATTCCGATACTTTTACGATTCCGAGCTAGAAATCTTGTTTTCATTTTTCTCCACTCACTCTCCGTTTGATTCATTACGAATAATATTTCTTGTTTTAACCGTTGCTGCCCGGGCCGGAATCCGAATTAGTGGACTGACCCGAGCAACAATCGTCGGATATGTTTACTTATTTAATCCTTGCTTAAGCCTTTGGCACTGCGTACACGGTCAAGAGAGACGCTGCAGTCCAGTTTGGAACATAGGCTGCAACAGCGCCCTTGAGTGGAACACTCAATTGAACTGTGCGATAAGCAGGAATGCGCTCATATACCTGGGTTCCGTCTACCTTCACTGGTACTCCGTTAACCATTTTGCGGACGAGCTTGGTTGAGAGAACCTTGATCGAACTCAGGTCCTTACTCCTCATAGTCACCTTGTATGAAATCTGTCCGAGTGTGCTGTATTGGCCAGGGCCGGTTCCGGTGCGAATAACTGCGGTCCAGAATGAGATACCGCTGTGATTTCCGTAGGAAAGTGGGATTGGATCTTTCATTCCAGCAACTTCGATGTAAGCCTCGGCAGTGTTAGTTGAATCCATCACCGCTCCAGCAAGATCTGCGTTGTTGGCATAGACGCGGAAGACAATGCCTTGACCAAGGATGAACTCATTGGTGATTGCGCAACTGATTCCAAAGCGTGGAGCAAGAACTCCGCTGGTTCCGCTGGCAAGAACCGTGTCAACATACATCGAAATTGGATTCACGATACCTTGGCTAGGTAAGCCCACTCTGGCTGTTAATGTTGCAGTCGCAGTGGTGAAGTTGGCCGCATCTGTTGGTGTAAGCGTGCCACTCAGAACGATCGCCCCTCCCTTGGATGGAGTCCAAAGGCATTTAGCAATAAAGGGTGTTGCCGTGGTGGTGGCAAGAGCTTCGCACCCAGGGATCACGACTCCATCTGCCGTTACTTTGACAATGCCGGCAACGCTAGCAGTCGCTGTGATTGGAAAGGCGCCAAGACCATAAACAGCTGCTCGCTCAGCAAGAGTGAGGGTTGGCGTTGTAGCAGCATTGGCAGGGGCGCTTGAAATCGCACCTCCTACTAATACAAGAGCACCTACTGCGATGCTCGAGATGAACTTTTTCATCTTTGTTCTCCTTCTATTTCTATTAGCTTGGGTATGTTTCAGGATTACTTCGTATTGATATTGCCGGACAACGTGATCGTGAAAGCACTGCTCTCACTAAAACCTGCATCCTTTGACTTGATTGCAAAAGATCCAGTTACTTTTAATGTTCCGGTTGCGCCAGCGAACTTGCCAGTGCCTCCCGTGATTCTTGCGGTACCTGTGATTGCGATTGCCGTTGGAGCATCGCCTTCCGCGGCACATGCCTTGGCGTTTGAGTCAAAAGAAACCTTGAGCGTGCTTCCGCCGCCACTAAGAGTTCCTGCTCCATCGAATGCATCGCACTGTGCCTGTGGCGCCACTGAACCAGAGCCGCTTAGTTCATTCAATCCTGCATCTGTTCCTGTACCTGCACCAGTTACGGATGTGGCACGCACATCGCTATCACTCCACACCAGTGCGATCTTGCCCTTATAAATTGCATTGAATGCAACCGTGCCGGCAGATGGCTTGGTTGGCGTGGCAGATGGCTTGGTTGGCGTGGCAGATGGCTTCGGAGTTGCCTTCGGAGTTGCCTTAACGACTGGCTTCTTAGTCGTCCACCCTTTCGGGCACTTGGGAGCGACGGCTTTGACCTTCTTTACCGCAGTTCCTTTGTAGCAGGTGATCGTCTTGGTAGCCGCGTTTGCGATCGAAACGTTGGCCGACATAACGCCTAGAACCGTAATAATTACCAGTACCCTGGCCAATCGTGAAGTGCGTATAGATTTCAATTTAATTCCTCATCTCTCCTTGAGTTCGATCTGCTTGCTGTACGTGAGAATCTTTTCACCATGCGCTCAGAAAGGATTGGATTGTTTGAGGGGTAGCACTTGCACAAGTATTCTCTCGGTCACACTCGTGTGCTAACTATTCCCCAAGTCACATTACCTTGGTAAATAGCGAATAAATCACACTAAATTAGCTATTTGATAGGTCACACTTATTTGACTTTATCCCGAAAATAGCGCCAAATAATGAGAAATTGTAATGTGCCAGAGTGAGCCAACAACTATCCATCTCTGTGAGAGGCTACCTACTATGAAACTCAGCAGCGACGTCACAACGCTGGTGGCGCTTTTCGCGATTGTCAGTCCCATCACATCCATTCCCGTATTTCTCAGCCTCACTGGCGGAGTGACGAAAGAGAGACGCCGAATAATTGCGCTTCAGACTGCACTTGTCTCAGGCTTGACGCTTTTCGTCGCATATTTTGTCGGCGACATAATCCTGAAACTTCTGAGCATTCAGATGGACGCCTTCCGAATAGCCGGTGCACTGATTATCGGGGCCATCGCGTGGAGCATGGTCATGGGAAAGAAAGACAGTATTTTTCAAGCTTCCGCATCTGGGGCGGCCGTGGTTCCCCTTGCTATCCCTATGATGGCCGGCCCTGGTGCAATTGCAACTGTCATTGCGATCGGAAGTTCAGATGTAGGCATCGTCCGAGTAGCTGACGTAGTGATAATCATCGTTCTATCGATTCTCACGTGCTTGATGCTTTTGCTTGCCGAACCTATTGAGAGAGTTCTCGGAGATCAGGGGTTGATGGTATTAACTCGCATATTTGGTCTCTTACTACTTGCCATCGCAGTATCAACCTTTATTTCGGCGGTTTCAACTTCTTTCCCTGGGTTGGTTGGTTAACGAAAAATAAGCGATTATTCCTCAATTGCTCCTGCGAACTGACTCGCATACATGTCGAAATAAAATCCGTGCTTAGCCATCAATTCTTCATGTCTACCCTGTTCGATAATTTTGCCGGTATCCATCACAAGGATCGTGTCCGCATCACGAATAGTTGATAATCGATGTGCAATGACAAAACTAGTACGGCCCTTACGTAATTTCGACATTGCCTGTTGCACAAGCACCTCAGTGCGTGTGTCAACTGACGATGTCGCCTCATCCAAAATTAAGATAGCTGGATCCGCCATAAATGCTCTAGCAATGGTGATCAATTGACGTTCGCCGTTTGACACTGCGGAATTATCGTCAGAGACCATCGAACCGTAACCATTGGGCAGGGATCGCACAAAGTGATCGATGTTGGCGGCCAAGGCGGCAGCGATAACTTTTTCGTGAGACGGGTCTGAACTCCCGAAGGCAATGTTGTCCTGCAATGACCCCTCGAACAGCCACGTGTCTTGCAGAACCATGCCGAATTGGCCCCGCAAATCATCACGAGTGAAAGAACGAATATCGCTACCATCGAGCGTGATTCTGCCGCCATTCACGTCGTAGAACCGCATTATTAAGTTGACCAAAGTTGTTTTACCCGCGCCCGTCGGCCCAACTATTGCCACAGTTTGCCCAGGTCGAACGTGCAAGTTCAGATTTTCAATAAGAGGTTGCTGGTCCACATAGCTGAAACTGACGCTCTCGAAAATGACTTCGCCACGAGCGCGATCGATTGACTTCGGAGTCGATGTATCAGGCACTTCTTCTGGTGCATCCAACAACGCAAATAAGCGTTCGGCAGAAGCGACTCCGGACTGAATTGAACTCATCAAGCCGGCTATTTGTGCCAATGGCATTGCGAACTGACGAGAATACTGAATGAAAGCCTGAACATCTCCGAGAGACATGCTTCCAGTTGCCACTCGGTACCCGCCAAGTACTGCAATTGCGACGTAGATTAAATTGGATACGAGAGCCGTCGTCGGTTGGATGATACTGGACATGAATTGCGCACGAAAACTTGAGGATCTCAACTTTTGGTTGAGCTCTGAGAATTCTTCAATGGCTTCTTCTTGTCTGCCGAAGACTTTCACTAAAGCGTGACCAGTGTGCATCTCCTCAACATGTCCATTGAGCTTTCCAGTCCAGTCCCATTGCGCGATAAATTCACGTTGCGAGCGCTTAGCAATCCGAATCGAAAGAAACACGCTCAACGGCACCGCAATCAGAGAGACAAGAGCCAACTCTGGGCTAATCCAAACCATCATGATCAAAATGGAAATCACCGTCAACAATGAATTGAGAATCTGAGATAGTCCCTGTTGAAGAGATTGCGAGATGTTGTCGATGTCATTCGTGACGCGACTAAGCAGGTCTCCACGCGATTGAGTGTCAAAGTAACTCAGCGGGAGACGTCCGATCTTTTCCTCGGCTAAACGTCGAAGTCTGAAGACGGAGCGTTGTGTCACCCCAGCCATCAAATAAGCCTGAACCCACATGAATAGTGATGAGATCACATACAAGGCGACGGCAAGAAGCAGCAAACTCCTGACTGCCGCGAAATCGACACCTGCTCCTGGAATTACTGAGCTCCTCTCCAACATATCCGCCAGTCGGTCTTGACCTTGTTGGCGCAGATTGGAAATCGCTTGTGCTTTGCTGACGCCACTTTGCATTCGTCGCCCAAGAAAGCCATAGAAAATTTCATTCGTAGCATGACCCAGAATTCTCGGTCCAAATGAACCAATCACGACGCTCACGGTGATAAGTGAAAGAACAAGTGAAATTGTCCTTCTCTCTGGTCCTAACTCCCTTAAAAGTCGCTTGAGCGAACCTTTGAAATCTTTAGATTTGGCGGGGGGCGCACCAAACATTCCAGCCATCGGTCCGCGAGGTCCCGCCCCGGGTCGCATGGTGCTCATGCCGCCTCCTCCGGGCTAAGTTGTGAGAGCACAATTTCTCGGTAAGTCTGACAATCCTCCATAAGAGAATGGTGCGTTCCAATTCCAGCAACCTGTCCTTCATCCAAAACCACTATTTGATCTGCGTTGCGTATCGAATTCACGCGTTGTGCAATGACGATGAGAGTGGCACTGGCAGTTTCGCGGGCAAGCGCCTCCCGAAGTTTTGCATCGGTCGTAAAGTCCAAAGCGGAAAAACTGTCATCCAAAATATAAATGTGCGGTCGCTTCACAATCGCGCGGGCAATTGCCAATCTCTGCCGCTGACCACCCGAGAAATTCGTGCCACCTTGAGCCACGGGCGCTAACAGCCTGTTGGGCAATTCTTTTACGAATTCACTTGCCTGCGCAATTTCGAGAGCTGCCCACATCTCGGTATCGGTTGCATCAGGCTTTCCATATCGCAAATTATGCGCAATGGTGCCGCCGAATAGGAAGGCGCGTTGAGGAACCAATCCGATACTTTGCCAAACTCCATCAAGAGTTTGATTTCTTACATCAACTCCATCAATAAGGACTTGCCCGTCAGTTGCATCAATGAACCGAGGAATTAGATTAATAAGGGTGGATTTTCCGCTCCCGGTACTTCCGACTATCGCCGTGAATTTCCCCGGCAGGGCGCGGAAGTTTACGCCTGAAAGAATCGGAAATTCCGCTCCAGGATATCGAAACTCTACATTCTTGAATTCGACAAGTCCGGTCTGCTTATCAGGAACAACCGGAGACTTTGTCTCTACTACGGATGATTTCGTCATCAGTACTTCTTGAATTCTCTCCGCACTTGCGGCCGCGCGCGGAATCATTAGTGACATCATCACGGCCATCATTACGCTAGACAAAATTTGCATGATGTAAGCAAGAAAGGCAGTGAGATCTCCGACCTGCATATCACCGGTATCAACTAATTTTCCGCCGAACCAAATAACTGCGACGCTGGTAACGTTGAGAAGCAACATCAACACCGGGAACATCACAGCAAAGGTGCGAGTCACGCTCAAGGCGGTGGTCATCAAATCCTCGCTCGCGTCAGCAAATCGCTTCTCCTCAAAGCGAGTTTTTACGAATGCTCTGATTACACGTATGCCACTTATTTGCTCTCTCAGCACTAAGTTGATGCGATCAATCTTGGTTTGCATTTCCCGGAAGAGCGGCACAATTCTTCTCAGTAGTAACCAGATTTGAAATGACATCAACGGCACAACGATGGCAAGCAACGATGAAAGTCTCACATTTGTCTTGACCGCCATTATTGAAGCCCCGATGCCAGTGATCGGGGCGCCGAGCATCATCGTTAACCCCATGAAAAGAACCATCTGAACTTGCTGAACATCATTTGTGTTGCGCGTAATAAGGGAAGGGGCGCCGAATTTATTGAGTTCGCGAGCCGAGAAACTTTCGACCGTCGAGAAGACGGATTTGCGAAGGTCAGCGCCGAAAGCCATAGCTACCTTGGAACTCAAATAGCCCAGAACTATGGAAGCGCCCATCACGATTGCGGACGTCCCAAGCATCAAGAATCCGACTCTCCAAATGTAGGAAATGTCGCCCTTTGTTACCCCATTGTTGATTAAGTCAGCATTGAGGTTGGGTAGGTAGAGGCTGGCAGTGGCCTGCACTAACAGGAGAAGCGCGATAAACATGACCATGGATCGATACGGCCGTAGGTATTCCTTGAGCAAACTAGTCAGCAATTCATTTCCCAACTTTCGTCCTAAGCATAGACTTGCATTCGAAGGCGCAAAGCAGTTGCAATTTCTCTCTTATCAGGCAGATTGATAAAGTTCGACTCGGTTAAGAGTATCGATATCTAGCCCCGGCTCATCGAAAGGTCTAAAAAAATGAAGAAATTTGGAATTCTGATTGCAGTAACTTCTATAACTGCTTCCTTGCTTACTGCCATGACTCTTGCAGCGCCATCACAGGCAGCCACCTGCAAATCCGGTGCACTCAATACCCTTAATAAGGGTGTGCTCACTATTGGTACAGATAATCCTGCTTATAGCCCATGGTTTGAAGATAACACCCCTTCCAACGGCAAAGGTTTCGAGTCGGCCGTCGCATATGCAGTTGCTAAACAATTGGGTTATCCAAAATCTAAAGTTAAATGGGCAAAGGCACCGTTCAACGCAGTAATTCAGCCCGGAAAGAAATCGTATGACTTTGATATCAATGAAGTCTCCATTACCCCAGAACGTGCGAAGGCAGTTGACTTTTCATCGGGTTATTACGATGTAGCGCAAGCGATCGTCACGGTGGCGGGATCAAAGATCGCAAAGGCTAAGAGCATTAAGGATCTCGCAAATGCGAAACTTGGCGCTGCTGTTGGTACAACTTCTTATACGACAATCACCTCGGTCATCAAGCCAAAAATAAAGGCTGCCGTTTACGATACCAATGATGTTGCAACACAAGCACTCATCAACGGACAGATTGACGGCTTAGTGCTCGATCTTCCTACTGCGTTCTACGTTGCATACGTGCAATTGAAAAAGGGTGCAATCGTGGGTCAGTTTGCTGCCAAAGCAGGAGGAGAACAATTTGGTCTCGTGCTGACAAAAGAGAGCCCGCTGACTTCGTGTGTTTCGAGGGCTGTTGATGCACTTCGCGCAAACGGTACCCTTAAGGCAATTGCGACAAAGTGGCTTTCTAGCTCAGCTGGCGTGCCAGTTCTCAAGTAGCTCCTGATAAATAATAAGTACCTAGTCAAAATCGGAGGCATGATGTCTTACCGTCCTTCAGAGTTGCGTCGGCAACGGGAAGCGGCAAGGCATCAGGCATCTCGACGTTCCACCCTCATCGCAACGGTCAGCACTGTTGCGATCGGAGCCCTTCTCGTTTTTGTAGTAACCGGTGCGCCCGGATTCGACCGCGTGCGTGAATCATTTTTCAATTTTCATTACGCGAAAACGGCCCTACCTCATGTGCTCTCTGGGCTGTGGCTCAATCTTCGAGTGATGTTTATTGCCGAAATCTTCGTACTAATATTTGGCCTACTAATAGCTCTCGCCAGAACTTCTCGGTCCCCACTTCTCTACCCAGTTCGTCTACTCGCAGCGGCGTACACAGATTTCTTCCGCGGTCTTCCTTTATTACTTGTCCTCTTTCTGGTTGGATTTGGTATTCCTGGACTGCAGATTTCATGGATACCGAATTCCGCTGTTGTACTCGGCACTGTTTCGCTGATACTCACCTATTCGGCATACGTTGCAGAAGTAATCCGCGCCGGAATCGAAGCAGTGAACCCTGCGCAAAGAATGGCTGCGCGCGCATTAGGTCTTACGCAGTCACAAACCCAACGTCGAGTGGTCTTGCCGCAAGCACTTCGAAAAGTTACTCCACCATTGCTCAATGATTTAGTTTCTCTTCAAAAGGATTCCGGATTGATCTCCGTACTCGGTGCAATCGATGCCATTCGAGCTGCCGGAATTGAAACTGCCCAATCTTTTAACTTCACTCCTTATCTTGTCGCGGGAGGGCTCTTCGTACTTCTGACAATCCCCCTCACTCGATTCACGGATTGGCTAACCCGCAAACAAGATCGAGCTCGAGTGCAACAAGGGCAGTGGTAAAGATGACTTCGTCACTTCTCGAAATAAAGGATTTGCGAAAGAGTTACGGCGACGAACTCGTATTGCAAGATGTGTCGCTTTCGCTTTCAGAACATCAAGTAAAGGTCGTTATTGGCGCAAGCGGATCTGGCAAGTCAACGTTGTTGCGCTGCGTCAATCTGCTTGAAGCAGTCGATGACGGCCAGATACTCCTCGCGGGTGAGGACATCACTTCTGTCGGTGTAAATGCGGATCAAGTGCGTGCCCAAATCGGATCAGTCTTTCAAGCGTTCAATCTCTTTCCCCATCTGACCGTTATCCAGAACATCATTCTGGCCCCTGTACTTGTGCATGGCGTTTCCAAGGAAGAGGCAAAGGTTCAAGCACTTAAGTTATTGGAAAGGTTTGATCTGATCGATAAAGCGGGGCAATACCCGGATCTGCTCAGCGGTGGGCAACAACAGCGGGTGGCAATTTTGCGCGCGGTAATCAATAAGCCAAAAGTGCTCTTACTCGATGAAGTGACTAGCGCGCTAGATCCCATCTTGATCGCTGAGGTGCTCGCCTTAATTTCTGAACTTAAGGCAGACGGGATGACAATGATGATCGCTACGCACGAAATGGGTTTTGCGAAACAGGTTGCTGATGAAGTTCTCTTCCTTCATCAAGGGCAAATATGTGAAGTCGGAAGACCAGAGGATGTGTTGGTATCTCCACAAACTCATCACCTTGCCGACTTTCTCGGTTCTCTGCGTAGGGCGGGGCGGCTCTGAGTAAACCACTATTTCGTCCGATGCACCTTGTGGGCTTGAGCCTGTGCAACTGGCCGAATAAGCATCGAATCAATATTGACATGATGCGGCAGCATCACTGACCAACGAATCGTCTCGGCAATGTCCACATCCAGCAGCGGCTCGGCAACACCCTCGTAAACTTTGGCAGCTCTCTCGACGTCGCCGTATCTCACCTTGGCAAATTCCTCCGTCTTGACCATACCAGGTGCGATTTCAGTAACACGAATTGGTTGGCCGTTAAGTTCTAGTCGCAGAGTTTCCGCGAGAGTTCTTTCTGCATGCTTTGCCGCAACATAGTTGCCCCCGAACTCATATGTGCGATGGCCGGCGGTAGAAGAAACAATCACGATATGGCCTCGACCAAAAGCAAGCATTATTGGTGTAATAGCCTTGATCATTCGCACCGTGCCGATCACATTGACCTCGTAAGTTTTTCGCCATACATCAGGATCGGAGTCAACAATGGTGGCGGAATCAAATGCACCGCCCGCGTTATTCACCAGCACTGAGACTGATTTACCTTTGAGGTACTTGGCTAGCGAATCAACATCGATCTGACTTGTGATGTCAAGTTTGAACTGTTCAATATTCGAGTCTTCATCCACCAATTGCCTTAGGCGCTCTATTCTCCTGGCTGCAGCGATAACGTGATATCCATTTTTTGCCAAGAGTCGCGCTGTCGCAGCTCCGATTCCACTGCTTGCTCCAGTGACTACTGCAATTTCCTTTTCGCTCATTTGGAAATTCTAATCCCTTGACTTCACCCTTGATACCTCGTTAAATTCCACGTAAATCACCAGAATGGAGTCGCAGTGAAGGTTGGACTTATGTTGACGGCTTTCACTACTGACCCCCTTGAAATGACTCCAGATCTTGCACTAAAGCTTCGCGGACTTGGGATAGAAGGAGTCATCTGCCACCTTGGAATGGGAGATGGTAAATCAATTCGTAAACCGATGGACACCAATCTCGACGACGTAAAGCGCGCAGGTGAAATATTTCTCGAGCACGGAATCAAGCCTCTTTCTAACTGGGGATATTGGGCGCCACTGTGCGTGGCCGATTCTCAGTTGCGAAAAGAAGGAATCAATTTAGTTACTGACTCTTTCAAAGTGGCAAAGGCGTTTGGAACAAATGTTGTAGTTACGGGGTCAGGCTCTAATTCGAACATTTCAGCTTGGTATCCAGTGCCGGAGAACTACTCACGTGAATCGTTAGAAAGATTCATTGACAGCTTGGAGCAAATCATTCCCGTCGCTGAGGATGAAGAGATGGTGCTAGTGGTGAAACCACACGTACTATCGACTGTCAGGGATCCGCGAATCATAAAGGAGATCTTTGATCGAATTTCTTCGCCAGCACTCCGACTAGGTTTTGATCCAACCAACATTGTTTCTCATGACTATATGTATGACACACCAAAACTTATAAGTGAGATGTTTGACGCCTCTGGAGGTCGAATGGGAAGTGCTCATGCTAAGGACTTCATTGTGGAGCCTCAGATGGTTTTGCGTATCACGGAAGTACCCGTGGGGGAAGGCATTTTTAATTGGCCCGACTATGTTGAAAAAGCAAGTAAATACGCCATAAATGAATACATTGCTTTGGAGCACTTGTCATCTTCCCAGGTGAGAGCCGCCGCAGAATTTATGCATAAAGTAATCGCGGATTTTGAAATGACGCAAATCTCATGAGCAATACAGGTCAAGTTGCTATTGTCACGGGTTCGGGAAGTGGCATTGGTAGAGCCATCGCGCTTCACTTGTCCGAACTTGGATATCAAATCGTCGTTCAGGATATTTCCTCGCAACGCGCCCAAGAGACATGTGAGTTGATTTCATCACAGGGGGGAACCTCAATAAACGTTGTTGGCGACGTCACTTCACCTGCGGATATCGAGCGGACTGTTGCTGAGACGATCTCGATGTGGGGTCGCATTGATGTTCACATCAATAATGCTGGTTTTTGCCAAGTTAAGACCTTTATGGATATCACTTTGGATGAAATCAAGAAAATGTTTGAGGTACACGTGTTTGGTACTTTTCTATTCACGAAAGCAGTCGTACCGCACATGCAGGCACGTGGTTATGGGAGAATTATCAACATTGTTTCGGCAATGGGTAATGGTGGAAGCGAATTCACTTCCCACTATCAAGCAGCCAAGTCCGCTCAACAATCACTCACTCGCAGCGCCGCAATTTCCTTCATAAAGGATGGAATTACCAGCAATTCAGTGTCTCCTACAACCGTGGACACCAATCTTTTTCATGAAAATGATGAGAATTTCAGGAAATACCTGGGCCATAGCGCTGGTGACGAATTGAAGCGCCGAGCCGCCGGAATAAGGACAACTCCAGTAGAGGCAATTGATATTGCCCGGGCGGTCGGATTTCTCGCCGCTCCGGATTCCTATCACATCAATGGACAGGTCATCGGGATCTAAAATTTCCTTCCTTATCCTTTAACTGCTCCGCTGAAAATTCCGCGTTCAATTGATCGTTGCGAAAGAAGATAGAGCCCGACGACTGGGATTAACATCATGACGCCTACAATTGCCGTCCCATTCCCAAATAGCAGTTCCACGCCCATTGGAAGGGTCGAATGCATTGGATCGCTGAGCAGAACTTTGGGCAACTGATAACTGTTCCATAAGCTGATAAAGGAAAAGAAAGTCACGATCGACCACAACGATTTGGATAGCGGTATTCCTAAGTGCCAGTAGAGCCCCAGATCGCCAAGACCATCTACCCGCCCCATGCCCACCAAATCACTGGGCATCGCGGAAGTAAAGTAGAGATAGGAAAGAAAAGCCCCAAAGGGGTAATAGGAACTCGCAAGTATGAGTCCGAATATCGTGTCATTCAGGTGAACTTGATCTACCAGAACGTACAGAGGCATAGCCATCGCCGTAATGGGGATTAACATCGTGACCAGGGTGATGACGATCATCGTCTTTCGAAATGGAATATCGAGAATTGCCATGACAAAACCAGCGGTAATGCTCGAAAGAACCGTAATTGCGAGTGTTCCCAGGGTGAAGACTGCCGAATTCTTAAGCCAGACCAATGCAATTCCATCTTGTGCATGAAATAGGTCACTGACGTTCTTCAGATAGTTTGGACCAGCCGTTTTAATCAACCAAAGGAAAGGCAGCAAAACGACAGTTGTAAGTGCCCACAAGGTCAACTTTATAAGTAGCGAATTCTTCTTCTCAGTGAGTTGAGTCAATGCCGATCACCTCGCTTCAAGAAGTCGGTGCGCCGGATAAAGATGATGGCAAGGATTATGTTAGGAATCAACATGTCCAGCGCCAGGGCGGTAGCCCCTGGGAAATCACCCGTTCTGAATGCATAACTGTAAGCAACTTGGCTAAGCGACCAGTCCGTTGTTAACCCAGTAGACATTAACAATGTCGGTTCGGTGTAAATCTGAATTGCACCGACGATAAGGAGGATCGTCATATAACCGATGTAACGACCAATCATCGGGAGTTTTATCCGTAAAGCCAGTTGCAGCCGATTGCATCCATCCACTCGGGCCGCTTCCAATACCTCATGCGATATCGAGCGAAGAGAACCATATTGAATAACGATCCAACTTCCGACGCCAGATGTGAAGGAAATTCCACCGATAAGCCATCGAATATTGCCTGTCGTCCATTCAATGTCTGGCCCGAGAAGGGTCTTCCAGATCATCACCGCAATTCCGCCGGCCACTATTCCGGGGAGCAGGAGCACCAGACGCATAAAGGTATTTCCACGCATCGGAGTTGCGTCTAAGAGAAGTGAAATTGCGAGGATGAATACGATCATCAATGGAACGAATATGGCGATAAGAAAGAAAGTGTGCCAAAGCGCGGGTATTACCCGAAAATCTCCCAAGATTTTGAAGATGGTGCTATAGCCGCCATCCAAGTTAACCCACGAGGGATTGCGGACTTCAAGAATTGATGAGATCAGCGGAATAATCCCGCAAAAGAACATCGCCATTAGATAAGGCGCAATCATGACGATTGGGGCAAGTTTTATACGACGCTTTGACATGGAACCCTTAGCCTAAAGGAGAATCATTCAACTCCTGGCAAGCGCGCATTCACCTCGCAATTGCTGAGACGAAGAATGTTGAACCTGTTCAATGGCGCTTTCAGTTACTTCACAAGTAGTGATCCTCACTCCTTATCTAAGGCAATATTCCCCGGGCGACCGGCTATTAAAGATACGCCCGCAAGCAGTACACCAATGCCCACCGGGATTGCGAGCGCGAGATTCCAGTTGCCAGTTGCATCAAATACCACTCCCAATAGCCCTGGAGCCGTAGCGGCCATTACATAACCAATGAATTGAGACATGATCGAGAGGGATCGAGTTTCAGAGGCATCTGCACTTCGCGTCACAGTCAAGAGCATTGCAATCGGGAAAGTAGTTGACATGCAAATATTCGCGATCGTTAGCCAAACCAGGAGGTGCCATCCACTGTCAAAAATGAGACCGGAAAAGGAGATGACGACCGCCGCCGAAATAACGACAAGCAGGGGGCGTAGGTCGGAAATCTTAGCGGCGTAGTGGGGCGCGGCAATACCGATTATGGAACCGATGAATCCGGTAATTGATACGAGGAATCCCGCCTGACTTAGCGTGAAGCCCTTATCAACAAAAATTGTAGGGAACCACGTTGCTGTTCCATAAAACAACATTGACTGGAGGCCGAAGAATATGGCAATGCTCCATGC
This sequence comes from Actinomycetota bacterium, assembly GCA_014377015.1. Taxonomy (GTDB): domain Bacteria; phylum Actinomycetota; class Actinomycetes; order Nanopelagicales; family Nanopelagicaceae; genus QYPT01. Next base: position 30,373 of record JACMQL010000001.1, read on the forward strand.
GCCAACGTCTCGGAGAAGTACTCTATGAAATGTGCGAGAAACTTGTACCGGCGCTGCGCCTTTATCTCGAATATTCATGACGATCCACCACACGGACGAAATTAGACCAAGTGCTATCCAAGGCAACATCGAAAGGCGCCACCCAAATCCTGTCGCTTCTGCCAGAGGAACCGCCACCGCCATAGATAAGGCAGCAAATACCCCCATAATCGCTATATAAATTCCGGTTATCAGTCCTGAAAATTGGGGTGCATGTTCTTTCACCCATACTGGTAACACGAAGTTCAAAATCGCGATGGCGATTCCAACTGCCAAGGATGACACGTATAAAATCGCCACGTTTCCAACTGCGCGAATCATCATGGCTCCCGTTAAAAGGCTCAAAGCCGACGCAATGATGCGGTTAGTACTGCCGATTCGGCCAGCCAACGGCATCAAAAAGGCGCTGGCGGCAAAACATAAAACCGGGAATGCAGTAAGAAAAGAAAGTTGAACCGAACTCAAGTGGTACTGATCTCGCAAGATTGGTATCAGTGGGTTCATTACGGTGATACCTGCCCGCATATTTATGGCGGCAACGAAGATCGGTAATCCCTTATGGATTGCCTCACGATTATTGATCCAGACCTGCGACACTCCGAGAGCCTATCGACTGCATCAGATTGATGCTAAGTCATCATGCCTCGATTATTCTTATCCAGTGCCCTCCACTTCGCACCGTGCACTGCGCCATATGGCGTGGGCCAATCAAAAAGTCTATGCCTCAATGCAGTCACTTCCCGATGAGGCGCTGTCGGCCTATCTCGTCAATCCAGAGTGGACCGCTGGAATTATTTTGCATCACATTGCAAATGGATGCGACTGGTTTTCTTACTGCCTCACCCAAGCGAAGTGGACGGACATTAAAATTCCGACATCGATGTCTGAAGTCACAGATATCGCGAAATTAGTCGAAACACTAGACGCGCGAATTCTCACTCAAGCAGATTTGCCGGACGAGTCTGTCACAATTCAAGAAGAGGGTCAGAGTTGGCAAGCTTTGCGGTCAACAATCTTGGCGCAGTCCGTTCATCATGCGACAGAACATCGAGCCCAACTTATCGATGCACTTGAATACAAAGGCTTCAAGCCCATAAATCTCGACTCGATTGATTTATGGGCCTTCGCACGATTTGAAAGAATTGAGACTAATTAACCAACGGTAAGGATGATTGGAACTGCGGCAAGTGCCTTGCTAACTGGACAACCAACCTTGGCGGCTTCTGCTGCGGTCTTGAAACCTGCGGCATCAAGTCCTGGAACGTCTCCACTCACATGAAGCCGAATCTCTGTGATACCAGTACCGGGTACAAAATCTACTTCCGCAGAAGTTCGAAGTTCTGTTGCGGGATTTCCTTCCTTAGCAAGACCGTGCGAGAGTGCCATTGAAAAGCACGTGGCGTGCGCTGCAGCTAACAACTCTTCTGGGCTGGTTACGCCGTTTGGCTCTGCGCTTCGTGCCGGCCACGAGACTTCGAATGTACCCGTATTTGATGAAACGAGACTTACCCGCCCGCTTCCTTCCATAAGGCTGCCGTTCCATACCGCTGATGCTTTACGTGTTGTTGCCATATTTCCCCCTTAGTAATTGATCCATAAAGTACACCGAATTAGCCAGAGTCACGCCATAAAGAATATCTTTGCCCCATGGTTAGGCGAAAATTGGTCGTTGGTGTTGATTCGTCAACGCAATCCGTCAAAGTTGTTGTTCGGGACGCGCAGACTGGAGAACTAATCCGCCAAGCCCGCGAGGTTCACCCAGATGGAACAGAAATAGATCCAGAAATCTGGCTCAGAGCACTCAATAAGGCGCTCCTTGAAGCCGCAGCACTTGAGCATGTGGACGCAATTTCGGTGGCGGGGCAGCAACACGGGATGATCGCCCTTGATTCGACCGGCAAGGTCATTCGCGATGCCCTGCTGTGGAATGACATTCGGTCAGCACAATCAGCTAGCGATTTGAATTCCGAACTCGGTGGCAAAGTGGCCACTTCCCGCAAAACTGGCTCCGTCCTTGTTGCCTCATTCACTGCGGCAAAAGTGCGATGGATGTCGGATCACGAACCCGAAAATGCATCGCGCGTTGCCAGCATCGCCCTTCCCCATGATTGGCTTTCTTGGCAGTTGCAGGGCGCATCAGATTTCACCACTCTCTTCACTGATCGCAGTGACGCATCTGGTACTGGCTACTTCGATCCGACAACGTCTCACTACCTTGATGAAGTCTTCTCGCTGGCGCTTCGCCGAGATGGAAAATTTGCACTTCCAAGAATTGCCGGCCCCCACGAATTTGCTGGGGTAACGAAGCATGGAATTCCGATGGCAGCAGGTGCCGGTGACAACGCGGCGGCTGCGCTTGGGGTCCAAGCAAAAGTTGGGGATGTAGTTGTTTCCCTCGGCACTAGTGGTACGGCATTTGCCGTTTCAAACACACCCACTCAAGACCCGAGCGGCGAAGTGGCAGGATTTGCCGATGCAACGGGTCGCTTTCTCCCCTTGGTTTGCACTCTAAATGCCGCACGGATTCTAGATGCCGCAATGCGAATTCTCGGCGCTAGCCACGACGAAGTTGGCGAGCTTGCCCTTACTTCTAAACCTGGGGCTAACGGACTTTCCCTTCTTCCTTACTTCGAAGGTGAGCGAACACCCAACCGTCCAGATGCTCGCGGAGTTTTTAGCGGTATGAACTCGTCGAACTCGAACCGTCCAGATATCGCTCGCGCGATGATAGAAGGCATGTTGTGCGGTCTCGTCGACGCAGTTGACTCGCTAGTGAATCTCGGAGTGGATGTAAATCGGATTATTCTTATCGGTGGAGGAGCAAGAAATCCGGCAGTACCTTCAATCGCCAGTTCGCTATTCGGTCGTGAAATTGTCGTACCACCCCAGGGTGAGTATGTGGCTGATGGGGCGGCGCGCCAAGCCGCTTGGGCATTGCTTGGTGGGGCGGAACCTCCGCAATGGAATGTCGGGGTAGGTGTACGCGTGAATAGTTCGGCTACTCCAGAAGTTGTCGAGCAGTTCCGAGTACTACGCGATGACACTGCGAAGTGGTGAAGATATACGGAAGTATCGTGCGACGCTTATCTTTTCTTTGTATACCCCTTCGGGCACTTTGGCGATACTGCAGTAATTTTTTTAATGGCCTTACCCTTGACGCAAGCAATGGTCTTAATGAGCGCGGCTTCCTTTTCCATTCGTTTCAAACTACCTTCAAACTCTCCGAGTTCCTCATCGGCATAAGCCGCCACCGCATCAAGGTCCGATGTCGTACTTTTGAATCCGGTATCGATCGCACGACGAACAGTCACAAAGTCGTTGAGTACAAATTTTAGTGAAGCGTAACTTGTTGGCACGTTAATCATTTTGGTTTTCAGTGCCATCAGTCGTGCGTATTGAGTATCGAACATGGGCGTGTATTTTGTCTCTAACTCGAGAGCTTTTTGGGCTCGCGCCGGATCAGCATCTGCGGCAAATGCGGGAACGGATCCACCGATTAGGAGGGCACAAAGTGTTACTGCGAGGAGGCGTCGAATGTTCATATCTTGAGAATAGTCAGGTGCAGTCCGCAGTTCTGCTTAAATGAAACGAAAATGAGAGACATCACTTTGTAATAATTATCACGCACTACAATCTCTCCACCATGAGCATTTCTCTTCTTCTCACGATGATGCTCGTCGGATTTTTGATCGGCGTAGCAAAGACTGCAGTCGGTGGATTGGGATTGGTGAGCGCCGCGCTTCTCGCCACTGTGCTCTCAGCTAAAGAGTCAACCGGTGTGATCCTCGTCCTACTGCTCGTTGGAGACCTTTTCGCAATTAGCATCTATAAGAAACATGTTGAATGGAAAGTCCTCAAGAGTTTGATATGGCCCGTGGCAGCCGGGCTTCTGATCGGTGTAGCTTTCCTGGCACGAGTCTCTGATCTGTCGTTAAAACGAACTATTGGGTGGATCGTTCTCGTGCTAGTGGCAGCTTTCCCCATCAGCCAACGACTCCTTAAAGGCGAATTTGATCTGGCACTTAGGTATCCAAGAATAGTTGGAAATACCTTGGGATCGATGGCTGGCTTCATGAGCATGATTGCAAATGCCGGAGGTCCTCCAATGAGCATCTACCTTCTTCTCCGTAGAAACTCAGTGATGAACTTCCTCGGAAATAATGCTTGGTTCTTCTTTATCCTCAACGCCAGCAAAGTCCCGTTCATGCTCGCGTTGGGAATTATCAAGTTACAGTCACTTCAGTACATTTTGCCCGCGGTTCCGACCGTCGCGATTGGAGCCATGCTCGGTCGAAAATATATTTCGCGGATAAATCAGCAACTTTTTCAAAATATCACTCTCGTGTCCGCAGCTGCTGCCGGAATCAACCTCGTATTAAGGAGTTAGATTAGATGACGCAACCATTCCTCTACTCAATTGAGTTAAGAGTTCTCGAAGAGGTTGCCCAAACGCTTCGCCGTAAGTCGGAAAAGCGTGAACGACATCGCACAGAACTGAGAGTGGGACTTGCGCTCGGATTGCGATAGTTGCCTGCGCCAGCCACTCATCAGCATGCGGACCAATAGCTGCGGCGCCAACCAGCACTCCTTTTACACGATCAGCTGAGAGGATCAGCAAACCACCACTACCACCATCCGTAGAATTTCGCGATAGTTGCGACAACTCTACGCGCGCGGAAATCAGGCCATCTTCTTTATTTTCATCGTGCATTATGCCAACACTTGCGACCGGCGGATCTGTATATATCGCGCGCGGTATTGCATCGTAATTCGCCACGTTCTGACCGCCCAACAAATTGTCAACGACCAATCGCCCTTGGTAATTCGCAGTATGGGTAAATGGCGCAATTCCAGTCACGTCTCCCGCTGCCCACACATGTTCCTGCCCGGCGACTCGACATGTCGCGTCAATTTCCAACGCTCCCCTTTCGTTGACTTGAATGCCTAGAGCTCCCAAATTCAATTCCGAAGTACTGGGGTGGCGTCCCGCCGCAATTATCACTCGTTCAACTAAAACTGCGGACCCATTCGACAATTGAACCAACGTCATTTTCTCGGCGGAAGTTTGTACCTTGAGTACGTTCGTATTCAAGAGAATGTCGACGCCTTCGCTTCTTAAGTTTTCAGTAAGGCGAGAAGCAATGTCTGGATGTTCCTTATCCGCCAATTGTTCGCTAAATTGAACGATCGTAGTTTTTGTACCAAACCTGGAGAAAATTTGCGCCAGCTCGCAGCCCACTGGCCCTCCTCCGACAATCAAAACTGATGCTGGAGACTCGGGGGCAGAAAGCGCCTCATCACTGGTCCAAAAATCTATTTCGCTTAATCCATCAATATCAGGAATGGTTGAAGTTGATCCAGTGGAAATCACAAGATCGGTCCACGTTAATTCGTCCGAATTAACTAGAAGTTGATCAACCCCAGTGAACTTTCCTTTACCTCGAAACAGTTCCACCCCGAGTTTCCTTGCCCGATCCGCTGCTTCCTCATCGATTCGGTACTCCGCTATGCCATCCCTGCGGATTGCTGCCCACCGAAATGCATCAAAGTCTTCACCTAAATCCACACTATGTCTGGCAGCGCCTAGCGGCACTATGTCTCCAGCCATTTTGCGAACCTGAGCACTTCGCAGCATTGCTTTACTTGGCATGCATGACACGTAGGCACACTCGCCACCCACTCTGAGACTTTCAACGAGAGCAACAGAGCGACCCGCCTTCGCGAGAGTTGTAGCAATTAACTCACCGGCAGAACCTGCACCCAAAACGAGGACATCGAAGTGTTTCATTTTTTGACGGTACGCCTCCATGACTCAAAGAGCAACAAGTTCGCATTATTAGACTCAACTATTGTGGATCGAGATGCTAAATCAAGTCAAACCGATCAGCGTTCATAACCTTAACCCACGCTGCAATGAAATCGTCTACAAACTTTCCCTTGTTGTCATCTTGGGCGTAAACCTCAGCATATGCGCGAAGAATGGAGTTAGAACCAAATACAAGATCAACTCGCGTTGCAGTAAATTTCACTTCTCCGGAGTTGCGGTCTCGCAGGTTGTAGAGGTTCTCTCCAACTGGCTCCCAGATGTATTTCATATCTGTGAGAGTGTCAAAGAAATCATTGCTCAAAGCCTCTTCATTTTCTGTGAAAACTCCATGCTTTGTTCCGCCATAATTTGTACCGATGACACGCATGCCACCCATAAGGACGGTCATTTCTGGAGCAGTCAAACCCATGAGCTGTGCTCGATCCAGTAATAGTTCTTCAGCCTTCACGATGTAATCCTTCTTGAGCCAGTTGCGGAAGCCATCGTGAATGGGCTCGAGCGCTTCGAAAGATGCGACATCTGTGTCAGACGTCGTTGCATCCCCACGTCCAGGTTGGAAGGGAACTTTGACGTCAAAGCCGGCCGCCTTCGCAGCACGTTCAACGCCGATACTTCCTGCCAGAACAATTACGTCGGCGACGCTCACACGCGTTTGTTCTGCAATTGGAGTTAGAACAGAAAGAACGCGCGCCAGTCTCGCAGGCTCGTTTCCTTCCCAGTCCTTCTGCGGTGCCAATCGAATGCGCGCGCCGTTTGCGCCACCGCGCATATCTGAACCTCGGAAGGTACGTGCGCTGTCCCAGGCGGTCGTGACCATGTCAGTTATCGAGAGATTAGTAGCAGCAATCATCGACTTCAGGTCTTCCACGTTGTAGTTGCTCGGACCTGCAGTAACTGGATCTTGCCAAATTAGGTCTTCTTGTGGAACATCTGGACCGATATATCGAACTTTCGGACCTAAGTCTCTATGTGTGAGTTTAAACCACGCACGTGCAAATACTTCACTGAAGTAGGCATGGTCTTTATAGAACCGCTCGGAAATTTCACGGTAAATTGGATCCTTAATCATGGCCATATCAGCATCCGTCATGATCGGATTGGCTCGAAGTGATGGGTCTTCAACATCAAGTGGCTTGTCTTCTTCTTTGATATTTATCGGCTCCCATTGCGAGGCACCTGCGGGTGACTTCTTAAGTTCCCATTCATAAGAAAATAGTAGATGGAAATAACCACTATCCCACTTTGTCGGATGCGTGGTCCATGCGCCTTCGATTCCGCTTGTAACTGTGTCACGACCAATGCTCCGCGTCTGATGATTCATCCATCCCAGACCCTGCTCAAGAACGTCAGCCCCCTCGGGTGCCGGTCCGAGAAGTTTTGGATCACCGTTTCCGTGAGTTTTGCCAACTGTGTGCCCGCCTGCGGTAAGGGCAACAGTCTCTTCATCGTTCATTGCCATACGTAGGAAAGTCTCACGGACCTGGAGTGCGGTCTTGAGTGGATCAGATTTTCCATTCACTCCTTCTGGATTTACATAAATCAAGCCCATCTGGACTGCTGCAAGCGGGTTTTCCATTGTCGACGGGTCGGCTAGATTTTCATACCGCGAATCACTTGGTGCCAGCCACTCATTTTCATTTCCCCAATAAACATCAAGTTCTGGTTGCCAAATATCTTCGCGACCAAATGCAAATCCGTAAGTTTTCAATCCCATTGACTCATAAGCGATCGTTCCTGCCAAAACCATTAGGTCTGCCCAACTTACTTTGTTGCCGTACTTCTTCTTGATTGGCCAAAGAATTCGCCGAGCTTTGTCGAGGTTCACGTTATCTGGCCAAGAATTCAACGGCGCAAAGCGTTGATCACCAGATCCCGCACCACCGCGGCCATCTGCAATTCGGTAGGTGCCAGCAGAATGCCAAGACATACGGATCATCAACCCGCCGTAATGACCCCAATCTGCTGGCCACCACGACTGACTAGCAGTCATCAAATCGTGAAGATCCTGCTTCAAAGCAGCAAAATCAAGCTTCTTCAACTCTTCGCGATAATTGAAATCTTTGCCGAGCGGATTCGCCTTCGAGTTTTGTTGATGCAAAATATCTAAGTTAAGGGCGTTAGGCCACCACTTCATATTAGATACGCCTACTGTGGTGTGTACGCCAAGCGAAACTGGACAGTTCCCTGAATTCTCTATCACCGTGATCCCCCAAAAGTAAACTAATTGCATGGCACCCGAAAAAGCGCTTAGCGCCTGCGTGCCTTCAATTCTCTCACGATAGCGTAAGTGCAAAACTCGTCATACATCCACTCCTGCCCACAGAAGACAGGAATTGCCGATTCAAACTCTATCCGTGCGGTCTTGCTCCAATTGGGGTTTATCTCGCCACCTACGTTGCCGTAAATAGTTACTCAGCGAGTGCTTGGTTCAGTGAAATGGCATCCTTCTTGGTCATAGTTAAATAGAAGACCAAGCCTACAATTACCCCCAGAAAGATCGCGCTAGTGGCCGTAGTTCCAAGACCAATTCCGCCATCTTTCTTGTCTTGCGAAAGTAAATCGCCGATCGATGCTCCGAGTGGTCGAGTAAGAACATAAACGGCCCAAAATGCGAAGACAGGATTGAGCAATTTCAACTTCCACGCGCCCGAAATAGCAATAATTATGACAGCAAATATAATTAGCGACACGCTATATCCAAGACCCAAACGCTCGGCAAATAAATCTCCAGTTGCAGTTCCTAAAGCAAAAGTGAAGAGAATTGCACTCCAATAAAAAATCTCCCTCCGCGGGGTATAAATACTGTGGATCGCTAGAGATGCTTCCGTCCTGTGCCATGCCATGAAGATGGCGGCCAGAATTATTGAAAATATTATGGAAGAGACCAATAGCGAAACGTTAAGGTTGTCAGTCAGATTATCCGTAAATAGCGTTCCCGCGATACTTATAAGTACCACGACCAACCAATACAGGGTTGGCTTATATCTAGTCGATTTGAACTGCAGAGTGAGAGCAATAATGAGTGCAATAACTGTTACTAGGGTGGTTCCATTTAGACCGAATCCCAGCGTCTCATTTAAGTAATCTGCGAATGTTTCTCCGACTGTTGTAGCGAGAATTTTTATGATCCAAAAGAAAGCCGTTACTTCAGGGACCTTAACGAGCCAATTCTTATATGGTTTAGCGTTACCAACGTGGGCAAAGGAGACTGTCATCATGGAAGGGTATGCCACAGAACGGAATTTAGGAGCAGCAAAAACTGAGCAGTAGCTGTGTAGTAAAGGTTATTGACAAGTCACTATTTAGAGTTCACGAATTGAAATAAAAAAGTCGTCGCCTGAGATCGATGCGCTAGTTCAGTATCAGACATCTGTTTTCGACTTTCTGATTTACCTTCTCAATAACTCGGCGGGTTTTCCTACTCTCCTGCGTTATCGGCGCTCTCGGTTGCGTCATCGTTGATCTCCGTTGAGTCATCTGAACTCTCCGTTGAGTCATCTGAACTCTCGGTTGAGTCATCTGAACTCTCGGTCGCGTCATCTGAACTCTCGGTCGCGTCATCGTTGATCTCGGTTGCGTCATCTAAACTCTCGGAATCCTGGTTTTCGTCCTGGAGAGCACTCACATCGTCAGTTGAATCTTCGACTTCGGATGAATCGTCTTTACCGTTCTGAGTACCTTCTTCAACAAGAGTTTCTGCGACTGGAAATACAGGAACTGGGAAAGTGACTGCCGGTGCTGCCTGCACTGCAATGGCTGGCGCGACAGCTGTTGCGGAAAGTGCGACCGAATAGAGCCCACCAACGCCCACGAGTGTTCCAGTTGCGATTAACGCGATCTTTTTCTTGAGTTTCATAAATGTGTCCTTTGAACCTTCGCTTACGCAAATTGGAGAACCTCTCCTAAGTGGAAGGTAACTCTGCCTAAATGAGAGCAATATGAAATTAGTCTGCAGAATTGCTTAAAGACTCGAGTGATTTAGTGGTCGACGCGCGTATTACCCAAAGAACCTCAATCTCAAGGACTGAGAATATGGAGTAATTCCAAGATATGGCTTACGCCGCTCACGATCGTTCCTTGAAAACGAAATACCGCATCCATGATTGGGTTTGGACTAAGCGGACTTCCTTGAAGTGAGATTTCATACCAACTGAAATATAGTAAATAGGCTCCTACAATCAACAGCAAAAACCCGGAGAGCAACTCGATTTTGCGTGTCGAATTGCGAATGCGCTTTATGAGCAATTGATTGGACGTCGCGGTAATCAGCGCAAGAATTGCAATTGTGATCGAAATTCCAAGACCGAAGACAACATAAGTCAATAGAATTGAAGTGAAATCAGAAGTCGACAACGCGGCAACAGTCGCGGCCAAAAAAGGCCCAATCGTGCATGAAATTGAGCCAAGCGCAAAAGTAAGCCCATATCCAAAATATGTAATTGGTTTCCTATTTGGTGAAATCCGGGGACTCCAAAGAGTGAAAGCCTTAATGGGCTTACCACATGCGATTGACACCCCCATTGCTATTAGAACCCCTCCCATCACCATGGTCACATAAGGCAGGTACCGCTGGATGGCAGTTGAAAATGGAAATACAACTAAAGCGAAAAGTGAGAATACCGCCAGAACACCTGTCCCCATGGCCGCAGAAAATCCTAATGCATTTATTACGATGTCCTTTCTCCTGCGTTGGGTATCTGAACCCAAAATCGCCAAGGATAGGTACGCAGGTAGCATTGCAAATCCGCATGGATTAAATGTCGCAAAGATTCCTGAAACAAAGGAAAGGAGCAGAATGTTTTCTTGAATCATTGGCTATTAATTAGCGTCTTCAATTTTTTCTCAAGAAATCCTGCACTCGAAGGACCGACTTTGCTGCTAATTTTTCCCGTCGTATCAACAAAAACAAGGGTAGGCTGAATAAAGACACCAAAACGGCTCCAGACTTTCGTGCTCTCGTCATTGAGATTCAGAAATGAATTCGCGCCAGTTTGAGAAACAAATTCTTTCATTTCAGCAGCGGAACCAAGGGCACCTACTCCTATAAAGTTGACCTTGCCTTTATATTTCTTAGCTGCAGCTACTATGAAATGTGATTCATTTTTGCAAATTGCACACCAAGGTGCCCAAAACCAGAGAACTGAAGGCTTCTTTCCCAGTAGCAATGTCGATTTGAAATCCTTGCCTTCGACCGTAATTCCAGTGAAGGTGAGCTTATTGACGTTGCTCTTCGTAGCTATTTGGAATGACTTTTGCGAAGCAGTTGCACTGTTTGCAAGTCCGAATGCACTGATTGCTAAAATGCCGAAAATTGCTATCAGTCTGGAATTCATGAATTTTGGCAATTTGAGTTATCCAATCTTGTCTAGTTTGAGTCTAATTCCGACCCAGACTCCAAGAAAGGAGAATAGGAAGAAGGTCCAGCCAGATAGGGCAAAGGCTTGTGTCCCAGAGAGCAAATTTCCTATCGTGCAACCCAAACTCGTGAAGGATCCCCAGCCAAGCAAGGTTCCTCCCACAAGTGAGGAGAGGGTCCCCTTCACGTTAGGAATTTGCGCTTTAAATCTGTTGCCGGAAATCGACGCCGCGAGGGCTGCAACAAAGAACCCAATTATCAGCCAACCGTTATTTGTTATCGTCTCAACGGCAGCACCAATACATCCCGATAACCCGTCAAGCCCAACAAGTTTTGGGTATAACTCGTACCTAGTGCCAATTTCTTGGGCGATTGAGTTGAGTTGCCGGGTCACACCAAGCGGTTCAATACGAAGATAAGCCACGACTCCGATGGCCCCGATTATGCCTCCTGTAATCCAAGGACTCCAGCGCTTTTTAATCAAAGAATTTCGAATCTGACTCCATTCAATCTCCCCATTACCGTGAAGTTCGCTCTCAGTCGGATCACTTGTCTTAATTGCCCAAAGCAGAAAACCGCCAATCACTGCAAGTGAAAGCAGGAGTGAACCGGTGTAGCCCAAATAATTTGGTAACCAAATCTTCGGCGCGGATTTTATGGAACGTTCATAAAGGAAATTCCACGTATTGAAGGAAATAACGAATCCAATTATCACTCCAATCAATCCAGGAATCGCACGCAAGTAACCTTGTGTCAATCGAAAGAATTGGCCCGATACACATGCACCAGCAAGTGTCATGCCTATTCCAAAAGCAAATGCGCCAAGTGCTAGAGCCAAACTAACCGGCCCAACGTGTGCCAGAGCAGGAAGTTGGCCCTTAGTTGGAGTTGGTAAAAATAGTTCGAATACTATGGTGTAACCAATAGAACCAACTGCTAAAGCTGTGAAGATTGCTATAAGGCCGTAATTTCTTCTCTGATTAATTGAATCTCTAAAAATACAAAATATACAAAAGCGCCCACGTTCAAATGCAACTCCCAGGGCTGTGCCCATCAACAATGAGGTCGCAGCATTTGCGCCGTATGTGGCGCTGCCTTGCAACACTCTGGCGCCGACTATTAAACCCAAAATAATTATGCCAGCAATAATCGTGCGGAGAGTATCCGCACGAGTCCAAACGTAAAGAGAAACAGCCTGCTTTCGCAGGCCGCCCTCCTTCACTTCAGTCTCGACTTTACTCATTTAGTCGCTGCTGCGGGATTATCGATTAAATGCTTGGGACCAGTAGCTGAAAACTCGAACCAAGATCCGTCATAGTTTTTGACATTCTTGTAACCAAGAATCTGCGTCAGAGCAAACCAAGAGGCAGATGCCAGTAACCCAGTTCCGCAATACAGGAGAACCTTGCTAGTGCTAGTCACTCCAACTGCGGCATAGGCGGCCTTAATTTCAGCCGAAGACTTAAACGACCCATCAGTGTTCAGAAGGCTGGTGGTAGGAATACTCTTTGCGCTGGCAATGTGACCAGCCGCGGCCGCTGCACCGAGTCCAGTTCCAACATTGGTTCCCTGAAAACTAGCGGAATCCCGTGTATCGACAATGATCGCTCGATTCTTGGATTTGCTTTGAGCGTTGCGAATAACTTCGGCGATTGTTGCACGGAAATCGCGTGAATCATTTGTCGGGACAAATTCTCCAGGCGCCTTTGCAGTTGGCACTGCCAAAGTGGTCGCATTTCCCGCCGCAACCCATTTTAGAAGTCCTCCGTCAAGGATGCGAACGTCCGATACTCCGTAAAGATTAAAGACCCAACTTCCCCACGTAGCTTTTAAGCCGGACTTACCTTCCGCATAAAGCACAACAGTTGAATCATTCGCAATTCCTAGACGTTTAGCTACTCCCCCAAATTTGGATTGAGGGACGATGCCATTTCGCAACTTGGATTCTTGAGAATTGGCCAGTTCAGTCGTCCAGTCCACGAACTGCGCGCCTTCAATGTGCCCTCTCACGTAGCCTGAATTACCGGCATCACCCACGTGAATAAGCACCAAATTCTTGTCTGCCAAATTATCCTTCAACCAACTGACTGTGACTAAATTCTTAGTTGGTGTTGAAGTAGTTAAAGCTTGCGCAGGTAGAGCAACACCGATCGAGGACATTACTAATACAACGAAAGCAGCGATAGATCTTTTTAACATGACTCTCCTAAAATATAGATGCAGAATGAAAGATGATTCCCAGAATGATTAATTAGATGTGTTAAATGCTTAGGAAAAAACGTTACTTTTTAAGGCGATTAACCATTGCACGAAGTAGTCATGATGCGGCAATAATCGACTGTTCGTCGTTTAGTAAACTCAATCGCCGTGTTGATCACGAACGAAAACTAGCAACATCTTCCCTGCAATACAACACACATATGACTCTCTAATGCAATCAATTTGCAACTTCTCATTCACTGCAAATGAAAGGCAACTTGTCCCATTCACATTTGACCAATTATTCGATTGCGGTAAAAAGGAAAGCTCAAAAATACCTTCGCACAATTCCCAAGAAGGACAGGCTCCGAATCGTCGGGGTAATAGAATTAATCCGCGAGATCCCACTTCCACCGAAGTCCTTGAAACTGACCAGTCGCGATGCTTATCGAATTCGAATTGGTGAATATCGTATTATTTTCTCATTCAATAGCAAACGCTTAACAATCCTCGTAATTAAAATCGGTCACCGCAAGAACATCTATCAAATCGATTCAAATTCAGAGGAAACTCGTCGCTCGATAAACCGGTTATGCATTTGTACTTAAACGCCGAAGTTTGTTCTCTTGTGCCCAGAGAACTCCCTCAATCACAAAGGTGGGATTGCCGTATTTGATGACTTCCTACGATCACGGGGTTCCATTTTCTTCAGGTAAAGGACGTTTCTTTAACCTTCGCGGGTCGATCTTTTTTACCTGCACCTTCGCTCTACTCAAGAGCGACTCCGCCCAAGTGAATTCCACGGCCAAAACCACTAGCCCAAGGATTATAAGGGGCATTGTGAAGGGACCCGGAAGGACCACCAAGGCTGCCCCTAGTAGAATTAGGGTGAATCCAATTACAAGTACGATGGTTTTTCGAACAGAGCCGGGTAACGCTCTCCACAGTTTGCCCCATGTGTTCCTCATTCTTCATCCTTCCCAAAAGAGTTAGCGCGCCCAGCATAAGCTTTCGTATAACGATCTGCCGAGTTCTTCAGCGAGCCAATATCCTCTAAAGGATTTCTATCCAGGATTAAGAAATCGGCTGATGCACCCTGCGTTGGAGCGCTTGCATCTCCCATTAAATTCTCTTCCTCCTGACGTTGCTGCCTGCTTAACTCGAATCTTTGCATGCTCTGGCCAACCATCCGCTTCCATCTGCAACCCACTCAACATGCACTTCCTTATGCTCTTTTGGAAAAGCGGTGCCATGTCCACCCGTGACACGTAATCCAGGTCCACTACTTTCAATCCTGGGTCCAGCAAATAATCCTGATTCGAAACTCTTAGCCCAGGCAGTGTCGATTCCAATTGACTCAGAAGTAGTTCGCACACCCGTTACGCCCATTTGAACAGAGTCCAATAAATTCTTGCCAGATCTAATCGTCCATTCTGCAACGCTCTGAAAATAGCCTTCATTCTTTGGGTCACACATCAAACTGCCGGGATGGGAATGGCAATCCCATAATTCAAAAGTAAGAATCTTGTCTTTTAAATCTATGAACTCGGCATCCTGAATATCCCCCATTAACTTCCGTTATTATGCTGCGTCGCCCTACGAGTCGGTTGGGGCTAGATCCTGTTCAAAAAGGTCAAATGTCCGAAAGTTTGCCCGCAGGGAACTGCGAAGACTTACAAAGTGACTGAGGTCTCGTACCTGAATTAGAAGTCCGATTTTTCTGCTCATATGCTCCTTATTGCAAAATTGGGTAGTGCAGAATTCTCTTATGACAAATACCAATGCGAAGAGTTGGTTACCCGGATTTATAGCTCTTGGAATAACCTGGGGTAGCTCCTTCTTATTTATCAAATGGGGATTACTCAGCCTCACTCCTCTTGGAGTGGCCTTTTTCAGAGGTTTCATTGGCGGGCTCACACTCGTCATTTATTGCCTAGCGACAAGAACTTCTCTTCCGAAGAGACTCTCTGCGTGGGGACACTTGGCAGTTGTTGCTCTACTTCTAAATTTTCTCCCCGGTTATCTATTTGCGGTCGGAGAGACTCACGTCAGCAGCGTTATGGCTGGACTACTCAATGCAACGACCCCACTGATGACCGTATTGGTAATCAGTTTTGGATTCAGGGAACAGAAAGTTAACGGCAATCAGCTTCTTGGAGTTGCTGTTGGATTTGCTGGCATTGTGCTGGTCACTGGCGTTTTTAGTGGCTATCAAGGTAGTGATTGGAAAGGTTACGTTGCGCTACTTGTGGCGACCTTTTCATATGGAATTGCGTTTCCCTATTCGAAAAGATTTGTTAGCAAAATGAGTTATTCAGCCTCGTCGTTGGCGGCCGCACAAGTGAGTTGCTCTGCGTTGCTGCTTCTGCCCTTCACCCTGCTTTCACACCCATTGCACTCTACTTGGACATTAAAATCTGCATTGGGCATGCTCGCATTAGGCTCTGTCGGAACCGGCTTTGCATACATATGGAATTTCAGAAATGTTCGGCTGGCAGGTAGCGCGATTGCAAGCACGGTTACCTACATAACCCCAGTCGTGGCAACAATCCTAGGAGTGCTATTTCTGAAGGAACCGTTCAAAATAAGTCAGATTTTGGGAGGGGTGTTAGTCTTAATTTCAGCAGCACTCGTGCAGCAGCGACTTAAATTGATAAGGGAGAAAGAAATTGAAAATCCAGAAGGATATTCAATTTAGAGAGCGCTTCGCTCAGATAGAAAAAAGAGAAGTGAACCCGTCTCAACCTTTTCTGTATGGAGTGATTAGCACGGGTATATTTTGTCTCCCTCATTGTCCAAGCAAGGTTCCCAACCCTGAAAATGTTGTCTTCTTCGAATCAGCCGATCAGGCTTTAATGCAGGACTTTCGTTCTTGCAAACGATGCAAACCACATATCAGTTTGAAACTAGCGGTTGAGGATGAACACGAAAAAATCCATCAAGTTGCCAAGAAAATCATCCGTGAAAGTGGCTGCCGGAAGGTGGGAGATTTGGCAATGATTCTCAACATTTCCGACCGCCAATTAAACCGAATTATTAAAAAGCAAACTGGTCTTAGCACTCTTGCCTTTATTAAGTCTCTCGTTTAGTAAGGAATTCTGCCCGCAGATTTGCCCGCATATCCGCAGATTTGCCCGTAAATTTCCGCAAATTCACTCTAACTCATGCAAATACTTCGACAAGAAATTCACGCACATCTCGCATAATTTTATGCGTGACTTGAGTGAAATAAAGATGAATCGCCCTGTAAGCCGGATCCGGTCGTTCCCGCTACTTTCGCGGCTAAAACGGATCACCAACCATCTACAACTGTAATTACTTACGGATTCAAGCAACCTACCCGACGATTGCAGAGACAACTAATTCATTATGATCTAGTTCAACCTCTGGCACTTTAAAGATCGTTTAGCCCTACTATAGATGAAATGAAAAATTCTAAACCAAATCTAGAAACAAAGCATAAAATTCTCGTGACCGGTGCATCCGGATATATAGGGGGCAGATTAGTTCGGCAACTACTATTAGGGAATTCGTTAATTCGTGTAATGGTTCGCGATGAGCAGAAAATTTCCGAACGGCCTTGGATTGACCAAGTTGAAGTGAGTATCGCGAACGCAAAGGACTATGGGACTACAGAAGCCGCTTTAGAGGGAATCCACACCGCGTTTTACTTGCTTCACTCAATGACCATGGGCTCTGACTTTGAAAATTTTGAAGCAATCAATGCAAGAAATTTTGCAAAGGCTGCTGGATACGCTGGCGTCAAACAAATTGTTTACTTAGGCGGAATCGCCAATGACAAGCGGATTAGTAAGCATATGAGATCAAGAGTCAACACTGGTCGTATATTGAATGAGGGAAGTGTGCCAGTTCTTGAGATTCGCGCTGGAATCATCATTGGCTCTGGTTCGGCCTCTTTTGAAATGTTACGGCATCTGATCAATCAGCTACCCTTTATGACCACACCCAAATGGGTAAGAAATCGAACTCAACCAATTGCAATCAGCGACGTACTTTTTTACTTATCTCAAGCTGGAGCAATGAATAAACCAGTCGATGGAATTTTTGATATAGGTGGACCAGACATTCTCTCCTATTCGAAGATGATTCAAACGTTCGCTAAATTGGCTGGTCTGCGAAGACGTTGGATTATTAAATTACCCTTTCCCTCCCCCGGTCTATCTAGTCTGCTAATTGGTTTATTCACGCCACTGCCGAGTGCATTGGCTCGATCTCTTGTGGGATCACTAATTAGTGAAGTTGTAGCTAATCCTGAGAAATCACTCAATGGAATTATTGACCCACCTCCTGATGGTTTATTAGACCTTCGTACGGCAATTGAATTAGCGCTTTCAAAATTATCTCTCCACGATCTTGAATCGAGACCATCGGAATCCAATGCGCGACTGGCACCATGGTCCAAGGCACCAAGTGATCCAATTTGGGCAGGACAGTAAGTTTTCCGCCGCAAGAACCGGCAAAGAGAACCGGTTGCGCAAAAAATATTCATTGTTAGCTAAATAAAAAGGACCGTCTTCTAAGCCGGATATCTCGATACTAGGGTCTGCTTGCTACATTGGAACTGCTTGACTCTAGGTTCTGCTTGTTTTGGATCCAACTGAAGGGCATTCTAGGTGAGGGCAATTAACAGAAGATAAAGATTTTCAATTAGTAGAACTTGATACGCGAGCAAGGGAATTCTTGCGTCTAGAAGTGCATGAGAATCAAAAGAATTTGGTTGCATCTGTTGCAGAGAGCTATGCAGATGCCCTATTTCCGGCTGAAGATGAGAATGGTCCACCTTTAGTCTGGATAAGGGGAATTTTGAGCAAATCCACACCGGTTGGGTTCATCATGTGTGCAGACCCCACCGAGCAACAAAAAGATCCATGGCTTTGGAGATTACTGGTTGATAAGTCACATCAAGGTTTTGGTGTTGGTCGTTTTGCTGTCCAGTCAGTCTTAACACGATATCGTCAAATGGGTTGCGCAAGAGTTTTACTTTCCTGGGCACCAGTAGAAGGAAACGCATCAAGTTTCTCCAAGAAACTGGGATTCTTGGAAACTGGGGAAATCCAGTACGGGGAAGTTGTTGCAGAGTACAAGTTCTGATTAAAGAAGAATCGTCCTGTAAGCCGGAAAATTGGAAAGTGCCTCGATTTCTCGAAGCCCTCCCATGCATATCCGCTGCAACTCTTTTGACGGCTACCAATAGATCGAACTCAAACAGTTAAGTCTGTGGTGGAGGCGACGAGATTCGCCCCGCACCGCATGCTTTGTAAACAATTAGGCTGCCAATTACTACACGCCCCCAACACGGAAGCGAAGTTACGTAGAAGCTCAGAAATTGGGTCATGAAGAGTTCTATGAAGAATACTCAGTAAGAATTGCACTAGTGAACCGCGAATACTCCTGGTCTCGGAGGAGTTAACGCTGCAGTCTCCTCGTTGAAAGTGTAAATGGTCTCCATGAATTATCGGGATTAATAGCTAGATCTGAGTGGGCAAACTTGCCTTGATTGCTCCAATTCGCGACTAGAGGAAGAGTCGTCCGAGACTACGAACGAGAAAGGAACTCCTATGGGAAGCTACCCATTTATAACCAAATCTTCCAACTGGGCCAGAAAAATGTAAAACGGTCGATGCGAAAGAATTCCCGCGTTTTCTGAGGAGGAAAACCACTGCGGCTGCCCCTGAATAGGTTTTTCCTTCGCTAATTGCGAATACTTCTTGAGAACATTGCTCCGTGGTCAATCCATAAAGGTCAAGATTTGAGCTCTGAAAAGGCAGAGCGGTGAGTGTTAACTCACGTTCTACCCAGGCAAGGCTCCTTTTGCAGAGATTGCAATCACCATCAAAAATAACAATTAATTCAGGCATTACTTGAATCCATTCCATAGAAGCACCACAAATTTATTCTATGCTGAAATTGACGCTGATTTGGGTTACAGTTGTATGAAGTAAATAGAAGCAAAGGAAGATAAATTTGTGAAGATGCTGGGGGTAGATTTCAGTAAATTAGATAACAAGATCATATATTACTTAAACCAAATTTCAATGCCGGTGCTTCGTTACTCACTATCCCTCACTTTTATTTGGTTTGGTGCTTTAAAACTCTTTGGTAATAGTCCTGCAGCTGACTTAGTCACTAAGACTGTCTATTGGATAGATCCAGATATATTCATACCAATTCTCGGGTATTGGGAAGTAGCGATTGGATTGTGCATACTATATAGACCTTTAATCCGAGTTGGTCTTTTTTTATTGGCGCTACAGATGCCAGGTACATTTCTACCCCTTATATTGTTGCCCGAGGTTTGTTTTTCGAATTTCCCTTTTAGCCTCACCTTAGAAGGTCAGTACATTGTAAAAAATTTAGTATTAATTGGTGCTGCGCTAGTTGTTGGTAGCAAATTAATCCCATTTAAATTAAAACTCGCTGAGTAGATCAATAGCCGAGCATGAGTCGGAATAAAAGTAATTAGAAGATGAGTCGCCCTATAAGCCGGATCCTGTCCTCACGAATGAGGGATCACCATCCATCTAGTTCCGCAATTACTCACGGAATCAAGCGACCTACCCGATAGCTCGAACGAGCAGTTCTCAAGCGCTATCTGTGCGGTCTTGCTCCTGGTGGGGTTTACCTAGCCATCTACGTCACCGTAAATGCTGGTGGTCTCTTACACCACCGTTTCACCCTTACCGATTTCTCGGCGGTCTGTTTTCTGTGGCACTGATCCCGCGGATTGCTCCGGGTGGGCGTTACCCACCACCTTGCTCTGTGGAGTCCGGACTTTCCTCGGCACTTTCAGAATTAACTGACAGCAACGCGGTGATCCGGGCGACTCATCTTGGATTTATCTTACCCGCTAGCCCTTTACTGCACCGCTAAATATTCCGCGCTCAATGCTTCTCTGCGAGAGTAAATAGAGAAGAATTATTGGGAGCATCATTAAAACCCCAACTATCGCAGTGCTATTGCCATAGAGGAGTTCTAGGCCCATCGGAAGCGTGGAATGCGCAGGATCATTGAGTAGAACTTTGGGGAGTTGATAACTGTTCCACAGGCTTAAGAATGAGAAGAATATGACGATCGACCAGAGCGCTTTTGAGAGCGGGATTCCCAGGTGCCAATAAAGACCCCAATCCCCCAAACCATCGATTCGGCCCATTCCTACTAAGTCACCGGCCAGAGCAGAAACGAAATACAAATATGAGAGAAAAGTTCCGAATGGATAGTACGAACTCGCGATAATCAATCCCCAAATATTGTCGTTGAGATGAATTTTATCGATGAGGACATAGAGGGGCATCGCCATTGCTGTGATCGGAATCAACATGGTGATTAAAGTTACAAACAACATAAATCTACGAAGCGGGACCTTAAGGATGGCTAATACGAAACCTGCGGTGATACTCGAAAGTACTGAAATGAAAAGAGCGGCGAGAGTAAAGAACGCAGAATTCTTTAGCCAGACCATCACAATTCCATTTTGATCAAGCGAAAGATATTTGATGCTTACTAGATAATTCGGCCCGGCCTCCTTCAATAACCAAAGGAAGGGAAGAAACACCAGAATAGTGAGTGCCCATAGCGTCAATTTAATTAAGACCGCATTTCTCTTTTCATAGTTTCGCATCATTGATACGAATCTCGCTTAAGAAAATCGGTTCGCACTACGAAGATAATTCCGATGATGACACTTGGCAATAACATATCTAACGAAAGTGCAGTACCACCTGCAAAATCTGCGGTTTGAAAGGCATAGCTATATGCAACTTGGTTGAGCGACCACCAGTTGGAAGTCAATCCCCAGCCGGTTAAAAGAGCTGGTTCAGCATAAATTTGGATCGCTCCCGCAGTTAGGAGAATTGCCATGTACCCTATGTATCGAGCAATCATTGGGATTTTGATTTGCAACGCCAATTGAAGACGATTACATCCATCAACGCGAGCAGCCTCAATAACTTCGTGCGGAATGGATCGCAAGGAACCATATTGAATAACAATCCAACTTCCTGCCCCAGAAGAAAAAGCTATCCCCGCGATTAGCCATTGCACATTCCCACCATCCCAGGTGATGTGACGACCTAGAAAGAACATCCAGACCATTATCGAGATGCCACCCGAAGCTATTCCCGGCAGAATGAAAATAAGTCTCATCAAGGTGTTACCGCGGACCGGAGTCGAATCAAGAAGAAGCGAAACAGCCAGCACCGCCACCATAGTGAAGGGCACGAAGACTGCCAGAAGAAAAAGAGCGTGTTTTAGATCCGGGACGACACGAAAGTCCTTCAGAATCCTAAATAACGTGGTGTAACTTCCCTCCAAATTGATCCAGGAAGGATTGGCCACCTCTCTTATCGATACGAGCAGGGGAATAAAGCCGCAGAAAAGCATCAAGGCGGCATAGGGAGCAAGCATCACCATCGGAACGGCTCGGTACTTACTCGTCACGAAGCAAAAATCTAATCTTTACCGAGCGATCCATCCGCTATCAACACGCATGAATACCCCATGTACATACAAAACGTCGTCACCAGCGTTGCCATAGATTTCACTATGCCGGCGACGGCACTTATAAGTGATCCATATCAAATATTTATGATTACTTCATCATTACATTAAGATTTTCAGAGGCTAGATATGTCATTCTTGCCTTCAGTCAAGGTTATCCACGTTAAGGAGTCGGAATGCAAATCAATATTGACAAGAAGAGTGGCGGATTTATAGCGATTATTGTTGCGCTGATAGCCGTAATTGTTTTCCTTGCATTCAATCGCTCTGATGACAACTTCATGAATAACATGGGACATTCCAACGGAAATACAAATCAAAATAGTTCAAATGAA
>JACMQL010000019.1 GCA_014377015.1 Actinomycetota bacterium
CAACCTCTGATGATCGCTTGAAACTAATCCATGTGTCGATTAAGTCTTTGGTGAATACACCACCGCGGGTGAGGAACTCATTGTCGCGCTCGAGGTTATCGAGTACGGCATCAAGTGAACCTGGTACCTGCGGAATTGAAGCTGCTTCTTCGGCGTCGAGTTCGTAGAGATCTTTGTCGACAGGAAGTGGCGGTTCGATCTTGTTGATGATTCCATCAAGTCCAGCCATCAACATTGCCGCGAATGCTAGGTATGGATTGGATGATGGATCTGGGCAACGGAACTCAATGCGCTTGGCCTTTGGATTTGAACCCGTGATTGGGATACGGATACAAGCAGAGCGGTTACGTGCTGAGTAGACAAGGTTGACCGGGGCTTCGTAACCTGGCACGAGGCGACGGTAAGAGTTGACGGTTGGGTTAGTGAAAGCCAGAAGTGATGGCGCGTGCTTCAAGAGACCACCAACATACCAACGCGCCATATCTGAAAGATCGCCGTAACCCTCACCGAAGAACAACGGAACGCCGTCTTTCCATAGTGATTGGTGAACGTGCATACCAGAGCCGTTATCTCCAAAGAGAGGTTTAGGCATGAATGTCGCTGTCTTGCCACCTTGCCAAGCAGTGTTCTTGATGACGTACTTAAACTTCATCAAGTCATCGCCGGCGTGCAAAATATCGCTGAAGCGGTAGTTGATTTCCATTTGACCGGCCGTACCAACTTCGTGGTGAGCGCGCTCAACTTGAAGTCCAACTTCTTCGAGCTTCATCACCATTTCATCGCGAAGATCTGCATACTGATCTGTTGGTGACACAGGAAAGTAGCCGCCCTTAACGCGAGTGCGGTATCCGCGGTTCGGTGTGCCATCGGCATCTTTCTCAATTCCGGTATTCCAAGCACCTTCGTATGAGTCGATGTGATGGAAAGCCTCGTTGATGCCAGTTGAAAAACGGACTGCGTCGAATACGTAGAACTCAGCTTCTGGCGCAAAGAAAGCTGTGTCTGCAATTCCCGTCGAGCGCATGAACTCCACAGCCTTTGCAACAATTCCGCGCGGATCACGGCTGTATGGTGAGTCATCGATTGGGTTATGTACCGAGAAATTAATGATGAGAGTTTTTTCTTTGCGGAATGGATCGATAAATGCTGATTCCGGTACTGGCAGCAACTTCATATCTGATTCATGAATTGCTTGGAAGCCACGAATTGATGAACCATCGAACATCAAGCCATCGGTGAAGACAGCTTCATCAAAGGATCCAGCAGGCACATTGAAGTGATGCTGAATTCCTGGAAGATCGATGAAGCGAACATCAATCAACTTCACATCTTCTTTTTTAATGTAAGCGAAAATTTCTGCAGAGTTCTTAAACATGCTTCTCCAATACGCACCGATGTCCGCCCTCGCGGAGATGTTGTGACGTGCTCACCATTGAGCATTTTGCTGAGTTGTTGTGGGCTAGAGAGTAGGGCGATTGAGTGAAAAGGTGATAACCCGCGTGTTACGAATATGTTTCATGGGCAAGATCGGCAAAGTGAGCCGCCAGATGAGAGGTGCAAGGAGTTAGGCTCTGTCCATGGAAATTGTGCGGGTTGGAATGGGGCGCCGGGTCGCCGCGTTGCTGATCGACTGGTTTGCCTGCGTCCTCATCGCCTCAACTTTTTTTGACACATCCCATGGGGCAGGAAGTTTCATCCCGCTGGCGGTCTTCTTTGCCGAAGTCTGGGTGCTGACAGTTTTGCAGGGAGCCTCAGCCGGACAGCGTGTCGTTGGAATGCGAGTAGTTCGATATTCCGATGGTGGCCCAGCGACTGCTACGCAGGTGCTGGTTAGAACTTTCCTGCTTTGTTTGGTCGTGACTGCCATAACTTTCGACGAAAACGGCCGCGGACTGCATGAGCGGATAAGCGGAACAATTCTTAAGCGCGTTTAGCGCTTTGGGACTTTCAGATTTTTTGGCATCGGACCCTTGGGGATTGGCATTGAAAGTCCACCAACCGCTTTAAGCCGGTTGCGTACCTCACGAAGTTGATTTTGGCTCAACTTTTTGGGCATTTTTTTCATCTGGCGTTGAAGTTTGCGCAATTTCACTTGACCTTCGAGTTCCCCGACGATGATTTCACTGATGGGGACACCTGGTGCAAAACGTTCCGTTTTACGTCGTTCTTCATTGAGCAGAGTTCGAACCGTGGCACTCCCTTCGCCTACGAGGACGATTCCTGGACGGCCGACACTGCGGTGGACGAGATCTTGATTGCGGCTCACTGCGACTGCCGGCGTAGTTGTCCAGCCCTTGCGGATGGCCATCAAGACACTGGCTGCCGCACCAGATTGCCCCTCAATAGAGGAATAGGCGGCCGTTCCAGCTTGGCGGGTGAAGAAGACGAGAGCGCCCAAGATCGCCATCGGAAAGCTGAGGAAGCCAGCATAAATCGGGTGACCCCAGAGCGCGCCGAGCAGAATTCCCGTCGCCCAAATGACGATGAATATCGCTAAAAGAGCGGCTCCGATCCATGGTTTTACTTCCTTTGTCACACCGTAGGCATCACGAATTACTTTAAGTCGCGGCTCCTTCGCGGCGGGTGCGGCCTTAGCCCCCGCGGTGCGGGCAAGACGAGAGTGGGCAGGCAATGCGACGGCTGGTGCTGCAACTTTCTTCCGCTTAAACATGCTCACAAGTTTAGTGGGGCGGGTGCGGTACCACCAAGACGAAGCGGCGCCCACCACTGACCTGCGTGAGCGTCCGGATAGGCAGTCTGCACTTGATCAAGCATCTTTTTCATGGTGGTGCGCAGCATCTCTTCGGCTGCGGCTACATCCTGATCTTTCGTAAAGGTAATTGGTTCGCCGATGGAGATGTGGATGGGCACGTGGGCACGTTTCAGGTTGCGCTTTCGCCCTTTGGTCCAGATGCGTTGGCTACCCCAGATAATTGTCGGAATCACTGGCACGCCTGCGCCCATCGCAAGGCGCACAACTCCCGTTTTCAGTTCTTTAATTTCAAAACTTTTCGAGATGGTTGCTTCAGGAAAAATACCGATTAACTCTCCAGCGCGGAGTGCGCGCAGGGCTGCGACAAATGAGGCAGAGCCATTGGCTCGGTCAACGTTGATGTGGTGCATTCCGCGCATTAGCGGCCCAGCAATTTTGTTGTCGAAGATTTCCTTTTTTGCCATGAACCTAATGAAACGATTCGCTGGTAGGAATGCAGTGCCCGAGAGAGCGAAATCAAGATAACCGATGTGATTGATAGCGATGATGGCGCCACCCTTATGCGGGATATTTTCTTCGCCAGTGATGGTTAATTTAAGTCCAAGGTAACGCCAGAAGAGTTTCGCAACACCTATGACTGGTGGATACACCAGTTCACTCATGAGTAACTCGCGCCTCCATTGCTTGCTGGTACAGGCGACCTGCACGGTAACTGGATCGCACAAGTGGACCGCTCATGACGCCGAGGAAACCAATCTGCTTAGCCTCTTCAGAAAGTTCCACAAACTCCTCAGGTTTGACCCAACGCTCTACCGGGTGATGCAAATTTGTAGGACGTAAATATTGAGTGATGGTGATTAGGTCGCATCCCGCATCGTGGAGATCTTGCAAAGCCTGACTGACTTCTTCCCGCGTTTCGCCTAGTCCAAGAATGAGATTCGACTTAGTAATCAATCCGAAGTCTCTAGCCATGGTGATTACACGCAATGATTTTTCGTAAGTAAATGCCGGTCGAATTCGTTTGAATATTCGGGGAACTGTCTCGACGTTATGCGCAAATACTTCGGGACGAGTTTCGAAAACTTGATTAAGCAAGTGTGCGTGCCCACTGAAATCTGGAGCCAGCATCTCAACTCCGATGCCAGGATTGACTTCGTGCACTAGTCGGATGGTCTCGGCGTACAGCCAGGCTCCTTCGTCTGCAAGGTCATCGCGTGCAACTCCTGTGATGGTGACGTACTTGAGCCCCATGGTCTTCGCGGATTCAGCAACACGTCGTGGTTCTAGGCGATCAAGGGGGAGTGGCTTACCGGTATCAATATTGCAGAAATCGCAACGCCGAGTGCATTGCTCACCACCGATAAGAAATGTTGCTTCTGCATCTTCCCAACATTCGAAGATATTTGGACATGCAGCTTCCTGACAAACCGTGTGGAGCCCTTCAGCCTTGACGAGTGATCGAATCCGCGTGTACTCGGGACCCATGATGGCGCGCGTCTTGATCCATTCGGGTTTGCGTTCGATAGGAGTTTCGGCGTTGCGTGCCTCAATGCGAAGTAATTTGCGACCATCAGGTGCGATTGTCATGCGCTTACCCTCGTGAGTGCTTCGTATACATACTTCTCCACCATCGGCGCGACGTCATCGATAGTGATGTGACGGTGAAGTTCGACAGACATTGATGTCACCTCGGCATCGGGGATTCCGCACGGAACAATTTTCTGAAAAGAAGTAAGGTCAGGATTTACGTTGAGAGCGAAGCCGTGCATTGTTACACCCTTCGCAAAACGGATGCCGATCGCGGCAATCTTGCGGTCACCCTTCTCATCGCGGATCCAAACTCCAGATCTCTCGCAATATCGCACTGCGTCAATATTAAATTCTTGGCATACCTGAATGAGCGCGGTTTCAATCTCGCGCACGAATCCGACAACATCATGGCGCTTGGCCAATTTGACTATCGGGTATCCGACGAGTTGCCCAGGGCCATGCCAAGTAATTTTCCCACCGCGATCAACATCTATTACTGGAGTGCCATCGTTAGGACGCTCGTGATCTAGAGTGCGTCGCCCGGCGGTGAAAACAGATGGATGCTCGAGGAGCATAAGAGTGTTGCGTCGAGCCCCTTCTGCGACTTGTGCGTGAATAGAGCGTTGAATTTCCCAGGCTTTCGCGTAGTCAATGAGCCCACTTCGCGACAGGGCGATCGATGATTCGGAGGAGGCAATGGTGAGTGGCACTCCCATAGCCTAAAGGTAGGCTGGCCCTGTCACCTCCTCACAAGAGAGGGCAAGCGTGAATTAAAGAAATTTTGAGTCGTAATTAGGGAAAGGTCACACCTACCGTGTCGCAAACCACATCAGATTCTGTAGTTCCGAAATCCAAGAAGGGTTTTCGCCGTCCGTTTTGGAGCGCCATCCTGGTCATTTTCATCTGGTTTGGAGCCAGTGGAGTCTTCGGTCCGCTATTTGGAAAACTGACAACGGTTCAAGAGAACGACAACTCTGCCTTTTTGCCCTCGAGCGCTGAGTCAACCAAGGCTGCAAAATTGATCGAACAATTCTCAGATGCAGATAAAACACAAATTCCAGCTCTTGTATTGCTTGAAGGTAGCGTGAATGTGCCCACCATTGCCTCCATTAATCAACATTTGCAGACAATCCCTAAGTTAACCATTAAGTATCTTGAAGAATATAAAGGGACCAAAGATTCCGGAGTCCTGATTTCAAAATATCTTTCGCCCACCACTCCTCTGGTCGCATTCCCTGCGCCAGATGGGAAAGCACTGCTCGTCAACATTCCAGTTCTTTATCAGGGCCTGGAAGCACAGTTAGACAATGGCAAACCCGTGCTGACTGCGATGATCCAGACCATCCGCGATGACATGAATGCATGGGGAAAGACCAACGGATTCGAAAGTCATGTCACAGGATTTGCCGCACTTCTGAGCGATCTATTCGGAGCCTTCGGCGGTATCGATTCGAGTTTATTGCTCACTACCTTGGGCGTGGTCTCACTCATCCTAATTTTTGTTTACCGTTCGCCAGTTCTGTGGATATTGCCTTTAATGGCAGCCCTTTTTGCTCTTTCAACGGCCGGTGGACTCATCTATTTATTGGCAAAAAATGATGTCATCACAGTTAACGGTCAGTCACAAGGAATTTTGACGATTTTGGTTTTGGGCGCTGCAACTGATTACGCACTTTTATTAATTGCGCGGTATCGGGAAGAGTTACATCACCACGAGTCGCGATTTGATTCGATGAAAGCAGCTTACAAAGGCGTATTCGAGCCGATCATCGCATCTGGTGCGACAGTGGCCGTAAGTTTGCTGGTTTTGTTGTTGAGCGAACTTTCCGGCAACCGCGGTCTGGGACCGATCGGTGCCATTGGTGTCGCCTGTGCCATGCTCACAATTTTGACATTTCTTCCTGCACTTCTTGTGATATTCGGGCGTTGGATTTTCTGGCCGCGAATTCCACGTTTTGATGATGTGGATGCGAATTTGTCGGGACTTTGGTCAAAAGTCGGAGCAACCGTAGAAAAGCGTCCGCGCCGAATTTGGATTATGACCGCAACCGGATTACTGGTGTTGGCGGCTTTTTCAACAACACTAGACGCAAACGGACTTTCGACCTCGGAGTCCTTCACGACTCGGCCAGAATCTGTCGTCGGCCAAGAGCTTTTGTTGAAGCACTTCCCAGGTGGCCAAGGGGAGCCCACCGAGGTGGTTGTGAAGTCATCCCAAATTCAGGAGGTAATTTCTGCGGTTCTGCAAATTGATGGAGTCAACGCAGCTGAGCCCCTTCGAAATATCAGCACCTCGCCTGGTGCGGGCGCAACGGATGTAAAGGTCGTCAATGGTCGCGCAATTATTAATGTG
Organism: Actinomycetota bacterium; assembly: GCA_014377015.1. Classification (GTDB taxonomy): domain Bacteria; phylum Actinomycetota; class Actinomycetes; order Nanopelagicales; family Nanopelagicaceae; genus QYPT01. Next base: position 6,597 of record JACMQL010000019.1, read on the forward strand.
ACGTTGCGCGATGCCCCTGATTCTGTTGGTGCACGTGAGACTGTTCCGTTAATTCGAGCCGCGGTAAAGGCTATCGATCCGACGATAGTTGTGGGTGGAAGTTCCGCGGTTTATTACGACGTCGATCAATCCTCGCGACGCGATAACCGATTGATCATTCCAGTGGTACTTATTCTCATTGGAATTATTTTGTCGCTCTTGCTCAGAAGCCTTGCCGCCGCCGCATTACTGCTTGGCAGTGTTATCTTGTCGTATGCGGCGACGCTCGGCGTATGCCAACTCGTATTCCATTACATCTTCAATTTCCCAGGTGCGGACACTTCATTCCCGCTTTTCGCTTTCGTCTTTCTCGTCGCACTTGGTATTGATTACAACATCTTCTTGATGACTCGTGTCCGCGAAGAGAGTGCAAAACTCGGAACAAGGGCTGGAGTAATCAAGGGACTCACTGTCACCGGCGGAGTGATTACGTCGGCGGGCGTTGTCCTGGCCGCAACATTCGGTGTATTAGGGGTTTTGCCGCTGGTATTTCTTGCCCAGTTGGGATTTGCGGTGGCCTTTGGCGTACTGCTCGACACCGTCATTGTGCGATCACTATTGGTGCCGGCCCTGGTTCACGATATTGGTGGCAAGATCTGGTGGCCATCGAAATTGCAGAGCAAGGACTAATATCTGCTGGTCGGTTTATTCCTCGACTAGAACCGCAAGGGCTGGACCGAGATGGGGATAGTCGTATGTGAATCCAGCCTTAAGTAAGGCTTCCGGAAGCACTTTTTTGGACCCCAGCATCTCCACGGCAAATCCACCGAAAGCAATCTTGAGTGCGATTCCCGGAACTGGCAAAAGCGCTGGGCGGTGCAGGGCGCGCGCAAGGGCGGCCGTGAATTCTTGATTGGTTGCCGGGTTTGGGGTAGTCAAGTTGATAGGTCCGGAAATCGGAGTTTCGAGTGCAAAAGTAATCGCGCGAATGAGATCGTGAAGTGTTATCCAAGACCACCACTGCTTTCCGGAGGCAAGACGGCCCCCAAGTCCGAAACGGAAAAAGGGAAGCATTTTTCCGAGAGCTCCGCCTGTCGGATCGAGCACCAGTCCGGTGCGCAGTTTTACGGTGCGAACACCGCCGGCCAGATCGGCGGCGCCTTCCCATTCGCGGCAAACTGCAGCAAGGAAGTCATCGCCGGCGCGATCTGTTTCTGTCACAGCGCGATTACCTGTTTCTCCGTACCAGCCCACTGCGCTTGCAGAGATGAATACTTGTGGTTTTACTTCTGCAACCGCTTTGGCAATAGTCGTAGTTCCAAGAAGGCGCGAATTCAATATTTCTGCCTTATATTTCTTAGTCCATCTTTTGTCACCCACACCAGCTCCAGCGAGATGGATTACTGCATCTACACCTGCCAGCGCCTTGATGTCGACTGTGCCTGCGACAGGGTCCCACTCGATTTCTTCTGCATTTATTGCAGGTCGTCTCACAAGTCTTTGAACAGTGTGTCCTTCAGATTTGAGGTGACCAACCAGTGCGCTTCCGATAAGGCCAGAGGCACCCGTCACCGCAACTCTTTGATGCACTGTCACTAGAGACCCAAATCTGATTCGAATGCTCCACCTTCGAGACGATCCTTCAACGTCACAAGGAATCGAGCTGCATCGGCGCCGTCGACAACTCTGTGGTCGTAAGAGAGAGCTAGGTAGACCATGGATCGGATGGCAATAGTTTCGCCACCGTCTTCAGCTTTAACAACTACCGGTCGCTTCACGATCGCGCCAAGTCCGAGAATGGCAACTTGTGGTTGGTTAATGATCGGAGTGTCGAAAAGTGCGCCGCGACTTCCGGTGTTCGTGATTGTGAAAGTTCCACCACCAAGTTCGTCCGGTGTGATTTTGTTGTCACGGGTGCGAGCAGCAACATCCGCAATTTTGCGACCCATTCCGCCCATGTTCAAGTTGCCTGCATCGTGAATTACGGGAACAAGCAGGCCGCGCTCTGTGTCAACCGCAATGCCCAAATGTTCTGCCGCGTGATAAGTGATCTCGTCGCCTTCAACTGACGAGTTTACGACAGGGTGCTGCTTCAACGCTTCGCAAACCGCTACTGCGAAGAAGGGCATAAATGAAAGTTTGACACCTTCGCGAGATTCGAAGTTGGTCTTGGCGCGATCGCGCAATCGCGCAATCTTGGTGACATCAACTTCAATTACTGTGGTGAGTTGAGCACTTACGTGAAGAGACTCCACCATGCGCGATGCGATAACTTTGCGAAGTCGTGACATCTTGACAGTTTGGCCTCGCAACGGCGATGTAAATACTGGTGTCGCCTTAGTTGCAGTCGGAGCAGTCGGAGCAGCAGGTGTTGCGGCGACTGGCGTGGCAACAGGTAGCGTCACGACAACTGCACCCTGCACATCCTCACGACGAATTCTCCCGCCGACTCCCGTTCCAACAATTTTTGTGAGATCTACGCCAAGATCGGAAGCCAATTTGCGCACCAATGGGGTGATGTAAAGATCGGCACCGGTTGGTGCGGAGGCAATTGGACGTGCCGCGGCAACGACTGGCGCAGTTACTACTGGGGCGGCAACGACTGGCGCAGTTACTACTGGGGCGGCTACAACTGGGGCGGCTACAACTGGGGCGGCTACAACTGGGGCGGCTACAACTGGGG
>JACMQL010000020.1 GCA_014377015.1 Actinomycetota bacterium
CTTGAACTTGTTGGATCATGGGATCGAGGATTCTCCGCTGGCAAAGGATTTACCGCACTGGCGCTTATGATTTTTGGAAGATGGAATCCACTGGGGGCTCTCGCGGCTGCCATCTTCTTTGGGCTAGCGCAAGCCGTCACAAATCAGTTGATGATTACGCAAATTGTGACAATTCCGCAGCAACTCACCAACATGCTCCCTTACGTTTTAACCATCGTTATTTTGGCAATTTCTGCTGGAAAAGTCCGCGCCCCAGCGGCCGAAGGTCAGCCTTATGAGAAGGAGTCTGCGTAGTGAGCTCTCTCTTAGAACTTTCCAACATCACTAAGACTTATCCAGGCGTGGTTGCAAATGAAAATATTTCGCTGACCGTGGAGAAGGGCGAAATTGTGGCTCTGCTCGGCGAAAATGGGGCCGGCAAATCCACCTTAGTTAAAACTGTTTTTGGGTTGGTGCGACCTGATAGTGGTGAGATTCGAATTAAAGGCGTTGAGATTCAGGCGGGAGACACTGCGGGAGCGATCGCGCAAGGGGTCGGAATGGTGCACCAGCATTTTCAGTTGGTACCGATTATGAGTGTTACAGAAAACATTATTCTGGGAGACGAACCACGTCGTGGGATGCGCATTGATATGAAGGCGGCTAGAGAAGAAGTGTTGGCGCTTTCAAAAAAGTACGGCTTACAGGTTGATCCAGATGCGATTGTTGAAGATCTGCCGGTGGGCACGCAACAGCGAATAGAAATTCTTAAAGCACTTCGCAAAGATGTCGATCTCTTGATACTGGACGAACCAACCGCGGTGCTCACTCCGCAGGAAATCGATGAATTGTTGGGCGTCATTCGTAACTTAGCTAATTCTGGAGTTGGAATTCTTTTCATCTCTCACAAATTGCGAGAGGTGATGGCCGTTGCGGATCGAGTTGTTGTTCTGCGCGATGGAAGAGTCGCAGGTTCCACGACTCCAAAAGAGACTAATGAGGCTGGATTGGCCCACTTGATGGTTGGGCGTGATGTTGTTTTACGCGTCGAGAAAAGTGAAGCACAAGTGAAGGAAGTTGTTCTTTCGATTGAGAATCTTCATACGATGGATGACCGAAAATTAACAGCGGTGCAAGGCTTTAGCCTGGAAGTGCATGCAGGGGAGATTTTTGGAGTTGCCGGCGTGGAAGGCAATGGACAACGAGAACTCGTGGAAGCCATTTGTGGAATGCGCCATCGAGTTGAAGGCAAGGTGCTGGTTTCTGGAGTAGAGACCCCTGATTTGCAACCTCGTAAAGTGCACCTGATGGGCGTCTCGCATATTCCAGAGGATCGCGAAAAGCATGGACTAGTAGCGTCATATTCAATTGCAGATAATTTAGTTTTAAACCAATTTGATCAAGCACCTTTCGCCCGTGGGTGGATCCGCAAGGCAAGCGCGATAGAAAGCAATGCGACCAACTTAGTTAAAGAATTTGATGTCCGCACCCCTTCTATAAAGACCACTGCGGGGGCGCTTTCCGGGGGCAATAAACAAAAAGTGGTGGTGGCGCGAGAATTGAGCCAAGACACCAAAGTGGTGATTGCTGCCCAGCCGACTCGTGGAGTGGACGTGGGTTCGATTGAATTTATCCATCAGCAACTGGTTGCAGCTCGCGATCGAGGAGCGGCCGTTTTGCTGGTCTCGGCTGAACTCGATGAAGTTCTCTCCCTCTCAGATCGAATCGCCGTAATGTTTGGCGGGAAAATCGTGGCAATCCTGGACGGAAAAGATGCGGACCGCGCAAGGGTCGGTCGCCTCATGGCCGGGCTTTCTGAGTAGCACCTGCGCATGCCTTTTTCATCATCTGGCGAAATTGCCGAGGTCCTTTCGGTAAATGTCACTTACGCAGTTCTGGCGGGTGAATGGGCGGGATCAGTAGGAAGTACCGGGATTGATAAACGTGCGGTGGTGGGGCGAGCGCGCGTTGCTAATAACGCGGTGGAAGGTGATCGAATTCTCGACACAGAACATCATGGAGGTTATGACGCAGCGGTCTACGCCTACGCGCGCGCGGATACGCAGTGGTGGGAAGGGCAACTCGGAGTTGAGATTGCCGCGGGAAGATTTGGGGAGAACTTAACGACCGCGGGAATTGATGTAACCAACGCTGTGATCGGCGAGCGATGGAAGATCGGAACGGCGGTACTTGAGGTTGCAAAACCGCGTATACCTTGTCGTGTCTTTGCGGGATTTTGGGATCGTCCGACTCTCGTTAAAGATTTCATGGCCGCTGGGCGACCCGGTGCTTATTTGCGCATTATTGAAGAAGGCGACATCGGCGCGGGTGATTTAATTGAGATCATTTCGCGGCCGACGCATGGCATCACGATTAGCGATTTGTATGCAGCAAAAAGTGGCGAGCGATCACGAATGGAGCAGATTGCAAAGGTTCCCGAACTGCCCGCGGATTATCGTCAATGGAGCGCGAAGATTCTGGCTTCCAATAAAAACGATTAGAACGTGCGGGCTTAGTCGACCACCCAGGTATCACCGGTTGAGAGCAAAGATGCTAGATCGCCAGCACCTTGCTTGGCGATGACATCAGCAATCTGTTGGTTGACCATAGATCCATATTCATCGCGTTCAACATCTCGGAAGATGCCGACTGGTACGTGATCCAATTCTGAAGCTGATACGCGAGAAAGTGCAAATGCGTATGCAGGATCTGGGTTGTGCGCATCATGGATGACGAGTTGGGATTCATCGACGCTACCGAGTTCGACGACCTTGAGAGAAGCGCCGGCGTGTATTAATCCGTGGGTGGAGGACTTGATCGCCTGCCCATGGACCATCTGCAAGAGAGCTGCTTCTTTAGTGTCGGAATCTTTGACGATGTCGAAGGCGCCATCGTTGAAGATTGGACAGTTCTGATAGATCTCAATGAGAGCAGAGCCTTTGTGTGCGCTAGCGGCGCGCAGAGTCTGCGTCAGATGCTTTCTATCGCTGTCCACGGTACGTGCTACGAAGGAAGCCTCCGCGCCGATTGCGAGTGAGATCGGATTGAACGGCTGGTCCAATGATCCCATCGGTGTCGACTTGGTGATCTTGCCTTTTTCGCTGGTCGGTGAATATTGTCCCTTGGTCAATCCATAAATGCGATTGTTGAAAAGTAAGATTTTGAGATTGACGTTGCGGCGCAACGCATGAATTAGGTGGTTACCGCCGATGGAGAGTGAATCTCCGTCACCAGTAATAACAAAGACTGTTAAGTCTGGACGAGAGATCGCCAGACCAGAAGCGATTGTTGGAGCACGTCCATGGATCGAGTGCATTCCGAAAGTGTTGAGGTAGTAAGGAAAGCGCGAAGAACAGCCAATACCGGAGATGAAGACGATGTTCTCGCGCGGGACTCCGAGTTCGGGCAAGTACGACTGCATGGTCGAAAGGATTGAGTAGTCACCGCAACCTGGACACCAGCGAACTTCCTGGTCTGATGTGAAGTCCTTTTTAGTCAGTGCGAGATCAGGCATTGAGCACCTCCAGAGTGGCTTCCACAATTTCACTTGTTGTAAACGGTAATCCTCGAACTACGTTGTAGCCGATCACATCTTTGAGGAACTCTGCTCGCAGCAGCATTGCTAATTGACCTAAATTCATTTCAGGAACAATCACCTTTGGATACTTGCGCAGAACCTCGCCCAAGTTCTTTGGGAAGGGGTTGATGTACTTCAGGTGAGCTTGGGCAACTTTGTTGCCGTTTTCGCGGAGCGCGTTTACTGCGGAAGCGATTGGACCGTAAGTAGATCCCCAACCAAGGAGAAGCACTTCTGCATCATCGCTCGGATCATCGACTTCGAGATTCGGCACTTGAATACCAGCAACCTTGGCAGCGCGGGCACGTACCATGAGGTCGTGGTTGGCCGGGTCGTAGGAAATTTCGCCCGTCTTATCTGCTTTTTCTACCCCGCCGATGCGGTGTTCAATTCCCTTAGTACCTGGGATCGCCCAAGGTCGGGCAAGTGTCTGCGGATCGCGCAGGTAGGGGAGAAATCCTTCTTGCGTTTTAGCGAACTCAACGTGCAAGTCAGGAAGGTCTGCGATGTCTGGAATCTTCCATGGCTCAGAGCCGTTTGCGATGTAGCCATCAGAGAGAATAAATACCGGGACGCGGTAGGTAGTGGAGATTCGCACCGCCTCAAGTGCAATGGTGAAGCAATCACTCGGTGTTGATGGGGCAATGACTGCGACAGGGGATTCGCCGTTCCGGCCGAACATCGCCTGTAGCAAATCTGCTTGCTCTGTCTTGGTCGGGAGGCCAGTTGAAGGTCCGCCACGTTGGACATCGATCACGATGAGGGGAAGTTCGAGCATTACAGCTAAGCCGATCATCTCGGCCTTGAGGGCTACTCCTGGGCCAGAAGTTGAGGTGATACCGAGTGCTCCGCCGTAGGAAGCCCCGAGCGCCGAACCGACCGCAGCGATTTCATCCTCTGCTTGGAAAGTGATGACGCCGAACTTCTTGTGCTTGGAGAGTTCGTGCAAAATATCGGAAGCGGGAGTGATCGGATACGAGCCCAAGAATAATTTTAATCCGCTCAATTGGGACGCCGCTATTAAGCCATGCGCCAGCGCGATGTTGCCGGTGATGTTGCGATACAAACCAGGGGCCATCTTGGCAGGTGCGATTTCGTAGGAGACTGCAAAGCCTTCGGTGGTCTCGCCGAAATTCCAACCAGTGCGGTAGGCAATTAAATTTGCTTCGAGAATGTCAGGCTTTTTGCTGAACTTTGCCTTTAAGAAATTTTCCGTAGCTTCAGTTGGGCGGTGGTACAACCAAGAAAGTAAACCGAGCGCAAACATGTTCTTGGATCGCTCTGCGTCCTTGCGTGAGAGCGGCAACCCGGAAAGCGCGGCAACTGTGAGAGTGGTTAGTGGTACTGCGTGCACGTCGTAACTTTCTAGAGAACCATCTTCCAGCGGATTGGTTGCATAGCCAACCTTGGTCAGATTGCGGGTGGTGAATTCGTCAGCGTCAACGATAATCGTTGCCCCGCGTGGTAAATCCTTGATGTTGGCCTTCATGGCGGCCGGGTTCATTGCAACGAGCACATCCGGCGCGTCACCTGGCGTTTGAATCAGGTGATCGGCAAAGTGCAATTGGAAGGACGAGACACCAGGAAGAGTTCCTTGCGGCGCGCGAATCTCGGCCGGATAGTTAGGCAGAGTAGATAGGTCATTTCCAAGGCTGGCAGTATCCATAGTGAATCTGTCGCCGGTGAGTTGCATTCCGTCGCCGCTGTCTCCAGCAAATCGAATAACAACTTCTTTGAGTGGTAGGACTGGCTTAGTCACCTGAGTATCCTCCCACTTTCCCTTCTTATGTCTAGGGATTAGTTAGGTATCTCTCAATCTGTCTCAATCTTTCCGATTTCTAATTTCGTCTCCTGCACGCTGCCACTAATGCGCTCAAGTAGGTAGGCGCTAGGGCCCTCTTTTTCAGGACGATCAGTGAGGACTTCAACAGCAACTTCATTTTCGTAAAGAATTCCGACACCATCATCGGTGGCATACATTTTCTCGAAAGTTCCATCCGCGATCAGTTCATGCGCCTTCGGTCGACGTTGCGCTTCTGAGTCATAGTGGACTGCGTTTCCAAAAGGTAGGAGTGCTAGCCCATTGGTTACCGTTTGCAATTTTGCGCCGAATGAGTCTGTCGGTCCGCCTTGGTGCCAGCAGATGGAACCCGCGCTGACGCCGCCGAGGACGGTCCCGCTTGCATAGGCTTCGCGCAGCGCCGAATCCACTCCGTGCAACGACCAGAGCGCCAGCAGGTTGGCAACTGAGCCTCCACCAACCCAGATGACATCTGCCGCAAGAATCTCATCGCGCACAGGGGCGTTGGGTTGGGTGAAGAGTTCGAGATGAGAGAGGTTGCAGTTGAGATCACTAAGCGAGTTGTATGACTGCTTGAGGTATTCGGCGTTATCCCCGCTGGCAGTGTGGATGAAGCAGACCCGCGGTCGCTCCTTGCCACTTAGTTCTAGCATGCGCATGAAAGTGACGCCGGGTTTTCTGACCGCCCAGAGATCAGTGGAGATGAAGCCTCCGCTGGTCGCCATGATTCTTCTTGTGACCATATCGTTTCAACTCTCCTGAATCTCTTATGCGCTTTGGCGTCTCAAGGTAGCGGCCCCAGCGCCGAGTAGTACAACTAGAAACACCAGGATGATTGCGAAGTCTGCCACGAGAGAGCTTTGGCCAGAGATGACTTTTTGCAACGATCTGCTTCATCTATAACGTGGCTACTAATGATTAGGGTCTTGCCGCGTTCTGCTAATTGATTGAAAATCTTCCACAACTCAATTCGCAAAATTGGATCAAGCCCGACAAGGTCAACTACTTCAGAAACGTCTGCTTTAGATCCGGCAGATTCTCCTAAGACCGAGATAGATCCGCCGCTGATTTTTTGTACTCCGACGATGCTACGAAAAATGCTTGTTTTGCCGCTTCCACTTGGTCCTAGTAATCCGATAATCACGCCCGTATTTATAGAAAGAGTTAAGTCAGGAATAATTATCTTTTTATCACGTATGACGCGAAGATTCTTTATTATGACTGCGTCAGACACAGTTCTAGGCTACTCCCAACGCGAGTTGTTGCAATGGAAATGTTTAACCGTTTTCAGACTAAAAGGTAAGGCAATTCTCAACCATTGGGGGATACTTGAGTCATGAATAGAAACCTGACCAACAGAATTGTTATCGTAGCCGTTGTGCTGGTGCTAGTAGGCGGTGTGGCTCTGGCCTCAACCTCTAAGGGAAAGTCCGCGAGCCATTACATCACTGTGTCCGCCATGGGCACTGTCAAAGTCACACCTGATGCAGTGCGTCTTAATGCGACGATTTCTGTCGTAGCAGGCACGAGTAAGCAAGCCCTCGCTGCCGCTTCAGCTTCTGCGTCAGCAGTACGCGCAGCTTTAGTTGCAAGCGGCGTTGCCACGAAAGACATTGCCACTGAGAACCTCACTGTTTATCCGGAATACCGTTATTCCCAGAATAAAAGTCCAGTGATAATTGGATATCGCGGTAATCAAGGTTTCGATGTTGTCATCCACGATGCTAAAAGCGCGGGAGCCGTTGTCGATGCAGTTGTTGCCGCAGGTGGGAATAATTTGCAGGTCAATAGCGTGGCACCATTTGTATTCGATTCCAGCAAGGCAACTTCCATTGCACGTGCTGATGCAGTTAAGAATGCAAAGGCCAAGGCATCTTCCTACGCCTCCTTACTTGATGTAAAACTTGGGAAAGTGAAGTACTTGGTCGAAAGCCCATCTCCCACGCCATACCCGATACAAATGTCGGACACAATGGCGGCGTCGAGTTCTCGCGAGACCAAAGTTGATCTAGGTCAGCAAAGTGTCACTGTCTCAATCAGAATTCAGTGGGCACTTCGCTAGACACAAGTCTTGTGCACTCTTTCATTAAATAAGTAATGGAGTATTTCTGGACCGTTTAAATCAAATTCTTCTTAAGCTGAAGAACTAATTCTGGCACAGATACCGTAGCCGCCGTCCAGACCACTTCAAAATCCACCCGGTGATATGCGTGAGCCAGTAGCACCCTCATTCCCGCAATCTCCTTCCACGCGACAGATGGAATCCCCGCCTTGAACGCTTCGCTAAAGTGACTAGAGGCTTCGCCAATCAACTCAATCAGCCTTTCTATGGCTAGTCCAGATCCATCTTCTGCAAGGAATTCTTCATAGCCCTTCGCGACATAAAGTTCTAATCTTGTGGCGAATTCAAGAATATCGGCGAGTCGATTCTGATCGTCACGATTCACAGAGCGAGCGCTTCCTCACGAATAACTGTATCTCTTGGTTTAAGGGCTCTGCGAGAAATTACATCAACGGAAGTTTTAAGAAGTATCGACAGTTCTTCTTGGAGGCGAAATTGATCGGTCAATGAGGCTCCTGGCAAGAAATCTACAAGCAGGTCAACATCGCTTTCTAAAGTTTCCTCGCCACGGGCAACACTTCCGAATACTGCGACATTGCATGCTTTATTACGCGAGACAATCTCCATGATTGTTTCGCGTTGAGCTCTTAGTTGTTCCAGTCGACTTCCCATGTTCCCAAGAATATCTCCTAGAGAGTCCATACGTCTTGCATAGCGGGGATTTCTCATGAAGATCGAGCATGACAGGGGCTACTTGGTGAATTTCTCTACGCAGCAGGATTGAAGTAATTGAGAAACTATGGTGAAACTAACCCCAAGCGCCAATGATTAATCCCATAAGGGCAAGGTTAAGTACATCGTTGCTTACTTCAATTGCCCAGACTTTAAATCCGTGACCGCTGAAGAGTCGATGTCCCAGCGATGAGGCCGCCGCGATTCCAATTCCGATAACTAACCCCGCAAGCAAACCCTTAGCGGCATTTAGGCCATCCATTGAGGTAAGCAAGATGGCCATTGCGGTTGCTTGTACAAACTGGGAGATGAAAGTAGATCCAAAGACAACTGCCATATTCATACCTGCGCCCGGAACTTCGCCATCTGTCTTGCCCATGGCTTTCGCCCAGGAGGGGTAAAAGGTTCGCGGACCAAACCAAATGGCGCCACTTGCGATAGAGACTAGCGCGCTTACGAGTACTGCTGTCCAATGAATATTGTTAATCGTCATGTCCTCGACTGTACTTTATTACTTGAGAGTTCTGGCTCTTTCAAGTTGTTTTGGCCAGGCAATCTTTTCGTTAAGCGTCTCTGCTGCAGCTAGTGGCCAGCGCGGATTGCGCAGCATCACCCTTCCCATCATTACTGCATCTGCCTTGTTAGAAGACACAATTTCATTGGCTTGCTGAGCATCGGTTATTAAACCGACTGCGGATGTTGGAATGTCTGCACCCTGCTTTATTGCTTCTGCGAGTGGAACTTGGAAGCTGGGACCAAATGGAATAGTGGCGTTATGAACGATGCCACCGGAGGAGACATCGATGAGATCGACACCCGCGGTTTGTAATTCTTTCGCAAGCTGAATCGAATCTTCTATTGTCCATCCACCTTCTACCCAATCCGTTGCAGAGATGCGAACAAAGAGTGGAGTGGTTTGTGGAATGACTTCGCGAACCCGCTTAACCGTTTGCAACAGGAACTTCGTACGTCCCGCAAAATCGCCGCCGTATTCGTCAGTGCGGTTATTTGATAACGGCGAAAAGAATTGATGAAAGAGATAGCCGTGCGCAGCGTGTAATTCGATAACGTCAAACCCAACGTTGACTGCGCGAAGTGCCGCAGTTGCAAAACTCTCGACAAGTTTTGCAATCTCATTGATGCTGAGCGCGTGTGGTGTGGGCATTCCATGAAATGCAATCTCACTCGCCGAGACGGTTTGCCAACCGCCTTCTTCGGGCGACGCGATGAGATGGTCATCCCATGGACGCATGGTTGATCCCTTGCGACCCGCGTGGGCTAACTGAATACCGATTGCTACTCCTTGGGAGTGTGCGAAATCCACCATCGGCTGGAGGGCATGGGCGTGTTCATCGCTCCATATTCCAAGACACCCGACCGATATCCGACCCTCTGGCACGACTCCAGTTGCCTCAACAATTGTCAGTCCGGCCCCGCCTGTTGCAAATGCGCCTAAATGCACCCGATGCCAGTCTGAGGCGAGACCGTCGGTCGCGGAGTACTGGCACATAGGACTAACCCAGATTCGGTTGGAAATCGTGAGGTCTCTGATTTGGATTTCTTGGAAAAGTGGAGCTGAGGAATTCATAGTTGATTATCTCACCTCCCTTTTTGAGATAACTAATTTGTTTGGAAGGATAAACGTTATCTTTTTGTGATTTAGTCGTATCAACTCTCACGTATGCCAGGTACTATCGTTGGACGGGTAGGAAACAGCGATATGACAGCATTTTCTGGCAGTGCAATATTCTGCTCGTATGCCAAGGATCGTCGATTCATGGGTTGGGGAGAGACGTAGCGTCAATGATGGAAAGTAAGCCAATCGGCCCAATTTCGCGAAGATCCTTGATTACAGGCGTGCTGGCGGGGACTGCTCTAGGTGTGCTCGGGGCTCAAATCACGGCACGACCCGCCCTAGGTGCTGGCAAAAGTGTGAGCGTCGGTACTTTTCATTTTGACCCGACTTCTCGTATGACTGAGAAGGAATTTATTGCAGTCGCAACTAAAGCGGGCTTCGAGCTGAAATTTGAAAATATCGATAATTTTGTAAGTCAGTCGCAGATTGCGACTTATTTCCAAGCCAGCCCGAGTGACATCGTCGAATACACCACCGGTTATCGCCTTAAATACGCCGCGAGTAAAGGCTTAGTCGCGGATCTGTCTGATGTGTGGTCAAAGGTAAACCGAAATTTCGCACGAAGTTACAAATCCGCCGCAACTGCGGCAGACGGCAAGCAATACATGCTCCCAGTGGCACGATATCCGTGGGCAGTGATGTATCGAAAATCTATTTTCAAGGCGGCCGGGATCGAACCGGCTGGAATCATCACCTGGGTAGATTTCATCAATGCCTGCAAGACATTTAAGTCGAAGGGTTTGACGCCTATCGCGATGGGCGACGCATCAGGATGGGAAGCGCTTGGCACTTTCGAGTTCGTCAATCTTCGGACTAACGGATATAAGTTCCATAGGGATTTGATGGACGGTCGCGCATCATGGAATGACGCTCGCATCCAAAAGACTTTACAGAATTGGGAATCAACGTTCCCGTATCAAAATAGCAATGCGTTGGATTTGGACTGGGCAGCTGCGGGACGACTAGTTCTACAGAACAAAGCGGCTATGCAAGTGATGGGCTCATTCCATTCGCAGTTGTATACCGATCCCGCCGACCTTGCTGACTTAGCGCTTTTTCCTTTTCCGGAAATAAGCAAGGCGCATCACCGCGCGTCTTTAGTAGCTCCAGTCAACGGATTTGCGTTACCAAAGGCGAGTCAGAAAAACTTTGCGAACGCGAAATCCCTCCTCACCTGGTTGGCCTCGTTGGATTACGCCACTGTGGCGGCGTCTGAGGCGCCCACGACTTTGATGGCAAATAGCAATCTGCCGACATCAGAAAGCGCTTTTGTTCGCCAGCAAGCCGCCTTAGTGAAAGTCAGCAAGTACTTCACTAATACTCTCGAGAGAGACACCCGCCCAGATTTCGTGACTCCTATCGTGGGACCCGCGATACAGGCGTTTATTAAGAATCCTGGCGATAAGAAGAAGATTGCAGCTAATTTGGCCTCGCAATGGACTGGGCTGCCGTCATTATAAGATTTGGCAAAGTGAAAATCTTTGCAAATGCTTTAATTGCGCTTCTTCTAGCCTTCTTTAATGCGCCAGCAGGATTTGCTCATACGGAAATGGTGAACTCGGTCCCCGCATCGAACTCTGTTTTATCTGCACTTCCATCAAAGGTAACCATTGAATTTAGTGAAAGTCTTTTAGTTTTGGACGATAAAGAAACCAGTGCAATTTCTGTGCTCTCGGAGGCAGGTGAAATCTTGGACGAAGGTCAATCAGCTGTCAGCGGGCGCAAACTCTCAGTTGGATTAATTGAGTCGACTGCATCGGGAAGTTTCACAGTAACGTGGCGGGCGGTTGCCGTCGACGGTCATCCCGCAAATGGAGAATATTCCTTTGAAGTGGCGAGCCTAGAAAGCGCCGCGCCGACTCTGGAGGAAAAGGTTCCAACTGCAAGGCCAACTCCACTTGACGTAACAGTCCAAAAGGAGAGTGTAAGTAACTCATCGTTTTTTGGAATCGCGTTTTTCGGCGTGGTGATTTTAATTGGATTAACTCTGCTGGTTCTGCGCTGGAAACGGAACTCGGGTGGATAGCTCGGATGTAATTATTATCGGCGCCGGAATGATCGGCGCCAATTGCGCTCTTAGATTGATTCAATCTGGTTTATCCGTAACGGTGATAGATCGTGGCGCAATTTCAGGTGGGACTACAAGTGCGGGCGAAGGCAATATTTTGGTCTCGGATAAAGATCCCGGCCCGGAACTTTCGCTGGCTTTGCGATCGCGCGAGGCTTGGTTTGAATTAGCCGACGAAGTCGGGGGCGAATTCGAACTCGAGAAAAAGGGTGGCTTAATAGTTGCCAAAAGTGAGCAAGGTATCTCTGATTTAAAGGTGCAATCTGCTCGCCAAAGTCAGAGCGGTGTGATTGTTCATCAGTTGGACCATGCCGAACTTCACGAGATCGAGCCGCACCTTTCGAATGAAATTCCTTACGGGGTCTACTATCCGCAAGATTCACAACTTAATCCCATGCTGGGAGTTGCGCAGATTCTGAAGAAGTTTCGAGAACTCGGCGGGAAAGTTGTAACTGAAGCGAAAGTTTTGAGTATCTCCACTGATGCGATGAGCGTTACGGGTGTTGTAACATCAAAGGGCGAATTTTCGTCTAGAAATATTGTGAATGCGACGGGTACTTGGGCAGGGGAGATTGCTGAAATGGCTGGCTCTCACCTTCCGATTGCGCCGCGGCGTGGCTTTATTTTAGTAACTGCCCCAACCCCTTCGGTCGTTCGCCACAAAGTCTATGACGCCGACTATGTCGCCAATGTTGCAAGCGGCAGTGCTGACCTGCAAACTAGCGCCGTTATTGAAGGAACTCGGAGCGGAACAATTTTGATCGGATCTAGTCGGGAGAGAGTTGGGTATTCAACAACTTTTGATGTACGAATATTACGAAAACTTTCCGAGCAAGCACTTGCGCTATTTCCTGCGCTGAGGAAGGTCCAAATCATGCGCGCCTATTTTGGTTTTCGTCCTTATGCACCGGACCATTTGCCCGTGATCGGCGAGGATGCGCGCGTTAAAGGGTTGTGGCATGCAACGGGTCATGAAGGGGCGGGAATTGGGTTGGCTCCTGCTACCGCAGAAATTATTGCAGCGCAAATAACAGGCAAAGATTGCCTTATGGATGTTTCGCCATTTTCACCTGCGAGGTTTGCACATGATCTCTGAATCAATCAGTGACCCAAGCGCCGTCACTTTTCACTTTAATGGAGACGAGATCAAAGCTCAGGATGGTCAAAGTGTTGCGGCGGCGCTGCTAAATGTCGGTGCCCGAATTACTCGGATAACGCGAATTCATTCGCAACCGCGCGGTGTATTTTGCGGAATAGGAATTTGTTTCGATTGCCTAGTCGTCATTGATGGGGTTCCTAATCAACGGGCTTGCTTAACTGACGTGCGTCAAGGAATGAAAGTTGAAATTCAAGATGGTGTTGGCGATTATGCAGGAGATTCCCAACCATGATCATCGTGGTTGGCGGGGGACCAGCAGGAATGGCGGCCGCATTGTCGGCTGCGCAAGCGAATTCCAAAGTAATGGTGGTTGAGGCAGGGCCCCGTCTGGGTGGTCAGTATTGGCGCCACTCTTCTGTAGAGCACTTGGACCAAGACGGAGCGAAATTAGTATCGGCCGTGATGAGCCATCCAAATATTGAATTTTTGTTTAACGCCAGAATATGGCGAGCCGACTATCGCGATGGAGAGTCGACTCTGCACGTTCTGATTTTCGGGAAATCGCGCGAATTAACGACAAAGAAGTTGATTTTGGCCACCGGTGCCTTTGATAGAACGCTGCCGTTTCCGGGTTGGGATATTCCAGGTGTCATGACCCCAGGTGCTGCGCAATCGTTATTGAAAGGTTCGGGCATAGTTGCGGGAAAGAGAATTGTGATTGCGGGAACCGGACCTTTCTTACTGCCTGTCTCGGTTGGATTAGCGAAAGCAGGTGCGCAAATTGCGGGGCTCTATGAGGCTAACTCCCGAAATCGTTGGTTTCCGCACGCACTTACCGTAATGAGAAACGCTCCAAAACTCAGACTCGCGCTTTCTTTTCAACGAGAGTTAAAGAGATATCAGTTGCGATTTCGGGGGGGATACGCTGTTGTCGAAGCGCTCAAGGGCGACGAGGGACTGCTTGAAGCAGTACGCGTTGCTAAAGTTGATAAAGAATTTGGAATCATGGCAAATAGTGAATTTGTGATTAAGTGCGACGTATTAGCGGTTGGGTGGGGTTTCACTGCGGATCTGTCTTTGGCGGGAAACCTTGGAGTCGAGTTCAAAAAAGATTCAGATGGTTCTATTTCGGTAGTCGTGGATCAATTTCAAGAAACCAGTCTTACCGGAGTATTTGCAGCTGGAGAGCTAACTGGCATTGGCGGTGCGGAGTTGGCCCAAGTAGAAGGAGAAATCGCCGGACTCACAGCTGCGGGAAATGTGAATCGGCCAAAGCGTCTACATCGACTAAAGAAGCGGAAGGCCACTTTTGCACGAGCACTTTCTGCTGCCTATCCGGTTGGAAACAAATGGATGGAATGGTTACGCGAATCGACGATTATCTGTCGTTGCGAGGAGGTTTCACTTTCTGAAGTGGAGAAATCGATTAGCAATTTGGGAGCAACAGATGCTCGAAGTGCCAAACTTCTCACCCGTGCAGGTATGGGGCTATGTCAAGGTCGAATATGCGGCCGCAGTTTTGCGGACATTGTTGAATCCAGGACCGGCAATGTGGCCAACGATGAAAGTTCGATTAAATTCGCAGCCAGACCAATAGCCTCGCCCATCACTTTTGAGGAACTAGCTGGCTCCTAAATATATTGAATGCGTTCTAGACAGATACTAGGGTTGCGCAATGACTATTCACTCCGAACCTTGGCACGGCATCTTGACGGCAACGGCTACTCCATTCAAAGCAGATCTAAGTTTGGACTTTGACGCCTACGCCGACCACATTCAATGGCTCGCCGCGAATGGAACACACGGCGCAGTTACCAATGGCTCACTTGGTGAGTACCAGGTTCTCACAATTGAAGAACGAAAGAAGCTCCTCGAGACATCAATTGCGGCGGCCCCCGCTGGATTTTCAATTATTGCTGGAGTCGGCGCATATGGCGCGGTTGAATCTCGACGATGGGCCGAGCACGCTGCCGAAGCCGGAGCGGAGTGCGTGATGTTGTTACCCCCAACTTCGTACCGCGCAAATGATGATGAAGTAGTTGCGCATTATCAAGAAGTGGGCAAGGTGGGAATTCCCATCATCGCCTACAACAATCCTTTTGATACCAAGATTGACATGACTCCAGAACTTATCGGCAAGGTGGCGGCGGCAGTTGACAATGTCGTCGCGGTAAAAGAATTTTCGGGAGATGTACGAAGGGTCTGGAGAATTCACGACGAGGCGCCACGGATAGACGTATTAGTTGGGGCCGATGATGTCCTGCTGGAGTTAGCACTTGGAGGAGTCAAGGGTTGGATCGCAGGATTTCCTAACGCGTTGCCGAAGGAGTCTGCGGAGATTTATAACCTTGCAGTAGCTGGAAAATTTAATGAGGCAGTTGATTCCTATAACGCTGTTCACGATCTTTTCATGTGGGATAGTCGCAAAGAATTTATCCAAGCCATTAAATTAGCGATGGATATTGTGGGTCGCTACGGTGGTCCAACTCGACTTCCACGCCTTCCTCTTCCGGCCAGCGAGGAAGCAAAATGTCGCAAAGATATTGCCCGCGCACTCGAGTTCTTTGCGCAAAGAGATAACTAATTGGTAGTGCGCATGGTCAGAGAATGAAGGCAAGCCTGCGCACTGTGACCACCGTTGAATCGCATACAGAGGGCATGCCGACTCGAGTGGTCACAAGCGGGGTGGGTGAAATTCCTGGAGACACAATGTTTGCGCGCCGCCAATATTTCATGGATCACATGGATGAGATACGGCAGTGGTTGATGTTTGAACCACGTGGGCACAGCGCAATGAGTGGTGCAATCTTGCAGCAGCCAACGAGGAAAGATGCAGATTGGGGAGTTGTCTATATAGAAGTTTCTGGCTGCCTGCCTATGTGTGGTCATGGCACGATCGGGGTGGCGACGGTGTTGGTAGAAAAAGGACTTGTCGATGTGGTCGAGCCCATCACAACTATTCGCCTCGATACTCCGGCTGGGCTGGTCGTTGTTGAGGTACTGGTGAGAGACGGCAAAGCATGCAATGTCACTCTGACCAACGTTCCTTCATTTGCTTACCAACTCGATCAATCTGTTGAGGTTCTTGGAATTGGAAATGTGGTCTACGACATGGCTTTCGGAGGCAATTTTTATGCGATCCTGCCTTTGGAGAGTATCGGAATAAGTTTTGAACGTTCACAGGGCCAAGCAATTCTCGCGGCGGGCTTAGCGATCTCTGCCGCGATAAATAGGCAGAACCTCCCAATACACCCAGAAAATAGTGAGATATCAGGCTGTCATCACATTGACTTCATTGCACCAGGCGAGAACGGTCCGTTGCACTGGCGCAATGCCATGGCAATTTATCCGGGTTGGTTTGATCGCTCTCCTTGCGGCACTGGAACTAGTGCTCGTCTCGCGCAAATGGTTGCCCGCGGACAATTTAGTGAAGGCGATGTTCTTATAAATGAATCGTGGATAGGTTCTCAATTCGAAGGTCGAATTGCAGGGCGCACCACAGTCGGAGATTTGCCGGCAATCATTCCGACGATTACAGGTCGCGCCTGGATTATGGGTGAATCAGTCTGGACCTTGGATCCAACGGATCCTTTCCCGAATGGCTTCGTAGTTTAAGTTGAGTCTAAGATTGCGCGCGTGAGCATCAAGCGACAACTTCCAAATCCAATATATTTCGCCTCAATGTTGGTTTGGCGCTTGCCGCTACTGCACAGACATAGGCGACTAATTGAGTCTGCGGTGTCGGTGCAAGAGTTGGCAGAGATTGCCAAGAAGAAAGTTCCAAAATCAGTTTTTGATTACGTCGAAGGCTCCGCACTTCACGAGATTTCCTCCGCTAGATCCAACGAAGCCTATCGACGCGTGGAGTTCCAACCATCTCTACTTAAGAATGTTGCTGACATTGATACGACAACAAAAATCTTCGGCAAGGAAGTCGCGCTCCCGATCATTTTCGCACCGACTGGTTACACAAGAATGATGCATTACTCAGGTGAGTCTGCAGTGGCTCGGGTAGCTGCGGCGAAGAACATGATCTATTGCCTTTCGACGATGGGGACCACTTCTCCGGAGGAACTTGCACGCGATGTGCCAGAGTCGCGTCGCTGGTTCCAGGTGTACGTCATGCGCAATCGTGAAGACACGGTCAGATTCGTTACTCAGGCTAAGGAAAATGGATACGAAGCTTTGGTGTTGACGCTGGATACAAAGATTCCCGGCATTAGGTTGCGTGATCTTCGCAACGGGCTAACTGTGCCGCCGCGCATCTCATTTTCAACATTTCTCAATATGGCTCGCAAGCCTCGTTGGTGGATGAATTTGCTGACGACTCCACCGCTTGAGTTTGCTGCATTTCGTGGGTGGACGAAATCTCTCGCTGATGCGGCAGCCCTGATTTTCGATCCGACCATCGGCGCCCAGGATGTCACGTGGTTACGATCTATTTGGGATGGCCCGATCGTGGTCAAGGGTGTGCAGACGGTAGAAGATGCGGTAGAGATTGCCGGACTTGGAGTGGAAGCGATCGTGATTTCAAATCATGGCGGTCGACAATTAGATCGCGGACCGGTGCCGCTCGAAGTGTTGGAAGATATTGTCAATGCGGTCGACGGTAAAGCTGATGTCTATATCGACGGAGGAATACTTTCGGGTCAAGATGTGTATGCGGCCTTAGCCCTCGGTGCAAAAGGCGTAATGATCGGCCGTGCATACCTGTACGGCATTATGGCCGGCGGAGAAAATGGAGTTGATCGAGTTGTTGAATTAATGCGACGCGATCTGGTCAACACGATGGGGCTTACTGGAGTTCGCACAATCGATGAGATTAGGAATTCGAAGACGCGACTGAGACCGTTGAATTCTTAGGAACTTACATATTCCCTTAGGGCTCGACGTTCTGCATCAAGATCGTTGATGTGCGCTTTAACGACATCGCCAATAGAAACTATTGAAATCGCATTACCCGATTCGTCGACGACGGGAATATGGCGGATTCGTCGTTCTGTCATGATATTCATAAGGTCGGCGACGCTCGCGTCGCTCGTGCAAGTTATGACATTGACTGTCATGATGTCTCGTACGTGCATATTGACTAATTGATCAAGTTTTCCCGGCATTGCGCGGACGACATCGCGCTCGGAGACAATGCCTTCGACCCTTCGACCATCTGAGGAAACTACTAGCGCGCCCACTGAATGTGTCTCGAGGAAATTAACGAGATCTTGAATGTTTGCATTCGGCGAGATGGTCTCCACCTTCTTGCCTGAGACGAGGTGAGTTATCTTCATTGCGCCTCCTTGGAAATCGATGCATACGCGACTTCCAGTATCGTGCTCTCCTATCGGCTCACTTGCAAGAGGTATTTGACCGCCTCAGTGGCGTTCCAGCCGGAAGGGTATCTAGACAGAAGTTCTTGCGCGCCTGATAGGTCTGCGCCGAGCGTAAGAAGCGGTGGTTCAACATATCCATCAGGACGATTCTGACCGAGCCCAATATTTGCCATCAAGCCATTGCAGAGGCATTTGCGGGCGTCAGTCTCAGATTCCGCGCCGCCTTTACGGATGAACACATGGACCGGCTCGGATGCGCAGCGATATCCAACCACCCCGGGTGTGCGCTCGTAAGGAACGCGCAGGTATCCGAGGTCGCACAAACGCGGACGTGCTTGGTAGAGATCATCTTCGGAAAGCGTGGCTTCCATTGTGGCAACTTTGAACGGAAATCCTGTTGGAGATGCAAAAGGATCAGTTCTGACAACGAGTGTGCCTTGCTGCAATTCTTCTAACATCTGGGTACGCAACTCAGGGAGGATTCCGGATTCATTGGCGAGAGCAAAGACTGTGCCAGCCTGCACACCAACTGCACCAACTGCTTGGGCTTGAACAACATGTTCGGGAGTTGATTGTCCGCCAGCCAACCAGAAAGGCAGACCAACTTTGGCAACTTTGAAAATATCCGGCTCATCGCGCGGACCGAAGATCGGTTGTCCGTCATCATCGAGCACGAGAGCCCCGCGCGGAGGCGCATTGTGTCCACCCGCCGTGAAGCCTTCGATAATGAATCCGTCTGGACGAGTTATTTCATCTTTCGCCAAGTAGGTTGCCAATACATGGGCAGAGATAATCGCCAGAAACTTTGGTCGCTTAAGCGGCGGGAGTTCGACACCTGTGAAAGTTATAGGATCGAAAGTTGATCGGTAGGGCACGGTGGCATCATCAACGGTGACATTAACAAAGCCTGGTCGCTGCGCAGCAAGCTCATTAAGCAGGTGAGGGATTTCAGAAGGAATTCCTGCGCCCATCAGAACGTAATCGACTCCAGCAAGCATTGCGCCATAGGCCGCACTGGGCGTAGCCATCTGAATCTTCTCAAGGTAGTTAACGCCCACTAATCCGGCATGACCTTCTTTAGCCAGCCATACCTCTACGAAATTAGAAACCACCCAAAGTTCGAGCGCATCTGTTGATGGACGAAGACTTAACTTAGGTACGGGGATAAACGGATCATCCCCGTGACCGTCTTCGCGAAAATATTTCTTCTCTACCCGCGCCGCGATTTCAGGAAAGGGAAAATGGGCCAGCGCGCGCCGGACATGCCCGCCCGGATCACCCGTTTGGAGGCGTCGGCCGACCACTGCATCTATTGCGGTGCCCGAGACAACACCGAGCTGGCCCGCTTGCGAAACTGACCTGGCTAACTGCCATGAAGAAACTGCCACCCCCATGCCGCCCTGAATTACAGATGGGAATGGGCGAGTTGGCGAATTCACGCGTTCAGCGTATCAGTCAAGGTTTTTCAGACTGTACTTCGGACGCGTCCCGGCTCTTGAGCAGATCCTTGATTTCCAACAGCATGATGAAGTAATCGGAAATTTATTTCAGAGGTTTTGCTTTCTGCCTCTTCGCAGGAAGTTGATCCACCCCCAGGTTGCGCTAAAGAGAAGATAGGGAGCAGCGCTGGCTAGCGAGGAGACTATGTCCAGCCCAAGTCTGGATGGATTGAGTCCGTCTATAGCAACAAGAGAGAAAAGAGTTGCCGCCGCGAAGGCGAGGGGCGCAGTTGCCGCGGCTACGTACTCGGTGCCGGCGCGCGCGAAACGAATCGTGCCGAGAGTAGCCACGCAGATAGCCAGGCCAGTGAGAACACCAATGCCTTCGCGTAGGAACAACTCGAATGTCGTGAAGAGTGCGATGAAGAGAGTCTGCACCACCACTACCCCAGGTTTGGTGAGTCCTTTATTAGGAGTTGGCGTGCGCGGTGTTGGCGATGTGGTCGTTGACGAACTCATTGCAAATTCTCCCCTGCTCCATCTACTTCTTCGACATCAATGAAATCATCTGGAGCATCGATCGCCAAATTGCTCTTCAAGCCGCGCACATTCTCCGTCACCTCAGGGAATGCTTTTAAGGCTGCCCCTGAAACCCCGAGATTGATTATCTTCTTAGCCG
Organism: Actinomycetota bacterium; assembly: GCA_014377015.1. GTDB lineage: Bacteria > Actinomycetota > Actinomycetes > Nanopelagicales > Nanopelagicaceae > QYPT01. The sequence goes on from JACMQL010000020.1 coordinate 20,400, forward strand.
GGCTGAGGACGGTGCTTTCGGCGGTGGGGATCATGTCGTTGTACGCCTTGACTGTCGCCTTGAGTCGATCGCCGACGGCCACGATTTTCAGGTGCAAAGAGGCGACGTTCTTGAGAAATGTTCCTGCCAGTTGTTGAATCTCAGCCGCGCTTTCGGCAAGGCGGTTTCGACTAAAGACGTAACCGACGGTGGCCAAAAGAGACATCATTGTTGTAGGCGTTGCGATCGTGACACTTTTCCTAAATGCTTTTTCGAGCAAGTGAGGATCCACGCGTAGCGCCTCGGTGAGGATGGATTCAAACGGGGCGAAGAGCACGACAAAACTTGCCGAATCATCTCGACTTGCGTAGCCCCGCTTGGCGAGGGCATCCACATGCTTGAGAAGATCCTTCGCGTGCTGTTCCATTAAGGATTCGCGCAGAACGAGGTCGTCAGTGTCGAATGCGTCAAGAAATCTTTCAAAAGGAAATTTTGAGTCGATGAAGAGGACGCTAGAGCCAGGAAAAGAAATCGTGATATCCGGAATTCCTACCTTGTCGCCATCTCCAGTCATGGATTTCTGTCGAGTGAAATGCACACCTTCAATAAGACCGGCGCTTTCAAGGAGTTGTTCGAGTTGAGCCTCACCGAATTTTCCGCGCGTTTGCGAACTGGAAAGTGCGCCAGCAATTTTGGAAGTTTCTTCCAGAAGTGATTTATTGGTTGTTGCCATATTGGTGAGGTCGTTACGTATTTTCTGCTCTGCAGTTACGCGGCTTATCTCAGCGTCTCTGGCCTGCGCTGACAGGAGTTCGACGGATTTCTTCATCGCCGCGAGTTCGCCCGCTAAACGGGTGGTCTCGGTCTGGTCAGATTGCATGGAGGAGATCCGATTTTCCAGAGCCAGAACCGAACCTTTGGCGAGAAGGAGTTGCTCGTCCTTCTCCTGAATCGTCTTAGCCGATTGGGCTAGTAGGGCCTCGCTCTGGACGCTCTTGAGGCGGGCGAGGAGAAATCCGATTACTACCCCGGCGATAATCCCGCCGAGACCGATAGCTGCGCTGTTCATGGGCCTATCGTGGCAGTAACCACTGACGAACAAGAGGGCTCGCCAATGTACTCATTTAAATTATGCGAATTCCCCAATCAGAGCCTCAACTGAGCCGATCCCACAAGACGCCAATGCATCAAACACTCATCCTTTTGGCACTCTCGACCGAATTTGACTAAAGAGCCGTCGTTGTATTGGCAGGAACCTGATAGGCGGTCGATCCGTGATGCGTTCCGGGTACCTGTTCGAGAAGACCCCGCCTAACCATGCGACCCAGAGTACCTTTCATTTTTTGCTCACCCGTTATGTGCGTGAGTGCCCTTGCTTCCCTATTTGTGATTGTGGTGTGTCCACGTAAATATTCCATAATAGCTTCTTCGGGAGA